>DDWS01000069.1:0-26061 GCA_002347685.1 Syntrophaceae bacterium UBA2280
ATAACCAACAGCACGCGGTCAAAATAAACCGAGGGGATGCGATCAGGAATTTGCATTTACTATTCCAACCCCCCGCTAAAATAATTGCTCGATCCGGCAAAAGTACAGGCCGTGTCTATTTTGATAAGAGCTTGCCTCAGCATTAACAAACTATAGGAAAGTGCGGTCTGCCCTGTCAATCAAATTCTTGCCACAAACCATGAGGTTTTGTGCCGATGCCTGCTATCTGATCAAATTGTGTTGATTATCGATTGAAGGCAAGAATTTTCAACAAGATTGGCTACGAGTGGATAGCAGGAAGCAACATCGCGAAATAAATTCATCAACGATATTTAATTTTCAGAAGAAGCCCCTTCCCGTATAGCATCTACAAGTCATCAATTTATGCAATGAGATTATGTCGATGATTACGACTTGAAAGTGCAATCGGGTAGGAGGGGGAGGCGGGTTCACCCCCGCCGTCCTCCCACGCCACCGGACGTAAGGATCACGTATCCGGAGGTTCCTGCCGCCCGTTGCCGGGTTCGAACTTTCCCGGAAGCTGCAGACGCGATTATCGAACAACTGAATTCACCAGACAAGGGTTAACCGCGCCGCTGGGCTTCGCGGCCACCTTGCCGGTGCTTCACGGCCTTAGATCAAACATTTCAATATAAATGATATTTTTGCGTATAAGTAGCTGAACCTGCCTTAGGTTTTTTTGATCACGTTCCAAGGTGAAATCCGGGATGAAGCGGGTCCTCTCGCGCCGGATCGAGTAGTTTAAAAAGATCTGACACAACGCCCGTAGCCTGACAAAACCAATCGCAGGAACAATTACCGTTCCTTACAGTACTTCCAGTGCCAGGCGAAGGCGCTCCAGAAATTCGTCACGGGATATTTCTTTTGCGCCGAATCGCTTCATGTGGTCGGTTGTCACCTGGCAGTCAATGAAGTGAAATCCTCTTTGGGCCAGGTCGGCGGCAAAGACCGCGAAAGCTACTTTGGAGGCGTCGGTTTTTTTCGCAAACATCGATTCGCCGAAAAACGCTTTGCCCATCATGACGCCATAGAATCCACCCGCCAGTTCATCGCCATGCCAGGCTTCAACGGAATGCGCAAAGCCCGCTTCATGCAGTCTGACATACGCCTGGATCATATCTTCGGTAATCCAGGTGCCGGCCTCGCCTTTTCGCCTGACCGTCGCGCAATTGCGGATGACGTCTTCAAAGGCTTCATTGGTCGTCACGCGATAGACGCCTTTTTTCATGGTCTGTTTCAGAGTTTTGGATATTTTCAGGTCGCAGGGGAAAAGGACGAGGCGGGGATCGGGCGACCACCACAAAATCGGCTGCCCTTCCGAATACCAGGGGAAGATACCCAGCGAATAGGCATGAAGAAGCCTTTCGACGCTTAAATCTCCGCCCACCGCCAGCAATCCGTCTTCTTCGGAAAGCTCAGGCTGCGGGAAAGCGATCTTTTTGGGCAGTCGGTAAACAGGCATGGTTTAATGGCTGCAGGAAAAGACAATCTTTCCCTCTTTGAGTTTTCCCCGCACACTGCCGCCTTTTTTCAGTTTGCCAAAGAGCAGCTCTTCGGCCAGCGCGTCTTTGATTTCGGTTTGAATAAGCCGGGAAAGCGGCCTTGCGCCGAATTTGTCGTCATAGCCTTTTTCGCTAAGCCAGTCGTACACGGATCTTCCCAACTCGATTTTGACTTTTTTCGCCGCAAGCTGACAGGCCAGATCGGCAATGAATTTCTCCACGACTTTCTTCATAACCGCCGGGGTCAGCGGATTGAAGGTCACAATCGCGTCAAGCCGGTTGCGGAACTCCGGGTTGAAGAGTTTCTTGATGGCCTCGGGGCCTTTCGCACGAGCGGCGGCTTTTCTGTCGCCGAAACCGATCGCTCCCATATCCATTTCCTTTGCGCCGGCGTTGGAGGTCATAATCAAAATGACGTTGCGGAAGTCGGCTTTCTTGCCGTTGTTGTCCGTGAGCGTCGCATAGTCCATCACCTGAAGCAAAATGCTGAAGATGTCCGGATGCGCCTTTTCGATTTCGTCGAGCAGCAGCACCGAGTAAGGGTGCTTCCGAATCGCGTCGGTGAGCTGGCCGCCCTGGTCAAACCCGACGTAGCCCGGCGGCGCGCCGATGAGACGGGCCACGGCATGCTTTTCCATGTATTCGCTCATGTCGAAACGGATGAATTGCACGCCCAGCACATGCGCCATCTGTTTGGACACTTCCGTTTTTCCAACGCCTGTGGGGCCTGCGAACAGAAACGAGCCGATTGGACGCTCCGGTGCGCCGAGCCCCGCTCGCGACCGCTTAATGGCGGACACAAGCGAATGGATCGCGTCGTCCTGTCCGAAAACCGCCTGCTTGAGTCCCGCCTCCAGGTCCTTCAATTTTTCCGTGTCGGAGGTGGAAAGGTTGAGAGAGGGAATTTTGGCGATATGTGCGACGATGCCGGCGATCTCCTTCACGCCGACGACGGGTTTTCCTTTTCCTGCCGCCAGAAGCTTCTTTGTCGCGCCCGCCTCGTCGATCACGTCAATGGCCTTGTCAGGCAGGAACTTGTCGTTGATGTATTTGGCGGAAAGCTCGGAAGCGGCCCGGATCGCGCCCTCGGTGTAGCGGACGCCGTGGAATTCCTCGTAGTAGGAACGCAGGCCCTTTAGGATATCGATGGTTTCCCCGATGCCCGGCTCGAAGATCTCAATCTTCTGAAACCTTCGGGAAAGCGCCCGGTCCTTGTCGAAATTGTTTTTGAACTCTTCATACGTGGTCGCGCCGATACAACGGAGCTTCCCGGAATTTAGCGAAGGCTTTAAAATGTTCGACGCGTCCATGGAGCCGCCGCTGGTCGCGCCCGCTCCGACAACCGTGTGGATCTCGTCGATAAAGAGAATGACGCCGGGAATCTTTTCGAGCTCGCGGATCGTGGCCTTGAGACGCGCTTCAAAATCGCCGCGATATTTGGTGCCCGCTAAAAGCGCACCGAGGTCGAGAGCATAAATTCGGGTGTCTTTCAGGTGCAGGGGCACGTCTGCCCGATGGATTTTCAGCGCGAGGCCTTCCACCAGCGCGGTCTTGCCGACGCCCGGATCGCCCACAAATACGATATTGTTTTTCCGGCGACGGCACAGCACCTGGATGGCGCGTTCGACTTCGGATTGGCGCCCGATCAGCGGATCAATTTCGCCTGCCGCAGCTTTTTCGTTGAGGTTGACGGCATAGAGTTTAAGCGGGTCATTCGATACCGGACGCTTTGGCGTCTGTGGGCTATCCTGCGATTCATGGCCAGATTGTTCCCCCTGGGCCTCTGAATAATCGCCTGCGCGTGAAATCACGCCGCCGTGAGAGATGTGGTTGAGCACATCCAGCCTTGTAATGCCTTCCATTTCGAGATAATGCGCGGCGAAAGAGTCCGGCTCGCCATAGATTGCGGCCAGAAGGTCACCCGCCTCGACTTCCGCCTTTTCGGCGGAATGGACATGGTGGATCGCCCGTTCAATAACCCGCTGAAACCCCAGGGCGGGCTGGGGATTGGCTCGTTTGCCGGCAGGCAGCACCGGAATGCTTCTAGAAAAAAAGGCCTCGATGGCCTGCTTGAGCCTTTCGATATCCCCGCCGCATCCAATGATAATATCGATACCTGCCTCATCATGAAGAAGCGCGTAGAGAATGTGCTCGGCGGTCAGGTACTCATGGCGCCGCTTGGATGCGTCCCGGATAATGGCATCGAGCACAATGCTTAATTCTTTATTGATCATACTTTCTCCATTGCGCATTTGAGCGGATACTGATGGCTGGCCGCCAGATCGTGCACCGCCGCCACTTTGGTTTCGGCAATCTCGCGGGTATAGACGCCGCAAAGCCCCGCGCCCTGTTTATGGACATTGAGCATGATACGGGTCGCCTCGGCGGGCGTCTTGTGAAAGATCGCCTCCAGCACATGGACAACAAAGTCCATGGTCGTGTAATCATCGTTCAACAGCATCACACGGTAAAACGACGGCTCTTTGGTTTCCTGCCGCTCTTTTTCCGCGACATTGTCTTCCGATTCGAGTTTTTCCCTGCTCATGAGCTTGCTTACCTTCTGAAATGTTCCCCGCACATTTGAACATAGGCAAGATCATGCGTTCTGTCAATAGGCTTAAACGCCGCGAACTTCAACGATCCTGCTATTTTTGCTGAGTATGCTTATGGTGATGCGGAGCGGCATGATGATATCGGCGGCATGATCGTAACCTTCCCCTAAAGTCAGACATGCCAAAAGTCGAGTTCTCTGGCATACTATGCTCAGAGGATCAAATGAAAAGTCACGGTAGAACCTCAGCATATGAAGGAATGCCTTGAAAGGAGGTGAATATTCTAATCTGTATTTTGTCTCCGGCCGGACTATCCCAAACCAATTGAGTGACAGTTAACCAGAGTTTACTCTGTTTCAGATAGTACTCGTGTATCGAATTTCTCCTGGACACGTTTTTCTATTGCCGCAAGGTTATCCGCTTCGGCGGTCACGAACGAAAATGCTTCCGGCCGTCCGGTAACACGGCACTCTCTTATAACTCGTCGAATATCAAATGCCTACGACACCAGCGTCTGATGGAAGCGTTTATAAAGAGGGCCCTCTTTTTTTATTATCCCCTGCACTCTTAGGTTGCGAATGCTCATAAATTATGTAATATTATTACATGTCGTTCGAATACACGACTGCGAACCCGAAAATCGCATTTCAGATGAAAGCGCCCCTGAAACCGGTTGACTAGACGCACAACATCCAACGGCCTTACTGACAAATGAAAATAATAACATTGGAACCGGCAATCACCCTTTAGATTGTAACGGAAGATCATCTTCTTGACTCTGGAAGGAGACAACCATGAGAATAGCGGTTTTGACGGGCGGCGGAGATTGCCCCGGTCTGAACGGGGCCATTAAATGGGTCACCAAATCGGCGCTGGATCCCCGTTGTGAAAAGGAGCGCTCCGTCCGCTTTGATGTCATCGGCATCCGCGAAGGGTGGAAGGGGCTCGTGGAGGTCAATCCGGATGATCCGGAAAGCCTCGCCCGGCATACGATGATGCTCGACGAGGAAATCGTGCGGACGTGGGACCGTTACGGCGGAACAAATCTCGGCACATCCAGAACAAACCCTTTCAACCCGCAAAAAGACACATCCGGTAAGGTCATAGAAAATATCGGCAAACTCGGCATCGATGTCATTGTAGCCATCGGCGGCGAGGACACCCTCGGCGTGGCATCCAAACTCCATCGGCGAGGAATCAAGACCGTCGGCATTCCCAAAACCATTGACGGCGATCTGGTCGGCACCGATTATTCCCTGGGGTTTGACTCGGCAGTAAATATTATCACGGAAGAGATCGACCGTCTCCGGACAACTGCGGGCTCGCACAACAGGATATTCGTCGTCGAGACAATGGGCCGTCATGCCGGCTGGCTTGCCCTCCACGGCGGCGAATGCAGTGGCGCGTACATTATCCTGATCCCCGAGGTCCCCTTCGAAATGGAACGCGTCTGCTCGCTTCTCGACGAACGGCGCGGGCGGGAAGTCCAATACAGCATTCTCGTTGTTTCCGAAGGCGCGACAATGAAGGCCAACAAAGAATTCTGCAGAAACGACAAGGTCGACGAGTTCGGTCACCGGTCACTGGGCGGCATCGCCGCCTACCTCGCCGATCAAATCGAAGACAAAACGGGATTTACCACCCGTTATGTCATCTTGAGTCATCTGCAGCGCGGCGGATCACCTTCCGCCCGGGACCGCCTCATGGCCCGGTGGTTCGGGATCGCGGCCGTGGATATGATCGTCAACGAGGATTTCGGCAGAATGGTGAGCTATCGGCAGGGAGAGATCACTTCGGTGCCCATGAAAGATGTTATCGATCGACTGAACCTCATCGACGTGGCAAAATATTACGATATCGAACGGTACAACGGCAAACGGTCAATTCTCTAAACCGACTCTTACAAAAAGAAACTTTTCTCCGCAGCATTGCGGTCACATCGGCTATTCGACAAGGAGATACACATTGAACCTGCTCTACAAGGCTGTAACCGATACCTGGTCATTGCTTCGAAAGGGCCTTCCCCATAGAAGGTCCGCAAAAAAAATCAGCCGTGCCGAATCGCCTCTCCGATCGGAACTGCTCAGTTCCGATCAGATGAAACAGCACGGCAAAATCCTGGCGTCGGCGCATCAGTTAATTAACGCAAAAGCAAGCGAGAGACTTCTGGGAAGGCTCCATGAAAACGAAGAGGTTCTGCTTGAAACCGTCAAACAGCTGACCGCCGTTGTCTCGGAAAGCAGACCCATTGCGCCTGCGGAAGAATGGCTGCTTGATAATTTTTATCTTATCGAAGAAAATGTCCTGACCGCCAAACGCCACCTGTCACGCGGATATAGCCGTGGACTGCCATGGTTGTCCAAAGGCCCCTCCGCCGGCCTTCCCCGGGTTTACGATATCGCTCAGGAAATCATCTCGCATGGCGACGGCAGGGTGGACCTGGAAAATCTGATCAGTTTCATTACAGCCTACCAGTCTGTTTCCTACTTGAAGCTCGGCGAATTATGGGCAATCCCGATTATGCTGCGTCTGGCGCTGATCGAAAATCTCAGACGCACTGGAACGCGCATCATGATGGACGTCAGGGACCGGGCGCGCGCCAATGACTGGGCCGACCAAATGCTGGATATCGCGAAGCGTGATCCCAAAAATCTTGTCCTTTTGCTTGCGGACATGGCCCGGTCGGATCCCGCGCTTTCCAGTTCATTCGTCGCGGAATTCGTGCGTAGGCTTCAGGGGAACAGTCCCTCACTGGCCCTGCCGCTTTCCTGGATTGAACAGCGGCTTTCCGAATCGCACCTCACCATTGAACAACTGATCGGCTCCGGCAATCAGCAGCTGGCCGCCGATCAGGCGTCGGTCAGCAACAGCATCCACTCGCTGCGGTTTCTGACGACCCTGGACTGGCGCGAATTTGTCGAAACCATGAGCGTGGTCGAAACCGTACTCAGGGAAGATCCCGCCGATGTCTACGTCCGCATGGATTTTGTCACACGCGATCATTATCGTCATGTCGTGGAGACTATCGCCAAACACTCCTCAGTATTCGAACGGGATATCGCTCGAATAGCTGTTGACCTCGCTGCA
Organism: Syntrophaceae bacterium UBA2280; assembly: GCA_002347685.1. Taxonomy (GTDB): domain Bacteria; phylum Desulfobacterota; class Syntrophia; order Syntrophales; family Smithellaceae; genus UBA8904. The sequence goes on from DDWS01000069.1 coordinate 7,163, forward strand.
AAAGCCCGGGCGGAAAAAAGCAGCGACAACCGGATGACCCATGTCGGTTTCTATCTGATTGACAAAGGCCTTGCCAGACTCACAAAAGAAGCGCAGACACGCCTTCCTTTATACGATCTTTTCAAAAAAAGTCTGTTCCGCTTTCCCCTGCTTTTGTATCTGGGCAGCATGATTCTGATCAGCCTGGGATTGACGGGATTTCTGCTGGCCGGGCTTCATGCCGACGGTTTACCCATGTCGTTTTTGCTGCCTATGGGGCTGATTCTGTTGATTTGTGCAAGCTCGCTCGGGGTGTCGCTCACAAACTGGCTTTCGACACTGCTGGCGCGTCCGCGGCTTCTGCCGCGCATGGATTTCTCCCGGGAAATTCCTCCGGAAGAAACCACACTGGTGGTCATCCCTTCCATGCTGAACAATACAAAAAGCGTCGAGGATCTGGTCGAATCCCTCGAAATCCGCTTTCTGAGCAATCGCGACAATAACCTGCATTTCGGGCTTCTGACGGATTTCGGTGACGCCGCTTACGAAAACATGCCCGAGGACGGTGAGCTTCTGCGGATAGCTGAAAAAGGCATTAAGGACCTCCACGATAAATACCGGGGCGTCAAAGGAGGCAAGTTCTTTTTGTTCCATCGACCGCGTCTGTGGAATTCGCATGATCAACTCTGGATGGGCTATGAACGCAAACGCGGAAAGCTGGCCGATCTCAACGCCCTTCTGCGAGGCGGCCCAAAGGAGCGTTTTTCGAAGATTGTGGGCGCCACGGAAATACTGGCCAACGTAAAATACATCATCACCCTGGATACGGACACACAGCTTCCACGCGATGCCGCGCAAAAATTTATCGGCACCATGGCCCATCCGCTCAACCGGGCCCGCTTCGACGAATCCAGACGAACCATCACCGCCGGATACGGAATCCTGCAGCCGCGTGTAACCGAAAGCCTATCCGGTGCAAGACAGACCTGGTATTCACGCCTCTGGGGCGGCCAGACCGGCATCGACCCCTACACGCGCATGGTGTCCGACATTTATCAGGATGTCTTTGGCGAAGGCTCCTTCGTCGGCAAAGGCATCTATGACATCGACGCATTCGAGAAAGTGCTGCATCAGCGTCTTCCCGAAAACCGGATACTGAGTCATGACCTGATAGAAGGCTGCCACGCACGCGCCGGGCTTATTTCCGACGTAGAGCTCTATGAGGAGTATCCCGCCCGTTACCAGGCCGATGTGAGTCGCAGACATCGCTGGATTCGCGGGGACTGGCAGATTGCCGGCTGGCTTCGGTCAACGGTCCCCGATTTCGGAGCGGACCGCAGAAAAAATGAATTATCGAAACTTTCTCAATGGAAAATATTCGACAATCTCCGCCGCACTCTCGTTCCCGCCGCGCTGACCCTGCTGCTGATCGCCGGCTGGACGGTTCTGTCGCCGGCCTGGTTGTGGACATTGCTGGTCGCGGGGATTCTCCTCATTCCTTCCGCATGTACCGTCATCCTGGAAATATTCCGCAAACCGGGAGATATCTTGTGGCTTGACCACTTAAGTTATGTCCTTCGGCAGACCCGACGACAATTTTTCCAGATTCTATTCACGATTGCCTGTCTGCCGTACGAAGCCTTCTACAGCCTGGATGCCATTTTGCGCACCAGCTGGCGGATGCTCGTCACGCACAAGCGTTTACTGGAGTGGAACCCTTTCAGCAACCATGCCCATCCCGCCGACAATGGCCTTGCCGCCTCCCTGCGGTCGATGTGGATCGGCCCTTTCACAGGCGCTTCGGTCGCGGTTTGTCTCATTATTTTCAGACCCGGGGCGCTTATTGTCGCCCTTCCCGTACTCATTTTATGGTTTGCCTCACCGGTGCTTGCCTGGTGGATCAGCCAACCTATCGTGAAAGAAGGCACCAAACTCAAAGATGAACAAATCATCTTTCTTCGAAAAGCAGCCCGCAGAACCTGGTCTTTTTTCGAAACGTTTGTCGCGTCGAATGACCATTGGCTTCCGCCGGACAACTATCAGGAGCATCCCGGCTCGATCATTGCGCACCGCACGTCACCGACAAACATAGGACTGGCCCTGCTGGCAAATTTGTCAGCGTATGATTTCGGCTTCATTTCGCAAGGTGAATTCATCCGTCGCACCGCGAACACTTTCAGTACAATGGAAAAACTTGATCGCTACCGGGGTCACTTCTACAACTGGTATGATACACAAACATTAAAAACGCTTCCGCCCCATTACATCTCGACGGTGGACAGCGGAAACCTCTGCGGCCATCTGCTGACACTGAAATGGGGGCTCCTCGAGCTGCCTGACCATAGAATCTTATCAGACCGCTGGCTTCAGGGCATGGAGGATGCCTGCCGTGTTCTTCAGAACACCGCTTTGCAGGCCGCCGACAAAGACATTGCCAGCTTTCAGAAACAACTTGCTTTGATTGCGGCTTCACAAAAAACAAACGTCAATGCATTGTGGCACCATCTCAATCGATTGACCCAATCAGCGGCCGACCTTTCCGCAGCCATCGAGGCCAGTGAGCAAAGCCAGGCCTTGAGGTGGGCACAGGCCATCGTGCGTCAATGTCGCGACGCGATAGACGAACTGGGTGCGCTGTGCCCATGGGCTGCGCTCGATAGCCCGTCGGTCCGGACCGGACGCATTTTTGATGACGTCGGTATCCCCACCCTGAGCGAAGCGTCGGATCTCGCCGCGCGTTGGCTGCCGGAAGTTGAAAAGATCATCGCAACGGACGTCACCCCCGAAGAGAGGAAATGGGCCAACGATTTTCAACAAAAGGGATTGGAGGGAAGCCGCCATGCCCGGGAGAGGCTCTCGGTCATCCATTTTCTGATTCAAAAAGTCAGCAACTTCTCCGAGATGGATTACAGCTTCCTTTATGATAAAGGACGGCAGCTTCTGACCATCGGATACAGCGTGGGTGAGCGACGCAGGGACGGAAGTTTCTATGATCTGCTCGCGTCTGAGGCCAGGCTCTGCAGTTTTGTCGCCATCGCGCAGGGCCAACTGCCGCAGGAAAACTGGTTTGCCCTGGGACGCATGTTGACGAATCCCGGAGGTGAACCGGTGCTGCTGGCCTGGGACGGTTCGATGTTTGAGTATCTGATGCCGCTGTTGGTCATGCCGAATTACGAAAACACGCTTCTGGACCAAACCTATAAAGCCTCGGTCAAAAGACAGATCGAGTACGGCAAAATACGGGGGGTTCCCTGGGGTGTTTCGGAATCCGGTTACAGCCTGGCGGACGTCCATCTCAACTACCAGTACCGTGCCTTCGGCGTCCCCGGCCTGGGTCTCAAGCGCGGCCTGGCCGACGATCTTGTCGTGGCGCCTTACGCCACGGCACTCGCGCTGATGGTCGCGCCCGAAGAAGCATGCAAGAATCTTCAGCGTCTGGAAGCAAACGGCATGGTTGGGGCCTATGGTTTTTATGAAGCCATGGACTTCACGCCGGCACGCGTACCGAGCGGTCAATCCCGTGTGATTGTGCGATCGTTCATGGCGCATCATCAGGGAATGAGCCTGCTGTCCATGGCCCATCTGCTTCTGAACCGACCGATGCAAAGGCGCTTTTTATCCGAACCCATGTTCCAGTCGGCCGCACTTTTGCTCCAGGAACGTATTCCCAAGGCCGTTTCCTTCTATCGGCAGATCGCCAAAGATATTCATGCCGGAAAGAATGCCGGCCCGCAGAGAATTCCTCCGCGAAGCTTTATAACGGCCGACACACCTGCACCGGAAGTGCAACTGCTTTCCAACGGCAGATACCATGTGATGGTCACACAGGCCGGCGGCGGCTACAGCCGCTGGAATGATCTGGCCGTGACACGCTGGCGTGAAGACGCCACCCGCGATTCCTGGGGCATGTTTTGTTATATCCGCGATGTTTCCACCGGCGAATTCTGGTCCAATGCCTATCAGCCGACCCTTAAAAAACCGCAACGCTACGAAGCTATTTTCTCCGATGCGAAAGTTGAATTCCGCAGACGCGATGATGATATCAATACCTACACGCAGATCGCCGTATCGCCGGAAGACGATATTGAAATCCGGCGCCTCCGCATCACCAACCGATCCAGAAAACGCCGCGAGCTGGATATCACCAGTTATGCGGAAATCGTGATCGCGCAACCCGCTGCCGATGAGATCCATCCGGCGTTCAGCAATCTTTTTGTTCAGACGGAAATTCTCCGCAGGCGTCAGGCTATCCTCTTCACGCGCCGGCCACGGTCCAAGGATGAAGCCGCCTATTGGGGATTCCATTCCATGACACTGCACGGTACGTTCAACCGAGAAGTCTCCTATGAGACAGATCGCTTGAAGTTCGTCGGCCGGGGCAACACCCTGTCCAATCCGGAGGCGATGACCCTGCAGGCAACGGAAACGCAAACCCTCTCTGATACGGAAGGATCCGTTCTCGATCCGATCGTGTCCATCCGCCATCAGATCACTCTTTCTCCGGGAGAATCGGTCACACTGGACATCGTTTCCGGCATCGCTTACACACGTGAACAAACGCTTGGGCTTATCGAAAAATATTCCGACCAGCGCCTGGCGGACCGGGTCTTTAATCTGGCCTGGACCCACAGCCAGGTTACCCTCAGGCAGATCAACGCAACGGAGGCCGACGCCCAGCTCTATGCCCGTCTGGCCGGTTCCATTGTTTACGCCAACGCATCCCTGCGCGCCGATCCGAAAATCCTCATCAAAAACCGTCGCGGCCAATCCGGTTTGTGGGGTTATGCCATTTCCGGCGATCTTCCCATTGTGCTGCTCCAGATTGCCGACCATACCAACATAGAACTGGTCCGGCAACTTCAGCAGGCGCATGCCTACTGGCGTTTAAAGGGCCTGTCTGTCGATCTGGTCATCTGGAACGAGGACAGTGCCACCTACCGGCAGACGCTTCATGACCAGATTATGGGCCTGATCGCCACCAGCATGGAAACCCGTTGGATGGACAGGCCGGGCGGCATTTTTGTAAGACCGGGGGATCAGATATCCGCCGAAGACCGTATTTTGCTGCAAACCGTCGCGCGCGTCATTATTAAAGACAGCCTCGGCACATTAGAAGAGCAGCTTAAAACCCGTATCATCCCGGAGGAACCTGTCGCACGTCTGAAACCGGTCAAAACCCGAAGCGCACAAAGCGAAGACGAAAAAGTGTTTATTAAGCCCTCCCTGATCTTCGGAAACGGTCTCGGGGGTTTTTCACCCGACGGCCTCGAATACGTCATCGTCACAGATCCGGTGAAAAAAACCCCCCTGCCCTGGGCCAATGTCATCGCCAATCCACACTTCGGAACCATCATTTCGGAATGCGGTTCCGCCGCCACCTGGAGTGAGAACGCCCACGAATACCGCCTCACACCGTGGCACAATGACCCGGTAAGCGACCCCACCGGCGAAGCGTTTTATATCCGTGACGAAGAGACAGGCGAAGTCTGGTCTCCCACGCCTCATCCATGCCGCGGTGAGACGCCCTATCTTTGCCGTCACGGTTTCGGGTATAGTGTTTTCGAACACACGCAAAGCGGCATCCAAAGCGAGCTTTGGATCTACGTATCCATCAACTCGCCGGTCAAATTCATGGTTCTGAAACTGCGTAATGAATCAGGCCGCCGACGCGATCTTTCCGTTACCGCCTATCTGGAATGGGTGCTTGGCGATCTGCGAACAAAAACGATGATGCATGTCACCACCGAAGTTGACGAGGGGTGCGGGGCAATATTTGCCAGAAATCAATATAACACGGACTTTGCCGATCGGGTGACTTTTTTTGACGTAGATGATCCGACGCGTACCATAACGTGCGACCGTGAGGAATTCATCGGCCGCAACAAAGATATCTCCTCGCCTGACGTTTTGACCCGGACCCACCTCTCAGGCCGCGTCGGCGCCGGCCTGGATCCCTGCGCCGCCATGCAGGTCAAATTCGGATTGAACGCCGGACAGGCACGTGACGTCATTTTCCGTCTGGGCGTCACGGGAAGACGGGGCGCAGACGACGCCGGCAATACAGTGCGTGTCCTGCGCGGGTCGGCAGTTGCACAGGCGGAGCTCGACGCGGTGCACAGCTATTGGAAAAAAACACTGGGCGTCGTACAGGTTGAAACCTCCGACCCATCCGTCAATATCATGGCCAACGGCTGGCTTCTGTATCAAACGATCTCATGCAGGCTCTGGGCGCGAAATGGCTATTACCAGTCCGGCGGCGCCTTCGGCTTCCGCGACCAGCTCCAGGACGTTATGGCGCTGGTTTACGCGACACCGAACCTCGTCCGCGACCACCTGCTTTTGTGCGCGAGCCGCCAGTTTACGGATGGAGACGTCCAGCACTGGTGGCATCCGCCCACCGGCCGGGGCGTGCGCACGCAATGTTCCGACGATTACCTGTGGCTGCCTATGGTTGCAAGCCGCTACATTCTCTGCACAGGCGATACGGAGGTTTTAAACGAAACCGTCGGTTTCCTTGAAGGAAGATCGATCCGGGCGGATGAAGACGCCTATTATGACCTGCCGGGAATCAGTGATGAAAAAGGCAGTTTATACGACCACTGCGTGCGTGCCATACGAAACGGCCTGAAATTCGGCGTTCACGGACTGCCTCTGATGGGCTCCGGCGACTGGAATGACGGGATGAATAAAGTGGGTGATCAAGGCAGGGGCGAAAGTGTCTGGATGGGTTTTTTCCTGTACGACGTGCTTGTCAAGTTTGCGATTATCGCCCGCCTGCAGGGCGATATCCCCTTTGCCGAAATATGTCAAAAACAGGCAGGCGAGCTGCAGAAAAATGTTGAACAAAGCGGATGGGACGGGAACTGGTACAGTCGCGCTTACTTCGACGACGGCGCCATTCTGGGATCGTCTGAAAACACAGAATGCCGGATTGATTCGATTGCCCAAAGCTGGTCCGTTCTGTCCGGTGCGGGAGACCCGTCGCGCGCCCGCCGGTCGATGGACGCGGTAAATGAATTTCTTGTGAATCGGGATAAGAAACTGGTTCAGCTGCTGGATCCGCCATTCGACAAATCGGAGATGGAGCCGGGCTACATCAAAGGTTATGTGCCGGGCGTGAGAGAAAACGGCGGGCAATACACACACGCGGCCATCTGGGCGGGCATGGCTTTCGCCGCGCTGGGTGAAAGAGAAAAGGCGTGGGATGTCCTGAACATCGTCAACCCCATCAACCATGCCGCAACACCGGAGGACGTGGAAATCTACAAAGTCGAACCTTACGTGGTTGCCTCCGACATCTATGCCGTCGATCCTCACATCGGACGCGGCGGCTGGACCTGGCTTTCCGGCTCTGCTGCCTGGCTGTACCGTCTGATTGTGGAATCACTTCTCGGACTGTCTTTACAACAGGGCATACTTCGTTTTTCCCCTTGCCTGCCAGCGGATTGGAAGGAATTTAAAATGTCCTACCGCTACAGGGAAACCCTCTACCGGATCATCATCCGGCAGGCTTCAGACGGGGATGACCGGACCGGCATAACACTGGACGGCTCGCCCCTGCCCGCGGCGGAAATCCCCCTGGTGAACGATCACCGCGAACACGCGGTGGAGATTTCCGTCAGGATAAAACTGGACATCCATCCATGAAATCGATTAAGAATCGACAACCCGACACTTCGAGGCAACCCATGAGGATTCACGACCTGGCAGGCAAGCGCGCACCACAATCCATTCTCGCCAACATCCCGCGGCTGATGTCCGCCTATTACACGGGCCGGCCGGACATCAACGATCCGGCGCAGCGCGTCGCCTTCGGCACTTCGGGTCACAGGGGGTCGTCTTTAAAAAACAGCTTCAACGAGATACACATCGCCGCCATCTGTCAGGCCATCTGCGAATACCGCAAGGATGAAAACATCACCGGCCCGCTGTTTATCGGAATGGACACCCATGCCCTCTCGGAAGCCGCATTGATGACGGCCGTCGAAGTCTTCGCCGCCCGCAAGGTCACGGTCATGATCCAGCAGGGGCTTCGCTACACCCCGACGCCTGTGATCTCGCATGCCGTTCTGGTCTATAACAGGGGCAGGGAAAAGGGACTGGCCGACGGTGTTGTGATCACCCCTTCCCATAATCCGCCCGAGGACGGCGGCTTTAAATACAACCCGCCCCACGGCGGTCCGGCGGACACGGCCGTAACGAAGACCATCGAAGACCGGGCCAACATCATCTGCGCGGGCGGACTTGCGAAAATCAAGAGGCTCTCCTTCGAAAAGGCGAACCGTTCCGGGTTTGTGCACGACTACGACTACGTAACGCCTTATGCGGAAGATCTTGCCAACGTCATTGATATGCAGAGCATCGCGGGGGCAAACCTGAAAATCGGTGTGGATCCAATGGGCGGGGCGACCATCGACTTTTGGGACCCGATCGCAGAGCGTTACGGATTATCGCTCGACGTGGTCAACCGGGTTGTTGATCCGACGTTTTCTTTTATGCCCCTGGATCACGACGGAAAGATCCGGATGGACTGCTCATCTAGCTTCGCGATGGGCGGCCTGATTCAGCTGAAGGATCGCTTCGACATCGCGTTCGGCAACGACACGGACGGCGACCGTCACGGAATTGTGACGAAGGAAGCCGGACTCATGAACCCGAATCATTACCTGGCAGCCGCCATTGCGTATCTTTTCCGCCACCGTCCGGGGTGGAGAAAAGACGCCGCGGTGGGCAAAACGCTTGTTTCCACATCCATCATCGATCGCGTGGCCGCCGATCTGGGAAGGCCGCTTGCCGAAATGCCGGTGGGGTTCAAATGGTTTGTCGACGGCCTTCTTTCCGGAAGCTGCGGATTCGGCGGCGAAGAAAGTGCCGGCGCCTCCTTCCTGAGACACGACGGCACAGTCTGGACCACCGACAAAGACGGCATCCTCATGGACCTTCTGGCCTGCGAAATGATGGCAAAAACAAAAAACGACCCGGCCTCGATCTATCGGGGACTCGAAGAGAAATTCGGTACGTCTTCCTATGTCCGTATCGACACACCGGCTACACCGGCTCAAAAGGTGGCATTCAAAAAGCTTCAGCCGGGAATGATTACCGCGAAAGATCTCGCCGGCGAGCCAATCACGGCGGTCCTGACACGCGCCCCGGCCAACAATGCCGACATCGGCGGTCTCAAGGTCGTCACGGCCAATGGCTGGTTCGCCGCCCGTCCGTCGGGCACGGAAGACATATACAAAATCTATGCGGAAAGCTTCCAGGGGAAGGATCATCTGGAGCGACTCGTGCAGGAAGCCGTTATGATCGTGGATAACGCATTTCAGGCCGCAGAATCGGGAGGGGATTGAAGTTTCAAGTTTCAAGTCTCAAGTTCAAAGTTCAACGTTTAAAGTTCAACGTTTAAAGTTTTAAGTTCAAGGTTCAAAAACAAATCCCGACGGTCCGGCCTTACTCCTTACTTCCTTACGCCTCATCCGGCATGCCCAAGCATACCCAGGCATACGCCGGGCAGTCTGCCGGGGCTCCCTGCCGGACTTACGAGCCTCACACCTTACCATCATAGTCCTGAAGCTCGACCTTCAACGACAGCAGCTTAAGCATATCCTTCAGGGCAAGGATGCCGACGAGCTGATCGCCTTCAACCACCAGCAGGCGGCTGTTGCCGGTGCGGTTCATCACCGCGAGGGCTTGATCTGCGGTGTCGTCGGGTCCGATGGTTGTTTCCTGATCGCATCCCATCGCGACCGAGCCGACGGTCTGTTGCGACCATTCCTCCCGCGGAACGGCCGCCGCTGCGGCCACTGTCACGCAGCCGCTGAGCCTCCCGAAAGAAATCACCGGATACAGTTGGTGCTGATACTTGTAAACATAGTCGTGGATGAACTCATTCAACGTGATGGATCGCGGAACCACCACCGGATCTTTTACCATGATATCCCTGACTTTTTCTCCATGGAACATGTTTTTAACCAGCACCTGCTGATAGGCCCGCAAAGCAGCCGTCCGGATGAAATATCCGATCATCAGCCACCAGAGTCCGCCCACAAAATTTCCCATAAATATGGAAATCACACCCAGAATGATCAGGGTAATGCCCAATCCCGACCCGACTTTGGAGGCCACAGAGGTCGCCCAGCGTAAATCTTTTTTCCAGGACCATAAAAGCGAACGCAAGACCCTTCCGCCGTCGAGTGGAAAAGCCGGTACCAGGTTAAATACGGCCAGGATAAAATTCAGCCAGGCCAGATACGCCATGACACCATAGACGGGTGCCGGCCACGCTTGTGCACGAACGGCCCACAGGATGAAAAACAATACAACACTGATGAACAAACTCGAAAGCGGCCCGACAATCGCCATCTTGAATTCTATGCCCGCGCTCGGGGGGTCCTCCTCCATCTCGGCGACACCGCCGAAGATAAACAGCGTGATCCCTTTCATGGAGATGCCGTAATGCCTGGCCACAATCGAATGCGCCAGTTCATGAAAAACAATGGACATGAATAGTCCCAGGGCGCCTGCCGCGCCCATCCACCAATAAGCAGAGGCAGGCAGGTTTTTGTAAAACTCGGGGAACAACCCTTTTGCCAGAGACCAGGTAATGAGTGCCGCCAGAATCAGCCAGCTGAAATCCACTTTTATTTCAAAGCCCAGAATTTTAAAAAGACTCACCGGTCGTCCGAACATAGATGGATCTCTCCTGTTTCATTTTCGCTGAATCGATTAAACCAAAAAAAGCAGTATCACAGCATAAGTCAAATGTTTATTTCAAAATCATACAAGATTTAAAGGTTATCATAGTTCTTTTTTTTTATAAATCAACCGGACAGGCGTATTCTAAACGGGTCAGCCTGATCATGTATATGCTTTTGCATGAAAGAAATTGACAGGATATTTCTTTTGCGCTAATTTTTTTTCAAATTTAGCCGATAAAACGATATGATTGGCAACCGGAGTGAAGAAATGCTGAAAAACAAGTTATCCCGAATCCTTATCGTTGTTATTCTGACTGCCGCCTGGATGTATGCCACACCCTCGCTTGCCCAAACGTCGCAGCAACAGCCGGCAAATCCGAAGCAGGCCCAAACGCAGCAGCCCCAGACACCACAGCAGCAACCGGCACCGCCTCAGCATCCGCCGCTGATGCGCTGGGTCTCTCTTTCCACGGATTCCCGCGACACGGTGCGCGAAATCATCCGTTCGGAGGTGGATAATCGCGAAACGTTCTCCACAAGATCCGAAGAGCGCGCAAATCTCAAGGCGGTCGAGGATGAAAAGGAACGCGAAGACACTGATTATAAAAACGCTATCTTAAGCGCCAACAAAGAATTCGTCCGCGCGAAAAAGCGCCGCGACGACATCACCTCTCAATTCCAGATGGTTTCCACCGATCTGGAAGAATCCGCCAAAGGGATCAAAACCATCCGCGCGACGATTGAAAACCTCGACGGACAGATCAATCGCTACGAACAGGATGCCGGCGCCCAGCAGGAATCCCTGAAGCGCTGGCTCCAGACCGAAAAACAGGGGGAAATTCTGGTCGCGGTTATGTACACCCGGGGTTTTCGCGACAGTGCTCACAGGCTGGAGGGCAACGCGGACATGGCCTCAGCCCCGCTGATTGCCGCCCATATGGGAACCTACATTCAGTCTTTTACAAAAGTCATCCACAACATCACCACAGTTGATTTCATCCGCGCCACGGAGGAAGGCACGGCAAAATGGAACAATGAAGAGCCGATTCGCATCGAACTTGAAAAAACCCCCCGGGGCACCAGCTACCTTCGCCTTAAGCGCTACGAGCTTTATCCATTCCAGGAAAACAAATCCGGAAGAGTCAGCCCTCCGGCGGCGGGCAGCGACTACAAAGTCGCCATTATACAGTCGGTAAAAGATCTGGAGGCTTTTTTAAAGTCAGGCTCGTATGATCCGGCCAGTTACGATTTAGGCCGCGCGGAAAGAACCATCAAAAACACCAGCCAGAACAACGCCCTGGCGGAAGAAGGATTAAACGAACAGGTCAAATTCTTTCAAGATCGGATGATCAATCTGCAAAGGAAAATCACGGCGGCTAAAACGGAGCAGGATACGCAGAAAAATCTTCTCAAGCGCAGGGAAGACAATTATTACAAACTCAGTCTGGATGTCGCTGCCATCCGTGAACGAAAAGGCGCGGCGGAACGGGACTTTGCCCAGGCTCAAACCTCGCTGCAAACAAAAAAACGGGTTCATGAATCGATCATCATCAAGACCGCACTGGCGGCAACCAAGGGATCGCAGACTCCCGCGGAAGCCTCGGCGGAAGTGATCCTCGATAAACTGGTCGAGGTTAAAAATGATGCCAAAACACAACACTCCAGTTCGGCGACCGAAGTCACCAATTTTCAGGTGACAAGTGACACCGCCACACAATCCATCACAGAGGCGAGGATCACGGCGATACGCCTGATCGCGTTTGTCAACGAAGGCGACAGCGTGCGCGTGAAAATGGCTTTTCGAGTCCGGACGGTACTCGATGAGCAGCCCGGTACATTCGAACAACAGGGGCTCGCGGAAACTCCGCCTGCCGACGGCACGGCTCCATCCGATCCCTCAACTCAAACACCCGCACCGTCCTCCAGAGATATTTTTGCCATTTTTCGGCCGGAACCCAAACCTGAAACGCCCCCTCCCCCGCCGGAAAATACAAAACCTGAAGTGGCCCCTCCTCCTCCACCGCCACCGCCGGAAAAACCCAAGCCCGTGGTCCCCTTCAAGCGCCATTACAAACCACTGGCTGTCCGTGACGCGCTGGGATGTCTTTTTGAACTGCGCAGCGTCACGATGGTCAAACAAGACATCCGGGTACTGGTGGAAGTGATCAACACAGATGAAGCCTCGCGGAAAGTCGCTTTTTATGACGACAAGTTCAGCACCTGGAACAGATCAACCCTCCTGGATGAAAAGAATAATAAATATCTCACAAACGAGGCTTATGCCTGGCAGGGTTCACAAAAAAGGCTCATGGTCGACATCGACAGTCGTGGACGGGGTGTCGAGATTCAGCCCCAAACGTCCGTGACAATAGAGTTGATTTTTAAAAACATTCCGGCTAATGTAAAGTTGATTAAGATTCATTTGAACCCCTTTATTTACTACCGAGGTGGATTCCGCGAAACGTGGGAGGAATTTGATCTCAAGATGCCGGAAATGCGGCTGAAGCGATAATGATTGATTTGGGAGGACTCCATGAATAAATATCTTTTTTTCTTCATCGCCCTGATTTTTATGTTTACTTCAGCGGCTCACGCCGATTTTTATACATGGGAGGATGACACCGGCGCGGTACACATCACCGATTATCCCCCGCCGCAGTTTAAGTCGGATTCAAGCGTCAGAGTTCACAGGCAGGAAAAACCCGTCATAGACAAGCAGAACTCTGTCACCGAAAGAAAACCTGACATCATCTTGTTTACCAAAAATGACTGCCCGGATTGCGATAAGGCGAAAGAATTTTTAAAATCAAAAAACCTGCTGTTTGCGGAATACAACATGGACAGCGACGAAAACGCCGTCGCCAGAAGAAAAGACTTTGACAACGGCGACGATGTTCCCTTCGCAGTCATCAACAGGTTTCAGGTATACGGATTTTCAGAGACTGTTTATAACCGGGTGCTGAATTTGAAGCCATGATGAACATCAATACTATTGAGGAAGTTTGATTCTCTGCCCCGTCAATAAAACATCAGAAGCCGTCATGTTATTGAGACGGCGTAATTCCGCAACGGTGATGGAATGGCTTCTTGCCAGTGAATACAAGGTGTCACCCTTCCTGACCACGTAAGTCTTTGTCGGTCGCACGGATGTGTCTGCAACATCCCCTGCCGGCACCCTTAGTCTTTGATTCGCATAGAGCTTATCGGATATTTTCATGGAATTCAGTTGCAGAATCGTGGACACGCGGGTATCGAACTTCCGGGCAATGGAAAAAAGCGTGTCGCCCCGCTGAACACGATAGACGGTTGTTTTGACAGCACGGATCTCTTCTTCGGAACGCTCGGCGACAGGCGCTCGAATCACCGAGGAAACCGCACTGCCGGCCGACGCGATCACGGCCCCTCCGGAAAAAAAACTCTCAACAGAAGCCGCCACAGCCGATGCGATCCTTCTATGGAAAGCCCGGCTTTTGAGCAGCTGCTCCTCTTCGAGATTGGACAGGTAAGCCGTTTCGAACAGCACCGCCGGAATGTCGAGCAGTTTCAAGACACGGAACGGCGCCTCCTGGTAGGTATCATATTTGAGATAATGAACTTTACCGACCTGATCGATCAGAGTCGAGGCGAACGTTTTCGACAGATTGATGGTGTGGGTTTGAAACATGTTGAGAATAATCTGATCGGATTCATTGTTGCTCTCACCGTTGGCCACGCCGCCGATCACATCGGAGAGGTTTTCATTATTGGCCAGTAGCCGGGCGGCCTCTGTCGTCGCCCCGCCGGTGGAAAGGCAATACACGGAACTGCCCCTGGCCTGGCGGTTTCTCGCAGCATCCGCGTGAATGCTGATAAAGAGGCTTGCGTTGGCCTCACTGGCGATCTGCAGACGACGGTTGAAAGACACATAGTAGTCTCCGTCACGGGTCAGAATCGCCCGGTATCCGTTCATGGCGTCGATGGATTTTTTGATTTCCCTGCTGATGGCCAGAACAACGTCTTTTTCGTAAGTTCCCCTTCTGCCCACCGCGCCCGGATCTTCGCCTCCATGACCGGGATCAATCACGATCACTCTCGTAAATGCGGGCATCACCGGCGCCTGCGGCACCGGTTTCTCCTCGCCTGCCTGTTTGAGATAGATATCCACAACCAGGCGATCCGGTTTATCGAGAAATTTTTTCAGTTTGAAAACCTGCGTCTTTGAATGATCATCCAGAAACATCCTGACGATCAATTTATCCGCAAGGCCGGTAAAATCAATCTTCTGAATGCCCGGCTTCCCGACGGACATCGCAAGCGGCACTGAGGGATGGCATACCGCACCATAGAATTCGATTGTCAGAAGATTGTTGTCAGTTGAATAGGAATAGTGCGTCTGTGCATCCAGATCGAAGACAACCCGCGTATGATCCGGCGCGGTCCAATGGCGGACGTTCAGAATCTGTGTGGCGGCAAAAGCTCCACCAGACATGGACACGATCATAAATAATAAAAAAAGACAGGATATTATTCGGAATCGATTTTTTCCCCGGACAATCATGCTGAAGAAATAACAAATTTTCCCTGCAACTGCAACACAATAAAGCAAACGCACTGAGGATGCTCTTCCCTCACGCCTGGTGATAAATTCTATTGACAACCTCTTTCGTAAATGCGATTTTCAGAGCACCGATACCACAGAGAAATATTGAGGATGACGATGCAGGAAAATCGTTTTAAAGAGGCGCTACTGAATCCATCGATGTTCCCGGTCACCTGGGAGCTCGTGCCGGGACGAGGCGCGAAAGAAGCGGCTCAGAACAAGGCCATGACCCTGGCCGCGCAGGCTGCGGCGGGCGGAATAATCCACGCCCTGACGCTCACCGACAACCCCGGCGGCACACCGGCCATGTCCGCCGACTTCATGGGCGCTGAAATTTTGAAAACAGGCGTCGAACCGCTTGTGCATTTCACCTGCAAAGACAAGAACCGCAACCAGATCGAAAGTCAGCTCTACGCCCTGGATCGTTCAGGAGTACGCAACCTTCTGGTGATGAGCGGCGACTATCCGGTATCCGGTTTTCAGGGAAGACCCGCGCCGGTCTTTGACCTCGATCCGATCCACACCCTGCAACTGATCTCGGAGATGAACCGGGGACTGGAATACCCGGGCATTAAAGGAGTGGTCCGTCAGCAGCCCGCCGATTTTTTTCCCGGCGCCGTCGTCTCTCCTTTCAAAGCAACCGAAGCGGAACAGATGGCGCAATATTTCAAGCTCAAAAAGAAAATTGCCGCCGGCGCCAGATTCATCATTACACAGCTGGGATACGACGCCCGGAAATTCCATGAATTGATCCTCTTGATGAAACAAAACGGGTTGAACGTGCCTCTGATCGGAAACATTTACATCCTTCCCTATGGCGCGGCAAAAATGATGAACCGCAACGATCTGCCCGGCTCCGTCGTCACGGATAAACTCCTGGCAGACCTGGACAGCGAGCGAAACAATCCCGACAAGGGGGTCGGCGCCAGAATCCTGCGCGCCGCCCGGATGTACGCGATCCTCAAAGGACTGGGCTACAGCGGGGTTCATATCGGCGGACACAATATCCCCTACGAGCAGGTGGAATCCATCATTCGGCAGGGCGAAGATCTCTCCTCCCGTTGGGCCGACCTCGTCAAATATTTCGATTACCCGATGGACAACGGATTTTACTATTTTGAGCGCGATCCGGAAACGGGTTTGAATCGTGAAACACAGACCGAACGGCAATCCCGGCCGCCGGATGCCCCTTCCGGATTTTCTTACGGATTTTCAAGGTTCTTCCATCAACTGATGTTTGTGCCGGGCAAAAATCTCTACAGTCTTATGAAGGGAATCAGCCGCAAAGTGGACGGGTCAAAAATGGAAGGCCTGTTTCATAAAATCGAACACATCAAAAAGGTTGTCCTCTTTGACTGCCGCGACTGCGGGGATTGCGCGCTGATCGATGTGGCCTATCTGTGCCCGATGTCGCAATGTCCCAAGCATCAGCGAAACGGCGCCTGTGGCGGGAGCTTTCAGGGCTGGTGCGAAGTCTATCCTGAAAAAAGAAAATGCATTTACGTCCGGGCCTACGCCCGTCTCAAGAAATACAGGGAACACGAACAGCTGGGAGAGGAAATCATTCCGCCCTGTAACTGGGATCTTTATCAAACCTCGTCCTGGATGAATTACTATCTGGGGAAAGATCACACCTCCAAAAAGCAGGATTGATTTTATTCATTGAAGATTCCGCACGGATATAGTAGAAGCTCGCAGCGTGGGCGATTAGCTCAGATGGATAGAGTACTGGCCTCCGAAGCCAGGTGCCGTGAGTTCGAGTCTCACATCGCCCACCAAGCCATCATCCAATAACATCCAAAGCTGTCCACAAACCCGCCGGAAACGGCGGGTTTGTTTTACCCGTCTGACCTTACCCCGAAATATATGCCAGGTTAAAATTGAGTCGACGCTCTAATACAAGGGTTCCCCGAAAACAGTACCAGCCGCATGGTTAGTTTCCAGGCGAACTATTCTGTCGAACTTCGTTGTATTCTATCAACAAGTTTTAGACGATCTCCTGGGCGTGTCTAAAATTCGAAAACCATCAAAACACAAAAAGGAAGTTCTTATCAATCTGCTCGACAACATTGTCGGGATTCATTACATAATAAATTTCCGCAAAATAAATGTAATTTATTGTATTTATTATGCCATCGTCAATAACACTCCATATGTACTCTTTGATGGTGTCGGATAACTTTACAAATAAATGTCCTACCATAAGAATTATATAGGTATGTATAACAATGTCGTAGTGTTACAATACTGGCGCATATATTGCTTTATGTGTGCTAAGATCAATGTTGATCAGTAAATATTAAGAAGGAGAGAGCTCATGAAGAAATATTCTGTGATTTTAAGTTTTTTGATTTTATTAGCATTTGCAGCTACATCACACGCATTATCTTGGGACTATACTTATGCGTTAGGAAACGGTGGATATACATCGCCTTACACCAACGTCACGGTCATCACGTTCGATGAAGCTTTGCCTGGAGGATGGGAGCTGATCGGTAACAACTATCAAATCACACAAGGCACGGCTAGTGACGCTGCGGCGCCCTGGTATGATGATGGAAACGGTGGAGCACGCAATTTGACATATTACTTATCCGTGCCGCGTGATGTAAATGTACAACCACAGTCTGTTGTAATCAGTTTCGGTGGCAGTGTGAAAGATTATTTTGGCCTCTGGTGGGGATCAATGGATAAATACAACACACTTGACTTCTTAGCTGCCGATCTGATCACGGCAGTAGCTACCGTAAAAGGCGACGCTTTCAGCGTAGCAGATGGTAATCAGAATAGCGGTGACACGAATAAATACGTTAATTTTTACGGAATGGGCGATTTTTATGGCGTTCGGTTAACCAGCACAAGTTACGCGTTTGAGATCGACAATATCGCAGTAGTTAAAAGCGTTGTACCTGAACCCGCCAGCATGCTCCTTCTTGGTCTTGGCCTGATGGGTTTGGCAGCGGTAAGGAGAAAGTTTCAGAAGTAATCCCGCATCGGCGGGTTTAAATAACTATGGTTCTTACCATGGGAGAGGAAGGCAGGGTCAATCAACCCTGCCTTTTTTATGATTTCAACCAATTATTCCATTTGACATAGCATAATATCAGCTTTATATTACAACAAGATAAGTTGATATGGCCATTCATTTAGGACCATCACCCATCATAACACTCACTGGTTAACTTTCCAACCTAACAGATCATCAAGACGTGTTAGGAACCCCGTGAAAGATCAATCCAAAACAAAGCGGACACAGTTTAAAAAAAAGGTGTCTATAGATGAATCCGGCGAATACGCCGAGAACATCATCAACACTGTGCGTGAACCCTTAATTATTCTGGATCAGGATTTAAGGGTAGTCACCGCCAGTCGTTCTTTCTATGATTTTTTCAAGGTAAACCCTGACGAGACCGAGGGACAACTTATTTATAACCTGGGAAATGATCAGTGGGACATCCCCAAACTGCGGGAACTTCTGGAAACCATCCTTCCCCAAAAGACAACCTTTGACAACTTTGAGGTTGAACACGAATTTGCCGGTATCGGCAGGCGCACAATGCTGTTGAATGCCCGGCAAATTAAAAGAGCGTTGGGCAAAGAGCGGATCATCCTCCTGGCTATTGAGGACATCACCGAGCGTAAGC
>DDWS01000069.1:26282-50572 GCA_002347685.1 Syntrophaceae bacterium UBA2280
GCTCTGGCCAGCATATCGAAACAGAAATCTATCTTGTAGACAGGGCAAAGTTAGTACAATGCAATATCCGTGATATTACCAAGCGCAAGCAGGCGGAGGAGGAGCTTAAAAAAACCGAAGAGCTATATCGCTTGGTGGTCGATAACATCGCAGACGTTATAACGGTCATGGACATGAATCTGCGTTTTACCTA
Organism: Syntrophaceae bacterium UBA2280; assembly: GCA_002347685.1. GTDB lineage: Bacteria > Desulfobacterota > Syntrophia > Syntrophales > Smithellaceae > UBA8904. The sequence continues at coordinate 26,476 of DDWS01000069.1, forward strand.
TGTCAGCCCCTCCATCCAGCGTTTGCGGGGATACACGGCTGAAGAGGCCGTGGCTCAGACCATTGAACAGGTCATGACGCCTGAATCCCTGCAGATTGTTGCCCGCGTCTTTGAAGAAGAGTTGAAATTGGAAGCCAGCGGAACGGCAGACCCCGGCAGAAGCCGCATCCTGGAATTGGAGGAATACAGAAAAGATGGTTCCATCGTTCACATGGAGAACCAACTGTCATTTTTACGGGACGAGGCACAGAAGCCCGTGGGCATCATCTCGTTGACCCGTGACATTGCCGAGCGCATCATGGCCGAGAAAAAGTTGAAGCAAACGAACATTTTTCTTGATTCGATCATCGAGAATATTCCGGATATGATCTTCCTCAAGGATGCCAGAGATCTCCGGTTCATCCGATTCAACCGGGCGGGAGAGGATCTGTTGGGTTATTCCAGGGAAGAACTGCTGGGGAAAAGCGATTACGATTTCTTTCCGAAGGAACAGGCAGACCACTTTACGAAGAAGGACCGGGATGTTCTAAACGGGAAGGAGGTTGTCGATATCCCGGAAGAATCCCTGCAGACCCGCACCAAGGGGGAGCGCACCATCCATACAAAAAAGTTGCCGCTCCTGGACGCAAAAGGAGAACCCGAGTTTCTACTTGGGATTTCTGAGGACATCACCGAGCGCAAGAAGATGGAGGAGACGCTGCGGGAACGTGACATCCGATTAAAGAAGCTTACCTCCTGGGTGCCCGGAATGATGTATCAGTTTACGAAGAGGCCTGACGGAACATTTTGCGTGCCGTTCACAACAAAAGCTGTCAGAGATATTTTTGGATGTTCACCAGAAGATATACGCGAGGATTTTTTTCCGATTGCCAGAGTAATACTGCCCGAGGATTTAGGTAAAGTTTTCGGCACCATTGAATACTCAGCCAAACACCTGACTATCTGGACATGTGAATATAGAGTACAAATTCCGGGTCAATCAATCAAGTGGGTATTAGGCAAATCAACACCCGAGAAGATGGCTGATGGTAGCATAACCTGGCATGGCTTCAATACTGACATCACCGAGACCAAGAAGGCGGAAGAGACACTGCGCAAGAGTGAAGAGGAATTCCGTTCACTGGCTGAGTCCATGCCGCAAATCGTCTGGGTCACCCGGAAAGACGGTTGGAACATTTATTCCAATCAGCAATGGGTAGATTACACGGGACTGACACTAGAGGAAAGTTACGGCCATGGCTGGGACACCCCTTTTCACCCTGACGATAAGCAGAAAGCATGGGATGCCTGGCAGAACGCGACGAAAAACAATGACATTTATTCTATCGAATCTCGATTACGTCGTGCAGATGGAGTATATCACTGGTGGTTGATCCGCGGTGTTCCTTTGCTCGACAAAACCGGGGAAATCATCAAGTGGTTCGGAACATGCACTGACATCGACAACATAAAGATTGCTGAGAAACAACTCCTGGATACTCTCAAAAATCTCAGGAAGGCGTTTGGAGCAATCGTTCAGGTTACGGTATCTGCCATTGAGTCCAGAGATCCCTATACGGCCGGTCATCAGTTACGAGTTGCTGATCTAGCCCGTACCATCGCCACGGAGATGGGATTATCTCATCAGAAAATAGAAGGAATCCGCATGGCAGGCGCCATCCATGACATCGGGAAATTATCCATACCATCAGAGATACTGTCCAAGCCGTCCAAGCTGACAGACCTTGAATTTTCCTTAATAAAAGAACACTCACAAACGGGGTACGATATTTTGAAGGATGTGGAATCGCCCTGGCCTCTGGCACAGATAGTTTACCAGCACCATGAGCGGATGGATGGTTCCGGTTATCCAAGAAATCTGAAAGGGGATGAAATTCTCATGGAAGCCCGCATTATGGCAGTGTCCGACGTGGTGGAATCCATGGCTTCCCACCGTCCCTATCGTGCAGCCATCGGCATTGAGGCAGCCCTTGAGGAGATCGAAAAGAATAAGGGAATGCTCTATGATGATGCGGTAGTAGATGCCTGCCTGAGATTATTCCGGGAAAAGGGTTTTCAACTTCAAATGGCTTGACTTCAAGTGGCAATCCTCACTTAATGATGAATCGTAAGTTGCTGAGTTGTAGCTAAAAGAGATTATTGAAACAAGACTTCATTGGACACTGTCTGTCAGGTCTAGTATGGTTCAGGTCAGATAAGAGCATGGGAGAACTGATCGAAAATAATGTAACCGCGCGGCATGAGACACACTGGAACCGATCGCGGCGGAAAGTATACGGGAATGCGCGCATCCAGAACCCGCGACCACAATAGCCACTGTTCCCGATGTTACCTGCGCCGGGAAATTTGCGTCTGCCCGATTGTGCCCACAGTACGTACGCGCGCGGAATTTCTGATCCTGCGCCATATTCAGGAGGCCGGGCGCCCGAGCAATACCGGCCGGTTCGTGGCGCTGGCCATGCCGAACTCAAGAATTGTTTCCTGCGGGGGCGGAACCCGTATCGGGCATTCGTCCCTTGATGATGAATTTCTCAGGGCACCGGGAACATGGCTGCTGTGGCCGGATGGACCCGACTCCTCTTTGGATATAACGGACCTCGCGCAGCCGGATCGAGTGGTGGTTCTCGACGCGACATGGCGTCAGGCCCGCCGGCTGTATGCCAGAGAGCCCGTTCTCCGAACAATACCCCGGCTGGTTTTGCCCGCACCCGCGCGTTACAGGAACCGGCTGAGGGATCAGCATCGCGCCGACGGCATGTCCACGCTTGAGGCCGTCGCCGCCGCAGTCGCGAAGATCGAGGGGGCCGAAGCGGCCGAACCGCTGGAAATCCTCTACGATGAAGTGGTCTGGCGCACAACCGCCCTGCGTTGGGGTGCCAGGTCCTCTTAAAAGAACTGCCCTTGTCCGGGCTCGTTGAGTGAACATAACCCGTATTGTATTCACCATGGTGTGTCTTGCGGGCATCACCCATCGAGAAATGACAGGCATCCTCATCGACCGGGCGGCAATGGCAGACTAAATCCTGAATTCAGAAGATGTTGATACTTAAGTTTTCAAATCAGGTGAAGACAGGCATTCCGACATTCAGGAGAAAACGGGCATCCACATGGCGCATCGGAAGAAACCGGTCTGCTCGAATGGCAATCCTATTCAGACATGGCCGGTATGAAGATTCAAGAATGTTTTTTGAAGAAATCAAACACCCCGGGGAGGCATAATGAAAAAGAGCGGACAAAAATTGTTACTGATACAGGTTGTTTTCCTTGCGCTGGCTGCCATGACTTTCATGTTACAGGTTCCCGCTGAGGCTGCGGATCCTGCCGGGACGGCCACAAAGGCAACCCAACTGGCGAACGCAGATGTTCTCAATACCCTGCCGTTCAGTGACAGGCAGGATTTTGCCGATGCCGCGCGCGGATTGGTCGCGCCGGCGCCGGACGCCGTCATCCGCAATCCCGAAGGCCGGATCGTTTGGGATATGAATCAATATCAGTTCCTCAACGAGGATACCCCTATGGATACTGTCAATCCCAGTCTGCGGCGTCAGGCTTCGCTCAACAATATGCACGGGCTTTTCAAGGTGACTGAGCGCGTCTATCAGGTGCGCGGCTATGATCTGGCCAACATGGGGATCATTATGGGTGACACCGGATACATTGTCATCGATCCACTTACTTCCGTAGATACCGCCCGGGCAGCCATTGAGCTTGTCTATACACACCTGGGAAAGAAACCCGTCATAGCCGTCATTTATTCCCACAGCCATGCAGATCACTGGTCAGGCGTTAAAGGGGTGGTGTCTGCCGATGACGTCAGGGAGGGCAAGGTCAGGATTATCGCACCGGCGGGATTCATGGAAGAGGCTGTCGGTGAAAACGTCTATGCCGGCAATGCTATGATCCGGCGATCTCAATATATGTTCGGTACCTTTCTGGCGCGCGGACCCCGGGGGCAGGTGGATGCCGGACTCGGAAAGTCATTACCCGTGACCCTGTCGAGCAGCCTGATTCATCCGACCGATACGGTGGTTCATGCAAGACAGGAAATGACCATTGACGGCGTTAAAATAGTCTTTCAGCTGACGCCCGGCACGGAGGCGCCATCGAACATGAATTTTCATTTTCCCCAGTTGAGGGCGCTTTTTATGGCCGACAATTGTGTGGGCACCCTTCACAATCTGATCACCCCCAGAGGATCCCAGGTTCGCAACGCCAAGACCTGGTCGGACTTTATCCGGGAGGCCATAGAGCAATTCGGAGAGAGGTCGGATGTGGTCTTTCTCGGCCATACCTGGCCCCGGTGGGGAAATGAAAATATCATGAATTTCCTGAGCAGGCAGGCTGACGCCTATCAATATATCCACGACCAGACCCTGCGACTGGCCAACCACGGTTACACCATGACGGAGATCGCCGAGGAGCTTCGCCTGCCCGATGCGTTGGACAAAGAATGGTTCAACCGCGGTTATTACGCCACGGTGGGCTGGAACGCCAAAGCGGTCTACCAGCACTACCTGGGGTGGTACGATGGCAATCCGGCCAATTTAAGTCCGTTGCCGACGGTTGAGGCGAGTAAAAAGTATGTGGAATTTATGGGAGGCGCAGACCAGGCTCTGGCCAAGGCAAAGGCCTCCTTCGAAAAGGGAGAATACCGCTGGGTCGCGCAGGTCGTAAACCATGTCGTTTTTGCCGATCCCGAAAACCGGGTGGCCCGCCGCCTCCAGGCCGACGCTTTGGAACAACTCGGCTACCAGTCTGAATCGGCTGTTTTCCGGAATTTTTATCTGTTCGGGGCAAAAGAACTCAGGCAGGGTGTCGACAAGCCTTTCACCAGGATGCCCACTCCCGTGGATGTCTTTGAGGCGTTGACTCTGGAGATGATCTTCAACAGCATGGCCATCCGCCTCAACGGCCCCAAGGCGGCGGGAAAGAGCATCACCATTAACTGGCATTTCACCGACACGGACGAGCGCTATGTTCTGTATCTGGAAAATTCCGTTCTGAAACACATCGCTGGAAAGCAGTCCGAAAACGCCGACTGCTCGGTCAAGCTCTCCCGTAACATTTTCAACAAGGTCATGACCGGACAGACGTCGTTTCTTGCCAGGACTCTGCTGCGACAGATCACCTATGAGGGGAACATCGGCAAGCTCCGTGAGCTCATGTCTATGCTCGATGAATTCGACCTGTGGTTTAATATCGTAACGCCGTAAACCCGGAGAACACAAGGCGCGCTCTCCTCGAAACCCGGGGAGATGAAAAGCCTTCAGGCACGGCAAACCGGGCACGTTTCCATTGATTCCCGAAACCCGGTGGCCATCATCCGTATGCGGATGACTGTCATACCGTGTCACTACCTTCCAAATGGTCATTGCTGATTTTCTCAGATTCCTTTTATAGATCTTTCGCGATACACCGACGATACGGGATCATCGAAGGCGGAAATTCACATTTATGGGGTTGACTGAACTCCACACAATGAAAACCTCGGCAAAAACAAAGTTTTTCAAGTCTCAAGAAATACTTTGATTTTCCCGGCGATCATGATATAAATGCTCACATTGAATCCTAGATTTGCAAAAGCGATCTATTCTCCTACTGGCTTTCAATTCGAATACGGTCATCATTGAATAGCGTTTCTTTTGTTGTCTCTGTCAACCCGTCAACCAGCCCTCAAACCTTGAGGAGTTCGCCATGAAAAGGGATTATCAGAAGTGTCGATGTGTTCGGCACCATAGATGATTGACCCTCATGCGCCTCATGGTGCTTTGTCTTAAACAATAATAGCTGTACAGCGACTTTTGTGTCGCTACCCATTCCGGACGGGAATTACCTTTTTTTCAGGATAAAGGCCGCTGGCATAATCGCCGGCAAAAAGGGCAGCGGCTGTAGATGAGGTTGTGTTGCATGGGGTTGTTCTTCGTTACTCTTCACCTACATGACACAGGAAGAAGGTAAGGCATTCAAATCATCAGCTAAAAGGAGGGAAACGACATGCGGAAAAGAAAATTTTATGCTTTGAAACAATCATGGTACCGTTGGCTGACAACGACCGTTCTCCTGATCGCCATCGCTGTCCTGGGGTCGGGATGCTCGAGCGGCGGAGATGAAGCCCCACCCTACATACCTCCCTCACCATCTACGGTAGAAACCACACGTGACGATAAGGGCGTCTGGTTCATTACCGGATCAGAGCAGGACAGTATCTATGACATCTTTGAGGCCGCAGGTTATGCCGTTGCCAGCGACCGGCTCTGGCAGGCGGAAACCTTCAGGCGGTCCGCGCGGGGAAGGCTTGCTGAGATATTTGGTGCGTCGCAGTTGAGCCAGGATACCTTCATACGTACAACCGGCTATTCCGACCAGGAACTGGAAGACGGCTTCGCATCGCTGTATGCGGAGGAGCGGGATGTAATCAACGGATATGTGGCAGGCTTCAACAGACGCATCGCCGAGATTCGTGCCAACCCTGACCTGCTTCCCTTTGAATTTATCGCCGTAGGGATTACGAGTGATACACTTGAGAATTGGACCTATAAGGATGTCCTGGCCTGGGCAGCAGTCATGTCGAGAAATTTCGACCCCGGTGCGCATAGAACGGGACAGCTCGAAAACGCGGCGCTTTACCAAACGCTCGTGACTGCATACGGAGCCACCACGGGAACGCGCATGTTCGAGGATTTGCGGTGGCTCGATGATCCCGATGCGCTGACCTATATTCCCAAGCCTATCGCTGTTCCCCTGTCTGTCGGACTCGAGGGTAAAACGGAAGAAACACTCACCCCTCTGATGAAAGCACCGCCGGCATTTCCGGATCTGCGTGAGGTCGCCAGGCGCCTGGCCGACCAGAGGACGGAGATCGACGAGAACCTCAAGAAGATCAACGCCTATGTCAAGATGGGCAGTTATGCCTGGGCAATATCCGGAAGCAAGACAGCAACCGGCAATCCCATGATCTACTCCGGTCCGCAGATGGGATTCACCGTACCGTCTATCATCGGGGAGGGTTCCATCAGGGCCGGCGGTTTGAATGTTTCCGGCCAGACAATCGCGGGGCTTCCCGGCATCGTGATCGGTCGCACACCGCACCACGCATGGTCCATGCAGGTAGGGCATGCCCATACCGTGGATTATTACCTGGAGTCACCGGCGGATGTAAGCCTTCACCGGACCGAGACCATCAAGGTGGCTGGAGGGGCCGATGTGGTGCTGCCCGTATATAGAACGGCTCGCGGCCCCGTCATAAGCGAAAGTCCTCTCATTTCGTGGAAGTATTCCCACTGGGGTCATGAACTTAGGTTTGTCAGGGCCTTTCTTGGCCTTGCGCGTGCGACCAGTATGGATGAGTTCGGGGCGGCCATAGAACTTATTCCCATATCCCAGCACTTCACATATGCCGACAGAGACGGGAATATCGCGTTTTGGATGTCGGGCAGGGACCCCGTCCGTCCTTACGGTGAGTGGCGTTTGCCGCAAGGCGCCGCGGCAGCACCCCTGGAATGGGACTCGGCAAACCTCATTCCCCGTACAACTGATCGCAATGCCGACAAAGGTTATTACTGCGGCTGGAACAACAAGGCGCGGGCCAATTATCCCAATCCATGGAACAACAGCGGATACTCCTTCGGCACATTCCACAGAGCACATGTCATTGAGGATTACCTTTCCGTAAATGACGACCTGACCTTTGATCAGGTCATGCAACTTGCCCTGAACATTGCGACGACGGACTCCTTTGGCGGTGGCGGAAATCCCTGGAAGTTTGTATCTGCCTATTTTATCGCCGCTGTAAACGCAGCCCCGGATGCCCCCGTAGCCGGACGCACCGCGGCTCTTGATCTTCTTGCTGCATGGGACGGGCATTTCGTAGACGGAGACTGGGCCACAGGAACGACCCGCGCCGATGCCTGGATACTGATGGACGCATGGATCAAGGAGGTCATTGAACTCACATTCGAAGAGCTCGATGTTTTTCCTGCGGCAAAAAGCAATCTGGTGCTCTTCAATGTGCTCCTGCATGCCCTGAGGCCGGGCGGCATTGATAATTACTACAACTGGTTCCAGAACGCGGCTCCTGCTGAACCCCAGACGGCCGATGCGATCATCGTAGCGGCACTGGACAACACCCTTGCCACACTCGGAGCTCGGCCATGGGGAACCGGTCTGCGCGGCATTATCCCGTATAACCACGCAATGCTGGGAAACGTATGGAATATGCCGTTCTCGTCTCGCTCCACCTACGCGCATGTTGTTGAGTACGGCAGCACCGGTCCCGTCAATATCAAAAGCATGTTCCCTCTCGGAGAATCGGGAACCATCCTGGGTTACCCTGTACCGGTTTTCGATGCCAATTTCTTTACTATGACCCCTGTATATGACAATTTTGTGTACAGAGACTTCCCATTGTTTACGCCGTAACCGTTCGTATTGGCAAATAATGCAAGATAAGGCCTCGCCCATGGAGGGTGAGGCCTTATCTTTATGAAACAAACATGACAGCGGTGATGCCCTTTGTGTACGCAGAATCCGGAAAGACAGGGAACGACAAGCGTCTGCGCACAAAACAAATGCTGGAAAGCATTCTCAAGAGCTCGCCCAGCGGCATCATCCGACAACATCCGAAGAAGTAAATAAACCCGCTGAAAACAGCGGGTTTATTTTGTCATATTGTGCGTCATAATTTTTTTTCAAAATCAACAGAAAAATATTTGATATTCTCCTGATCACGCCTATATTAGAATCCGGATCGACTAAACACAGGGCTATGCTTCATCAAACCAGACCCGGATATTATTTTAAGAGGAGCAAAACATGGCAAAGCGCGAAAAATCCGATAGAATTGAAAATGGCGATTTTAGAGTATCGAAAGAACCTTTTTATCTTCCCCAGGGCAGGGAAATAGAGATGTTCGAGGCGGCTCATGCCAATAAGCTGCCTATTTTGCTCAACGGCCCCACCGGAAGCGGGAAGACGCGCCTGGTGGAACATATGGCCTGGCGCCTGAATCGTCCGCTCTATACCGTCGCCTGCCATGACGACCTGAGCGCCAATGATCTGACCGGCCGCTACATCATCAAGGGAGACGAGGTGGAATGGATTGACGGCCCCCTTTTGATGGCCGTACGAGAAGGCGGGATCGCCTACCTTGACGAAGTGGTCGAAGCCCGCAAGGATGTGACAGTTGTCATTCATCCCCTGACGGATCATCGGCGCTATCTGCCTGTGGAAAAAAAAGGAAAAATTTTCCACGCCCCCGAAGAATTCATGATGGTCATCAGTTATAATCCCAATTACCAGAGTGTTCTAAAGGAACTGAAACCCAGCACGCGGCAACGCTTTATTTCGATCAATCTCGGCTGGCCTGCAGAAGATCTGGAAGTAAGGATTGTCAGCCGGGAGGCCGGTGTGGATGAGACAATGTCGTTAAAGCTGGTCAAAGCAGCCAACCGGATACGCAATCTGATTCACCAGGGTCTGGAGGAAGGCGTATCCACGCGAGAGCTGGTCTATGCGGGAATGCTCCTCAAAAGCGGCATGCCTGTTCAGGAATCGCTTCGCGCCACCATGATCGAACCGCTGACCTACGACAGCGATCTGAAAAAGAGCATCGAAGAGGTACTTAAAAACTATTTCAGCTTCTAACGGGTAGGATGAATGCCAAAAGATCGATTCAAAGATAGATTCGAGAAAATTCACCCTGACGCCGGGGAGGCTGATGACCATGTGGAATCTGAGCTGATGGCCCGTTTTGGCGCCACCTTCTCTCCCCTCATCGAACGCTTCGGGGAGGAAGGCATTGATGCCATCCTGACGCCGATTGCCCGAATCGCTGACGTTGATCGTCAGGCGGCTTACGTCCTTCTGGACCGGTGTCCGGACATTGTGGCCCGGCTGCTCCCCTTCGGCGAGGAAACCGTTTTAAACGTTTTCGGCATGGCCAGTCAGGTGATCCCTTTCGGCGCTCCTGTTGCCGTGCGCTTTCTGGAAATCAGTCCCGTGCTGATTTCTGAAAATGATTTCGAGACCCTGACTCAAACCGCCGCCCTGGCGTGCAGCATCGCTTCGATCGACAACCGGACAGCCGTGTGCGTCCTTAAGGAAAGCCCTGCCATCATCGGCAGGATCGGTTTTGAAGGCCTGCACAGGGTCGCAGCTCTTGGTGCCGCGATTGCCCGCGAAAGCTGGGCCCACTCCATCTCGGCTATTGAAGAAAGCCCCGGCCTGATTGACAAGATGATGAAAGCCGGCGCGGATATCCCTTCGGTCCTGGCGGTTTACCATCTGGCTTCCGTGATGGCCCGGGACAACTGGAACATCGCCCTGGAGCTCGTGACAAATATTCCCGGCATTACACAGCGCTTAGCCAACCACGGCCGGACAGACCTGCTGGCCGTCCTGTACGACCGTGCCGCACAGACAACCACCTTCGGCGCCCGGATGGCGTACACTTTTCTTGACACAGCCCCCGGTCTGATTGACCGCCTGGGACAGGACGGGTTGGAACCGGTCTGGCAGTGTGCCCTGGCCATGGCGGCCGACAACCCTGAAAATGCAGTAGTTTTATTGATGAAAAGCCCCGAGATTATCGATCTTCTGAAAACCCGCTTCAATGATGATCAAACAGAAAGCATTTTTCGCCTGGGGCATGCACTTTCCACCGTCAGTTCGCAGGTTGCCTTGAGATTCATCACGGCAAGCGTGGATCTGATGGAACGGCAGGATGAAAGGGGATTGCAGCAGATCGCGGACATGGCCGGAAAGATGGCCCGTGTGAGCAACGCGGCGGCGGTTGCATTCCTGGATGTAGCCCCGATCCTTCTGGATAAAATCGGCATGGAAGGGTTGAGCCAAATCTGCGTCCTGGGTATGGATATCGCAGGGCGAAGCTGGGAAACAGCCTCGCGGCTCCTTTTGAAAAGCCCCGATCTGATTGACCGCATCGGCATTGACGGGTTGAAACTGATCGGTGATTTCGCGTCTTTGCTTGCGCACGAAAGCTGGTCTGCCGCCGCTTCACTTCTGGATAAATGTCCTTCCATCATCGACGGGCTTCTGAAACTGGGCGATCCGTCGCTTATCACGCAAGTGTGTCACCTAGGGGGGCGCATTTTACATTACAACGCCCGGATGGCTGTCAGCCTGCTGGATCGCAGTCCGGAAATTATCAGTTTGATCGGGTTTGAAGGCCTGGAAAAACTCGAAGATCTGGCGCACCATACGGGTACTGAGAGTTGGACAACCGCCGTCAGCCTTCTGGAAACAAGCCCGCGCATTATCGAACGGCTGGGATATGACGGGTTGATTGTAATCGCCGATCTGGCCCGTCTCGTCGCCCGCCAGAACAGCTATGGCGCTGTCAGCCTGTTGGAAAAAAGTCCCGATCTGATCGACCGGCTGCTGGCCCGCGAAGACAGATCGTTTGTCCTTCGCGTTTATGGGTTTGCCGCTGATGCGGCTTCCTCCGACTGGCGGCTGGCATCGACACTGCTGGAAGAAAGCCCGGCGCTGCTTTCCCGAATCGGCACCGAGGGGCTTGAAAAATTGTTTGCCCTGATGATCAGGACCGCCCGCAACAGCGGGAAAATCGCAAAGCGTCTTCTGGATGTGAGCGCCGCCGTGATTGATAAAACAGGTTTTGAAGGCCTGGAGATTCTGGTGGAATGCGCATCGGTCATCGCTGAAAAAGACTGGCAGACTGCCATTGCCCTGATTGAAAAAAGTCCCGGACTGATCGACCGGCTGGATCACCTCGGCGACAGGGCTATAGCTGTGCGCGTCTACGGGCTTGCCGCTTCCGTCGCCCGTACGAGCCCCGCTGCGGCCGTGGCGCTTCTCGAAAAAAGCCCCGAATTCATTCAATGGGTTGGATTGGAGGGATTCGGCATGATTGCGGCATTTGTCGAAAACACAGCCAAAGAAGACGAAGAAAAGGCCCTGTCCTTCCTGACTGGCCATTCACCCGCCTTCAGTGACTTCATGGAGGGCATCCCCAAAGGTCTGGAACTCAAGACCATCTCTCATCTTCTGTCCACCTACCTGAGGGCCCTGCTGGGACGCCGCGTGGAAATCGCCGAGGCCGAAACGGTCTATACGGACGGCCGGAAAATTTATCTGCCCGGACGGATCAAAGATTTTCAGGATACAGAAGACAACTTCAAGCTCTACAAGGTATCCGCCACCCATCAGGAAGCACATCTGGAATACGGAAGCTTTGAATTTGATCTCTCACGAATCCCGGACGTCGTCGGGGAGATTGCCGCCCGATGCGGAGATCGGGAAGAAAATGAAGATCAAAGCGACATTGACCGTTTTGCAAATCTGTTTTTGGAACCGGATTTGGCGCGGGATCTCTTTAATCTGCTGGAGGACTTCAGGATTGAAGGCATCCTGAAACGGGAGTATCCCGCCCTCGGTGAGGATATTTCAGCCATGAACCTTCATATGACGGCAAAGAGGCGCTCACCGCGAAAGATGACCAACCCGAAACAACGAACGGTGGAAATGATCGCTCAGAGCCTGATGGCTGGTAAAGTGTTCGACCATACCGACGATCCGGCCATCCCTATTCTCCGGGGTGCGCTGAGTCTGTCCTTGCCCCTGTCACAAACGGAAGCGGACGTTCACGATGCGGCGCGCGTGGCCTCCAGGGTGTATCGGATGATCGATGAGGCGTTCAGAGAACCTTACCGGCCGGTCAAACCCCTGTCCAAACCGCTGGATCAGGACATGGTTTCCCGGAATATCGGCAGTTTCGGTAAAACATCGCAGCAAATACAGGACCGCCTGCAGGGACGCCAGTCATCACAGCGCATCCCGTCCGGATCGAGAGTGGAATCGCAAAGCAATGATCAAAGCGATACGACGCCCGCACAATCAAGGCCGGAATCGGATCACGTGGCGCTAAGGCCCCATCGTACGGGACAAGACCAGCAAAGTTTTCGAGGCCCGTCTGGCGGCGGGAAGCCCGAGGCGGGCGATGCCGTGCCACACCAGGAAGAGACCGGCAGTACGGATCCCTCCATGAAATATGACGCGCCGGAAAAAATCGAACGGCTGCTGCGCGCCTTGTATCAGGAACGCGGCACCACGCCCAGGGAGATCGAACGGCGCCTGGAATCGATGAGCGCGAATGATGTTTATCTTTTCATGCGCAGCCTGGAGGCTTCTCTCGATAAAAAAACAGAACTCCAGAACGAACAAGGAACGTCTCTTTATGTCGAATGGGGTGAGGACCTTCAGGATTACCGGCAAAACTGGACGAGAATCCGCGAACAGACCCACGCGGGAACCTCTCTTGCTTTTTACCGTGAAACGACGGACCAGCACGCGGGGCTTTTAAAAAAGATCCGGCGGGAATTCCAAATGCTCAAGCCGGAAGGCTTCACGAGGCTCAAACGCCAATATGACGGCGATGACGTCGATCTGGATGCCGTGGTGGAGTTTATGGTGGATCGCAAAGCGGGTATTTCTCCTTCCGAGAAAAACTACACCCTCATTCAAAAACGAAGGCGCGATATTGCCGTGGCCTTCCTCGTCGACATGAGCCGCAGCACCAGGGGCTCCACGATCGAACGGGAAAAGGAATCGCTGATCATCATGTCGGAAGCCCTCTACGAAGTCGGCGACGCCTTCGCCATTTACGGATTTTCCGGAGACAACCGTGACAACGTTGATTACTACCGCATCAAGGATTTCGACGATCACTACGACGACAGGACCAAGAAAAGAATTTCCGCCATCGAGGATCATTTTGAAAACCGCGACGGAACAGCCATCCGGCACACGGTAAGCAAGCTCAGAGGGCGGCCGGAACGAACGAAGCTGATGATCCTGCTTAGCGACGGCAAGCCCGTGGACAAGGAATATTCGGGAACTTACGCCATTGAGGACACGCGAATGGCCCTGAAAGAAGCCCGGCATTTCGGGATCAAGACTTTCTGTATCACGATGGACAGGGCCGCCGCCGAATATCTGCCCCGCATGTACAGCCACAGCAGTTGGACCGTCATCGACGACGTGGTGAAGCTCCCGGAAAAGATCACCCGGATCTACCGGATGCTGACAACCTGAAGCTGATTCCTTCCTTTTCAACGAAAAGGCATCGCTGACGCATGACCCTGTGTCTTTGAATGATCGTGACGGCAATGAGGATGAGACGCACAGTCATGCGTCTCATCGATGAAAGTCCTCTTGTCGCTTTAGTAAATCATGCTGATCCCTTGGCTTTTTCCGCTGCCGGATAGAAGTTGGCAAGTGCGTAAAGCGGGTTGGTAATGCCTCCGATATTGACTGTGGGATATATAAAGCCGACTTTTTTCAACAGACGCATACCTTCAATGGCCCGATCAATCTCTCCGGGCGGAAGTGCAATCACGATTTCATCATCGGGCACCTGCCCCATGGCCCTTTCTCCGTAACACGGGATAGCCAGCGCGGGCTTGCCGCTGACAAAACATTGGGCGATGGAATCCGTGCACGCTCCTTCTCCGATAAAGGAAAAATTAAATTTTTCATACTTGACCTTTTGGAGGCCGCACATAATCATCATGATCTGGGCCGGGTTGCCGAAGATGGAAATAACATCCGGCTCGAAGGAGATCCTGGCCAGGGGCGCCAGAACGATGGCTTCTCCGACGGGCATCAAGGGATAATCTTTCTGTTGAACCATGGCATCTTCCGGTGACGCAAACCATGTTTTCGAAAGCATGTTGGCCTCCGTCTGCATGGTTTCCTCCGTTGTCGGCTTCAGCGCATGAAGACGCTTGCATCGATCCAGGATCTTGCTGTCGCTTTCGACGCCCAGAATCATCCCCATGGTTCTGACCATAAAGGGCAACTGACAAAACGTGTGGGTCTTGTCCATTCGGGTGAGGTCCTTGATATTATCCAGTTCATCAGCCTTTTCGAGCCTTTTGAATACCACCGGTTCGGTTTTGAGAGCCAGGTATTTCCTGAACGCCGCGCTTTTTTCCGCCCAATCAATCATCTTTTTACCTCCTGATAAAATGATTCAGTATAAAGATTCCCCTCAGGGTTCAACGAGAATTTTAATGGCGGTTTTGCTCTTTCCCGCCAGAACTTCAAAGCCGCTTTTGACGATGTCGGCAAGAGGGATAATGTCCGTGATGATACTTTCGGGCCGGATCAGTCCAGTTTCCAGCCATTTCATGGCCAGAGGGGGGTTGATGAAGTTGGTGCCGATCATCGTCGTTTCACGGGTCACAAAACCCAGCATATGGACGGCAGCCCGTTCCGTAAAGATCCCCTGGACGATGACCGTTCCCCTGTAGCGGGCCGAGGCCAGGCAGTCTTTGAGCGTCGCCTCGATGCCGACCGCCTCGATGGCCACATCCACGCCGCGACCCTTCGTCAGTTCCTTGATCTTTGCAGGACTCTTGATTTCCGCGGGATTCCAGGCCAGCGTTGCCCCCAGCACTTCAGCCATTTTTCGCCGATTTTCCAGAACATCCGTGATGTATATCGTCTGGACACCCATCGCCTTGAGTCCCATCAGCAGCATGAGCCCTACCGTTCCGGCACCGGCAATGAAAACAGTGTCCCCGGGCTGAACATGACCGCGTTCAATGGCGTAGGCCGCGCCGGCCAGGGGTTCCAGCACAGCGGCCTGTTTCCAGGCCATGTCGTCGGGAATCTTCAACAGGCGCTCCATCGGGCAAACAACCGCTTCGGCGTACGCGCCGGCCACCAGGGTACAAACACGATCACCGGCCTTGTAATCCTCAACACCCTGTCCAACGGCGACGATATTGCCGCAGGCTTCATGACCGAAAGGGCTCTCCGGAAACGGGCCATGCAGGTATTCATGCAAATCGGATCCGCAGATGCCGCAATATTTTATTCTGACGATCACTTCACCGGGCCCCGGCGCCGGGTCCGGAACTTCCTCAACCCTGATGTCCCGAATACCGTGATAAATCGCTTTTTTCATGAAACTTCCCCTTTCAGATTGAATGATTCTTGTCAACAAAAACACCCGATGCGTATCACGCACTCATGCTACCGTCAAGACGACCTGATGCGTTCTAGTCCCCCTTTCGCAAAGGGGGATTCAGGGGGATTTTGCGGCTAAAATCCTCCCTACCCCTCCTTTATGAAAGGAGGGAATAAAAATCCACCTGTTTTCGGCACAGTCTCTTCAATGATTGTCAGGGCGTAACTGAATATCCCATTGTGTATAAATGTGGAAATCAGAAATGTTTTTATGGTAGATTTGCCACCGTTTAAGCATTTGTGGAAATCAAAAGGAATGCATCATAAGAAGATCAAAAAGAAAGCCACGGAATCTGAATGGAGCAAACGGTGCACACCTTCGAAAGCACCGGCAAATATCAACGACATCAATAAACAAAAGAAAGGACATCATCATGAACACTTACAAAGTAACAGTCCCCCGCGGCACCTTTAACGTTCGGGATTCAGGGAACAAGGAGGGTTTTCCCGTCATCATGCAGCATGGCTGGCCGGAGAGCTCCTATACCTGGGAGCCGGTGCGTCCCTTCCTGAATGAGAAGCTGAGAATTATTGCTCCGGATCTGCGCGGCCTGGGTGACAGCGAACGGACATTGAAACCGGAATTATACCAGAAACGCGAGCTGGCCCGGGACATCATTGAAGTCATTGACGCCCTCGGCATTAAAGATTTTTTTCTGGTCGGTCATGACTGGGGCGGTAATGTTGTTCAGGAAATAGCCTTTGCCATTCCCGAAAGAATCCAAAAGCTGGTGTTGATGAATTTCCCTATTATCAGCAACACCAAAGGAAATGCCGAAGCCATGAAGGTTATACAGAGTTGGGGCTCGGTACCCCTGATGTATCAGTACTTTCAGCAGCAGAAAGGTCTGGCGGAAGCCATGATCAAAGGCAACGAAGAGGTGTGGATCCGCTGGTGCTTCGGGAAATCCGCCCGGGACGGAAAGATTTCTGAAGAAACGATTCAGGAATACGTCCGGTGCTATAAAATAGAAAACACACCGGCCACCGGCGCTTCTTATTATCGCGCAATGCGCCACGACATGAAGCGATGGATGGAATTGAGCGGACGGAAACTGCCCATGCCTACCCTATATATTTACGGCAATAAGGACATGGTCATCATTCCGGAGTATCTCAACCACATTGAAGAGTGCTTTAATCAAATCGAGGTAAAACAGATCGACGCCGACCATTTTCTCCAGGAGGAAGAACCGGAGGCTGTCGCCAAATTATTGAACGATTTTTTATTATAGTGTCCATTCGAAAGGAGATTCTATGCAAATCAAGGATAAGGTAGTGGTTGTCACCGGCGGCGCATCCGGCATCGGACTCGGCCTTTGCCGGCGTTTTGCCGCCGAAGGGGCGAAGGGTGTTGTGGTATCTGATTACAACGGCGCCGGGGCGGCCAGGGTGGCCGAAGAAATCGGCGGCCTCGCGGTGAAAACCGATGTCGGCGACGAAGCTCAGGTTAAGGAACTGATCGACGTCACCGTCCGCAAGTTCGGCCCGATTGACCTTTTCTGCTCAAACGCGGGAATTGCATCACCCGGCGGGGCGGAGGCCCCGAATCAGGACTGGCAGCGGTGCTGGGATGTGCATGTCATGGCCCATGTCTATGCGGCCCGCGCTGTGCTGCCCTCCATGATCGAGCGAGGCGGCGGGTACCTTTTGCAGACGGCCTCCGCAGGGGGATTGCTCACCACCCTGGGCCAGGCACCCTATGCAGTCACCAAACACGCCGCCGTGGCCTTCGCGGAATGGTTGTCGATCACCCATGCTCACCAGGGGATCAAAGTCAGCTGTCTTTGTCCTTTCGGTGTCATATCCGGAATGCTTCCTGAAGATGCAGACGGCATCGGAAAGCTGATACTGAAAACAGCCATCACACCGGATCAATGTGCTGACTATGTCGTCACGGCTTTGGAAAAAGAGGAGTTCCTTATTCTGCCGCATCCGGAAATCCTGGATTATTTCCAGGCAAGGACCAACAATCATGAACGCTGGTTGCACCACATGCGCAAAGAACAGAAGCAATATGTCCTGGCCTCGGGTACGAATCCATAACGCCCGTTCATCAGGACAACCCCGTCAGGCGACCTGCGGGCGCCTGACGGGGTTGTCGATGTTGGGTGCATTTCCCGACCATCGCCTTTTACACACGCTTTCAATCCACCCCACACAGCAAATCATTATTGTCGGGAGAGGAAGTATTCTTGACAGCAACTGCAAGGATGATCGTGAATCATGACTTACTTCCTATAACAAAGCGTCAAGAGATTTTTATCCACATGCTTTGCTTCGAACGATACTCAATAAGTTTGGGATAGTCCGGCCGGAGAAAAGGCCAGATTAAAATATTCACCTCCCTTCAAGGCATCCCTCCATATGCTGAGGTTCCACCGTATATTGAGGCTAAGTGAATCATTTTACACCTTAGGGGCTGTTCTCACCTGTTAACCTAACCAACCGTTATTTAATCATTAATCCTAGCTTCTCGTTCTGGTTTGGCTATTGGCAGGCTGTTTGCACTTACTATTATGTAATTCCGGTCATCTCACCCACGATTCAATTGAGGGTTGAAGCTGATCGATCCGATCGCGTAAAAGAAAGGAGGAATGGACATGAATATATTTTACATCATTGGTGTTGTTGTTGTGGTGCTTTTGATAGCAGGCTATTTCGGATTTCGTTAGCCCCGGCGCCCCACGATTCAGATTATTGCTGCTGCATAATGCAAAACACAAGCATCAACCTGTATATTGAGAGAAAACGGTCAACTCGACTCAGTTCTAAGGATTCAAAGAGTCCTAAGCGTTTTATGAATATAGAGGTGTGGTGTTTGCAGCCATCTGTTTAGTTCCCGGAGACAGACTACTGTACCTCTGCATTCAAAAAATCAATAGTGATGAAAAATCAGGGGAGGATGCTATGAAAGAACAAATGAAAGAACTGCAAACACTCGAAGGAATAGGAGAAATTCTGTCGCGGCGCTTAGTCGAATCCGGTTATGACACAATAGCCAAAGTTGCTGCAGCAGAGAAAAAAGGGTTAGAGAGAATAGTGGGAATGAATCCGCAAAAGGTACGGTCAATCGTAATCCAGGCCAGGAAGATGACGGGAGAAGCTGAAAAAAGACATCATACATGGTCGAAGGACGTTACCCCCCATCATTTACCAAGTTCAATCTGAGACTCTTCTCTTTTAGTTAAAAAAAATGTCCTGGAAATTGTGGGGTTTAAAATCATAACAGATGTTCGCAAAAAACGGAGGGGAAATAGTTTTTGTAGTGTATTGGTATTAGAGAAAACCGTGACCATTTCTGATAATTAAAACAGCGATGATGGATTTATCCCGTGATGTTCTTCCTGTACTTTTGTGTTTCAATAAATAAGAAAGGCAGAGCCAACAAACCCTGCCTTTCTTGCAATAAATCATTTCTATGTTCAGTTATTTTTGAATCTTTCTCCTCACGCCCGCCAAACCCATCAGACCAAGACCAAGCAACAGCATCGTGGTGGGTTCCGGAACGGCAGTGGACGGATTCACATAAGTAAGTTTTGCTTTGATGTTAGTACTACCTGGAACGCCGAATTTGCCATCTTGTAACGCAAGCGTAAACTGACCACCATTACCGAAATTAAAAATAGCAGGGCTGTCATTCCAGTCTACTACAGCACCGTCAATAATAAAAAGCGTCCACCCATATGTCTCTCCATTCACGGTATCTGGTACTGTAGCAGTTGGAGCGGTCCAATTGAAACTTACACTGATTGCTTTTTGAACCGTATCTTCACCAAAATTTACGGTGCTCTCCGTTGTCCCCACTTTAAAAAGATTGAACCATGCCGTACTCTCACCTACATTCAAATCCCACGTTGTCGGCTGGGTAAGGATCGGATTCCAGTAAAGAACCAGACCCGGGTCAGATGTGTTAAGTGATACATTGTAGCTGTCTAGCGTGAATGTATCCGCACCTGCCATGCCTGCGACACCAAGAACTAAAAGCCCTGCAAAAATTAAAGCAATTAAACGTCTTTTCATAATTGTCATCCTTTCAATTCTTTTTTGGTTATTTTTTATGTCTACCTGCCCCGCTAAATATTACTGCTGAAAGACTGCATAGAGCATACCATTTCACAACTATTTAATATTACTGCTATTTATTTTTTGCGGCAGTATTAATTGTAAATTATTTCGACACTTAAAAGCGGCAAGAGATGGCTTATGTTACAATATTGCAATAATTACAGTTACTTGTTCTATTTCAAGACTGTAAAGAACTCCAGGCATACTTTCCAATTGGGGTAGTAACAGATAATAGTAGATTGATATTAACATATTGCAGGTGCAATCATTGATCAGGCAGGACACAATTTACAGTGTCGATCAATTCAAGTACAGGTCGGGGCATTTCAAGTGTGAATTACATTCCCTTCCCTGAATGAATATGGATCACCTGACCGGCACTCTCACCTTTGTCGCTTTTCCGTTTAAGTTTGGCCGCAATTTCGATGTCAGCGATGGCCTTGTGATCATCGTGGAGTCTTCGATAGGCAAGCCCTCTTTTGTGGTATGCTTGCGCATATTGCGGATTCAGATCGATAGCCCTGGTGAAATCTTGGACAGCCTGCTGATAATCATTCATCTTGGAATAGGCAATCCCCCGGTTATAGTAGGCCTCTGCATGCTGCGGATCTAGTTCCAGAGTCTTATTGAAGTCCTTGATCTCGAGAATATAATTACCCAGCCTGCCATAAGCCACCCCACGGTTATTGTAGGCCTCGGCGTAACCGGGATCGAGTTCTATGGTTTTTTTGCAATCCTCGATCGCCTTTTGAAAATCATTCATTTTGAAGTAGGCGATCCCACGATTATAGTAAGAATCTTCATGAAGGGGATTTAATTCCAGTGCGGTGCTGAAATCATCGATCGCCCGGATATAGTCACCCATTTTAGCGCAGGCAACCCCTCTGCTGAAGTAGGCCATGGCATCCCGGGGGTTGAGTTCGATCGCCATGCCGACATCCTTGATGGCCTGTGCATAGTTGCCGAGTTTGGCAAATGCAACCCCTCTGCCGAAGTAGGCCATGGCATCCCGGGGGTCAAGCTCGATCGTCTTGCCTATATCTTTGATGGCCTGTATATAATTCCCCGCCTTGGCATAGGCAATCCCCCTGCTGAAGTATGCCGTGGCATTCCGGGGGCTTAATTCTATCGCTTTACCGATATCCCTGACGGCGTGCATATAGTTTCCCAGTTTGTAGCAGGCAATCCCCCGGTTATGGTATGCCATGGCATACCGGGGGTTAAGTTTTATCGCACTGCTGGAATCCTTGACGGCCCGCTGATAATCTTCGGTCTTGTAATAAACAACTCCCCGGTTATAATAGGCTTCAGCATACCGCGGGTTCAGATCTATGGCCTTGTTGAAATCCTCAATTGCATTTTGAAAGTCGCCGAGTTTACCGTAAACAGTCCCTCTATTATAGTATGCAACGGAATCATGAGGATTCATTTCTATGGATTTACTACAGGCTTTTATCGCATCGGTGCTGTTACCGGATATGCCTAACTGGTAGCCTCTTTCAAACCAGCCTTTGGCCGTTAGCTTCTCGTTTTGGCGCTGATCTGCCTGCTGCGCTTGTCTCTCAGCGCCTGCGTCTGTCATTGCTTCATTCAGCCGGGCATTTTCCCTCAAGAGCTCTTCGGTCTTCCGGATCAGATGATCTAATGAGCTGCTTTTATCCGGGTCCTCGCAGGGAGGGTCAATGGTTTGGGCTGCATCCTGTGGGGTTGCGGTGATTTTTGCCTTAAGCCAGTAAATTTTCCCATCCCATGTATCCTCCAGAATCTCGACACTCACAATTCTGGCCATCGGGATTGTCAGCTGGCCTTTTGCCGTCGCAAGGTCGGACCTTTCTTCCGGCCTTTCAACATAGGTTCCCAACTCCTCTAAGAAAAGCTTTTTTATCTCCCTGAGAGCGACGGTTCTGCTTGAATTTCTGCTGTCCTCGTCACTTGCGTGATAGGTGTATTCTTTTATGGTCTGCATTTGCAAAATTGAGTATCGCCATTTCCGTAAAGGTTAAAGCGGCCGGATGCATAAACGCCACGGGTAAAAGGATCAGTTGCATCGCTGCAGCAACTCTCATGCGGCTGTGCCATGTGGAAGAAGCTCTCCTCGACAACAGGTTTTTGTTCACGCTTCGTTGTGATCTCAGAAATCACAACATATCTGTATAAATCCAGCGCAAGATGATCCGTTGAGAAGATCAATTTCAGATCACTATCTCCCTTATTTTGCCGGACAGCTCTTTCAGAAGAAAGGGCTTTTGCAGAAAACCGTTGCAGCCCCGATCCATGATATTTTTCGCCTCGCTGTTGAGACTGTAACCACTCGACAGGAGAACCTTGACATTCGGGTTGATTTCCCGCAGACGATCGAAGGTTTCTGAACCGGATATTCCCGGCATAATCATGTCCAGAATGACCAGATCGATTTTTTCTTTTTTCTCCCTGTAAACAGCCACCGCCTCCTGACCGCTGCCGGCACCATAAACCCTGTATCCAAGTGACTCCAGCAGTTCCTTATTTACTTCCATGACCATCCGTTCATCATCCACCAGGAGGATTACCCCCGTTCCCCTGGTGATTACCTCGGGCACCGTCTTTTCCTGCATCAGCTCCTTCTCCGACGCGGGCAAATAGATCATGAAGGCTGTTCCGTGACCGGACGCGGTTTGCACATCGATCATCCCCCCGTGACCCTTGATGATCCCATAGACCATCGCCAACCCTAAGCCCGTACCTCTTCCCATTGCTTTTGTGGTGAAAAAGGGATCGAATATCCGCGCTTTGGTCTTTTCGTCCATTCCCGTTCCGGTATCGGCAACGATTATTTTCACATATTTTCCCGGCTTAACGGAATAAAGACGGACATCTTTATCCGTCAAAACAACATTCTGCGTCTCCAGATCGATATTCCCGCCGCCGGGCATGGCCTGCCAGGCATTCACATAAAGATTTAATAAAACCTGATCCATCTGGCCTCTGTCAACTTCTACGTGCCAAAGGTCTTTCGCAAATTTCCACTGCAGGGAGATTTCCTTTTTCGTTCTTGCAAACATGGAGGCGCTCTTTTCAATAACGTCGTTCATATCTGTAGGCGTCACTTCATATCTGCCGCCACGCGCAAATCCCAACAGTTGCTTGGTCAGATTCGCCCCGCTTTGCACCTGTTCCTCAATGCGCTTGAGCCTTTCATAATTGGGATCGGATGGACCGATGTTCATCAGGGAAAGGGAGGCATAGCCCTGAATTCCCATGAGCAGATTATTGAAGTCATGAGCAATGCCACCGGCTAATGTACCGATAGATTCCATTTTGTCGATTTGGCTGAGCCTTCTTTCCATCTCTCTTAATTCCGTGATGTCCTTCATACTGCTCACAATGCCGATGATTCGCCCCTCGGAATTCCGGTTGAAGGCGCTGTTCATGTTGAATGTCCGCTCCGCTCCGCCTTTTGTTAATATGATCCCGATGGAGTTATTGACCGTCTTGCCGTCATCCCGAATACTCTTGAACAGTCCCCTGTAGGTTTTCTTGTCTTCTTGTCTTGCAAAATCGGTGAAGTAACGTCCCAGAAGATCTTCAACATCGTGTCCCAATATGCGTGTCCAGGATGGATTCGCATAGGTAATACACCCGGCAAGATCAATGGTCCAGATAATGTCCGGGGAATTTTCACTCAAAGCCCGAAAACGTTCTTCGCTTTCCTTGAGTGCCTCCTCGGACTGTTTGCGCTCGGTGATGTCCTTGAGGGTGCCTACGATGCCGATGACATTCCCTTCCGCATCGCAATCCGGCGTTCCGGTAAAGGTGATATAGCGCGGCAACTGCTTCTTGTTTGACAGGGTAAAGTTCCTATCCCGGATCGTCAGCCTTTCCGACAGGATACTCTGCAGGGTGGCATTGAATGCCGGCCGGTCTTCGTTGAGCAGGAAATCGGCGAGCTTCCTGTTTTGCAGATCCCGTTCGATGCTGTGCCCCAAAACCTCTTCCCAGGCGGGATTGGCATACTTGATTCGTCCTTCCGCATCGAGCT
>DDWS01000070.1 GCA_002347685.1 Syntrophaceae bacterium UBA2280
TGTCGCCTTCGCTGTTGTCCATGGGGCGCGGCTTGATTCCCGTCTGGGCAACGGCGTCAAGGATTTTCTTTTTCGTCGCGCGCAGCAGTCCCAGCGCCATCGACATTTTGTCGAGCGCTACAAGCCCTAGCGCTCCCTGTATCTCGCTGAGACAGTAGTTGACGCCCAAACCGGCCTTGGCGTCGCCCCCCCGGTCATGCTCCTTGCTGTGGATATGCCCGTGGTCGTGATAGTACTCCATTTTACGGTAAACCTCTTCATCGGCGGTGAGTATGATGCCGCCTTCGCCGACCGTGAGCGTCTTGTTGGGGTCACCCATTAAAAGGCTTCCTGTCAAGAGAAAAAATATTCACTGGCAATGATTTTGTTTTTCGCGTGATTCTGTGCCTATTCCGCTGATTTCGCCATGTGATTCCGAAGGAATCCGCCATGCAGTTCCGGGGGATGTCGCCACCCTGTTCCGGATCATGTCGCCACCCCTTGGGTCGGAGCGAAGCGACGCTTGTTTTTTTAGTGATTTGTCATACCTTATCCTTCGGTGTCAAGTCGGCATATTTTTTCCGCAGCGATCCTCCTTTCAAATTTATTTTGTGTGCATTGTGTACCAGACGGTCCAGGATAGCATCCGCAACCGTCGGATCGCCGATTTGTTCATGCCAATGTTCTACGGACAGCTGACTGGTAACAATCGTCGAACCATGACCGTGCCGTTCTTCAACAACCTCCAGAAAGTCTCGTCGTTCCGGATCGGTCATGGGGGCAAGTCCCAAGTCGTCAATCACGAGGATATGGACTTTGGACAGTTGAGATATCGTTTTCCGTAACTGCCGTCACCCCTGGCCACAGCCATTTGGTAAGAGAACTTCGGGGCGCGGATGTAGAGAGCGCGATACCCTTCACGGCAGGCTTTGTTTATCAGGGCGCAGGCGAGATAGGTTTTACCGTTATATGAAGCTTCACATAAGGGCAATAGCCACATTGACATCGACATCGATACCACCGTGGAAACGATCTATGGCGATCAGGAAGGCGGACGGGTTGTCATAACCCAAAGCACCGGGGAAAGAAAGGCTACCGACCGATTTTGTGCTTCATTGAGCAGACTAGGGAATACCTGTATCCTGAGTTCCCGTGAAATTGTAACGATGAAAGGATCAACTCATTAAAAAATAGGCAGATATGTACAATTTACCTTGCAACATCCATCGTTACAATGTATATAGTTGTAACGAGGAAGGAGATTGTACATGTCTGCAATTGTGTATCAGGCCAATAAAAAGACGGGCGTCGTGTATGCTTATGAGTCAGTTGCATATTGGGATAAAGAAAAGCAGCAATCCCGGGCGAAACGCAAATGCATTGGCAGAGTGGATTCGGCGACTCAAGGCATCATTCCCACAAGGAGCAGGAAAATGCCGACGCCAGGGGAAAAACCCAGACGGGGGCCGGTTCCAACCACATGGACATCCCGCAGCTTTTACGGCGCCACCTATTTATTTGATCGTATTGGAGAAGATATCGGCGTGACGGAGGATCTGAAGACATGCTTTCCTGAGAGTTACCGGCAGATTCTGTCCATTGCCTATTACCTGATTCTGGAGGACCGAAACCCTTTGAGCCGTTTTCCCCGCTGGGCTGCAATCCATCACCATCCCCACGGCGGGGTTATCTCCTCGCAGCGGAGCAGCGAACTATTTGCCTCCATCACGGAAGAAGCCCTGCAGCGATTCTTCCGTCTTCAGGGAAAACGGCGGGTTGAAAAGGAGTATCTGGCCTATGACAGTACGTCCGTTTCGAGTTATTCAAAATGTCTCAAACAGATTCGTTACGGCAAAAACAAAGATCATGAGCATCTGGCTCAGATCAATTTAAGCCTGCTGTTCGGTCAGCAGTCCCGCTTGCCTTTTTATTACCGGAAACTGGCCGGCAAAATTCCCGACGTGAAAACCCTGCGGAAGCTGCTGGCGGACATGAACACCCTGGGGTATGAGAAAATCAAGGTGGTCCTGGACCGTGGTTTCTTCAGTGCCGCCAACATCAACGACATGTACAGGCATCACATGAAGTTTCTGATTGCCGCAAAACAGTCCCTGAAACTTGTCCAGACAAACCTGGATTCTGTGCGGGACAGGATGCGCAGTTGGAACCATTACCATCCATCCCACCAACTCTATACGTACTCTCTGCCGGTTTCCTGGGACTATGTTCAGAATCGACCCTACAAAGGTGACGCCCTCCAGGAAGAACGGTGGATGTATCTTCATCTGTATTATTCACCGGAGCGGGCTCTTGAAGATGAAAAATCCTTCAACAACAGAATGGTCGCCTGGCAGGAAGAGTTGGAAAGCGGTCAGCGCCATCCGGATCATGAGAAGTACTACGCCAAATATTTTGAGGTAAAAAGCACGCCGGTTAGGGGTACAAAGATTACCGCCAAAGAAGATGCCATTGCAGAAGCGAAGCGGAATTACGGCTATTTTGCTCTTTTGAGTAACGAAATCAAGGATGCCGTGGAGGCTCTGGAAATCTACCGGAACAAGGATCTGGTTGAAAAAGCCTTCGATAATCTGAAAGAACGGCTGAATATGCGCAGGTTGGTTGTCTCATCGGAACAAAGTCTCGACGGCAAGCTCTTTGTGCAGTTCATCGCGCTTATCTTTTTATCGTATATCACCAAAATAATGCAGGCAAACAACTTGTTCAAGGATCATACGCTACAGGAAGTCCTGGATGAGATGGATATTATCGAATGTTTTGAAATCCCGGGGCAGCAACTCCAAGTCGGTGAAACAACGAAACACCAAATGGATCTCTATGCTAAATTCGGTGTTCCTCCCCCTGCCTCGTTACAATGATCCGGGAATTTAGGCTGTATGGGAAGCTGCGCAAAGGGGAAAACGTCAGCGGGGAGGAAATGGCCAAAGTGATTCGGATATTTAAAGATCATTTACCGTCCTGTGTACAAAATGTTCTTTTGAGAGCGGACGCTGAGTTCATGAGTTGGAATAGCGTCGAAGCCGCGTTGGATGAAGGCTATGATTTTATCTTTTCCAATAAGCAATGCGAACCGCTGTTTGACCCAAAGACCTGGTATCGCCCATCCCAGAAAGAAGAAGCCGAGTTCAACAGCTGCATGTATAAACCGTTTGGTTGGGGACAGGCATGCAGATTTGTTGCCATGCGGATTCCCAAGAAACAGGAAGAAACAAAAAGTCAGACTCAGCAGGAGCTGTTTGAAGATCCGTACACCTATCGAATATTTTGCACCAATCTCAGCGGAAAGGCCCATGAGGCGATCAAACGATACGATAAGCGGGCGGATGCGGAAAACCTGATTGGTGAAGCAAAGCAGGAAGGGTTGGCTGCGATTCCTTCGGGCAAGTTCAAAAACAACTATGCCTTTTTTCAGATTGTCATGCTGGCGTATAACCGCTGGCGGTACTTTAAACTCCTGGCCGGCTGCTGTGGGAAAAAGGTGAAAATGCTTGCCGGCATCGCTGACAACAAAATCAGAATTGGGCGACTGATACTGCTGATGATCGGCGCGAAGCTGGTCAAATCAGGCAATCGTGACATGGTAAAATATTCGATCCACGACACACGGACGCCTGCGTTGCTATTGTTTTATGAATTTCTGGATCACCTTCTATTCAAAAATAATCGGGAGTGCAAGGCATGAATATTTTAACTGATTTGATGCAAGAAATTTCTTGCACGGGCGCCGTCCTGAACAGCCGTGGCGGATAGTGCATGGAAATTTGCTCATGGATTAGAAAAAATGCTCAATGCGTGCAGGATTCAGGTGATAACATGAGTACAGAACGAGAGATTATTGATCCCCTCACCCTGGCGTCCCTTTTCGAGGAGAAGTTTTCTATAGATTGGCTAATGGAACTTTCCGAGTTGAAGGCTTCACAAGTTCTGGCGAAGCTGGAGGATGAAACCAGAAACGGCTTAATCGTCCCAAAGGGTCAAGGTAAATACGCCTTCAGGGCTATTAAAGAAAAACAGAAACTGCTGGAGAACCTGGCGGCGGCGGAACGGGAAAAATATCATCGTAAGATAGTCGTCTTTCTTCAGAATGAAAATGCGGCCGCTACTGAAATGGCCTACCATTTGGTCAATATGGGAAATGACATCGAGGGATGTCGTTGGTTGCTTCAAGCCGCCCAAGAACATCAGAAAAAATATCAATACAAGCTTGCCTCCAAATACTTCTTAAAAATCATTGAAGATCTTTTGAAAAATGAATCGGCAGAAGCCGATATCCTGTTTCTGAAGGCCGCCATTTCCATCTCAAATAATTCAACAGCTCTGATCAGCCCTGAAAGAATTGTTCATATTTTGGAACAAGCGCTGACCAGAGCCAAATCGAGAAAAGACAAATACTCCATGGCGCTCATCGAAATGCACCTTGCTAAAAACGAATGGATGCGCGGCCCCTCCCGAATGTCCATGGTGCACTATAAAAGAGGAATATCCCTGGCGGAGCAGATAGACGATGAGGAACTGCTTGGCTCCATCGCCTTGTTCAAATTCTGGTTTTATTTCTGGTCCGGAAAATATGAGGAAGCCGTAAGAGAATTCAGAAAAACGCTGCCCGATATTGATCAGTACCCCACAGGCCAATTTCCTATCGTAACCACGATCAGCTATGGAAACTGTCTCATTCAATCCGGACAATATAATCAAGGTCTCGGATTATTAAACGCCCTTTATGATCATTGTCTTAAAATGGGCGACATGCAGAACGCGGCAATGGCCAAGCTTGGTTTGGGAATTGGCCTGGCGACGGTTCATAAAACGGAAGAAGCCTTGCCGTATCTGCAGGATGCCCTGGAAGTCGCCGAACGCATCGGAAACAACTGGGTAAAAACGGCGGTTATCAATACATGGCTTACACTTACTACGCGATGGGCGAAACCGGGAAATCGGAAGAATACCTGAGAAAGTGGATCGATTTTTCCAAGGAAATCAGATTGCTCGACACAATTTCTCCAACTTGCATGGAGATGCTGTGGTCCACCAAAATCGGGCAATATCCGCCCATCCCCCGGCATGGATTTTGAAAAGCATTTGAATATCGTTTTGGAATCCCAGAGCTCATTTGCGAAAGGTATCGCCTTAAGATACAAAGCTCTTCTTTTACAGCAGCAAGGAAAATCAAGCGCAAAGACCAAGAGGGCTCTTGATCTTTCCCTGAAATACCTTCAAGAGTCGGGTTGCATTTCTGAAATTGCCCTGACTGGAATGGAGATCGGCCGATACTATCTGAAAAGGGGATTCAATAAAAAGCTCGCGAATGGATAACATCTTCGAATGAGATGGTTATGCCTTTTCACAAATCTCTTATCCCCAACGATTTGAAACACATTACCAACACGGTTGGGACTGAAAAGGATTTGCTAAGAAATATTCTGGAGCTCAGTCGAGAAATTGTTTCACTTCGAGAAGACAAGGAAGTCGTTAATAATATTCTTGCGACAGCCGCGGGCATTGCAGGCGCCGAAAGATCGGCTATTTTTATCTTAGACAAAAAAATCGATCCACCCGATTTGTATCTTCGGGCCGCGCAAAATCTGACTGCCGTAGATATTGAAGAAAAAACGTTTGAAACATCAATGGTCATGATCCGGCAAACTGCCCAAAATAACAGAGGAAGAATTTACTCTTAAAAAAAGAAGCCCTATCTTCAAACCACATTCGGTCAAGCATCTGCGTGCCTGTGGTAAACCGGGGTGAAGTGATGGAAGTGCTCTATCTGGATAACCGTCTCTTGACCAGCGTCTTCAAGGAAGAAGACATGGAAACTCTTTCCCATTTTGCCGCTATGGCGACTATTGCCCTGGACAACGCGCAGGCCTGTGCCGAAGTCAAGGCGATGAGCCAACGACTTGAGGAAGAAAAGAAGTACTACGAGGAACAACAATTTGAGTCGGCCGACAGTGATGAAATCATTGGAAAGAGCAATGGCATAAAAAAGTGATCACCCTTTTAAAAAAGGTATCTGAATCTGATACAACGGTTTTTGTCCAGGGAGAAACAGGCGTGGGAAAAGAGGTTATCGCGACGGCAATTCACCGCCATAGTTTCCGAAAGGATAAGCCTTTTATTCGCGTGAACTGTAGCGCTCTGCCCGAAAGTCTGATCACAAGCGAACTGTTTGGTCACGAAAAAGGCGCTTACACCGGCGCCATCAATCGCCGAATGGTCCGGTTCGAACTGGCCGACGGCGGCACCCTCTTTCTGGATGAAATTGGAGAACTGCCCCTGGACCTTCAGGTTCGCCTTCTCCGGATTCTCCAAACAAAGCAATTCTAGAGAGTTGGAGGAACTCAGACTTTGCGATCCGATTTCCGTCTCATTATTGCCACCAACCGGAATCTGGCGGAGGAAGTCATCAAGAATAGATTCCGCCAGGATTTATTCTATCGCATCAACGTTTTCCCGATCGAAGTACCGCCTCTCCGATCCAGAAAGGAGAACATTCCTCTTCTTGCATACCATTTTCCGAAAATGCACAGCGAAAGATTGAAGAAACCCGTTGATAAAATCGCCAAATCCACAATGGAGCAATTAATTTCCTACTCTTGGCCCGGAAATATCCGCAAACTGGAAAACTTAATCGAAAGAGGCGTCATTTTAAGCAATGATTCCTTCTTCCGCATGTCTGAACTACATCCAAATAAATCGATTTTTAATGATCCCGAGAAAGCCTTACCGAGTCATGAAGAATGTGAACGATCCTTAATCTTACAGACTCTGGAATTAACCAGAGGTAAAATTAACGGCAAAGGCGGAGCTGCCGATTTGCTTCAAATAAACCGTACAACTTTTTATTACCGAATGAAAAAATTAGGAATAAAGAAGACCGCAAGCAACGTTCGGCTTTTTAGCGATTAGAACTTTTACAAAGATCTACAATTCTCAATGATTAACTTTTCCACGAGAAATCCCGAGGCAGTTCATCCAGCTCGGCGCTCTTTATTCACGAACCTGTCCGCATCGGCAGGCAGCACGGAAACGTCCGCTTGCCCATCCGCCGCTTCTTTGGGAATAAATATCTTCATTTTTCGCACTTTGACAATTCCCACCTGGCTGTTATGTACGAGGACCGGTTTGATTTGGCGGCGATATGAAAAAAATCCCATTTACACAGATTACTTTACAGTCTTTGTCAGACTGCTTTAGGTCAGTGGTTAAAGAACCGGGCAAACCAAGCGGCGTTTTAATCTTTCATTATCAGCTTGTACTTTTTGTATACTTCCTCATTATCTTCACCGATACCGGTCTTAATCCATTCTATTTTTGATGGCGATTCGGACATCCGCGGCGGCAGGGATGGTACGGTAATCCTGCCATGATCCTTAATATCGAATTCCTCAAAGCTCCGGCGTATTTTCCAATGCTTCTCTTCCACAACCTCACTGGGCTTCAAGGTTGACACGACAATCGGAAAACCCTTGGATCGCAGCTTATCCCGTGCCGCCTTGGCTCCGTAGGCCAAGGTTTTTTCCGAAAGCACCTTCCGCGTATGTTTGACAAATTCCTTCTTCATCTCCTTTTCCAGTTCGTCCAGTTTAACCGGATCATCTGCTATCCTATCGAAGACAAATCTCCAGTCGTCTTCGAGATCCCAGCGCCCAAGAATTTTTATGAGCCCCCGGAAATCGGCATCGGAGCCCGCAGCCACGGTCACATAACCGTCCTTTGCCTGGTAATAGCCGTAAGGAAAGAGACACCAGTCATAATTACCGACTCTGATACGCGGTTTCTCATTCGTAAACCCCCACACATGGGAAAAGCCCATCCAGGCCGACAACGCGTCATAAGTCGCCATATCCACCATCTGCCCCTCGCCTGTTCGGTCGCGATGCAAAAGCGCCGTCATGATCCCTGCAACACAAACAGCGGCGCTCATATAGGTCGCAGCCCAGATTCCGGCCCGGACCGGATAATTATCAGGTTCAGGCAACCCGGGATCCCCCGTCAGCGCGGGGTAACCGGATTCCGACTGTGCCGTCAGATCCGTATCCGGTATGTTTTGGAAGTCACGCCCCTTTTGCGTATAGTGTCCATAAGGAGAAACAGCAGCATAGATCAGACCCGGATTGACTGCTGAGATCTGCCGGTAGCCGATCCCAAGTTCGTCGAGATATCCCGGTTTCATGGCATCGATCAGGATATCCGCTTTTCTTACTAATTTTTTTATATTTTCAATTCCCTGTTCATCATCAAAATCAATAGTGATCAGCAGTTTGTTCCGGCTCTCCATGACAAAGGGAATCCCCACACCCTGAATGTAGTGGCCATGGTGGGTAGCCTCCCTGGCCGCATCCCCTTGCGGTGGCTCGATCTTGATCACATCCGCGCCCATCTCACCCAGCATGGCGCCGCAAACAAGTCCTGGGAAGTTGGCATGGCCAATCTCCAGAACCCGGATCTGCTCAAGTGCCCCCTTCTTACCGCCAATGGAACCCATCATCTCGCCCAAGAGCTTGTTGAATTGCTCCAACTGCTCCTGCGTCTTTTTGCCGGTCATGTGTTTGGAGAATACCTGCTCTTTTTTCTTCACCGCTCTTACGCCCTCTCATCTTTTTTGTAGTTGAAGATCTTGTCTTTGCTGATATCCACATAACTGGGTGGCCGTTTTCCTACTCGGTTGTCCCAGTAACCAATCACGTCTTCTTTTTCCAGTTTGCGGATGTCCTCCTCTGAAAGACCGAGAATTTTCTTAAAAACATACCGGTTGTGATAGCCGATAGGTCGGGTCAGCCGCTTGATCCTTCCCGGACTCTTATGAAGAGAAACGGCCGGCCCTGCAAAGCGGCTGTTACCGTACATGTCATCCACAAATTCAACGACACTGCCCCGTGCTTCCCGCCATTCATCTCTAACCAGCTTCTCGTCATCCATAACCACTGCCGCTGCAAAACCCTTGGCCTTGGCCAGTGTGATAATGTCCTCGGCATTTTGTGTGTGGACCCACTGAGCCAGCTTTTCGTTGATGATCGCGGCATTCTCCCCTTTCAACCGCTCCGCCGTTTCCTGAAACCGCTTATCTGTGGCAAGTTCAACTGCGCCCATGGCCTCTGTCAGAATCAGGAATTGTTCCTTTGTCGCAACGGCAATGGAAATAAATAGACCATCTCTAGTTTTAAAGATACCCGAGGGCGCCATGGTCGGATCGAAATTACCGGTCGGATGGATATCCTGACCTGTGGCGCTCATATAGGTCCAATTATGCATCACCCGCATCAGGGCCTCGGTTTGAGCCATATCGATAAATTGTCCCTTACCGGTTCGTTCGCGGTGATGGAGCGCCGATAAGACGCCAACCACGCCTAAGATGGCCGGGAAAAAATCACCGTAATAATCAGGAAGTTTGAAGGTCCTTTTTTCCGAAAAGCCGGTCATTCTGGCCACTCCCGACACGGACTGTGAAATGAGGTCATAACTCGGGAAATAGCGCATGGGGCCCCATTGGCCAT
The DNA here is from genome assembly GCA_002347685.1 of Syntrophaceae bacterium UBA2280. GTDB lineage: Bacteria > Desulfobacterota > Syntrophia > Syntrophales > Smithellaceae > UBA8904. The sequence goes on from DDWS01000070.1 coordinate 9,492, forward strand.
AACCACTACAACTGATGTATATGATTTTCGGATTTATCTTGCTCATGGCCATATATCCCAGTCCCCAGGCTTCTGCCAGGCCGGCTCGATAATTTTCTATGACCACATCGGCCTTTTTTGCCAAATCCTTAACGAGGTCCTTGCCCTTTTCCTCCTTCAGATCTATCGCCACAAAATACTTATTGGGATTGAGAGACTGAAAATAGGGAGAGGAATCCTTCCAATACTTGCCCCAGTAAGTGCCCGACCGCCAATCATCACCCTCTTCCGGCTGTTCGATCTTGATCACCTCTGCCCCAAAGAGGGCCAGCCATTTTGCTACCATGGGACCAAAGATAACGCGGGATAAATCAAGAACACGAATTCCCTTCAAGGCTTCCGGTTTTCCGGATGTCTGCGACTGATCAAAAAGCCGCTCTGTAAATGAAAAATAGTCTTCCGTCATAGTTTTTCTTCCTTTATTACATTCCTAAATAAGCTTTTCTAATGTGCGGACTTTTCAGAAGTTCCTCGCTTAAAGCTTCCATAACAATCCGGCCATTCTCCAGAACATAGCCCCGGGATGCGATTTTGAGGGCCTGGTTCACGTTCTGTTCCGACAGGAGGATGGTCAGACCTTTGTCCCGAAGCATTTTCATCGTGCTGTAGATTGCCATAAGGACCCTCGGCGAGAGACCCAAAGACGGCTCATCAATCATCAGGAGTTTGGGAAGAGCCATCAACCCCCTGCCTACAACAAGTAACTGCCGCTCCCCACCACTTAACAGGTTTGACTGCTGATTGCAGCGCTCGCCGAGTTTTGGAAATATCTGATAGATCCATGTCAACGTCTCGAATCGCTTTTTCCATGCCTCATCGCGACAGGCCGCCCCCATCAGCAGGTTTTCCTGAACCGTCATGTAGGGTAAAATCTTGCAACCTTCAGGGACCTGCACAATACCGCTTTCGTAACTGAGCGTCGAGTTATTCATCACGCAGGGACGACCCTGAAAAGATATACTGCCCGACGTATAGGGAATTATCCCAGAGATCGCCTTGAGTATGGTTGTCTTGCCTGATCCGTTCGACCCCAGCAAGGCTACGCACTCACCTTCGCGAACATTTAAATCTACGTCGTGGATAACCTGAATAACGCCATATGAAATATTGATATTTTTTAGATTAAGCAATTTTCTCTCCCAGATAAGCCTCGATAACCCGAGGATCGTTGACGACTACCTCTGGCAGCCCCGAGGTAAGAACCTCTCCATACTGAAGCACGACAACCCGCTGGGTTGCCTCCATAATAATCTTCATGATATGTTCAATCCACATAATAGTGACATGAAACTCCTCGACGATTTTTCGGATAAGTCGTATAGCGATGGTTACTTCGGACTGATTAAGTCCGGCCATGACCTCGTCTATCAGAATAAATTTTGGTGTTGTGGCGAGCGCCCTCGCCAATTCCAATGCCCTTAAATCGAACAGAGACAAATCGCGAGCCAGCATATTGCGTTTGCCAAATAGACCTACGAATTCGAGGAAATGTGACGCGTCAAGCATGGCGTCGCTAAGGCTCATATTCGGGCGATTTTTGCCACAAAATACACCCACTGCAACGTTCATGAGTGCCGTCATATCTGGGAATGGTCGGGGAATCTGATAGGTTCTACTAATTCCTCGGTGACATACATCGTATGGTGCCACTCCGCTTATGTCTTGTCCGTTAAATTCTATGCGGCCTTCCGTCGGCTTAAGTGTTCCGGAAATGAGATTCATGAGCGTTGTTTTGCCTGCTCCGTTAGGCCCAATCAAGCCAACGATCTCTCCTTCTTCGATTTGGAAGTTCACATTATTGACAGCGACTAATCCTTCGAATTTCTTGGTCACACCATCCAGTTTCAACATAACAGACATATCCTCAACGTTTTCTGACTCGTATGGTTGGATAATATTCACGATACTTATGCTTCCGATAGATACCGTAGATTCCTTCCCGCAGAGTAAACAGCAAGATCAGCAGGATGAGCGGGAATAAAAGATAGTTGGCTGTTCCGAAGATGGTCAGAACTTTTTCAAGGATGACTATAAAGTAGGCGCCGTATATAGCTCCGTAAACATCCCCTCGGCCACCGATCATAACTATCATCAGGATTTTTAACATAAACGGAAGCTGTAGATAGGTAACACCGGCGAAGGTGCCGAAATAATGAGCGGAAAACCATCCTGCCAGTGTGATCATGACAGAGGTAACAACAAAACAGATAATTTTCCATTTTTTGATATTGAGACCCAGGTTGTTGGCGACTTCCTCATCATCGTTGATCGCTGCCGAATAAAGACCAATCCGCGAGTCAAACACTTTTACAACAACAAACAAAAACAGCACCATCATGATCAGAGAAAAATAGTTGGCGATTATTAGCTCTGCAACGATATTACCGATACTGATCATTGGCGCGATGCCGAATAATCCGGTTTCTCCTTTAAAAATACCAAAATAATATGTAATCTCCAAAAAGATCAAAGGTAGAATCAGGGTAACAAGAGAAAAATAGAGGCCCTTGGCAATATTCGTCAAGGGACTTAAAATAAGACCGAAAAGTATTCCTGTGATAATAACAATCGGAAATGTTGCCCATGGTCCCCAACCCAAATGAATACTCAGCAAACCAGCCGTGAAGCCACCAATACCGACAAAGGCCTGTGGTCCAAAGTTTAACCTGCCGATTCCCGTCATCTGCCACGCCAGAGGGATAGCAATACAGGCATAGATGTTGGCTGTTGCTATGAGGCTCAGAATATCGGGATGCGAGCTGAAAATGACAGGTAATAATGCCAGGAAGGCGACGCCCAGTATAGGATTTCGCCAATACCTGGTTTCGATTGGCCACTCAAATTTTTTATCACCAAAGCGAAAAACCAGCAGGGCTCTTTTATGCTCAATTTTTACCATAATGTTTCACTCTTTGCGATTCCTTGTGGTTTATAGATCAGGACGAAAAAGACAACTATCAGGATGGCCATGCCCACCAGCCGGGGATTGCCTGCAAACGCAACAACTGAAGCAATCAGCCCCACAATAAAACTGGCAATGATGGTTCCACGAAGATTTCCAAGGCCGCCAAGAATGGTTACTAGAATGGCTGTCTGTAACAGCGACGCACCCATCATGGGCTCTATGGCCCAGACGGGTGCGATAACCAGCATGCAGATCGTTGGTGGAATAACTGCAAGGATCATGGCCAAAGGATAAATACGTTCCAGCCGGACACCAAGCAGTTTGGCCGCCTCACTGTTTTGGCTTATTGCTCTGATTTTAAACCCGATTTTCGTCTTCAACAAAAATAGAACATAAAGTGCAGTGACGAGAAAAGCGGCTATTACAACGACCAGCATCTGAGTGGGGATGTTGGTTGAACCGATTTGCATGGTTCCGGTAAAAATCGCCGTGGGTATATCAACACCTGCCGTTATGGGATAGAAGTGGTTCACGGTCTCTTCGACAATCAGCGACATCAGGAGCAATGATGTCAGGAGTAATTCTTCCTTTTCAATGTAACGTTTCACAATTGGAAAATAAATAACCCCCAGAGTAAACAGGAACTGTAAGACGAAGACACAGACAATTGCTGGCCACAAGCTCAATCCGAAAGTAGCCATAAACATCCACATGCCGTAAATTGCGACTAGAAATGTTGCGCCATAACCGAGATTGAATATGCCCAGAACTCCACAAATCAAAGAAAACCCCAATGATACAAGCAAATACAATGATCCGAGGACAATTGCGTAGACAAGAATACTTTCTATGATATGCACCATGTTCTGCACCTGATTCGATATTTTTTGTTCACCGCCAAATGGCGCGAAGTAAACGGCAACAGAATCCTGTAATGAGGCTGTCTCGTCTTGATCGGCAACCCCATCACAGGATATTATTATTGACCCGCTCTTTTCCGTAAATCCTTGACACGTACGTATTTAGCCTTGGGATTGGTCACTTCTATAAGTTTTTGGGGAAGAACGACGATATACCGTCCGTCCTCCTGAAACTGACCCATAATATTAGGAAGATATGGATAGCCCTTCTTCGGCTCATGCCGTTTATCGAAAGCCCAAATCCAGGAGCTGTGCCGAAACTCTCCCTTTTCAATGGCCTTAATCAATTTTTCCACATCAAAATCGCCGACTTCCTCGGCCGCCGCTTTCAGGATCCATGGGCCGTCGTATGCTCCATAGGTAGAGGCAAGTAAACCGGATCCTCTTGCCTTCAACTCATCCAGAAAAGGTTTTGACTTATTCGTAAAAGGAATTGGAATTTCTGGCCACATAGCGGTTACACCCAAGGCTCGCCCGCCGGTCATCTTCCAAAAAGCCGCGTAACTGACGGCACCGCTCATGAGGATAAGATCCATATCCTTCGCCGGCGATTGATCCCATTGTTTCACCAGTGTCACCGTATCGGTATATCCCGTAACCCAATAGATGGTGTCGGCGCCGCTTGCGGCCACCTTCTCCAAAATCGGCAGAAACATCTTCTCTTTGATGTCTGTTTTGCCCTCGTAAACTACCTGTATCCCATCTTTCTCGAGATATTCTTTTAGTGTCGGATAAACACCCGGCCTCCCATTCCGGTAAACTTCGGTCCAACCGATGTCCTCGATCAGCAGAGCAAGCTTTTTGGTTCCAACCGTTTGCTTGAAGAAATCATTGAATCCAAACGCGGGATTATAGCTGTCTGCGGTGTTCGAATACACGCGGAACATAAATTTATACTTGTTATATTCATTACCTACGAGATCCATTAAACTTTCGTGGGCACTCCAGAAAGAAAACATAAGGTGAGGGTAAGTCGAATAGAGGCGAGCACCCAACTGAGCACACGCCGTACTCCCTTCCGTTCCCTCGGTAAAAACGATAAGGCATTTGTCCTTCATGACCAATTTCTTATAGGCGGCAACCGCGAGCGGGATCTCCCGTTTCCAGTCTTCCGTAATCAGTTCAACGGGCCTGCCCATGATTCCTCCCGCCTTGTTAATTTCATCGATGCTGATTTCCAGAGACGCCTTGTTGCTTGCGCCGTAGGGGGTCGAAAGAGCGCCGATGAATCCTATCTTGATGGGTTCTGCGGCAAAAGACTCTCTGATGAAACCGGGCAAAATAATCATACCCGTGATCAAAAAGATCATACATAAACACAAAACTAATTGTAACGCTTTTCTTTTCATGGCTCCCCTCCTTCAGGCTGTTTTCACGATTAACGATCAAGAAACTTTATTTGTAATAAATAGCATCATACTACCCAGTAGTTTTATGGTTGTCACTATATTTAAGTTGTAAATAATTGTCAATAGGAATTACAAGTCTCTTCATGGCTCCCCTCCTTCAGGCTGTTTTCACGATTAACGATCAAACAACTTTATTTGTAATAAATAGCATCATACTACCCAGTAGTTTTATAGTTGTCACTATATTTAAGTTGTAAATAATTGTCAATAGGAATTTACAAGTCTCTTCATGGCCCCCCCTCCTTCAGGCTGTTTTCACGATTAACGATCCAACAACTTTATTCCCAATAACCTAGAACCGTTACCTTGATAACGGATTCCTTGAAACTTATTTAAAAATCTTTTCCCCCGGGAAAGCAGGAAAAAGAAATCTTTGTAAGAGGGAAACATAATCTGTGTTCATGTAGTAAATGATTGCATATCGGCAACGAAGGTGTTCTGACGTAAGAACCAATATATGGAGAAGACACCATTTCCATTCTCACTGTTAAGAGTTAATCGGAACTAAGGCCCCATGTCCATATTCAAAACGAGAAAGAACATACCGGCGGAGGCCGGTATCCAGAACTAATTGATTATCCTGGATTCCGAGTCGCGCTTCGCTTGCACGAAACGCGCGATCTGAAAGGTTATGACAATATCACTCTTGTCCAAATTAGGAGATAAAAACATAAGCGCATGTTGAGCCCAGATTTGTTATATTTGCTTTGCGACGAGCAAACAAAAACAAGGGAGGACTCAACGATGCAAAGATTTCGTAGCATATTCAGCCAGCTGTTACAATTATTTCCGCGATTGGAATTTCAAAGCGCGGTAACAGCAACGAAGGCAGAGCGCCACATGCGAGGATTTACCTGCTGGGGGCAATTTGTGAGCATGCTGTTTTGCCAATTGGGACGAGCCCATTCTTTGCGGGAGATTACGAATGGATTGCGCAGTTGCGAGGGGAAATTGAAACATTTGGGCATCGAAGCGCCAAACCGGTCAACGCTGGCCTATGCCAATGAGCATCGTCCCTGGGAACTCTACCAGAAAGTGTTTTTCAATTTATTGGAGACATGCCTTAGCCAAGGAAAAGGCAAGAAACCATTTCGTTTTAAGAATAAGCTGGTGAGCCTGGACTCGACCATCATTGATGTCTGCTTGTCCATGTATGACCGGGCCAGATATCGGCGTGCCAAAGGCGCCGTGAAACTTCATTTGGTATTGGATCATGACGGGTATTTGCCTTGTTTCGGCGTGGTGACGGATGGAAAATGCCACGATGTGAAAGTGGCCCATACGTTACGATTTGAATCCGGAACCATTGTGGTGGATGATCGCGGGTATAACGATTACGGACTGTTCGGAAAATGGACGGAACAAGGCGTCTATTTTTAACCCGGTTGAAGGATAATGCGGTCTATGCCGTTTTGGAAACCAGAGATGAAATCATCCAATTGACCGGCACGGCAGCCAAGAAATGTCCTTATCCGCTGCAGAAGGTCACCTACTACCATGCAGATAAGGACGAGACCTTCGTTTATCTGACCAATCATTTGAAATTGGGGTAACAACCATCGTGGCCATCTACAAGGACCGCTGGCAGATCGAGTTGTTCTTTAAAGCTTTGAAACAGAACCTCAAGATTAAAACGTTTGTGGGAACCTCGGCTAATTCGGTGAAGATTCAAATTTGGACAGCATTGATTGTGATGCTCATCCTTCGTTACCTGCAGTTGAAAGCATCATTCGGATGGTCCCTTTCCAATCTGGTTGCCATTCTTCGGATGAATCTCTTTGTTCATCGGGATCTCTGGAAATGGCTCAACGATCCTTTTGAAGGACCGCCCTTACTGGATATGCAACCGCAAGCGAAATTGCAATTTTAGGAATTTGGACAGCACATTATGATAAAAAAGGGTAAACTTGATTTCAGAATCAAACAAAATCAGTCCAAGTACGCAATTTTTCAACACTGACTTCCCTTATTTGGGGTAATTTGGACAGCAGTGACTTCACCCCACAAAAAGGAAGTTCTTATCAATTATCAATATTTATATTAATAATTAAAATAAGAAGAAAATCAATACTGTCCCAACGTTGGTCG
>DDWS01000028.1 GCA_002347685.1 Syntrophaceae bacterium UBA2280
CGGATAAAACCAGGGGATGACTATTTCGTCCGAATTCAGTATAATAAGTGAATTGGGAGCGAATCCATGACGATTGACCATCAAAGTGCGCTTTTGTATGATCAGTGGCTGAAAACGGAAAAAGGGAATTTTTTGTTTTCCCGCCAGAAGAAACTCGTTTGTGAATTGACTGTGCCCGTCCCCGGGAGTCTAGTCTTAAATGTCGGTTGTCGCGCAGGCCATTATTTACAGCTCTTCCGGGGCGAAAAATGCGTGGTTTCCGGTACAGATACCTCGGACAACCTGCTTGGCGTCGCGCGCGACAGGCTTGGTACAGCGGCTGATTTGAGGCGGGCCCGTCCGGAAGATCTGCCTTATTCCGACAACGAATTTGATCTGGTCACCTTGATCCACGTTCTGGAGACCTGCGCGGATCCGCAAAAGGCGCTGGCCGAGGCCATTCGGGTCAGCCGGCGTCTTGTGTTTATCGGCTTGATGAACCCGTATTCCCTCTTTGGAACGAAGCAGCGAATTAAAGAACTGGTCGGGTTGCCTGTTTCATCACCCGCGCGCTATTTCCGAAGGCATGAACTGGAACAGACCATCTCGCGAATCATGGATCATCCGCTGATCACCCGGGGCAGCGTTATCTGTCTACCGGAGATGCTATATTCCGTTTTTTCGGAATTGGAAGAGGCGATCCCCTGGAAAAACAATCCGCTTGGCGCTTTTGTTGGAATTGCGTTTCCTGTGAAGTACACATATCGGACGGCTCAAAATCCGATACTGAATGTTTTTGACGTCAAGAAAAAGTCCGCGCAGACCGCCGCGCCGGAAGCGGTTCGTGGAATGGCACAAAGGACGGATGTATGATTCAAAAGGCGATGCTCTACGACGTGATGGAGGATCATTGCGTTCAATGCCGTCTTTGCGCTCACCGCTGCAAAATTCATCCCGATCGCAGGGGATTATGCGGCGTTCGGGAAAACAGGGATGGCGCCTTTTACAGTCTGGTTTATGGGACCCTTGTCGCCCAAAACGTTGATCCCATTGAAAAAAAGCCGTTCTTCCATGTGCTGCCCGGATCCAAATCCTACTCCGTTGCCACCGCCGGTTGTAATTTTCGCTGTGATTTCTGTCAAAATGCCTCCATCTCTCAGATGCCCAGGACCACCCTCATGATAATGGGTGAGGATTTCGCGCCCGGGGAAATCGTGAGTCAGGCAAAAATGCATGCATGCCGGACGATTGCCTACACCTACACGGAACCGACGGTGTATTTCGAGTTGGCCTACGATACGGCCCGGCTCGCCAGGCAGGCAGGGTTGTGCAATGTTTTTGTCACCAACGGCTACATGACCCCGGAGGCCATCGATCTCATTTTGCCTCATCTGGATGCGGCAAATGTGGATTTGAAATCATTCCGCGATGATTTTTATAAAAAATACTGTGGTGCGCGTCTTGAACCCGTTTTGGAAAGCCTCAGGCAGCTCAAAGCGCTGGGCGTCTGGGTGGAGATTACCACGCTCCTGATTCCCGGACTCAATGATACGAAGGCGGAATTGACAGACATTGCCGGGTTCATTGCCGGTCTTGGTCCGGAAATACCCTGGCATATCAGCCGCTTTCATCCTCAGTACCAGATGCTCGATACGCCGGTCACCCCGCTTGCGTCGTTGCATCTCGCCTGCGAAATCGGTAAAAAAGCCGGATTGAAGTATGTATACAGCGGAAACGTACCGGGCGATGAGGGTGAAAGCACCTTTTGTGCCGGGTGTGGTTCGCGGCTGATTGAACGATACGGTTATGAAATCCGGTCGATGGATCTCGACGGAAATCTCTGCAGGTCATGCAAAACACCCCTGGACGGGATTTTCTCTTGATCTTTTTGTGAAAACCTGCCAATTGAAAACCGTCGAAAATCAATCTCTCGTCTTGCTGTGCAGCAAAAATCCCATATGCATGGAAAGTGCCGATTATTGTAATAAAAAGGAGAAAACCACTATATATTGTGGTATGATTTTTTCGCGACACATTTTATTGTATTTTCTCTTTACAAAGAAATATTCTTTTGTTAGGATTTTTAAAATTTAACCATGCCGTTTGAAGATAATTTATGAAATTAAAGCGATTGGAAATATCCGGTTTTAAATCATTCCGCGACAAAGTCGTCATTGATTTTTCCAGAGGCGTCAACGCGGTAGTGGGCCCGAACGGCTGCGGTAAATCCAACGTTGTGGATGCCATCCGCTGGGTGATGGGCGAGCAGAGAATCAAAGCCCTTCGCGGCAAGAAAATGGATGACGTGGTGTTCAACGGCAGCGAAGATTCCGCCGCCGTCGGGGTGGCCGAAGTCGTCATGACGCTCGGCAGCGAAGGTTCTACTTTTCCGGGTGTTTATGGAGACCTCAACGAAGTTTCCATTTCTCGAAAAGTTGTGATCGACGGAGAGAGCGAATACTGTATCAATCGCGTCCCTTGTCGCTTATTGGACATCAAGGAATTTTTCATGGGTACGGGCGTCGGCGCCAGGACCTATTCACTGGTTGAGCAGGGGTCCGTGTCCAATCTGGTGGAAGCCAAGCCGGAAGATCGCCGTCTTTTTATTGAGGACGCGGCGGGCGTTTCCAAATACAAAAGCCGTAAAGAGGCGGCCGTCCGGAAGATGGAAGCCACCAGGCAGAACATTTTACGGCTCAACGATATTCACAAGGAAGTCAAGTCCCAGCTCAATGCCATTTCCCGCCAGGCGAAGCGCGCCGAACAATACAAGGAAATCAAGCTGCGCATGAAAGATGCGGAACTGCTTTTGTCCAAGCAGGCTTTTGCCGAGCTGGCCCGCAATGACGCGGATCTGCAGGCCCGTCGAGATGAGGCGCGGCAGCGGGAAGAATCCCTGGTGGCCCGTCTGGAAGCCAAAGAATCGGCGCTGGAGGAAATGAAGGCAAATCTCCTCGAGAGCGATGAGCGGATGGCTCAAGCCCAGGGCGAGCTCTATGAAATCAAAAACACGATTAATATCAAGGAAAAAAGTATCGAATTTTCGCGGCGGCAAATCGCGGAATCCACTGAGCGCAAGCAGAAAAATCTGGCGGAAATCGACGCCCTGCAAAGCAAGGAATCCGAGCTGACCTGCGAGATTGAAAAGCTGCGGCAAAGCGCGTCCGAATCCGTCAGCAAAATGAGCGAGATACAAAACGAACTCGATGCGGGGAACCTTAAGTCCCGGGAGCTGATGGAGGCCGACGGACAGATCAACGGGCAGCTCGAAGAGAATAAGATTCTCTATATTGACGTCATCACACAAAAAGCCAGATTCAGCAACATGGTATCGAGTCTGACAAAAAACATTGAGGATTTAAAAAAGAGAGAGGAACGAGAAAACCACGAAATTGAAGAAGACAAAAACCGGTTGGACGAACTAACCTTTAAACTGCAATCTCTGAAGGAAGGCCTTCTCGTACAGGAAGATGAACAAAGCGCGCTCGCCGAGCAGAAAGAAGCCGTTGCGGATGAACTGGATCAGGCACGGACGGATTTACAGCTGATCGACGAGACAATTTCCCGGATTAAAGAAGAAACGGGCAGCAAGTCGTCTCGCGTCAAATCGCTGATTGAATTTCAAGAAGCATATAAATGGTCCAGTGACGGTGTAAAACAGGTGATTGAAACCCAGGACAGCGCCGACACGTTTTACGGCGTCGTCGCCGATCACATTCAGGTGCCCCGCGAGTATGAATCCGCGGTGGAAGCGGTTTTGGGGGATAAGCTGCAATATGTGGTTGTAAAAAACCAGGAAGACGGTCTGCGCGCCATTGACTATTTGAAAAGTTACCGGCTGGGCCGGGGAAGCTTTGTGCCCGTGGAGCCACGCGGGCATCACGGCGCAACATACAGCGGCGAGCACCTTCAGCAAGCCGAACCGCTGTTGCGCAAAGTATCGGTGCAAGACGAGTTCAAACAGATTGCCGATTGTCTGCTCGGAGACGTTTTGTTGACGCCCACCATTCAAACCGGGATTCACCTGTGGAAGCAAAACGGTTTCTGCGGCACCTTTGTGACGCCGGATGGGGATACCATCAGTCCGCACGGCGTGCTGACGGGCGGCAGCGGGTCCGCTGTGGAACGCAGTCTGTTGGGGACGAAACGGGAAATCTCCGAGCTGGAGTCGGAATTGATCCGGCTGGCCTCGCAGCTCGAAGAGCAGCTCGAAGAAAAAAGATTGCGGGTTTCCGCTATCTCCCGCTGGGATGAAGAATTAAGCAGCCTGAAAAACAGGACGCATCAGCTGGAAATTGAAATCAACTCTCGAAAAAAGGATCTTGAGCGGTTTGACGACGAAGCGGGAAGATTGACTCAGAGAATCGCCTCTTTGGAATATAATCGTCAGAACATCAAAGAGGAAATCGTTCAGTCCGAAGAAAAACTCCAGGCCATCAGTTCCGATACACGGGAAAAAGAAGAAAAAGAAAAAGAACTCAACGAAATTATTTGCGCTTTAAACAGCCGCAGACAGCAATCGCGCACGGCCATAGACGAGCATGAGCGCCTGTTGACCGGCCAGAAAGTAAGGCTGGCTTCGCTGGCTGAGAAGAAAGAGGCGGATCTCCGGACGATCGCGCGCCTGCAAAATGATATTCAGCAAAACGAACTGGAAGTGCTCCGCAAACGCGAAGATATCGACGCGGGCGACCGTCAGACGGACGGTTTGATCGAAGCCGTCGAAGCGGAGCAAAATACCCTGCAGGGCCTCTATGCTGATTACGCGCAATGCGAGGCGGCGCTGGCGGAAAAAAAGGCCCAGCAGGCACGCGAAGACGAGAAATTAAAAGTGCAGGAAAATGAGAATCGCGAAATCAAACGGAGGCTCGATGAGCTGCGCCGTCAGATGTCCGATCTGGAAATCCAGTGCCGTGAAGTTGCGCTCAATATCGAGAATCTTCAAAAAGCCATCCTGGAAAAACACGGGGTGGAGCTTGCGGCGCTGATGGCTGACTTCACGATGGCGGACGAGGCGCAAGTTGAGGAGCTAAGCGCGATACTGGAAAAAGACAAGCAGACGATCGATGCGTTCGGTGAAGTGAACCTTCTGGCGCTCAGTGAATATGAAGAACTGGACAAGCGCTATCATTTCCTCACCGAGCAGCTGGCCGATCTCAACGCATCGCTTGCTTCTTTACAGCGGACGATTACCCGGATCAATAAAATTTCACGCGATCGCTTTTCGGAAACCTTTGCGGCCGTAAACATTTGCTTCAAGGAAGTGTTCGCCCAGATTTTTCCGGGCGGACGCGGGGAACTGCACCTGACTGATGAAAACGATCTTTTGGAAACGGGCGTGGATATTGACATTCAGATTCCGGGGAAGAAATCGCAAAGTGTCAGTCTTCTTTCCGGTGGCGAAAAGTCCCTTGCGGCCATTGCGCTCATTTTTGCCATTTTGATGTATCGTCCGTCACCCTTCCTGATCCTCGACGAGGTGGACGCCGCGCTCGACGATGCCAATACGAATCTGTTTAACCGCCTGATCAAAAATGTTGCGGACAAATCCCAGGTCATCATGATCACGCACAACAAAAGCACGATGGAAGTCGCCGATACGCTCTTTGGCGTGACCATGCAAAAGCAGGGGATCTCTTCACTGGTCTCCGTCACCCTCAATTAGATCCGTCCGAAGCATTTTCCGAATGCCTCCATTGCATCCGTGCTTTACTTCCACGCAAAAAATCGTTATGAATCCGTCATCGCATATGGAAAGGGTTGAATGGTTTCATGGCAAAAGTTGGTTTTTTCGAAAAATTGAAATCCGGGCTGGCCAAGACGCGCGAGGTCCTGACGACGGACATCGACGTATTGATCTTAGGAAAGAAAGACATTGATCAGAACCTGTATGATGAGCTTGAAGAACTCTTAATCTCCGCCGACATGGGGCCTCAATTTACCTTTGATCTGCTCGACGAGGTGAAAAAGCGTGTGAGCCGCAAGGAGCTTGACGACGCCTCTCAGATCAAAAAAATCATGCAGCAGCGCATGCTTGACATTCTCCGGCCGGTGGACCATCCCCTGGTGATTGCCAAAGGGAAACCTTTTGTCATCATGGTGATTGGTGTGAACGGCAGCGGAAAAACCACCACCATCGGCAAGCTGTCGGGCCAGTTGCGTTCGGAGGGCCATGACGTGATTCTGGCGGCCGCGGATACCTTCCGGGCAGCGGCGATCGAACAACTCGAGGTTTGGGGCAGGCGGGTCGGCGCACCCGTGATCAAGCAGGCGATGAATGCCGATCCCGCGGCTGTGGCGTTTGACGCGATGGGGAAAATCAAAGCCGGTTTTCAGGGTGTATTGATCATCGATACGGCCGGTCGTCTGCATACACGGACGAATCTGATGGAAGAACTCAAGAAAGTCAAACGCGTCATCGGCAGGGAGCTTCCGGGCGCGCCGCACGAGATCCTGCTCGTGCTCGATGCCACCACCGGCCAGAACGCGGTTATGCAGGCTAAAATATTCAAAGATGAAATCGGCGCGACCGGTATCGTGCTGACCAAGCTCGACGGGACGTCCAAAGGCGGCGTCGTGGTGCGAATTGCCGGAGAGCTGGGCCTGCCGGTACGCTATATCGGCGTCGGCGAAGGAATGGATGATTTGCGCCCGTTTGACAGCCGGGAATTTACCTTTGCTTTGCTGGACTGACCGGCAAACCCAAAAAAAGGCGGCGTTTCATGAGCAAGATATTTGCCATTGGCGATATTCACGGGTGCATCGACAAGCTCAAGGCACTGGTCACGATCATCGGCGCTGATCCGGCAGACGACACGCTGGTTTTCATGGGCGATTATATCGATCGGGCCGAAGGCGGACCGGACGTCGTTGATTACGTTCTGGCGCTGCGGAATAAATATCATAAAGTGGTCTGCCTTTGCGGCAATCACGAGTACATGTTGCTGCGTTACCTCGAAGGCGTGGATGAGGACATGTACCTCGGAAACGGAGGCCTGGCGACCTTGAAAGCCTACGGCATCTCGCCTGCGGAGTCACCCCGCAAGCGAAAATCAAAAATTCCACCGGAACACCTGAAATTTTTTGAATCGCTTTTGCTCTATTACGAAACACAAGACTACCTCTTTGTCCATGCGGGTCTCAAGCCGGGCGTTCCTCTTGAGGCGCAGACTGCCCATGACCTGGTTTGGGTGAGGCAGGAATTCATCGAAAGCGATGATGATTTCGGTAAAAGAGTTATTTTCGGTCACACGCGGTCGGGCGAACCGATCATTTCGCTAAACAAGATAGGCATTGACACCGGTGCGGTTTATGGCGGCAGGCTCACGTGCCTGGAATTGCCGACGGAAAGATTTCATCAGGTGTGACCATGAAAATGATCGAATGCGTGCCGAATTTCAGCGAAGGATGCGATCCGGAAACCATTCGTGCCATTGCCTCTGTGTTCCATGATTTTCCAGGCGTGCGTCTTTTGAATTTCAGCGCCGACACGGATCATCACCGCAGTGTTTTTACCTTCCTGGGCAGGTCCGAAGATGTGCTGGCCGCTGCGCTGGCTGCTTCGGGTGAAGCTCTTCGGCACATTGACATGCGCGAACACGGTGGCGTCCACCCGCGTTTGGGCGCGGTAGACGTTGTGCCGTTTATCCCGCTTGAGGATGCCGTGATGTCGGATGCCGTGGATGTTGCTCATCGCTTCGGCCGCCAGTTTCACGAGCGTTTCGGTGTGCCCGTGTATTTCTACGGCGAAGCCGCGCTGTGTGCGCGTCGCAGGCATTTGGCGGATGTCCGGCGCGGCGGCTACGAATCATTGGCCCGTAAAATGGCCGACCCGTCGGAAGCGCCGGATATCGGCGGGCCGGCATTTGATCCGCGCCATGGCGCGACGGCTGTGGGTGCGCGAGAACCTCTGGTTGCCTATAACATCAATCTCAAAAGTGCTGATTTGAATCTGGCCAGGGACATTGCCGCCCGCATCCGGGAGGCCAACGGGGGGATTCGGCACCTCCGTGCCATGGGTGTGATGCTCAAAAGCCGGAATGTGGCGCAGGTGTCCATGAATCTCGTCAACTGCCGGGAAACGCCGCTGAAAACTCTCTACGATCAGGTCAAGGCACTTGCCGCCGGGCACGGAGTTGAGATTCTGGAATCCGAACTGATCGGATTGACCCCGCAGTGCGCGCTTGAGGGAACCGACCCGCAGGGCCTGAAGCTGCATGACTTTGATGAGGAGCGAATTCTGGAGACACACATCCGGCGCCTTAATGGCGGCGGCTCGGGTGGCGGCAGTTGACACGCGTTTCAAAGCGTGTTAAAGCCCTACACCCTTTGCAATAGAGGTTGCCCCTGTAGCTCAGTAGGATAGAGCGACAGATTCCTAATCTGTGGGCCGCGTGTTCGACTCACGCCAGGGGCACCATTCTTTCAACTTGCCAACAAATTTTTTACGCCTGTTCCACTTTTGTCCGTCTCCCTTCAGTGCACTCGGAGGTGCTTTTGACGCTGGCCGAAATTTAATGAACCGTGCGATATTTTTAATTCGAAAGAATAAGGGATAAAGAAGCATGATGTACTTGATAAAAATACGGACTTGAAATATGTCAACCATCCAGGGAGCCTTAGCATGAAAAAAACAGTTGCCTTGTTTTTCTTATTGATTGTCGTCGTCAATACGGCCTGTGCGCCGACGAGCGCTTCGCGCTATCGGGAAGGCTCCAACGTGGGGCAGGAAACCCATCTGACCGTGGCGGACGAACAGCGTCTGACCAAGGAAGCACTGCCGAAAATGCTTAAGGATTACCCGGCGGCCAATAACCAGGAGCTTCAGAAATACATATCCGACCTCGGGATGAAAATAGTCAGGGCCAACGAACTGGAAGGCAATCCCTACACCTATACGTTTACCGTTGTGGATGTTCCGGATGTCAATGCTTTCGCCATGCCGGCGGGGACAATCTTCGTGACCGCGCCTTTGATTGCCATGGCCGAAAACGAGGCCGAGCTGGCCGGTGTCGTCGCGCATGAAATCGGGCATGTTGTGGCCCGCCACACGGCGGAGCGTATGTATGCAATGGAGAAAGCCCAGAAGAAAACCTGGTTGTATGCGGCAGGCGGCGCAGTCCTGGGCGCGGTGGTGGGTTATGGTCTGGGCAGGGCTCTATGCGACGAAGGTGACACGGCCTGTCATGCCAGGGTGGCGGCCGGGGGCGCGGTGGTCGGTGCCGGTGGAGGGCTTTTGGCCCAGAATTATACCTTTCTGGTCAATTCCCGTGAAGATGAGATGGAAGCCGACCGTATTGGTTACCGCCTGGCTGTCGGTGCGGGATACGACAAGCAGCAGGTCGGCAGGTTCTACGAAAGGCTGCTGGAGATCGAGAAAAACGCAAAAAAATCGGGGAATCCTATTCTCAGAAGTCTTTCGGACGCGATGAGTACGCATCCGCCAAGTGAAGCGCGCGTCACGCAAATGAAAGAGCTTGCCGTCGCGGACCCCGCCGCGAAGGGCATCATTAACACGATAAGTTTCACTCGAGCCAGGCAAGCAGCCGTGGGTCTGAATAAAAAATAAGAGGTCGGCAAATGCGGATGACGGGCGCTCAATATGTTCTTGAAACACTCAAACAGTTGAACGTTCGGTATCTTTTCACCGTTCCGGGTGCGCATATAGATCCGCTGATTGAGGCGACATCCTCTAGCGGCATCCAGCCTGTTGTTTGTTGCCACGAACTTTCCGCAGGGTTCATGGCCGATGGCTACAGCAGAGCGGGGCAGACGCTCGGTGTCGTGGCCGCTATCGGAGGGCCGGGTGCCGGCAATCTGGTTTCGGCTGTCAACACATCCAGAATAGAACGGACGCCGTTGCTGATCATAACGGGCGATGTTCCGGTTTCCCTGCAGGCTTTTCCGGCGTTTCAATGCGCGGGAGATCTGGGGTCGAAAGATGACGCTGTCTATGCCGCCGTCGCCAAATTTTCCGCCCGGATTTTGACGGTGGATGCGTTACCCACCATGCTGAACCGCGCGATTCGAGAGGCTTTTTCGCCGCCTTGCGGGCCTGCACATTTGATCATTCCATATAATCTCTTCAAAGAAATGCTTGAGGTTCCTGCGCTTCTTTCTGAAACATTCATCCCCGAACCATCCGATAAGAACGATGCGGATTCTCTGGTTTCCACGTTATGTGATCTCATTGCGGGTGATTCCCAAACTGCTTTATGGGTGGGGGAGGCACTGAACAATGACCGGTCCGCCGCCTCGATTGTGGAAATGGCTGAAAAGTTTCATCTCCCCGTGGCGACCACATTTGGCGCCAAGGGGCTCATTCCGGAGACGCACCCCCTGTCACTCGGGAATTTCGGCTACGCAGGCAGTTCAAAAGCCAACACAGCCTTTCTTTCCGGTCCTATGGATGCTATCATCGGTTTTGACGTTGAGCAGAATGAAAGAAACACGCTCAACTGGCATCCCGATCTTTATGCCGGGAAAAGGATTTTACTGGTTAATTTCCCTCCGTCTTTCAAACCTTCCGGAGCGGTTGAAACCCATGACCATGACCCGGTTTTGCTGGTCGAGCGTCTGCATCAGGCCCTGAAAACGATTCCCTACAGCCCGAACGGCCGCGTCTCCTGGCTGCAATTCCTGACGCAAACGTGGCCGGACGCTAAGCAGGCAGATGCGAAACGGAAGGATAGGATAGAACCCGACATTTTGATGAAAATCCTTCGTCAGGAACTACCTGCCGAGACGCTCTTTTATGTGGATTCTGGAACGCATCGGATTTTCGCGGGAACCGATTGGCAAGCCCTTTTGCCGCGGACGTTTTTTTCAGCGTCTGTGACCGCGCCGACCGGATGGGCGATTGCGGCCGGTATCGGTGCGAAGCTAGTCCGCAAGGAGCCGGTCGTCATTCTGACAGGTGACGGCTGCATGCAGATGCACGGGATTGAAATCAAGACTGCCGTCCGATACGGGGTTTCGGTTATCGTGGTGCTTTGCAACAACGGTGGCATGGGGAATATTCATCGAAGATTCGCCAAAATTTCCGGCGACCTGGCGGCTCATGCCCTGATCACGGAAGTAGACTGGAGCACTTTTGTCCGTTCTCTCGGTGCCGTGGCGATGGATGCCGTGGACGAACGATCGCTGCAAAATGCCATCCGCCAATGTCTCCGAGAGCGCGGTGTGACTCTGATCAATGCACGGATTCCCATTGATCCCATCATCGATCGTGAAGCGCATTGCCGGTCCGCATTTGCCTGACGGGCGATAAAATTCACAGAAAGCGTTTTTTCCATGCGAAGAAAAATGAAATTGCTTATTACCAGTGCCGGCAGCCTTGTCGGCCAGAATATCCTTGACAGTCTCGTCCATAAACGAGACCGGATCGAAGTCATCGGCATGAACTCCGATGCGGCCAATCCCCGTATTTTTCGCTGTGACCGCAGTTACCTGGTGCCTCCGCTTGATCAGTCCGGCAGCTTTGAAGACCGGTTTTTGGATATTATTGCAAAAGAGGACCCGGATATGATTCTGGCCGGACGCGATCATGACGTGGTTTTTCTCGCGGAAATAAAGCAACGGAGGCCGGATCTCAAAAAGAAAATTCCTTTCGGTGAAGCCGGGCAGGCCGCCATGATGCAGGATAAGTATCTGAGTTTCCAGTATGCCCTGGAAAAAGGGCTTCCGTTTGCCGATTCCTTTTTGTGTTGCGGATCGCGCGATACAGGCGGGTTGCAATCTTTTCTGAGCGGGTATTCTTTCCCGCTGCTGGCCAAGCCCAGATGGGGTTTCGGATCGCTGGGCGTACGCTATCTTTTAAATCAGGAACAGGTGGACGGTTTTATTGCACAGGCCGGAGACACGGAAATTTTATTCCAGGAATACCTGGGGCCGATGCAGGATTTCGAGCAATACGCAAGACAACTCCGGTACGGTGTCCCTCTTTTTTCCCAGATTCCGGAAAAAAATCAGTTTGCCGCACAGGTGATCCTTTCGCCTGAAGGTACGGTGTCCGAAGTCTTTATCAGCATCAACACCATGGTGTCAGGCCGCGCCGAATACAGCCGGAGAATTGAGGCGCCTGACATTGAAGAGATTGTCCTTCGATATGCCCGTGCTCTTTACCGGGATGGCTGGTATGGTCCGCTGAATCTTCAGCTGAAACAAGACCGTCAGTCCCGCTGGAAGGTCTTTGAGTTCAATCCGCGCATGACGGGCACGACGTCCGCCCGCTACCTTTTGGGTTATGACGAAATTGGCATCCTGACCGACTTTTTCCTGACCGACATGAAGCTGCCCAATCACACGCGGACGCAAAAACCCGCGGGTGTTGTTTTTAAATATTTGACGGATGAATACCTTTCGGATGCAGATGTCAAACAGATGGAGGACGACCGGGCATGGGAAAAATCCTGATCACCGGCGCTGCAGGGTATCTGGGAGCGGCCGTTTTTGAGGCCCTTAAATTACGTCCAGGCGTTGCCAGGTTCACGGGACGCCTCGAAGACATTCAGCCCGCTGCGCTAGATTGCGACCTTGTGGTTCACTGCGCCGGCGCTTTACGGCACCGGACAGATGATCTTCAGAGATGCAATGTTGACGGGACGCGAAGACTTCTGGAGGGCCTGCCGCCTGCATGCAGGATGATATATATTTCATCAAAAAGTGTATATTTATCCAATGATTCTGAGAGCCTCACCGAAGATGCCCCCCTGGCGCCTTTCGACGCATACGGAAAATCAAAACAGTTTGCAGAACAGCTGGTGATGGCTGGCGACCGTCCCTGGATCATTTTGCGTTCGGGAACCCTGTTCGGGCTGGGCGTCGACAATCCGGGTATCACATTCCCCTCCAAAGCCATGCGCGACTTTTTCGATCGTCGGGAAGTAACGCTGTTTGATCCGGATGTCATTCACGACTACCTGTATGTCCGGGACCTGGCCATGCTGATTGCCGGGTTTGTCTTTCGCAAAGAAGGTTGGAATGAAGTATACAACGTCGCCGGTCCGCCCCGCTCTTTGCATCAGCTGATTCAGGCGGTGGCTGACCGGGTGGAGATGATACAAGGACACAAACCGGTCGTCAGGAAAGTGCCGGGTGGAACCCCCTGGATCAATCGGTTGGATTCATCAAAGCTGGAAAAAGTTGCGGGTGCGATTCAATATACGGATGATGCTTCCGTCGTCGCTCTGCTGGGTGAATACCTGAAGCGATCGATCCGGGCGGCCGGCTGCTAAAAAATTACCATTTCCGGCCCCAAAGATGATATAAGGGGGTCACACAATAATCAGGGAGTCCTCTGTGAAGAACAACAATAAAATGAAAAGCCTTTTGAAGCAAGGTCTGGTCATACTCGACGGCGCCACCGGCACTGAACTTCAAAAAAAAGGGATGCCGGCCGGCGTGTGTCCGGAGACCTGGTGCCTGGAGCATCCGCAAAACTTGCAGGAGGTTCATGCCTCTTATGTTCGCGCCGGCGCGCAGATTGTATACGCCTGCACTTTCGGTGCAAACCGGTTCAAACTCAAGCAGTATGGACTGGCTGAAGACGTCCATCGCGTCAACCGCGATCTGACGCGTCTGGCCAAAAAAGCCTGTGGCACAAACGCCTTGGTGGCAGGCGATATCGGTCCGACCGGATTGTTTGTCGAACCCTTTGGTCCTCTGCCTTTCGAAGAGGCCGTGGATGCCTTCAAAGAGCAGGTGCGCGGTCTGATCGACGGCGGCTGTGATCTCATCGTCATCGAAACGATGCTCGACATCCAGGAAACACGGGCCGCGCTGCTGGCCGTCAAGGAAACCGCGGATATTTTCACGCTGGTTTCCATGACGTACGAGGAGGACGGACACACGCTGGGCGGCACGACCCCTGCGGCCGCGCTCATCACGCTCCAGAGCCTGGGCGCCGACGCGGTGGGCTGCAACTGCTCAACGGGTCCTGAAAAAATGATTGATTTTGTCGCGGCCATGAAGCCCTACGCCACCGTGCCGCTGATGGCCAAGCCCAACGCGGGGATGCCCAGGCTCGAAGGCCTGACCACCGTGTTTGACATGGACGCGGCCGTTTTCGCCTCCTTCGGCAAAAAGCTGGTGGACGCGGGCGCAAATATGCTGGGCGGCTGCTGCGGAACGACACCCGCGCATATCCGTGCGCTGTCGAAAGCGATCAAACGACGCAAATCCCCCCCCCCGGTTCGCAAATCCTTAAGCGCGCTGAGTTCCGCGCGCGGATTTCTGCTGCTGGAAGATGAAATGCCGCTGGTTGTCGTCGGGGAACGCATCAATCCGACCGGCAAGAAAGCCCTCCAGCAGGAGCTTCTGGAGGGAAAAACCACGATCATCCGCCAGATGGCTAAGGAGCAGGAGCAACTCGGTGCCTCCCTTCTGGATGTCAATGTAGGCCAGCCCGGTATTGACGAAACGCAGACCATCCAATCCGTCGTCGGCCTTTTATCGACATCCAGCCGGCTGCCGCTGGCGATTGACTCCTCGAACGTGGAGACCATCGAAGCCGCGCTCAGGCTTTATCCGGGAAGGATGCTGATCAATTCCATTTCCGGCGAGCGCAAAAAAATCGCCAGGCTTCTGCCGCTGGCGGCAAAATACGGTGCAATGTTCATTTTGCTGCCGCTTACCGACGGCGATATTCCCGCCACGGCGGTGAAGCGCCAGGCGATCATTCGAAATATTTATGCCGCGGCCAGAAAGCACGGACTCACCAAAGAGGACTTTGTCGTGGACTGCCTGGTCATGGCCGTGGCCTCGGACGCAGGCGCGGCGAAAGAGACTCTGGACACCGTGCACTGGTGTTCACATATCTTCAAAGGTAAAACCACGCTGGGATTGTCGAATGTATCGTTTGGTATGCCGGGGCGACCCTGGCTCAATTCGGCTTTTCTGGCGATGGCGCAGTATAATGGCTTGACGATGGCCATAGCCAATCCGTCCAGCGTCGAGCTCATGAACATGAAAAACTCGGGTGATGTGCTGACAGCCAGAAGCGGCGCGGCCAGGGCGTTTATCGATCACTTCACCGGTCAGGCCGCAAAGCCGGCAGGCGAAATTCGCAAGGAAGCGCTTTCCACAAAGGAAAAAATTACTGCGGCCGTCATGGAGGGCGACCGTGACGGCATGGCCGCGCTGATTGCGGCGGCGCTTGCGGAAGGCACGGCCGCGCAGGCGCTCGTCGATGAAACAATGATTCCGGCCATCGTTCGCGTTGGGAAACTCTACGAACAGAAAACCTATTTTCTGCCACAGCTGATGGGCGCGGCGGAAGCCATGAAAAAAGGCCTGGACGTTCTTGAGCCGCATCTGAAGCGATCGGCGGCAACCACCAGGGGAAAGGTCCTTTTGGCCACGGTACGCGGAGACGTTCACGATATTGGGAAAAACATTGTCGCGCTGCTTTTGCGCAATCACGGCTATCAGGTGATCGACCTCGGAAAGGACGTGGATGATTCCACGATTATCGACGCAGCAAAAAAGCAAAGCCCCGATGTGATCGGCCTTTCCGCACTGATGACCACGACGATGGTCAACATGAAGGAAGTCATTACGCTTGCGCGTGCCAAAGGCATTGAAACGGCGTTTCTTGTTGGCGGCGCGGTGGTGACGGAGGCGTACGCACAATCCATCGGCGCGTTTTACGCCAGAGACGGTGTCGAAGCCGTGAATATCGTGGAAAGACTGATCCGGAAGTAATGCCCGATGAATGGATTGATCAAAGATAATATTTTCGCCGTTTGCGTTTCTCTGGTTTTGCATCTGCTTGCGGCCGCGCTGCTTTCCGGTCTCGTGGACGGCGGCCTGTCGCACGCCTTTGCCAGGGAGAAGGTGAGTTTCTTCTGGGTATCCATTGAACATGGCGATGAGAGCGCCTCCCGCATAAACGGCGCAACGCCCCGAACGACGGCACCGATGGCGGATGTTCAATCGGCTGTTGCGATGCCTTCGGATGCTTCGGCAAATCCCCATACACAGACGTTTTCAAATCCCGAACCGGCTGTGATGCCGGTTCGAAACGAAGCTTTCTTAACGACCCGGGGCGCGGGATTATCGTCCGGTGAAACCCTTCAGACGTCTGCCGGAATCCTTGAAAGCGCAAGCGGTTTCGGTGAGGTTCCGGGTGCACATGAAGGCGGCGCAGCGTCCGGTCGGCCGGACTTGCCATCTTCAGCTTTGCCTTTGTACCGTGAAAATACACCGCCCCCGTACCCGGAAATTGCGAGGGTTCGCGATTACCAGGGCATCGTGCTGGTGGAGGCGGAAGTCCTGCCCGACGGCACAGTGGGGCGTGTAAAAATAAAAAAATCGTCGGGCTACAGCATTTTGGATCAAACCGCGATCAAAGCGGTGAAGCCCTGGAGATTCCAGCCCGCCGTCAAAGAGGGCCGGCCTTTTGCCGTCTGGGTGGAACTGCCCATCAAATTTCAATTACGCGACAGCTCTTCAATTTAATCGAC
This sequence comes from Syntrophaceae bacterium UBA2280, assembly GCA_002347685.1. Lineage (GTDB taxonomy): Bacteria > Desulfobacterota > Syntrophia > Syntrophales > Smithellaceae > UBA8904. Next base: position 16,443 of record DDWS01000028.1, read on the forward strand.
GCAAGAACGGGAGGATACAAAGGACATGACGATGGACGCGAAAAAAGAACGCCTGGGAGAAATCATTCTGGATCGTTCTTTCAAATACAGTGAAAACCCACCTTTTACGCTGGCATCGGGTCGCCAGAGCCATTTCTATTTTAACTGCAAACCCACAACGCTCGACCCCGAAGGCATGAACCTGATCGGAGAGATTCTCTTCGAGATGGTTAAGGACAAAGATATCACCGCGGCAGGCGGTCTCACGCTAGGGGCAGATCCTATCGCAAACGCGCTGGCCGTCATCTCGTACCAGAAGGGCCGGCCGGTCAAATCGTTCGTCGTCCGCAAGGACGCCAAGGCGCACGGCACCCGAAGCGCAGTTGAGGGCAACGTGACGGCCGGAGAAAAAGTCGTAGTGATTGATGATGTAATCACAACCGGCGGCTCGACAATCACGGCCATTGAGCAGGTGCGCGCTGCGGGACTGATTGTGGACAGTGTTATCACGCTGATCGACCGCGAAGAAGGCGGCCGCGAAAACATTCTCAAGCTGGTAGATCATGTGCAATCCGTTCTGACCCGGAGCGAGATCATGGCTCTCCGGGCGAAAAAAGCGATAGCGCAGTGACAATCCTGACGTCATTTTTACCTTGCTTAACAACATTGCCTGATTTTTCCCGGCGTGTCTGACGCTTGCGGATTTTCTAAAAACATACGAAGAGGAGTTTTCATGACCCGACAAACCCACTGTCCCCTTCCGGCGCTGAAGCCGGGTGAAATCATAAACGGCTTTAAAGTATTGCGCGTGGAACCGATTGAGTCGATGCGGTTGACGGCCTACGAAATCGAACACGAAAAAACCGGCGCGAAAGTGCTGCACCTGCATGTCTTCGACCGGGAAAACCTTTACGCCGTCGGCTTTCGCACGCCGCCTGAGGACTCCACGGGCCTGCCGCACATTCTCGAGCATTCCGTGCTGGCCGGTTCTAAAGCCTATCCTCTCAAGGATGTGTTCAAGGAACTGATACGATCCTCGATGCAGACGTTTATCAACGCTTTCACCTATCCGGATAAAACCGTCTATCCGGTCGCAAGCCAGATCCCGGCGGATTTTTTCAATCTGGCGCGTGTGTACACCGACCTGGTGTTTCATCCCCGGATGCTTCCCGAGACGTTCATGCAGGAAGGCTATCATCTGGAACTGGCCGTACCCGACGATCTGCAAAGCGAGCTGATCTATTCCGGCATCGTGTACAACGAAATGAAGGGCGTCTATTCCTCGCCGGATTCGCTGATGTACAAAGCGCTTCAGGAAAACCTTTATCCGGACACGGTCTATTCGTTTGATTCGGGTGGCGATCCGGGAGTGATTCCGAAACTCACTTACGAACAGTTCTGTGATTTTCACCGGCGCTACTATTCTCCGACTAACGCCCGCTTTTTCCTCTACGGGGATATTCCGACGAAAGACCATCTGGTTTTTCTGGAGGAAATGCTCATAGGTTTTGACCGCGTGGCGGTCGATTCCTCCATTAAAAGCCAAATTCCCTTTGCCGCGCCCCGCCGCATCACTGGCTTCTATCCCGTGGACCAAGAAGAGCCGCTGGATAAAAAAACGATGGTGAATGTCGCCTGGGTGATGGCCGAAAACAAGGATTTCGACACAGCGCTGCTGCTTGAAATCATCTCCAGTCTGCTTGCCGGAAGTTCCGCCGGGCCGCTGCGCAAGGCCCTGATCGACTCGGGACTGGGCGAAGACCTCACGCCGGTAAGCGGGATCGAATCCGACCTCAAACAGCTGATGTTCTGCGTCGGCCTGCGTCATGTGAAAACAGAGGATGTCCCGAAAGTCGAACAACTGATTTTCGACACACTGGCGCGGATCATTAAAGAAGGTTTTGAAACGGAGCTCATCGAAGGTGTTTTGCATCAGGTGGAATTTCACGGCAAGGAAATATCGCGCGGGTCTTATCCCTACGGCATATCGCTGATGGGCAATGTCTTTCAGACCTGGCTCTACGATGGCGATCCGCTGGTCGGCCTGGATTTTGCCTGCGCCATTGAGAATATCCGCAGCGCTTGGGCGGCCGACCCGAAGATGTTTCAAAACGCCGTGAAGACCTGGCTTCTGGACAATCCTCACCGCCTTGTTTCGATCATGGAGCCGGATCCTGCATTCAATCGCAGGATTGAAGAAGAAGAAAAAAAAGCCATGGCGGCCCTCAAAGCGAATCTGTCGGAAGAGCAGCTGCGTGTGATCAATGAGCAGGCTAAAAAGCTCAAAGCGTTTCAGGCTGCGGAGGACCCTCCGGAAGCATCGGCCACGCTGCCGGCATTAAGGCTCGAAGATATACCCCGCCGGATTGAGACCATTCCCACACAGCATACCCGCGTCGCCGGCGTGCCTCTTTTGGAGCACGATATTTTTACCAATGGCATCGCCAATATCGACCTGGCTTTTGACATCAGCCATGTGCCGGAAGAGCTTCAGCTTTATCTGCCGCTGCTCGGAAAAATGACCAGTGGCATGGGCGCGGGCGGTTTTACGTATGACGAAATGGCCAAGCGCATCGCGCTTAAGATGGGCGGCTTCGGCTATGATCTTTCCGCGGGCTTTCTGGCGGATGCCACCGACTGCTGGCAGAAAGTGATTATTTCCTTCAAAGCGCTTTATCGCAATGTGCCGCAGGCGGTTGCCCTCGCAGGGGATGTTTTGTGCGCAGGGGATCTCGATGCCGAAGACCGGATGCGCGATCTGATCGCCGAGCGAAAAAACGGCCTGCAATCGGCCGTGGTACCCTCCGGTCACATTTTTGCCAAAAGGGCGGCGGGCGCGGGATTGACCCTGCCTGCCTATCTCGACGAGCAGTGGCACGGCCGCACGCAGCTGAGATTTGTGCAGCGTCAGGCCGAAACGTTTGACGCCACGAAGCGCGATTTGCGTGATAAGTTCGAACAGTTAAAATCGATGATTTTTACACGCGCCAATCTGACGGTTAATCTGACTGCCGATGCGGAGGGCCTCAGACTGGCCAAAGAAAGCATCGCAGGGCTTCTGGATAGACTTCCCGCGGGTGCGGTTGTAGTCCCGGCGCCGCGTCCGGACTTGAAGGAAGTCTATGCCGGTATTTCCGTTCCCACACAGGTTTCCTACGTCGCGCGCGTGATGAAAGCACCTGCCTACAGTGACCCGGCGGCAGCGATTTTAATGCTGGCATCCCGCGAGATGTCCAACAGCTATCTTTATAAGCATATCCGTGTGCAGGGCGGCGCTTACGGCGGCATGTCCGCATTCGATTTTTCGATGGGGCTGATGGCGTTTTTGTCTTACCGCGATCCGCATATCGCCGAAACACTCAATGTCTTTGAGGCCGCGCAGAAGCATTACGCGGAAACGGAGTTGTCAGTCAACGACCTGGAAAAAGCGGTCATCAGCACGATCGGCGCGTTGGATAAACCGATGGACCCGGCGGGCCGCGGTTATGTCGCCATGATCCGCACGTTTGCCAAAGCAAGCGACGCGCTGCGCCAGAACTTTCGCGACAACGTTTTATCGGCTACGCCGAAGCAGGTCAAAGACACCCTGGCCGCCTATTTTCCGGAAGCATCCAGGACGAAAGCAGTGGCCGTGTATGCCGCACGTGAAAAACTGACCCTGGCCAATCAGATCCTGAAAGAGAAGCTGACGCTGGAGAATCTCATCTAATCGCAAGAATAGGGGAGAAAGGCTAAAGGAGTAAGAAGGTTACATGATGAAGAAGAAACATGCGGGAACGCTCGTTAACTGTTTTTTCTGTGAGCATTTCTACATTACGTATGAAATGAAATTTCCCTATGGCTGCCGCGCGATGGAATTCAAATCGGTTCGTATGCCTTCGGTGGATGTGTTTGAAAATTCCGGCATGGATTGCGCGCTGTACGTCCGCAAGGAACGGCGTCATTCGCATCATGATTGATCATCAGCAATCCCGCTTTCGGAGCGTCGTGTGGTGCCGTGCCGATTGAAGAACCGGTCACTCACGCTTTGCTTTTGGGGGTGTCCTCAGTCGGGGTGGGTTCTGTTGCATCCGGGTTTTCATCTTTCACGCCGGATTTGATCGCGGCCTTGCTTTGTTTCGCGATCAGGCGCTTGGAAGCCTTATCCATTTGTTTTTGCTGCCTTGATTTTTCTTTGGCGGTCTTTCCAAAGTTGTACGGTGATTTTCCCATTATAAACTCCCTTGTTGATCCTGCTTGCGTGCCTGGCATCATCATCTAAAAAAGAAGAGGCACTCCAAAAATGCTTTGATGGAGTGCCTCTTCTTCAGATGATCTTTTTTTTACAGAGCCTTCACGTTTTCCGCCGACGGGCCTTTCTGCCCATCAGTGATGTCAAAGCTTACACGCTGGCCTTCGCTCAGTGTCTTGAAGCCACCGGCTTGAATTGCGCTGAAATGAACAAACACGTCACCGCCGCCATCCTTTTCGATGAATCCGAAACCCTTGCTCTCATTAAACCATTTTACTTTACCTTCTGGCATTGCTTTCATCCTCCTTTCTTAAAATTACCTTAAGTCGGATTTTTGCCATGGTAGAAAGACTGGAACCACCAAGATTCTAAAGAACACGGTGGTGAACCTTTGCTCCTCTAAATGTATAATCCAAACTTATATAGTGTTAGGGAGTATATGTTGCCCCTGATTGAATGTCAAGCATTGTTCTTTATGTTATTCCAGTATTTTGGGCATTTAGATATCGTGCCTGTCGGGATGGGAAGGTAAAGTCAGTATTGTCTTGACTTCATGCCATGAAGGGAAGAAGGTATAGATAACGGCGCAAAGCAGCGAAGCCGGGAGGTGAAAGATGAAAACCTATCATGTGTGGTACAGGAAAGAACCGATCCGCTGGGTCGACAAGGATCTGACCGTTTCAGACATTGCTGATAAATATTGCCTGGTTAGCCATGTTAAGGCGGATTGTCTCTATGAGGTATTCGAGCAGCAGCAATCCGAGGTCTGGAGTCCCAGTGCCCAGAAGGAAATGGCGGCTGTCATCAAAAAAGCGGGCCTGAATCACACCTCGATGGGCGTGGGGGATGTTGCAGAGGTGAATGGAACGTATTATCAGGTCGATTTATCCAGCTGGCGAAAAGTGGAATGAAAATATACAAGTATTGACCATGAATTTCCGGTCATTCAAGGTGGATCCATTGCGGGCATCAACCCTGAATGACCGGATTATCCGTTTTTTTATCTGCCTTTAAAATCAGCAGGCCGTCTTTCAAGAAACGACATCATAGCCTCTTTGAGGTCTTCGGACATCAAAAGGGTAGCGTTTTTCTGAATGGCCAACGCCATCCCCTCGTAGACATTGACATAACGACTGAAGTTGAGCACTTCCTTGGTGCATTTGAGTGCCAAAGGCGCGTTGGCCGCGATCTGCTCTGCGAGTTTCCGTGCGGACGCCGTGAGCGCCGCCTGATCCGGCAGAACGTCGTTGACCAGCCCCATTTTCTCCGCATCGCGCGCAGAATAATTGGCCGCGGTATAGGCCATCTGGCGGGCAAATCCCTGGCCGACAATCATGGGAAGTCTCTGCAGCACGCCCATATCCGCCACCAGGCCGATGTTGGCTTCCTTGAGGCAGAAGACCGCGTCTTCCGTGCAAAGGCGGATATCGCAGGCGGAAATCATGTCGAGGCCGCCGCCGATGCACTTGCCATGCACCGCCGCGATGACCGGTTTGGAGCATTCCTCAATGGCATTGCAGCAGTCAAAGAGCGGCTGTGATTTTCCGATGGTGTCGAGAACGCCTTTGGCGGACGAATGATCGCCGTCGGCCGCCTGTTTCAAGTCCAGGCCGGCACAGAAGATCCGCGCACTGCTGGAAAAAATAATGCAGCGGACCTCGTCATTGTCGCTCAGCTCGCGAAAGATAGAAGCGATTTCCGAAGCGAAATCGAGGCTCAGCGCGTTGAGCGCGTCGATGCGCGCCATCGCGACCGTGGCCACGTGGTTGTCGATTGTGAGATGAATGTGCTTGTATTCCATTTTCTATATCCTCCTTAGGGAATCATTTTTAATTTAGTGCGAAACAATACGTCAAAGGGACCTTTTTGTCTACAGCATTATACTTTATTCTTCAAATACCGCTCCAGTCGGTTGAGACCTTCTATGATGTTTTCCATGGATGTGGCGTAGGATAAACGCAAAAAACCTTCGCCCCCGGAGCCGAAATCGATGCCGGGCGTCACACCGACTTTCGCTTCCTCTGTGATCCGGAAAGCTTCCCTGTAGGAATCGGCAAAGAATTTTCGTCCGTCGGCAAACACATAAAAGGCGCCGGTTGGTTCCACATGAATGACAAAGCCCATCTGTCTTAAGCGGTCCAGCATGTAGCGGCGGCGTTCGTTGTAGGTTTGTTTCATTAAGGCGACATCGTCTCGAGCTTTTGTCAAAGCAGTGATGCCTGCCCACTGAATAAAGCCGTTGGCGGATATCATAAAATTCTGATGAATTTTCTGCATGACGGCGCTGAAGGCCTTGGGGAAAATCAGGTAGCCCAACCGCCAGCCGGTCATCGCGTAGAGCTTTGAAAATCCGTTGATGACAAATGCCCTGTCGGTAAACTCCAGGATGGAATGCGCCTTTCCTTCGTAGACGAGGCCGGAATAGATCTCATCAGAAATGATGTAGGGGCCGTCAAACCGGGCCATTTCAATTAATTGCTCCCGGGTCATCACAATCCCGGTCGGGTTGCAAGGCGAGTTGATGATGATGCCCCTGGTCTTAGGCGACAGGCTGTTTTTAATATCTGCGGGGCGGTATTGAAAACCTTCTTCAGGATAGGTTCGGATTTCCTTCATGCTGCCGCCGGCCGCCAGAATGAAATTCTGATAACAGGGATAGCGGGGATTGGAAATGATGACCTCATCGCCGTGGTCTAAAATGGCCAGCATCGCGAAGAGCAAAACAGGCGACGTGCCGGTCGAGACCAGCACCTGGTCGGGTGTAATCATGACGCCGTGTTCTTCCAGATAGAAATCGCAGATTGCCTGGCGCAATTCCAGAAGCCCCAGTGCGTGGGTATAGCGGGTTTTGTTGTTGAGCAGTGCGTCGATGGCCGTCTCGCTGATGGCTTTCGGCGTGGGGAAATCCGGCTCTCCGACTTCCATGTGGATGACATGTTCGCCTTTTCGTTCAAGTTCTTCGGCCTTCGCCATAACATCCATGACGATGAAGGAGGTAAATTCGGACGCGCGCTTTGAAATCATGCAATAACCCTCAGGGGAAAAGGATTTTGGCGACGGCATTGAAATCTGCCGCGACGCGCGATCGGGGAAATTTGATCACCGGAATATCCTGCCTCAGGATGGACTTCGGCACGATATCGTCCTGGCGGATATTGCCCAGCCAGGTCAGCGAAAAGCCCAGAAAGCGCTGGCTGATGGTGTCGATATTTTTGAAAATGGCCGCACCCTCTTTGCTGTCTGCAACGTTATTGGTGACAATACCGAAAGATTGCCTTCCGAACACCTGAAACATCACCTTGACCATCGCGTAAGCGTCGGTGAGGCTGGTCAGTTCGCGGTTGATGACGACAATGTTTTGCGCCGCCAGCAGATTGAATTGGAGCACCACTTCCGAAATTCCGGCGCCCGTGTCGAGCAAAATGACGTCATAGCCTTCGATTTCCAGCAGCATGTCCTTGATCGTTTGAATCTTTTCAAACAGAAGCTGCGCCATTTCCCGGATACCGGAACTGGCGGCGATGAGGTCAAATCCGCCGGATGTCGGTACAATGACGTCCCGCAAGTGCAGGTCGCCAAAGACTACATCCTGAAGCGTGCGCTTCGGATTCACACCCAGCATGATATCAATATTGGCCAGACCCAGATCGCAATCCACGACAAGAACTTTTTTACCAAGTTTCGCCAGTGTGGCGGCCAGATTCGTTGTGACAAAAGTCTTGCCGACGCCGCCTTTGCCGCTGGTCAGGGATAAAATTTTCGTTTGTTGTTTTTTAGTCACTTCTGCACCTTGTCCTTCGGCATTGCTTTTTTATTTTCCGCCAGCGGCTGGAAGATATGGTAGAGGACTTCTTTTTCCGCCCAGGTTACGGCGTTGGAATCCGGCAGTTTGATGTGCGGATGAAAGATTTTCCCCTTCCCCGTCTTTTTGGCCCCGTACAGAAGTTGATCCACCCGATGCAAAAAATCCTCTCCGCTCAAAACGCAAGCCGTATTGAATTCATCCACGCCGATGGAGGAGGATACGGACAGCCTTAGCCGGACCGCCTCTTGCAGGATGAGAGTATGCCAGCGTCCGGCAATCGTAATCCCGTCTCGAAGCGACGTCGCGGGCAGAATCACCGTGAATTCATCACCGCCGAAACGACAGGCAAAATCCGTAGGCCGTATGTTGCTGATAAACTGCCGGGAGATTGCGCCGAGAAACTCATCGCCTTGCGCATGTCCCAGAGTGTCATTGACGATCTTGAAATTATCCAGATCGATAAAGATCAGACAGAAAGGCTCGCCGGTGCGGCGGGTTCGGGCGATCTCAATTTCCAGCTGGTTGTTAAAAAACCGCTTGTTGTAAAGGCCCGTCAATTCATCCGTGATACTCAGCGATCTGAGATGGCGGTTTTCCTTTTCGAGGATTGCGATTCGCGCGGGCAGGCTCTCCTTCGGGCCGACACGGATTCCGAGGTCAAGCAGGGCCTCCAGATGCTTTGCTGGAATACTCTTGATCGGGATCAGAAGCATGTCTTCGGTTTGAAGGTGATCAGCCTTTGCAGACTGCCCCCGGGCGTCTTTGAATTTATTAAGGGGACGAAGGTTTTCGAGCGGGTCGGTTGCAGGACAGGCGGCGGTTTTCTTTGCAGATTTCATGCTTGAATTCAGTCCGGTCTGTCTTTAGAAAAAAGTTTAAAAATGGTGCCGAAGCCGGGATTTGAACCCGGACGGACGTGATCCACTACCCCCTCAAGATAGCGTGTCTACCAATTCCACCACTTCGGCAGCAAATAAACCATATGAATATTTCCGCAGGGTCCCCGGGTGCAAGGGCTGATGCCGCTTTCTGCGGGGGGCTGCTATAAAAAGCTCCAATTCTATTTCGTTTCCTGTGCCGGCTGTTGGGTTGCTTCCGGAGCGGGCATCGGTATTACGGGTGCCGCTTCTCGCGTCACAGGAGCGGGAGCGCGGTCGACTAAAGAGGGCCCTTTTTTACCTGCCGAGTAGGCCAGTGTCAGCGAAGTGAGCATGAACACGACTGCAACAGCGGCGGTCATTTTGCCCAGGAACGTTCCGGCGCCGCTGGAGCCGAAAACCGTCTGACTGGAACCGCCGAAAGCGGCACCCATATTTGCCCCTTTGCCTGCCTGAAGCAGTACGATCAAAATGAGCGTAAAGCAGGCGACAACATGGAGGATGGTAACCAATGTATACATATTTCTCACCTTTTTTTGAAAACCCTTTTCGCTTCTAGCGGTTTGCCTCTCATACCATCGACGCGGACTTTATTCAATGCCGAAGTTGGGCACGCAATATTGCCACGTTTGCCCGACGGGCGGCGATGAGGCTGCCGGTATATTGAACCGGCCTGCTACCTAAAAACTCCGTATCATATCCAAACAACGCGTAATCGTCAACTTTTTTCTTTGATTCCTTTTGCCTTGACAATTTTATGACCATGAGCGTAACCCTTGTAGCCTGATCGCTGAACTTATGAAGAAATCAACCGAAAACAGGTTGCGGCTAAACTGTCTGGTAAGCGTCACGGTCAGAAAAAACCGTGGCATCTTTGCAGTGAATTATGGATCAAAAAGGTAAAACAGCACTGGTTGTGGAAGGCGGAGGGATGCGTGCGTTCTTTGCCGCCGGAGTTCTGCATGCCTTTGGCAAAGGCGGATTCGATCCGTTCGATCTGTATATCGGCGTTTCTGCCGGAGCCTGCCATCTGGCCTCGCATCTGGCAGGACAAAACGACCGCAACTTCGACGTCACGATTCGCTACTCCATGAAGCCGGAATTTATCAGTCTCTGGCGGTTTTTCAAGGGGGGTCACCTGATGGATCTGGACTGGATGTGGTACCAGACCATCACGCACTATCGGCTCAACCTCAAAGCGATTGACGAGAAACTCCGCACGCAAAGCAAAGAATATCTGATTGTCGCCACATCCGTGGCATCAGGCAAGCCGCTTTATTTACGCCCGGATGAAAAGACGCTCGAGCACTACCTGAAAGTTTCCAGTTCCCTGCCGATTCTTTATCGCAACCTCCTGGATGTTGGCAACGAAAAGGCTACTGACGGCGGCATGGCCGATTCCATTCCCGTGCGGGAAGCATACAGACGCGGCGCAACGGAGATCACCGTTTTGCGCTCACGACCGGATCATTACGTGAAAAAGGAAAATCCGATTGCCCTGGCCGTTTTCTCCCGGTATTTCCGGAAATATCCGAATCTGGTTTTGGCTTTCAGGATGCGCGCCGCAAATTATAATGCTTCTGTCGGGTTTATTCATCATCCGCCGCAGGGAGTCCGTATCACTCAAATCGCTCCTCCCCCTGATCTCGATATCGGCCGGACCACGAAAGACGAAGCCCGGCTTCGCGCCGCCTATGAAACGGGCATTGCGCGCGGTGAATCGTTTATGAAAAGACGTGAATAGAGGCCATTCATTTCCTGCATCGACTTGACCGGACAGGATAATTATGCAATTCTGTCAATCAAATTCATTTTGAATGGTACGTCGCTTTCATGGGGAAAATGCTGGTTATTTTGTTTCTTTTTTTGTTTTGCGGGCGCCTGGTCTGGCGCTTTGTATTGCAACGGATCAATATCCGCCATCTGAAGCAAAACGGCAAGGAGATCCCACCGGTTTTTTCTGGTGAAATTGATGAGGAGACGCTTGGCAAAATGGTCGATTACACAGTCGACCAGTCCCGTCTGGAGGCCAAAGAGAATCTGGCAGGCGATATCATAGATCTTGCGGTGCTGTTTCTTTTATTGCCGTTGCTGGTCGCCTGGCTTGCGGGTCTCGGTGTTCCTGTTATTTTACAGGCATTGATCTTCTTTGCCGTGCTCGCGGCGATCAGCGCAACCGCCTCGCTTCCATTCGACGGGTATCACACGTTTGTCCTTGAGAAAAAATACGGTTTTTCCACGATCACCTGGAAACTGTGGCTGATCGATCTGTTCAAATCATTCATGATATCGGCCATCCTGATGGGGCTGATGCTAGGTGCCCTGATGGCCTTTATCACGTATCTGCCGCAAAGCTGGTGGTTTTGGGGATGGATATTCTTCACCTTGTTTCAAATGGTCCTTTTGTGGCTTTATCCGGTTGTGATCGCTCCGTGGTTTAACAAGTTTGAACCGGTTCAAGACGATATCCTCCGCGAAAAAATCATGGCCCTGATGGATCAGACCGGTCTTCGAGCCGAAGGGATTTATCAGGTGGATGAAGGAAAACGCTCGCGCCACACCAATGCATACTTTACCGGAATCGGTAGGGCGAAACGAATTGTTCTTTACGACACACTGCTTTCGTCTCACACCCACGAGGAAATCCTTGCGGTCCTGGCGCATGAAATCGGACACTGGAAAAAGAAGCACGTCCTCAAACAGCTGGCCTTTGTGATCAGTGCGTCTTTGGTCTTATTTTATCTGGTGTATCGGGTGATCGGCTGGCCGCCTCTGTACGACGCGTTCGGCATTGTGCAGATGCCGGTTTACGCGGGGCTTTTCCTGGCTTCCTTATACCTCGGTGCGGCGGGATTTTTTCTCTCCCCCGCAGGCGCAGCCGTTAAACGCCGCTTCGAGCGCGAAGCGGACCGGATGGCCTTTGATTTGACCGGCACGGCAGCGCCCATGATCAGCGCGCTTAAGCGCTTGGCCAAAGACAATCTGGCCAATCTTCATCCCCACCCCTGGTACGTGAAGTTTTATTATTCTCACCCGCCTCTGGTCGAACGTATTGAATATTTGGAGACAATGGATTATAGAAACGGCAAACGCTAGGAGATCGCTCAATGCCGATTTACGAATTTTACTGCCGGAAATGCAATACCGTTTATAATTTTTTCTCAAGAACCGTCAATACGGATAAAATTCCCAATTGCCCGAAGTGTAAAAATGCGGCGCTGACCCGCCAGATGTCATTGTTTGCCGCGATTACCGGGGGCGCAAAGGAAGATACCGGCGACGATCCCTTTGCCGGATTGGATGAAAGCAAAATGGAAAAGGCCATGATGCAAATGGCTGCGGAAGCTGAAAAAATCAAAGATGACGATCCGCGCTCCGCCGCCGCGCTGATGCAAAAACTTTCGGAAACCACCGGTATGAAGCTTGGCGACGGCTTTCAGGAAGCTCTGAACCGTCTGGCTGCAGGAGAGGATCCGGATAAGATCGACGAAGAAATGGGCGATCTGCTTTCCGCGGAAGAGCCTTTCGGGCAGAAGCGCTCCGGTAAAACGAGCAAAGCAAAGCCCCGGGGGGATGATTTGCTCTACGATCTTTAGCCGCCGTATTTCTGTCTGTGAGGATAAACACAATGTCGTTATTTCAAAAGACGTCTATCGGCAACCTGACTGTCGGCAACCGTTTTGTGCGGTCGGCAACCGCGGAAGGTCTTGCGACCGCCAGGGGGTTTTGTTCGCCAGTGCTGACCAAACTTCTGGTGCGTCTGGCCAAAGGCGGTGTCGGTTTGATCATCACCGGCCATACAGCGGTCAGCCGGGAAGGGATGGCGGCATCAAGACAATTATGCCTTTGGGATGATGGCTTCATTTCTGCGTTGCTCGATATGACCGGACAGGTTCATGAAGCGGGGGGGAAAATTCTCCTGCAGCTTGGCCATGCGGGCGCGCTGGCAGACGCGAATCTGACGGGTGAGGCGTCCGTAGGGCCGATGATGACCAGAAAAAAAGATGGAACCATCTGTCGCGCCATGTCCCGGGACGACATCCGTGAAACGTCTCAATCTTTTGCGGCGGCGGCCGGTCGGGCGAGAAAGGCCGGCTTTGACGGTGTTCAGATCCAGGCGGCACATGGCTATCTCTTGAGCACGTTTCTGTCGCCGCATTCCAACCGCCGCCGCGACGAGTATGGCGGCAATGTAGCGAACCGTGCAAGGTTTCTTCTGGAGGTAATCGCGTCCGTGGTGAGCGAGACAGGGAAGGATTATCCCGTATTGGTCAAGATCAACGCATCCGATTTTCTGCCCGACGGTTATGGGGTGGATCAGATGATCGAAACGGCCTCGCTTCTGGCTTTATCCGGGATCTGCGCCATTGAGCTGAGCGGCGGTATTGAAGGGGCTGTCAAATACATGCCCTCCCGTCCCGGAAGAATACATACTGAAAAGGAAGGGTATTATAAAGCTGAAGCCGAGCGGCTCAAAGAAGCGACGGATATGCCGGTGATTCTGGTTGGCGGCATCCGGTCTTTGGAGACAGCCGCCGATTTTATCGAGGATGAGGTTTGCGACTTCATTGCCATGTCCCGTCCTTTTATCCGCGAGCCGGAACTTATTCACCGTTGGATGACGGACAACAAGAAATCTTCCGACTGTGATTCAGACAATCTGTGTTATCGTCCGATCCAGGCAGGCAAGGGATTCTACTGCCTGACCAAGGCCAGGGAATTACAAAGATCTCTCCTCAGGCAAAAAGATTTCAAAAGGGGTTGAAGACCATGAAACCGGGAGGTGGACAAATGATTCAAAGTGCCCTCAAAACGTTGTTGATGCTTGTTTTCTGCCACGTTTTACTCATCGGTGGTGCCGCGGCCGCGGTGAGAATTGATTCACTGCCCGAGCCCCCTCCTTCGGCGAAACTGCGCGTTTTTACGGTTGTCATGACAACAGAGACATCATCTGTAAAACGTCCGGTTTTATGGCTGGTGTCGCCCGAAGAACTGCGGGTATCCATGACCGGCGAGATCAACAAAATGTTGCAGGCGCAGGGCATCTATGAGGTGACGTCCGCAAGAGAGATTTACGCGGTTTTGGGCAATCAGACGATTTCTGCGTGGGAATGGTCGGCAAAGAATATGGCGTTGCTCAAAAATGTGGGGAAAGCGCTGCATGCGGATTACGCGTTGTTATTCGAACGCGGATATTCTGTGCACCTGCAGTTTGACGCGCGTATGGTCAATCTGAATACCGGTCGCGAGTTTTCCGCGTCCAATTATATTTCAACGCCTGCCCTGATGCAAATGACGAACAACCAGAAAAAGCAGGCCGGAAGCGAGGCCATTAAAATCATTTATCGGCAGCTGTTTTCGGATGCCAAGGGAGATATGCTCAATACAGCCATCAGCAAAGGAAAAGCGGTTATGGAAAAACCGCAGGATCCGGTGCCGGGCACTGGTGCTTCTGCTGATCTCCCGAAAGAACCCATCGCAGTGCAAAAGGAGGTTTCTGAAAAACCCGTTCAGTCACAAACGATTCCAAAACGCGAACCGTCGGCAATGCAAAGGCCGTTACCGCAAACACCGACAGGAGAGGTCTCAACACAAAAGGACATTTCCGAAAACCCACTGCAGCCTCTTCCAAAAGCAGAGCAAGAGACCGCCCCGGAAGCCGTTCAGACCAAAAACAGGCAGGCGGCTTTTGAAAAAGAACTGGATACGGCTCTTTTTGCAAAAGATAAAACAAGTAAATATCGGCGTTTGGTGGTTTATGATGTTGATGCCGCTGAACATATGAAGGTTGTCGGGCTGATTTTAACCGAGGCTTTGCGTGAAGAGCTGCACAATGTCGGCGGATTTATATTGGTCAATAGAGAAAATATTCTGAAAATCATGGATGAGTACAAGTTGCAGAAATCCGGAGTGGTCGATGAGGCTCAGGCCGTCAGGATGGGAAAGTGGCTCGCGGCCAGTGAAGTGATCACGGGCAATCTGGCGACATTGGGCGCAACGAGTATTTTACAGGTCAAGCGGACCGACATTCTAACGCTCGGAACCATCACCATGGGCTCGGTGAAATGTCCATCCGGCCGGGAAGATGAGTTGCTCGACCAGATGCCGCAGTTGGCGCGCAGGCTGGCGCAAAAGGGGAAATAGCAGTTCGCCCCCGGCTTTATGAACGGCTTAGCGTTTAAATAACGCTTCGAGCGTGTCTTTGGAAGCAGTGGCAGTCGTTTCGGTTTTTAGTGCGCTGTCTTTAAAGCGGAAGTAATCGCAAAAATTCGATCGGCTTTTATCCAAAACCCTTTCGGCCTGTCTTTCCCGGCAGTCATTATACGCGCCACGCTCAAAATAAACACAATTGACGCAGCAGTGAAGATCGGCATGACACAAAGGGCATTGCGTTTGTCTGCCGATGAACAGATCCCCGGGAATTTCTTTTTGGCAAACCTGACATTTTTTCATGGCCGAAAAATACCGGCAATGACGGGTGATTGTCAAGTACCTTTCCCGGCATCCTCTATTTGTTGAATCCCTCTTATTAATCCGTGATATTATCTACCCGATGTGGTATGCAATCTCGATAATTCTCCGGAGGAAAGTGATGGCCGACATATCAAAACTTGGTATGGTGTTCCCTTCTTATTCCATTCAGGTTCAGAAGAATAAAATTGCCGAATTTGCCGCGGCCGTGGGCCAGAAAGACAATATCGACGACATCCGGGAAATCTATCGTGATGAGGAAGCGGCCAAAAATAACGGTTATGAACAGATTCCGATTCCGCCGACGTTTGCCATCAGTTTCGTTTTCTGGACGGGTGGAGGTTTGTCCGCCATCCTGGAGACGCTGGGCGTGGACATCTGCAAGCTGCTGCACTCCGAAGAGGAGTATGATTACCTGGGCGACATCTGTGCCGGTGATGTGATTACCCGCAATATGAAAGTGGCCGATATGTATGAACGTGGCAGAAAGGGCCGCGCGGGATGGTCTTTTTTCGTTACCGTTTTAGAGACCGAAGTAACGAATCAACGCGGAGAAATGGTTCTCAAGGCACGCACGACATTCATTGAACGATAGGAGTCGCTTTACATGCCGGTCCAATATGACGATATCCAGGTTGGAGATTTGATGCCTGCCTACACATCCCTTCCCATTACGCGCACGCATCTGGTGCGTTATGCCTGTGCGTCGGGAGACTTCAACCCCATTCATTATGATGAAACCTTCGCCCACGGCATCGGACTGAACAGTGTGATTGCTCACGGCATGTTTATTATGGGTATCGCCGGAGAAGCGATAACGGCATGGATCGGCAGGAAACAAATCAGAAAAATCCGTGTGAAATTTCTCGAAATGACGCAGCCCGTCGATCTCCATAATTATGAAAACACGAAGGACAGAGCGACGATCACCATCACCGGCAAAGTGGTTTCGAAATACGAAGAGCATGGCGAGAAACGGATCCGCTGTGATATTGTCGCACGCGATAAGTCGGGCAGCCGGAAGCTTTCCGGTTTCTTTATCGCCGCCCTGCCTTAAACGCAAAAGGTCGATTTTTTTCAGGTGCTAGACATGTCCGCCCGAATTTTGGTTGTTGACGATGATGCCGTGGCTTGTGAATTTCTGCAGGAGGCCCTCTCTAGCGACGGCTACGCCGTCGACACCTTTACATCTGCTTTCCTGGCTTTGGAGAAAGACCTTTCTGCTTATGATCTGCTGATGTCTGACATCCGCATGCCGGATATGAACGGCTTGCAGTTTCTAAAAACCACACAGGCGCGATGGCCGCATCTGCCGGTCATTCTGATGACAGCCTATGGCTCGCTTGAAACCACCATCGAAGCGATCCGTCTGGGTGCCTGGGACTATATCAGCAAACCCTTCTCGCCTGATGAATGTCGGGCGCTGGTGAAAAAGGTTCTGGAATTGCGCGAGCTGCGCAAGCACCAGTCGATTCTTCAGCCACAGGTGTCCCGGGAAGCCAAGTTCGTCGGATCTTCGGCTACCATGGTGGAATTCTATAAACAGATCGCGCGTGTGGCGGATTCAGCAGCCAGCGTTCTCATAGAGGGAGAAAGCGGGACGGGCAAAGAGCTTGCCGCCCGTTCCTTGCATTCCATGTCACAGCGAAGCGGAATGCCCTTCGTGGTTGTACACTGCGGCGCCATTCCAGACAATCTGCTGGAATCGGAGCTTTTCGGTTACGAAAAGGGGGCATTCACCGGCGCGGCGCAAAGGCATGAGGGGCTCATTGAATCGGCTGAAAACGGGACCATTTTTCTAGACGAAATTACCGAAATGTCCACGGCGCTGCAAAGTAAGCTCTTGCGGTTCATGCAGGACGGAGAAGTGCGCCGTATAGGCGGACATGAGGTCCGTCATATCGCCGTGCGGGTGATCGCGGCAGCCAACAAGGATATCGATGGGGAAGTTGGGGCAGAGCGTTTCCGGCTTGATCTCCTGCATCGATTTGTCGTGCGCCTGCGGGTGCCTCCGCTGCGCGATCATCAGGAAGATATTCCGCTGCTGATTGACACCATGCTCAAAAAGTTTGGTTATGACGATGTGCGCGTTTCTCCGGAAGCCGTTGAGTCGCTGATGCACTATGAGTGGCCGGGCAATGTGCGCGAGCTGGAAAATGTTCTACAGCAGACGCTGTTGCTTTCACCCTTTTCAGTCATTTTACCCGAACATCTGCCCGGGCGTTTCCGCGATGTCGTCAAGGGGGTACAGCGATCAGCTCCGCCGTCTATGACGCCCCTTGAGGTGGCTCAGCGGGAACAGATTTGCCGGACGCTTGCCGCCACCGAGTGGAACCAGACGAAAACCGCCGAGCTTTTGGGAATCGACAGGAAGACTTTGAGGACGAAAATCCGCCGCTACGGACTGTTGGAGGAAAAACTGTCTCAGGGCATTCGCCCTTTCACGGACAAAGGCAGATGACCGTCACAGCTTTATTCCCGGATCGGATTCCTTCTTCAAGTCCGCAACGGAAAGTCGCAAAAAGAGAGTAACCGTCGTTCCCCGCCCCGGCTTGCTTTGAATTTCCACACGGCCTCCATGGGAGGTCATGATATCGCGAACAATCGCGAGCCCAAGCCCTCTCATGCCTTCCTCCGGATGCGTGCTGTAAAAAGGTTCGCATACTTTTTGCAAATCAGCTGCCGCGATCCCCTTTCCGGTATCGGCAATCGAAAGAGTCATAAAATGATGTCCGTCCGTTCGTGCGCTGATGGAAATTTTTCCGCCCCGCGGCATGGCATCCAGTGAATTCTGGAGGATGTTGAGAATAACCGTTTGAATCCGGTAGCGGTCAGCGTAGATCGACTCTGGGGCGGAGTCCAGCCGTACGTCTATGTCCACCTGGTTTTTTATTGTCAGAGGCTCGATAAGCGGCAGTGTCTCGGTGAGAATTTCCTGAATGGTCATTAATTCAAAATGAGGATCAGGCAGGCGCGTGGCCCGGCGTACATTTTGTATCACATGGTCGAGCCTCCGGGTCTGATCGACGATGAGATGGAGCTTATGTGACGTGTCCGGCAGCAAGCCTTCTTTTTCCAGAAGGAGTTTTGCCAGTCCGGCAATGGAATGCAGTGGCGTACCTAGATCATGAGCGAGATTAGCCGTCAAGTGCCCCAGCGCAGTGAGGCGCTTCAGATTATCAACTTGATTCTGCAGCTGCAAGACTTTGAGCGTTTCTTCATGTACGCGGTCTTCCAGATGCCTTGTCAATTCGACGTTGCGGGACATCACCTCCTGAATTTCATGCGCCATCATGTTAAAGTGGTCCGCCAGTTGCCCCCATTCGTCATGGCGGTTCATTTCAACGCGCTTGATATACCGTCCCTTTTTTGACTCATCGATAGTATCCATCATCGATTTAAGCGGCCAGCCGATCAACCAGCCGTAGCTGAGGGCGAAAACGAGAAGAATCGCGGCAAGGAGACCGACGCTGCTTACTATAAGCAGCTGTTGCGCCCGCCCCAGTATTTCCGTATTGGCGCGTGTAAA
Organism: Syntrophaceae bacterium UBA2280; assembly: GCA_002347685.1. Lineage (GTDB taxonomy): Bacteria > Desulfobacterota > Syntrophia > Syntrophales > Smithellaceae > UBA8904. The sequence goes on from DDWS01000028.1 coordinate 35,336, forward strand.
CGTAATAACGGCGACAACCACACGGCTTTGTTGCGTCTGCCCGGGCATAGGATACAAAAGACCCAGTGCCGTCCCTCCGTCCGTCTGGATTTTAATATACCTTGATTTTTTTCCAGCGCTGGCCTGCGCGACGGTGGCATCCTCCCAATCGTACTGCACGCGGCTCGCACCCGCAACATAATTGACCCGTTTTCCCCTGACATCAAAAATATCGATCCGGGCCAGTCGGACATCCGACTGAAGAAAGTCTTTGAGAGTGGAATCCAGGGTTGCGATGCCTCGCCGGGTCGGAAAATGCTCATAAAAGGTGCTGACTGTTTCGGCCACCCCTTCAATTCTTTTCGCCTGCTGCTCCACGAGGATATTTTCGAGTGCGGACAATTGAATGAAGCCCCAAGCCGCCATGGTGAATGCAAGCCCGAAAACAGCCAGGGATGCGAGCTTGACCCTGAGCGTAAGACGGTTAGCCTTGTCGGTCAGATGATGGAATATTTTGTTTATCATGCTGGAAATGACTTATAGCAGAAAGGAAAGAAAATGACTATCTACGACTATACCGGTCTTGCTGGCCCTCAGGGTAAAAAAAGGATGGGCGTACGCCCATCCTTTGAAAAAACAAGATGCCCAAACGCAACTTATTTTGCTGCCGGGGCAGTCGGGGCCACTTCGGTTTTCTTTGCTTTTTTCTCATCTTTCTTCACGTCAGCGGCCTTTGCGGGATCTGCTGTCGGGGCTGCGGGCGACGCGACTGCTGGCGCTGCTTTTGCAGGCACGGCGGCTTTGTCGGCCGCTACTGCCATGGTGCTAAATGCGAAAACCACCGCTACTACAAACAATACTAAACGTTTCATCTCTAAATATCCTCCTTGTTAATTGGTTTTTAACACAACCCCTCTGAATTTGAAGGGACTCCACCTATAGAAAGGCATCCTGAAAAATCACTTTGCGGCGGATGCCGGTTTCTCACCTTTGGTCTTTTCTCCATTGCGCGCCGGATTTTTCAGCACGTCGATCTTATTTACTCTGGATGCGGACAATCTCCCCTCTTTGATACTGTATTCAATTTTAACCGAATCGTTTAAAGAAATGTGCGCCGATGGGTATTCCAGATCAAATTCCATGATTTCAACATTGTCTTTTATGGTACGTTCGATCTTGATGGCTTTCGTGGAGACTTCTATAACCTTTCCTGTTGCGTTCATTCTTGTTGTTTTTCCGGTGTTTGTTGTGATGGCCGCTCCACGGGTTGTTGGTTGATCGGCGGCCACTGCGATCACTGCCAGAAGAAAAAAAACACCCGCCATTCCGACCCAGATTTTTTTCATCAACACCTCACTCCCGAGTTTCTGCGACGTACACAGCAAGGGGCATGCCACAGTCATAAAAAGGCACAGGAAAGATAATCGGCTGTAATCATTAATAGTATGAGTTGCTATTCTTGTGTGATTGTAAGTGGAAGGGTTATGTTTGGGGAGTTATGCCCCGGTGATGGAGAATAAATCACCGGTCATCTAGCTCAACCGGCGATACACCACGCAATGCAGATAAAAAAACATGGTTTGCAGACCGCCCAGGCGCAGCAGGTCCCTTGCAATCCGACGCACGTCTTTTTGTCGGGACACTTTGCGGTCGGCCAGGTAGATGCTCAAAAGGCCCCGGTTGATCAGGTGGTGAAAACCGGCATGGGGAAGCCTTGCGACGCTTTGCTGGGCCTGTGTGTAAAAATAACCGAGACGTTCGGAAAGTCTGTCGTTGTCGGCATAGAAAGCGCAAAAATTCAAATCACGGCCCTCAAGGTCCTCATCCTGATCAATGAGATAGTCCAGAAGAATATGCAGTCCCTGTACCCAGGGGAAATAGGCTTTTTTGATGTCTTCCACCCGCTTTGCCGATGTGGACGGATCAAACAGATAAGCGACAATGCAGAAAATTCCCAGCGTGGAGCCGGCGGACGCGGAAAATTCATACCAGCTCATTTCCGGAAGACTTGCTTTGTGCTGATCGTACCAAGTCTGAAGACGGGGCAGCCGTTCGGACTCCGTCACATGCTTGTAAACCTGCAAGTCGCAGTAAACACCCGCCAGCTCAAGGAGCGCACCGGCCGCCACCTTGTATTGGGGAAGCGAACGTAGAGTATCACGGCAGGTCTGCACCAGTGCGGCAAGATAACCGCCGTCGTCCTTTTCCTGCCGGAATCGATAATAGTCAGACAAAGGCGTTTCCGGGGTGAGCGCGTGCAGCATGGATTCGTGAAGCGCACGGAAATCTTCTGGATTCTGAGATGTGCTCCGGTCGCACAAATTGTCTAGATAATCGCTGATCGTCTGATAGGCGACGATAAATCGGATGGCTTCCTTATAATGATCGCCCGCCAGCATGCCGTAAAGGGCGCCCCCCTCACAGTGAAACGTCTTTGCTTCAATGCTTGCGAGAGCCTGGCATTTCAGCTCCGGATCCGGTATCTGGTTTGCCCGTTCTTTCCATTGACGCAGATATGAATGCGTTACCGGCTGAGTCCTGAGGATCATTTTGGTGGTCATGGAAATGAAATGAGTCGGTGCGCGCAATGATGTTTCCTCTTATTGGGAATATAGAATTTCCTTAACATAGAAAACCTCGAATCACAAGCCGGCCCCTTCCGGAGATCAGGTTGACCGAATGCATGCGTTCATGTTAGCTGTAAAATGAATCCTGTAAAAGGAACAGATGATGCAAAATGAAAGCCGGGATACCGATGTGATCGTTGTGGGCGGCGGTGCGTCCGGGCTCATGGCCGCGGGCCGGGCCGCCGCGCTGGGCGCGCGCGTTGTGCTGCTGGAGAAAACGGACAGTGTCGGCAAGAAAATTCTCATCAGCGGCAAGGCACGCTGTAATCTGACCAACAGCGCCGACCTGAAAGATTTTATTTCCATGTATGGCCAAAACGGTCGCTTTCTGTATAGCGTATTTTCCCGTTTCTTCCGGCCCGAGCTGCTTGAATTTTTCGAAGGCTTCGGCCTGAAAACGAAAATTGAACGGGGTGGAAGAATTTTTCCCGTTTCCGATGATGCGCGTGATGTTGTTGGCGCTTTGAAAAAATATCTCGCCTGCGGTGGTGTTCGAATCATTTGCAGCGCGCCTGTGATGTCGGTGCGGCTGGAAAACGGCGGCTTTTGCGTTGAAACGAGGACACAAACCTTTCGCGCCCGTCGGGTCATTATCGCTGCGGGTGGCGCATCCTGGCCCGTAACCGGAACGACCGGCGACGGCTGTAAAATCAGCGCTGCGCTCGGCCATGCCATCGTCTCGCTGCGTCCCGCACTTGTTCCGCTCATGGTGCGGGAACAAAAACTTGCCCTCGCGATGCAGGGGGTTTCCCTGCGAAATGTTCGCGCCACCGCGTTTCGAGGTGAGGCTTCCACGATTAACGCGACGTTAACACCCGCATGCGATTATGGACGCGGTGAGAGAAAGATCCCGCGTCCACCGTTGATCGAAAGCCGGTTCGGCGAAATGCTCTTCACGCATTTCGGTCTGGGTGGCCCGGTTATATTGCTGATGAGTCTCTCAGTGGTTGAAGCACTGGAAAATGGACCTGTCGCGATTCTGATTGATTTAAAACCGGCTGTGACCCGTGAACAATTGCGTAAACGGCTCCTGTCCGACCTCAATGCGGCGGGGAAAAGAAAGATATCGACGATTCTGAAAGAATATCTGCCCTCAAAAATGATCGATCCCATGATAGGTCTTGCCGCAATCGATCCGGACAAGCCCGCCCATCAGGTGACGGCTCAAGAAAGAGAAAAAATTCTCGAAAATCTCAAGGCTCTGCGTTTCAACATCCGCAAAGCGCTACCGCTTCAGAAAGCGATTGTGACTGCAGGCGGCGTCGCCCTCGATGAAATCGATCCGAAAACGATGGCGTCGAAAATAGTTCCGGGGCTTTTCTTTTGCGGAGAGGTCATGGACATCGACGCGGATACGGGCGGCTACAACCTGCAGGCGGCATTTTCGACCGGGTGGGCGGCGGGAGAGGCCGCCGCCCATTCTGCTGAAAAGCTCAAAAAAAGGGAAACCATCTGACCGTCGAGTGCCTTACATATCCCAGTTCCAGTCGATGAGCATCACACCCGCGCTGATGCGGTTGGTGTTGGTGTTGTAGTCCATCATCCCTTCGCCATAACCGTTGAAATACTGTACATACAGACCGAACTTGTTGCTGAGGCGATTCCAAAGCACAGACATCGGCACGACTACATCGAGTTGCCCCGCGCCCAGATTATTCTGTCGCAGGTTATTGCGCAGCATCCCTGTAAAACGGATGTCTTTGTAAAAATACGTCGCCCACAATTCGCCGTAGCCCATATAGCGGGTCAGATCGGCATTGTCGGATCTGAACTCATCCTCCGGAAGATGGTACCAGGTTTTTAAAAGCAGGTTGAAGTTGTCTTTTTCCAGGCCGAAATTAGCGACAATACGGTTCCAGCTTCGCGACAGCGGCTTCGAGCGGCCGTTGGACTGATGATTGAATCCCACATTGACAAACTGCAGCTTCAGGCCCTGCAGGCCGGGAATTTCATAGCGGGTCCGGAAATTAATCAGCATTTCCGGTTCGTAATTGGTGTCGCGAAACGGGGAGGAAAAGGCCTTGTTGTAAACCTGCCAGAAGCTCTGCTGGGTGTAAGCCATCCAGATATCGACATTCTTGCCAAGAACATCTTCCCAGACCTTGGCTTTGAAGCTCAGTTGAAATTTCGCTTCAGTATGTTGGGCTTTGGCGTCGGGGTCGTATTCGAGCGCCGTGTCTTCATTGGGCGAGCTGTTGTAAGCCACGGGTAGAAAGTAGTTGGGCCGGTAAGGGGCCAGCACAAAAACGCGCTTCCTTCTTTGCGGATTCAGATCCCAGTGTTTTTCCATCACGGTCAGACGATCCGGATGAACATGAGACTCTTCTTTCGATTCTTCGGAAACGGTTCCCGAAACGCTCTGTTTTGTTCGACCCGAGAGCGTATCGTAGCAGGCGAGGCGCTCATCCGGATTGTCCATCTTCGCGCAATCGGCCAGGTCTGCGGCAGGCGCGCAAACGGCCCAGAACATCACCATCAAGAAAACCACTCCCGGAAGAAAAAACAGGCCTGTCCCCTTTTCGATCACCGCCATCAGAACCTCTCATGTTTTTACGGATATTCTTTAAATGTCAGCCTGCCGTCAGGATCTGACGCACCCGGTCGAGTTCCCGGGGATTGTCTACTTCCACCGAATCGTAAGGCGTAATGACGCATTTGATTTTGTAACCGTATTCCAGCGCACGCAACTGCTCGAGTGCTTCGAGCGCTTCGAGTTTGCCTTCGGGAAGCGAGGTGAAGGTATCGAGGAAATCGCGGCGATAGGCGTAAATGCCGTGATGTTTGTAGTAATCGGCTTTCAGCTTTTTGTCCCGCACATACGGAATGGTCGCGCGGGAGAAATAAAGGGCACAGTTTTCATGGTCGAGCACAACCTTTACCGCGTGAGGATGCGAGATTTCCTCATCGAGAATGATCTTATAAATCAGTGTGGACATGACCTGCGCCGGGTCGTCGATCAGGGGTGCGATCACTTCATCGACCTGCGCAGGTTCAAAAATCGGCTGATCGCCCTGGATGTTGACAACAATTGCGTCATCGGGAAGATTCAGGCTTTTGACGGCTTCCGAAATTCTGTCCGTTCCGGATCGGTGTGTCGCGGCCGTCATGGTGGCGTTTCCACCAAAAGTTTTGACCGCGTCGAAGATCCGCCGGTCGTCCGTCGCCACGGTCACATAGGGGACAGCGCGGGCGCGGGCGACCCTTTCATAAACATGCTGAATCATCGGTTTGCCTAAAAGATCGGCCAAAGGCTTTCCCGGGAAACGACTGGATTCGTAACGCGACGGGATAACGCAAACAATTTCTCGTTTCATTTTAGATTCCTAAATGCGGATCGGCCTTTTGCAAATAATTTACGACATAGTCCCGCACAGAGTCCTCCAGCGATGAAAAAGCCGCAGGGCAGCCGGTCTGTTTCAATTTCGTCATATCCGCCTGCGTGAAATACTGATATTGACTGCGCAGGGATGCAGGCATGTCCATATATTCAATACGGGTTTTCAGGTCCATCGCGGCATAAACAGCGCCGATCAGATCATTCCAGGTTCTGGCCTTGCCGGTGCCGAGATTGAAAATACCGTTGGTGCCGGGATTTTGCAGGAGCCACCACATGACATTGACGCAGTCCTTTACGTAAACAAAGTCGCGCATCTGGCCGCCGTCTTGATACTCGGGCAGGTAGGATTTAAAGAGTTGTACCTTCCCGGTTTGACGGATCTGATGAAAGGATTTGAAAATGACGCTGGACATGTCGCCCTTATGATATTCGTTGGGGCCGAAGACGTTGAAGAATTTAATGCCGGTTACTTTGTATTCGAGGCGGTTACGCAGGACCCATAAATCGAAGACCTGTTTGGAATAGCCGTACATGTTGATCGGCTTTAATGATGCGATTTTATCATGGAGGTCGGAAAACCCCTGCGTTCCGTCACCATAAGTGGCGGCTGAACTGGCGTAGATGAAGCGCACCGCGTGTTTTAACGCCCATTCGGCCAGCGTCCGCGTGTAGGCAAAATTATTGGTCCACAGAAAATCTGCGTCCCGCTCGGTGGTCGAGGAACAGGCGCCCATGTGGATGATGGCGCTCACCTCGAAGGGAACGGCGTCACGGGTCGCCATCTCCCCAAAAGCATCCCTGTGCAGATAGTCCGTGTAACGCAGGCCCACCAGGTTTTTCCACTTTTCCGACGTTCCCAGGCGGTCAACGATGACGATGTCTTCGATGCCTTCCTGATTTAATTTCCAGACAAAAGCGCTGCCGATAAATCCCGCGCCGCCGGTAACCACTATCATATGTTTTACTCCTTTAATGATGAATCGCGTGATTTTCAGTAATACTAAAAAACGCGCTGTCAATGAAGAAAATTTCTTCGAGACCGGTACATGTTGAAAAGACGGCTTTCCCGCCTAAACATCGAGCGCATTTTGCCTCAATATTCGCCTGAGGAGTTTTCCTGCCGGATCTCTGGGAATGTCATCGCGAATCACAATGGTTTTGGGCACCCGATAGTCGGGCATATTTTCTTTGCAGTACTTGATAAATTCCTCTTTGATGCCTTCCATTCCATCTTTTAAGGCGATCACTGCAACAATAGCCTGCCCCCTGGTTCGGTCAGGAATGCCAATGACCGCCGCATCCTTTATTTTAGCATGACGCTTCAGGACCTCTTCGATCTGGCCGGGGTAGATGTTGAACCCATTGGAGATGATCAGGTCATCTTTCCTGTCAACCAGGTAGAAAAATCCATCTTCATCCACCCGGGCCATATCCCCGGTAAAAAGCCATCCATCACGCAAGACCTTCGAGGTAAGTTCAGGATTATTCCAATAACCTTGCATGATTTGAGGTCCTTTCACCGCGAGTTCGCCCACTTCTCCCGCAGGGCATTCCCTGTGCCGGTTTCCCATGTCCAGAATTCTAACGTCTGTGTCCGGAAGGGGCAGTCCGATGGATCCACGGGGAGCGCCGTTGGGATAAGGGGTAATATGAGTGGCCGAAGAGGCCTCGGACAGGCCATAGGCTTCCATGATCTTTCTGCCGGTGATCTCTTCATACTTATCATGGACTGAAGGCGGCAGAGGTGCTCCTCCGCTGATAGCAACGCGAATGGAAGAGAAATAGGGTCTGGCCGCCTCGGAAGGAAGGGACATCATGGCTGTCCACAGACTGGGCACGGCCGGAAAGGATATGGGCTTGTAGGTTTCCAGCATCTTCATCAGGGAAAGAATGTCCATCAGGTCGATTCGGGGAAGAAGGATCATCCGGTATCCCTTGAGTACGGAAATCAACATGCAGGCCGACATCCCGAAAACATGAAAAAAGGGAATCACACACATGACAGCGGAATTGCCGGCGCCCTTTACTCCCATCCAGGTATCGGATTGGAGTACACTGGCTATAATACTTGCATGGGTCAGGGTTGCCGCCTTGGGCATACCCGTGGAGCCGCTGGTATATTGCAGCACGGCCACATCCCGGGGAGAAATTTCAACAACCGGCTCTGCTGCGATTTCGGCTGCATCCTGGAGCTCGAGGAAAATTTTTGGAACGGGCATTCCTTCTTCCAAAGATATCTTTTTTTCCAGACCGAAAACGGAATGGAGGATGACATTTTTAACGGACGTCTTTTTAACCACTTCGTAAAGATTCGGAGCAAACAGATCCAGGGTGATCACAACGGTTGCCTGTGCGTTATTCAAACAGTGCTGAAGTTCCTCGCCCTGAATACCGACGCTGATGTTGACAACAACAGCGCCCAGTTTCATTGCCGCAAAAAAAGCGATGACATAGGTGGGGGAATTCACCAGAATAAAGGCGATTCTGTCGCCTTTATTCACGCCGATGCTCTTCAGGACCCAGGCAAACTTGTTAACCTTTTCATTGAGTTCGGCGTAAGTCGTATGCTGGTCGTTAAATGTCATGGCCATATAATCCGGATGCCGGGCGGTTGTATCTGTCAGAAAATGGTGCAGGGCCGTTTCAGGATAACGGATGGATCGGGGAACGTGTTGTGCGTAATGTTTCAACCAGGCTGGTTCCATGATTGTCGTTCCTCTTCATTGATGACATTTCGTTCTTCGCTGTGCTTGGCTTGATCGTATCTGTAATACGGAAAGTAAAACCTTGTCAATAAAGAAAAAAATGATCCAGTTTCAAGCGATACATTGCCAGAGAGGTTAATGGGTGTCAGCCTTGCTTTCCTCAAAGTCCGGCTAAGCCAAATCGTTGAGCCTCTTTTGCTGCCGTCCCGATCTCATATTAGGCAGCATGCGCGGCCATTGGTCAACATAAGTTTTGGCATACTGCCCTAGAAGATTGTCTGTGCGCATCGACCCGGTTTCCCCCGAGATTTGATCTGATCGGACATGATGTAATCCTTAGTATTTTTTATAGACAGCCTGGGTACGCGTATAGAAATCCCGGTCCCAGCGTCCGTGTTCAGGCAGGCCGCTACCTGAGGATTTCCAGCCGAGAAAAGGTGCGTCGACGCTGATACGGGTTTTCGCCTCATTTTGGTGAATCACACCGGCCTGAGCGAACTGAACAAACCGGTTTAAAAAATCTGTTGATTGAGCATAGCAAATCGCGCGCAGGCCCTGTCGAACGTCGTTGCAAAGCGCTATCCCGTGATCGAAGTCTTCCGCCTTGAGAAGCACCGCCAGCGGTCCGAAGGTTTCCTCCTGCACAAGGGGCGAATCCAAAAGAAGGCCGGTCAGAAGAGTCGGATCAAACCAGCACCCGTGAGCAAGCGCCGCGGGTACGCGCCCGCCTGTAAGTAATTCGGCACCGGCCAGAAGAGCCGCCGCCACCCATTGACTAAGCAGGTTCTGGCGGTCGCGCGAAATCAGTGGTCCCAGATGTGTGTCGGCATCTTCCGGGTTTCCGATTTTGAGTGCGCCAATCGCTTCGATCATCGCCTGGCTGAATTCATCAAAGATCGGCTCAACGACGATGAGACGCCGCGGGGCGGTGCACCTTTGTCCGGAGAAACTGAACACGGCCTGAGCAAGGTCACGCGCAACCTGCCCGACATCCACATCCGCAGCGACAAGCGCCGCATTGTTTCCACCCAGTTCTGCCTGCAGGGGAATCCCTCGCAGGGCGCACACGGTTGATATTTCCCGTCCGGCATCCTCTGAACCCGTAAAGGAGACGGCAGCAATTTCCGGACAGTTAATCAACGCTCTTGCTGTATTTGCATCTCCGAGCATTACATTGATGCAGTTGGCCGGCAGTCCGGCGTCGACGAGCGTGCCGACAAGCTCTTGCACCAAAGCAGGCGAATGCAGCGCCGGCTTCCAAACGGCAGTATTGCCGTATGCGAGGGCAGGAGCCAGCTTTCCCACCGGCAGCGCGAGCGGATTGTTCCAGGGGGTGATGATCGCTACCACACCGCGCGGCGGATAGTGAACCGTCACACCCTCGGCTTCGTGGTCGATGTTCTCAAAATCTTTTCTTTGAGTGGTTCCTCGCAGGAGGCGCAGTGCGTAGGCGAACTCGGCTTCGGCTTCGACCCGGGGCTTGCCCACTTCGCGGATCAGCAGCTCGACGCATCGGTTGTGGCGCCGCGAAAGCGCCGTGGCCCAGGCTTCCAGAACGTTCAGCCTTTCCACGCTGCTTCGTGCCGCCCAATCCGGCTGGGCTGTGCAGCTTTTCGTTACCGCGCGTTCCACCTCCCGGTCGCAGGCGATGGGAACAAGTCCGACCCGCCGGTCCCATCGGCACGGATCCCGCATTTCCCACATTTGGTGGCCGGCTATGTTTTCCCACTGCCCGTTGATGAAGGCACCCGGGTATACGGGGCTGTCTGCGTCCTTACCTCCTGTCGGGAGTACGGCCGGTGTGTCGGGAAAGCATTCAGCCACCGTCACACACTCGCAGGCCCTGCCCGTAAGATGTTTCACGGTCAGATCAGCATGCAGCGGCGAGTAGGAAGCGACAGCGTCGGAAACGAGTTTGACAGTGTAACCGAGCTGATAGGCGTCCAAAACGGTTGCCTGGATACAGGCATGGGTATGTACGCCCGCAATCAGCAACGTTTCGATACCTGCGCGGCGCAGATGATCGTTGAGCGCCGGATTTCCGAATGCGCTGTAGAACGTTTTTTCATAGACAGCTTCATCGGGAAGGGCTTCGAGGCCTTCGGGGGGATTGGCGCCGGGCGTTCCTTCGGCGCACCGGTTATCCTCTTTGGCTTCCCAGTGCGGCATCCGGTTTGATTTGTCACCACGGACGATGGTGCGTACGTGAATGGCCGGGATGCCTGCGGCACGGCATCCGGCCAGCAAAGTTGATACCTTTTGAATCAGCACGCCGGCAGGCGGCCGGAGAAGCTCACCATGAATAAAGTCGCGTTGAAAATCGATCAGCATTAGCGCTGTACCAGCGTGCATATTCATCCTTCCGCGTTGACGGCCTCCAGTAAAAGACGAGACATTTCTTTCGTGCCGACCACGGTGCTTTCTTTCGACGCGATGTCGGTTGTGCGGAAGCCCCTGTCCAGGACGGATTCAACGGCTTTGTGAATGAGCACTGACGCCTCGGGCAGGCCGAGGTTCTCTCGCAGCATCATCGCTACCGATAAAACCTGACCGAGTGGATTGGCCTGATCGCTTCCCGCGAGGTCATGCGCCGCACCGTGCGCGGTCTGATAGACAGCCCTGCCGCCAACGCCGAAATTGCCGGAATAGGACATTCCGCGGGAACAAAGCAACAGCGCACCGGCATCCGCGAGCACGTCACCGAACATGTTGGGCGACGCGACGACGTCGAAGGCGAGGGGGTTTGCGATAAGCTGATAGACCGCATTGTCGATCTCCAGAATCGACAGTTCCACATCCGTTTCGGCGCTGAGCGCTTCCGCCTCGGTTTGCCAAAGACGGCTGATCGAAGGGATTCCCCCCGGTTTGGTCGTCACGCAGACCTTGCGTCGCCGCAGCCTGGCCGCAGCGAAGGCGCTAAGAAGAATGCGCCGGACCTGTGCTGCGCTGTAGCCAAACCGGTGACTCACCACCGTGTCGCCTGTTTGGTCCCGGGTTTCAGACGATTCACCGAAATAAAGGCCTCCCGTGTTCTCGCGCACCGCGAGAATATCCACATTTTCCAGATGCTGCGGCCGGAGCACTCCGGTATTTTGCAAAGCCCTACAGGGTATAAGCGGTGTGAGTTTGCAGTACAGATCAAAACGCGCGCGAAGTTCGTAAACGAAGCGACTTCCTCCCGGCCCGCACAGGATGGTGCCCCCATCAGAAAATATTCCCTCGCAGAAGCCGACGGCTTCGTCGTTTAACGCTTTGCCCGACGCTTCGTATGCCGGCTGTCCGATCAAACCCCCGGGCCGCAACTCGAGCCGCCGGCTGAATCGGTCGCATAAAGTACGCAACAGCTCCAGGGCCGGCGGCACGATCTCCGCGCCGATGCCTTCTCCCGGAAAATAGCCGACGACAAGCGGTTCCCTCGGGGGGCCTTCAGGCCACTGTGGAATGGCGCTTGATGCAAGTCCATCCATATTCGTTGATCCTCCTTACTTCATTTTGCTATGTGTTGTGTCCACCAGCATCAGGCGCTGCCACAGAAAAGTCATGTTGGGCAGCATTTGCGGCCAGCGACTGACGTAAATATCAGCATATTGCTCCAAGAGACTATCAATTCGTGCCGATCTGGAAATGGTTAGCGCAGGAATAAGCGGCGCCAGGAATTCCACTTCGATGATGCCATCGTCCCTGAGGTTGGGAAAGGCAGGAATCACAGGCGCGCCGGTTTGAAGCGCAAGATCGACGGCACCCGCGCTTTTTAGATGTTCTACACCGCTGAATCTTGTCCATTTTTCAAATACGGCAGGAAGCGACATCATAAATTCGCGTCCCAGGCTGAGGGCGTTGTTCTTGATCCACACTGCCAGATTTAGTTGTTCATAGCTGAGCGTTGAATGATCGTCCGAAACAGCTGGATGATCAGGGGTTTTTTCGGCCTGTTGAGAAAACAATCCGGCAAGGGTTGGTTTTTTGTTTTCATAAACAGTCTGGGGATAGTCTTTGCTTTTTTCCATGAATGCCGGACGCGGCTCCTTAAAACACAAGTCGATTTGCGGCAAAGACTAGCATATTGAAAACACAGCTGCAATTTTAAAATGCCTGCACGTGCCGGAAGCATCAGTAAAAAAACCCCCCTCAAGGTTCAAACCTTAAGAGGGGCGTATGTTCTACAGACCATGACGACCGACTAGACTATACCCGAATGAGGATCAGGTCACCATCGTCTTGACCAGGTCGATGACCGGGTTGGTAAACAGCGCCATCAAGACCGCATAAAGAGCGAAGGCGCCAACCGCTTCCGTCGTGTACATCTTGTGATACTTTCTTTTCAACTGAACCAGCAGAAGACCGCCGACAATCAGCATGCCCAGCTGGAAGTACGGGAATTCGGCCGCGCCCGCCACCGCGTATTCCGCGAAGCCAAATGTTGCAGTCAGAAGGACCACTGCCGCCGCTGTGATGATGGTTCCCAATGTCTTTTTCATGATCTGTTACCTCCTTTAAGGTATTTTATGTTTCATTTGCCTTTATACTAATGAAAATTGCGTGCCAGAAGTCAATATTTCAGGCTGTTAATTTGTAAGCATTCGATATGAGATGACTATTGACGAATGTGCCCAAAGGTGGAGGCCTTGAAAAACCTGCATGAATCTTCCATTTTTCAATGAAGCGTTCAGTGAGATTAAACGAAATGTGAAAATGACGGTTTGTGCTTGTCCTTGTCCGGGTTGTGGAATGTTTGGCGAAAGACAAGAAAAAGTTTCTTTTTCGCGGCCGGGAAATTATTTCTTCAGCATGATGCGCGCATCGACGACGAGGCAGGCTTTCGCGTTGCACATGACGGGATTGAGGTCCACCGATTCGACGATGTCTTGTAAATCGATCATCACTTTAGAAAAGCTGATGATTGTCTTTTTGAGTTTGTCGAGGTTGACCGGTTCGGAGCCGCGGTAGCCGGTCAGCAGTTTGCGCGCGGCAAGCTCTCCCAGCATGCTTTCCGCGTCGCGGGGTTTGATCGGAGCCATGCGAAGGGAGACATCCTTGTAGATTTCCACGCCGACGCCACCCATGCCGACCAAAACCATGGGGCCGAACTGAAGATCGTTTTTCGCGCCGATGATCAGCTCGAGGCCCTTGACCATTTCGGCGATCAGCATGCCCGCGAAGCCGTCGAGTTTTTGAAATCGCGCAAGCGTGGCCAGAAGGGTCTGGTCGTCCTTGATGCCGAGCACAACGCCTTTGACATCAGACTTGTGAACAATGGCAGGCGATACGATTTTGGCGACCACGGGATAACCGATGTTCCGGGCGATGGCGAGCGCTTCTGCGTCTTTTGTCGCGACAGCGTATTTCGGCGTTTGAAAACCATTAAGAGAGAATATTTTCATAGCGTCCGGCTCAAGCACCCAGCCCCACTTTTTCGATTTCTTCACAATGTCCGAGACGTCTTTTTTCAGCATGGTTTTTTCCTCATCAGGGCTTTGGCCATCAGCACCGCGCCTTCAATGGAGGGCGACACGGGCGTGCCGTTCATTTCGAATCCATCGATCATCATGTTGTATTTTTCCACATGGGGAACATACGCGATGAGCGGCTTTTTGAATTGTTTTTGCACCTGGCTTAGGCGAACGCCGATGTCGAGGGTGACACCCGGCAGATAGGGCAGAAGCAGCACGATGATGCAATCGATTTCAGGTGAGGCGCCCAGGATTTTCGCGCAGACGACAAAATCATCATCCACCGCGCTGCCGGTGAGATCCACCGGATTATTGACGGAGGCGATGGACCGGACATTCTCCGTCAGCTGTTTTTGAAGCGTCGCTTTCAAGTCCTCGGAAAATTCCGGGATGGTCAGTTTTGCCGCGGCGGAGGCATCGACTGCCATCGCGCCGTGACCGCCGCTGCCGGTGATGATGCCGATTTTGCCGTCAATCGGTTTTGTGTAGGCGCTCAGCACTTCGCAAAACGACACGAGTTCCTGCTCGTTGGCCGCTTCGACGATGTTGTGCTGGGCGATGGCTGCGGCAAAGCTTGCATAGTCGCCGGCCATTGACGCGGTGTGGCTCGAGACGGCGCGACCTCCGGCCTCGCTTTTTCCCGACTTCATGATGATGATCGGCTTGGGCGAACAGTCGGCTGCCTGGACAAACTCACGCCCTTCTCCTTCGGCAAAGCCTTCAACGTAAAAAGCGATGACTTTGGTTACCGGATCGGAAAGCAGGTACTTGAGCAGATCCACCTCGCGGATCAACGCCTTGTTGCCGATGCTCACCGCTTTGGACATGCCCACGCCCTGCTGGGTGAACTTGATCATCTGATCCACTAAAATGCCGCCGCTTTGGCTGATAAACGCGACATTGCCCGGCGTGGGTTTGATCATGCGCTCAATTGGAAGAAAAAAAGTATCCACCCGAGACGGCACAAACAGGCCCAGGCAGTTGGGTCCGATAAAAGGGAAATTTGCTTCGCGGGCGATATCGACCATGCGGTTTTGCAGATCCGCGCGCCCGCCTTCAGTGAATCCGCCGGAAATCACCGCGGCGGATTTAACGCCCGCGTCGATGCACCCGGCAATAATATCCGGCACGAATTCCGCCCGTGCCGCAATCACGGCCAGGTCGATTTTTTTTGGGATGTCCGATACACGCGGGTAGAGAATGGCATCATGGAGCTTCCCGCCTTTCGGGTTGACTCCGTAAACGTCGACCGGATAGCGGTGATTGTTTTTGTCAAAAATCACATTGGCCGGATGCCTTTCGTTGGTCGATGAGACGCCGATCACGGCCAATGTTTTGGGTTCAAACAGCGGTTTCAGATTCATCAGTTCCTCCCCTGCCCCGGACACAGGGCGTTTTAATGAACATGGTGCAGGTCGTCGTTGATGGTTAAAACCCGGCAGGGCGCATCCCCCCGGATCATCATGAAATTCACCTGCCTGCCTGTGACGCCGCCCGAGCCGCGGTGTGAAAAAAAAGTATCCTGCCGACACTTCGTGCACCAGCCGGAAAGATCAATATTGTCTTCAGGGATGCCCGTTTCCAGAAGCTGCGCGCGATTGACCTCGGTGAGATCCAGCATCCAGCGATTGCTTCGCCTTCCGGGCCGCAAAAAAAGATCGCTGCCGCTTAGGCAGCGAAACGCGGCGGCGGCCGCCTCATCGACCTCGTAGCAGCACGGACCGATGGATGGTCCGACAGCGGCAAGCAAATCCCCGGGCAGCGTCCCGTATTGACTTTGCATCGTGCGGACGGCTTTTGCGGTTATTGACCGGGACGCGCCTCGCCATCCGGCGTGGACAACGGCGATGATTTTTTTGACCCGGTCTACCAGAAAAACGGGTACGCAGTCCGCCGTCTTGATGCAGATGGCCAGATTGGTTCGGTTGGTCACTATGGCGTCATAGTTTAAGGGATCGCGCGAATGAAAGTATTCACCGTGTGGTTTGATCACGAAAACGGCGTCGCCATGCACCTGATTGAGAACCAGGAAATTCTCTATCGGTATGTCAAAAGCCGTGGCCAGTTTGTCCCAGTTTCTCAGGACACGGAACTCCTCGTCGCCCTCGCGAAAGCTCATGTTGAGGCTTCGGTAATCGTCCTCGGAGGCGCCGCCGAGCCGCGTGCAGAAAGCGTGTACCAAAAAGTCGCACTGGCTTAAAAGCGGCGAGCGCAGGTATTCGATGGATTGTTTTTTCTCCAGAGGAAACATAGTTAAACCTTTAACCGATCCTTCCAGTTTTGTAAACCGGAATCGGCCGCATTCCCGGGGGTGCTGGCTTGAAATGCCGTGCGCAATTTTTCCAGATCCTCCGGCAGCGCCGCGGAAAAGACGATGCGGTTCTCGCTTTGCGGATGAATAAAGGAAAGCTCGGCCGCGTGAAGTGCGTGGCGCTGCAGGGCTTTGATTTCAGCCTTGAGGCCCGCATTTTTAATCATCTGTATTTTTGACGCGTTGCCGTAAACCCCATCCCCGATGACCGGATAGCCCCGTTCGGCCAGATGCACACGAATCTGGTGAGTCCTTCCGGTTTTGATTTCAATATCGAGCAGGGTTGCCGTGCCGTATCGTTCGCGCACCTTCCACAGCGTGAGCGCATCCTTGCCGCGCTTGCTTCTTGTGGACATCTTCTTGCGGTCGCCCGGGTGGCGGCCCACCGGCAGCACAATCTCCCCGCTTGCGCCTTTGACGTCGCCCCAGACCAGTGCCAGATATTTCTTATGCACGTCATGATGCTCAAACTGCAAAGAGAGTTTGCGGTGCGCCTCGTCGGATTTGGCCGCCACGATCAGGCCGGAGGTTTCCTTATCCAGTCGATGCACAATCCCCGGCCGCAGCACCCCGCCGATCCCGGAAAGATCATGGCAATGATAAAGCAGTGCGTTGACCAGGGTTTGATCTGGATTGCCTGGCGCCGGATGCACCACCATTCCCGCCGGTTTGTTAATCACAATAATAGAGGCATCTTCATAAACAATATTTAAAGGGATGTCCTGCGGGACAGCGACCGCCGCCAAAGCCGGTTCAAGATGAAGCACGATCGTGTCACCGGCTTTAAGATGCTGGCTGACCTTCGGCTCTTTGCCGTTCACTGTCACGTCCCCTTCTTCGATGGCATACTTGATTTGCGAACGGGAAAAGGACTCGTCCGCCTGCGCCAGAAAGACATCGAGGCGCAGGCCCTCCTGTTCGGGGCTGACGGTAAAAGGCAGGTCTCTCGATGATTCGTTTTCGATGGTCAAATTTGGGCTCCGGCTAAGCGTGTAATTGACGCAGAGCATCCACGATAAATCCGAATTCGTCTTCGGCAACGGTGCGTAAATCGAGAAGGATTTCATCATCATCTACCCGGACGATGATGGGAACGGGCGCCTGGCGAAGTTTTGCCTCCATGCGGCTGGCTGTCATTTTTTCCGATTTTACCGCGACGACAATTGAGGGAATGTCCTGCGTCGGCAGCGAACCGCCGCCGGCGGCGGCTTTGGACTCGCGCATCTCACAGGTCAGGTCGGCTAGGTTGGCGCGCTTGAGTTTTTGGATCAGTTTGCGCGCCCGCTTTTTGACATCGACCGCCGGTTCGGTGAGCGCTTTGAGCGAACGCAATTTCCGGGGGGCGTCTTCCGGCGTGAGATAGTGCATCAAGGTGGCTTCCAGCGCGGCAAGTGTGAACTTGTCGATTCTGAGCGCCCGGTTGAGCGGATTTTTTTTAATGCGGGCCACGACGTCTTTTTTGCCGACGATGATGCCTGCCTGCGGGCCGCCCAGAAGCTTGTCGCCGCTGAAGGTCACCACATCCACGCCGGTGTCGAGTACCTCGCGCACGGTCGGTTCATGCTGCAGGCCGAATGGCGTAAGATCAATCAGGCATCCGCTGCCCAGGTCATCGAAAACCGGAATGTTGTGATGCTTGCCCAGCGCGACCAGCGGCACAAGGTCCGCCTCTTCGGTAAAACCGACAATCCGGTAATTGCTGGTGTGCACTTTCAAAATCACGCCGGTGTTCGGGCCGATGGCTTTTTCATAATCGGAAAGGCGCGTGCGGTTGGTGGTGCCCACTTCCCGCAGAATCGACTGGCTTTTCGTCATGACGTCGGGGATGCGGAATTCGCCGCCGATTTCAATGAGCTCGCCGCGCGAAACAATGGCTTCCTTATGCTCTGCCAGTGTGTTGAGCACCAGGAGCACCGCCGCTGCGTTGTTGTTGACAATCAGGGCGTCCTGGGCGCCGCAAAGCGCGCAGATCAGCGCACTGACATGATCGTAACGCAAGCCGCGCTCGCCACGGGCGAGGTCAAATTCCAGATTGGAATATCCGCGTCCCACGTCCGCGATACGTTCCACCGCTTCGGAACACAGAGGCGCGCGGCCGAGATTCGTGTGCAGGATCACGCCGGTGGCATTGACCAGACGGCGCAATTTGTAACGGTGCAGCCCGTCAATGGCAGCCTCTGCGCTTTCGGCAGCTGCGGCCGTGTCCATCGTAAACGAGGCTAATTTTTTTTCCGGTGCGGATAAAATATGATCCCGCAGTTTCTGCACGACGTCTCGGCAGATTTCCACGACAATGTCCCGCGCCGCTTTTTTATAGACGCCTTTTTTTTCGAGAAGCAAAACAATGTCGTCGATTCTCGGCAGGTTTTTTAACAATTTTTTTCTAATATCATCCATCCCGGGCTCCGTGATGTCTCAGGCTAGTCCATGCCTGCCTGTTTCCTGCAGAAATCGCGGAAATTATTGACCGCCATGAAAAATTCACGCATCATGATGACCCAGAGGTAACGTCCGCGTTCGGTAAGGTGCAGATGGGGGGAAAAATAGCGAAAAGACGCGGCCAGCGTGAAGGCGGCCATTTCCTTCCACAGGGTTTTTAAAAATTTGCCGCCGTATTTCTTTTCCATCTCGTCGACATTCATTTTCGTACTGAAGAGTTTCATCAAAAAATCGTAGCGCATCTGATCGGGCAGGGTGAATTTACGCGCGGCGGAAAGCGGCAGATTCCCTCGCGACAGATCCGTGATGTATTGCTCAATATTAAAGGTGTTGGCGTAGCACACGCCGTTTAGGTATCCGATCGCGCCGCTGCCCAGCCCCGCGTATTCGTCAAAATCGACGACATACTCGTCAATCATCGATGTTGCGGCCTTCTTTCTCGAAAAACACCAGGCCGACGATGTGTCATAATTGCGCTCCAGGCGTCTCATGATCAGGCCAAACAGGTCCTTTTCCCGCCGGAAATTTACCTCGCCCAGGGTTTCGCGCATGAGCTGCTGTGTGAGCGTTGAGACCATCAGCGGATAGAAAGTGATCTGTTCCATATTCAGTTTGAGTAAAACAGACAGATCCGCTTCCAGCATTTGTGTGGTTTGTTCGGGGAAATTGAAAATCATATCCGCGTTGAGCGTGTCAAACGATCCCATCGTTTCGGCAAGACGTTCGGCGATTTCAGCGCCCGAGCCATATTTTTCGTAGCGCCTGATTTTTCTGAGCAAATCATCGTTGAAGGTCTGCACGCCGACGGACAGGCGGTTGACGCCCGCCTTTTTGAGCGCGTCAATATTGCGCTTTGTGAGGTGATTGGGATTGGTTTCCACGGAAATCGACCGGATATCGAAGGTCGAACGCGCCAATCCCAGCAGATCGGTCAGTTCTTCAATTAAGACCGTGGGCGTGCCGCCGCCAACGTAAATGCCAGAAAAGCGGTAGTCCAGCTCCTGATACAACGCAAGTTCACGGCGCAGTGCGACGTAATACTGTTTTGCAAGACCCGCGTCCAGCCGGACCCGGTGAAAGGAACAATAGGGACAGAGTTCTTCACAAAAAGGAACATGAATATAAAGCAGGCGGGGCTTTTCATCCACACAGGGCGTTAAAGCCGGCATGATGCCGTCTTCAAAGTTCAATGCCGCTGCGAACTGCCGCCGGGCTGTTTTGGTAACAATTTGAGAAATCACGTTTTTCTTTACCTGCTGTTATCCTATTTTCGCTTCTCATAGGTTTAGCAAACTATGAAGTGTTTTTGCAAGATGTGATTGCTTGAAATAACCTCCGATAGGTGTTATATCGAAAAAAAATAACGAACCGGTAATGGATCCATGACGCCCAGAAGAGTTTTAACCCTTTGGAATAATGAAGGAATAGATAGTACAGATACGGCTTTACTGCGCAAAAAGTCCGAAGAGCTCGCTTTGCCCTTCGATCAGGAAACACGAGGCGAGATTCAGTCTCTAATTGATTCTTTTATCTGCCGCGATGACGCCTCCGGTCTGGCCGCGCCGCAAATCGGCATCAATAAACGGATGATCATTTTCCGCAACAAGGATATCGATGGTGAAAGGCCTCTGACCCGTGATGACTGCGATGTGCTGATTAATCCGCGCATCACCCAGGCGCGCGGCGAAAAGGTGACGGCGGCCGAAGGCTGCCTGTCGTGTCCCGATATTCAAATCGAGGTTGGCCGATTTCCGGAAATCAAGGTCCGGGCGTTAAACGAAAAGGGTGAAAAAATCAGCAAGCGGTATCTGGATTATACCGCGCGTGTCTGTCAGCACGAAATCGACCATCTGGACGGCATACTAATTGTCGATTACGAAGGAAATCTTTATTACCCGAAAGACAAGCAAGCCCTGATTGACAAGATTTTCAAGGTATAGTGCCGGGCGGGAATGATTCGCATTCCGCGAAAGTTAGAGCAGTCGCTCCATCATCATCGATTAAAAAAGGACGGTTTCATCTTCCATGAGTATTGGAGAAGCGGGGTCCTGTCGGCCAGCAGAAGCCAGGTGAAGGCAGTCTATGAAAAAAACACCTTTATACGAAAAGCACGTCGCCCTGAATGCCCGGATCATTGATTTCGGCGGCTGGGCCATGCCGGTTTCGTACACCAATGTCATCGATGAACACAAGGCGACCCGCAGCGCGGCTACGCTTTTCGACATCTGCCATATGGGGGAGATCGAAGTCAAAGGCCCCCGGGCGCTGGATCTTTTGCAGTGGGCACTGACCCGCGACCTTACCGGGCAGAAAATTGGTCAAGTCAAGCTCGCCGCCCTGCTCAATGATCAAGGCGGCATCATGGATGATCTCACCGTTTACAAAACGGCCGAAGATGCCTATATGCTGGTGACCAACGCCACAACCCGCCAGACCGATTATCAACGGCTTTCCTCGGTGCTTGCAGAAAAAAAATTCGACTGCCGCATCGAGGATGTCAGCGACCAAACCGGCAAACTGGATTTACAGGGACCCTTTTCCGAGGCGATCTTGCGGAATCTGACGGATACAGATTTGGCGGGAATGCGGTTCTACCATTTTTGTGAAACGCAAGTTGCCGGGATTCCGGCGATTGTTTCCCGAAGCGGCTATACGGGCGAAGACGGATTTGAAATCTACGCCGCCGCTGAAAAAATCGATGTTATTTGGGATAAGCTGTTGGAGGAAGGTGAAAGCGGCGGCCTGAAGCCGGCGGGACTCGGCGCCCGCGACACGCTGAGGCTGGAAGCGGGAATGATGCTCAACGGTCAGGATATGAACGAAGAGACAAGTCCGCTGGAAGTGCCTTACGCCTGGCTGATCGACTGGCATAAGGATTTTGCCGGCAAACCGGCGCTTCAGTCCCGCAAGGAAAAAGGCATCCGCCGAAAGCTGGCCGGCTTCGAGGTGACCGGACGCGGGATCGCCCGCCACGGCTACAAGGTCATGTGCGGAGCCGATGAAATCGGGGTGGTCACCTCCGGCACTTTTTCTCCGACCTTGAACAAGGCCGTCGGTCTGGCTTTTATCGATACCGCTTTCAGCGTGTCGGGCACGGAAGTGGCCGTCGCCGTCCGCGATGCGATGATCCAGGCAAAAATCGTCGGGCTTCCCTTTTATAAACGAAAAAAATAAACCATTTGAAGGAGACGCATCATGTCCAAATCAAATCCTGCCGATAGAGTCTATTCCAAAGACCATGAATGGGTCAAAGACCATGGCGACGGCACGGTGACGGTCGGCATCACCGACTACGCCCAGGAAATGCTCACGGATATCGTTTTTGTGGAATTACCGGCTATTGGCAAAACTGTGGCGAAGGGCGCTCCCATGGCCGTTGTGGAATCCGTAAAATCCGTTTCCGATGTGTACGCGCCGGTGAGCGGTGAAATTCTCGACGTCAACCTCGCGCTGGAAGAAACACCGGAACTCATCAACCAGGATGCTTTCAGTGACGGCTGGATCGTGAAAATCCGTCTGGCCGATGCCTCGGAGCTTCAATCCCTGCTGAGCGCGGCCGACTACGAAGCACTGCTTCAAGACGAAAAACACTAACGCCGGATAACAGGATCATGCCATGGACTATTGCCCGCACACCAGCGATGATATTGCTCAAATGCTTTTGACCCTAGGCGTCGGCCGCGTCGAAGAGCTCTTTGCCGACATTCCGGAAAAATTCCGTTTGAAAAAAATTCCCGACATTCCGCCCGCGCTTTCCGAACAGGAGACCGTCGCGCTGATGAAGATGATCGGCGCCAGAAATCAGCTTCCGCGCCTGACGCTGACCGGCGCCGGGGCATACGCCCATTACATTCCGGCCGTCGTCAGCCATCTCGTGGGTCGAGCGGAGTTTTACACCGCTTACACACCCTATCAGGCGGAAATCAGTCAGGGGATTTTGCAGGCCATCTACGAATACCAGACCATGATCGCCCATCTGACCGGAACACAGATCGCCAATGCTTCGATGTACGACGGGGCTTCGGCGATGGCGGAAGCAGCGGTATTGTGCGGCAAGATGTCGAACCGGACAAAAATTCTCATCGCCCGTTCGGTGCATCCCGAATACCGGCAGGTTGTGGCCACTTACGCATGGGCCAACGGTTACGAGATTTTGGAAATTCCCAACGCGCCGACCGGTCAGATTGATATGGATGCACTTGCCGCCCGGATCGATGAAGACACGTCAGCCGTTTTGATTCAAAGCCCGAACTTTTTCGGCTGCATTGAGGATGTCGCGCCGATTGCGGATGCGGCCCATGCATGCGGCGCGCTTCTGGTCGCCGGTTTTACCGACGGCACATCTTTGGGGATTTTAAAGCCTGCGGGCGCCTGCGGCGCGGACTTTGTCGTGGGCGAAGGCCAGAGTTTCGGGAATCCGCTTCATTACGGCGGTCCATATCTGGGGATTTTCGCAGCGCAGGAAAAATACCTGCGGCGGATACCGGGCAGGCTTGCCGGCGCGACGGTTGATAAAAATGGACGGCGCGGTTTTGTTTTGACGTTACAGACCCGCGAGCAGCACATCCGCCGCGAGAAGGCCACATCCAACATCTGCTCCAACGAAGCGCTCTGCGCGCTGGCCGCAGGGGTTTACCTGGCCGCCCTGGGGAAAAATTTGCGCAAACTTGCTTTGCTCAATGTTTATAAAGCGCAGTATCTGAAAGCCAGGCTTCTGCAGATGCCCGGCTGGGCGGAATGCTTTTCGTCGCCGGTTTACAATGAATTTACGGTTTTTTGCCCCGATGCGCAGACCGTCAATGAAAAACTGAAAAAAGAAGGAATTATCGGAGGCTATGAATTGGCGACGGACTATCCGGAGCTGGAAAGCGCGCTCGTTTTCTGCGTCACGGAAATGGTCTCGAAAGACGACATGGACCAGATCATCAGGATTCTGAAATAACGAAGGGGAATGCGGATGGAACTCATTTTCGAACTCAGTTGTCCCGGGCGAACCGCAGCGGATATTTCACGAAGCGATGTGCCCGAACTCAACATTGCGTCGTTGATCGATCAAAAATATCTGCGCGGGGATCTGGATTTGCCGGAAATCTCGGAGCTCGACTTGGTGCGTCACTACACCAATCTGTCGCGCAGGAACTTCGGCGTGGATCTTGGTTTCTATCCGCTGGGCTCCTGCACCATGAAGTACAATCCGAAAGTCAACGAAAACGTGGCGGCCTTTCCCGAATTCACCGGCCTGCACCCCTATGCTCCGGATGAATGGGCTCAGGGGAATCTGCAACTGATGTATACCATGCAGAAGTTATTGAGCCATGTTTTCGGCATGGCCGATTTCACGCTGCAGCCGGCGGCTGGTGCGCACGGAGAGCTGACCGGCATGATGATGATCAAGAAATATTTTGAGCAAAAGGCAGAAAAGCGCCGCCTGGTGCTGATTCCGGATGCGGCCCACGGGACGAACCCGGCATCCGGCGCGCTGTGCGGCTTTGAGACGGTGATGTTGCGTTCCAACGCCGAAGGAGGCGTCGATATTGAACACCTGGAATCGCTGATGACGGAGGATGTCGCCGCGCTGATGCTGACCAATCCCAACACGCTGGGCCTGTTTGAACGCAACATCGAGCAGGTCGCGGCCATCGTCCACGGCAAGGGCGGCCTGCTCTACGGAGACGGCGCTAACGCCAATGCTTTTCTGGGAAAGACCCGCCCCGGCGATCAGGGATTTGACGTCATCCAGCTTAATTTACACAAAACCTTTTCCACCCCGCATGGTGGCGGCGGACCCGGCAGCGGGCCGGTGGGCGTGGGACCCCGGCTGTTGGATTTTCTGCCTGTGCCCAGGATTGTCAAAAAGGACCAGGGGTATCACTGGTCGGAAAATTATCCGCACAGCATCGGCCGCGTGCGCGCCTTTTACGGAAATTTCAACGTGGTCGTCAAGGCCTACGCCTATATCCGGTCCCTGGGCGCGGAAGGTTTGACGCGCGCCACCGAACTGGCCGTCCTCAACGCCAACTATATCAAGGAAAAGCTAAAACCCCACTTTGATCTGCCCTACGACCGCGTCTGCATGCATGAATGTGTGTTTTCGGGGAAAAGACAAGTGGCCGAAAACGGCGTACACACCTCCGATATCGCCAAGCGGCTGATTGATTTCGGATATCATCCGCCGACCATTTATTTTCCGCTCATCGTTCCCGAAGCGATCATGATCGAACCGACCGAGACGGAAAGCAAAGAAACCCTGGACCGGTTCTGCGATGCCATGATCGCCATTGCCAAAGAATCCAAAGAAAATCCGCAGCGGGTGAAAGACGCGCCGCAATCCACACCGGTGGGAAGGCTCGATGATGTTCTGGCGGCCCGCAAACCGGATGTCTGCTGGAAAAAAATATAGCATGAGCTCGCAACCAAAGCCTCAACGCCTGCGCAAACCCCCGTGGCTCAAAGTGCCTCCGCCTTACGCCCGGCAGGGACACGGTATCCGGACCACGCTGGCCGGACTTCAACTGCACACGGTCTGTCAGGAAGCGGCCTGTCCCAACATGGCCGAGTGCTTTCAGGCCGGCACGGCGACTTTTTTGATTCTGGGGAACGTCTGCACGCGCGACTGCCGATACTGCAATGTCGCGCACGGCATACCGAAAAAAACGGATGAAAACGAAATCGACCATTTGATTGCGGCCGTGCGGCAGATGAAACTCCATTACGCGGTCATCACCTCCGTGACGCGCGACGATTTACCAGATGGCGGCGCTTCGGCGTTTGCCGACGCGATTGTCCGTTTACGCCGGGAAATTCCCGACTGTAAAATGGAAGTTCTGATTCCCGATTTCAAGGGCGATCCGGATGCGTTGGGTGAGGTCATTGCCGCCGGGCCCGATGTGATCAATCACAACATGGAAGTCGTCAAGCCTTTATTCCGTCAATTAAGGCCGCAGGGGGATTACCATCATTCGCTGACGCTGCTTTCACGCGTTTCTGAAACGCCTGTGGTTTCCAAAAGCGGCTTTATGGTCGGTTTCGGAGAAAAATCCGAAGATCTCCTGCGTTTGATGGATGATTTGGTTTCTGTTTGCTGTGAGCGCTTAACGATCGGACAGTATCAACAACCCACGCTCAAACACTGGCCGGTCAGCCGATATTACCATCCCGATGAATTTGCAAGCCTCAAAGAAATTGCTTATTCGAAAGGTTTCC
The DNA here is from genome assembly GCA_002347685.1 of Syntrophaceae bacterium UBA2280. Lineage (GTDB taxonomy): Bacteria > Desulfobacterota > Syntrophia > Syntrophales > Smithellaceae > UBA8904. Next base: position 61,387 of record DDWS01000028.1, read on the forward strand.
AATATGTAGAGTCAGGGCCGCTGGTGCGCAGTTCTTACCACGCGGCGAAGGCGGCAACCCGGGCCCATGACATTCATGACAGTATCGTCGAGGTGAAAAATGTCCGGAAAATATGATCTGATCGTTATTGGAGGCGGTCCCGGCGGCCTGACGGCCGCTGAAATGGCGGCCTCAAAGCATAAAACGGTCCTCATCATCGAAAAAGACGGTTGGGGCGGAACCTGCACGCACCGTGGCTGCATTCCCACCAAGGCGCTTTTAACATGCAGCAAATTTTACTCGGATGTCAAAAAGCTCAAGCGCCTCGGGATCAACATGGATCAGGTCACGGTCGATTTCGCAGCCATGAAAAAACACCAGCAGCAGATGGTCAAGGTCGCGTCCCTCGGCGCTCATAAGGCGCTTGTCGACGCCGGGGTGGAAACCAGACAGGGGACTGGCGAAATCCTGTCGCCGCGTGAAGTGACATATACGGACCCTTCCGGGCAAAGTCAGTTGCTGCAGACGGAAAATGTTCTCATTGCCTGGGGGGCTGTGCCGCAAATCCTTCCGGGGGTTCGGACATCGGCAAGAATTCTTACTTCCGACGACATTCTGAATGTCGATACGCTGCCTGCCTGCATGGTCATCGTCGGCGGCAGCTTCATCGGCGTCGAATACGCCGTCCTTTTCGCCGAACTGGGCGTTAAGGTGATTCTGGTGGAGCTGCTGGAGCGTATTTTACCGCAGGAGGATGAGGACGCCGCGGATTTTTTAGCAAAAGAACTGGTGCGATTGGGCGTTGCCGTTCACACGTCGACGCGGCTCATCAGTCTCAAAGAGACGGAAAGTGGTGTCGTCCTGCAGGCCGAGAAGAAGGATGAAGCCCTGGAGATGCGCGCGGGCTTTACGCTTTTGTGCACCGGCAGAAAGCCGCTTTTGCTAAGCGATCAGCTGGGCCGTCTGGGTATTTTGCACACCAGCGCCGGAATCACCGTTGATCGCAAAATGATGACGAATATTGGGGGGATTTATGCCGTAGGAGACGTCACCGGCGGGATGATGCTGGCACACCGCGCGGCAGCGCAGGCCAGGGTTGCGGTGCAGAGTATGTTCGGCGGCTCTGATTATGTCTGCGACGAAAAGACCATCCCTTCCGTCGTTTACAGCCATCCGCAGGTCGCGCGTGTCGGTTTCACCCGGGCTGCGGCCGAAGCGCAAGGGCTGGACGTCGAGATCACCACCTCGGCTTACAGCGCCAACATCATTGCCCGGTCGGAACTGATGGGACAGGGGTTTGCGCGCGCCGTTTTTCATCAGGGGAAAATCATCGGCGCGCTCATCGTCGGCGATGGCGCCGCGGAACTTATCGCCCCTCTGGCCCTGGCCGTCTCCGGCGAAATGACGAAAAAACAGCTGCGCAAATGGGTGATTCCGCATCCGACGCTCGGAGAAATATTCGCGCCCCTTATTCATGAATGACGCGTATCGCGTTTAAAACAATATCATACGGACAGGAGTAGCCCATGAAGAGGATACATTACACAGCCATTCCCCCGACATCCTTCAATAGTGACACGGCCGCAGGGGTTTCCGGACGCGTTGTGATCGGCAAAGCCGATGGCGCGCGGAATTTTTGTATGCGCGCCTTTGAGGTGGCTTCGGGCGGACATACGCCCAAGCACACGCATGCCTGGGAGCATGAAATCTTCGTTCACGCGGGTACAGGTGAGGTCTACGGGCAGGGAAAGTGGCATCCCGTAGGGGCGGGGAGTGTTGTTTTCGTACCGGCCGGTGAAGAACACCAGATTCGCAGCACCGGCGATGAGCCGCTGATGTTTATCTGCCTGATCCCGTCGGGCGTGCCGGAGCTTTGAAAAACGTTTTCCCATGACGCTACCTTCACCTCCGGCAGGATTCGAATGTCCTGCGGGAAGGTGTTTGGGGGGAGGGAGGAAACAATGCAGTCCGCTTTGAAAAAAAGATCAAAAAAAACAGGGATGAGTCCGGGAAGTTTGATCCACATCGGCGACACCTATGTGGAAAAACCCAAAGTCAGCATCATCCGCTACGGCGAAGACCATTTTGAGGAAAAGGAAGAAATTGCCGCCGCGGATTTTGCGGGATTGCACGATGGACCGGGTAAAGTGTGGATGAATATCGACGGCCTGCAGGATGTGACGCTGCTGGAAAATGCGGGCAATGCTTTCGGTCTTCATCCGCTGATTCTGGAAGACATTCTCAATACGGATCAGCGTCCGAAAATCGAAGATTTAGCCGAATATATTTACATTGTTCTGAGAAATTTCCATAACCATGAAAACGGCACGCTGTATTCGGAACAGGTCAGTATTGTTTTGGGGAAAGATTTCGTTTTATCATTCCAGGAAAAGGAAAGTACGCTTTTCGCGCCGGTTCGCGAAAGGCTGCGCGTCGGTAAGGGAAAAATCAGAAAAGCAGGCCCGGATTTTCTGGTTCATGCCCTGGTTGATTGTGTCGTCGATAACTATTTTATTGTGCTGGAGGATATGGGAGAGCGCATTGAGAGGCTGGAAAATGACCTGCTGAAACAGACGACGCCGTCTGAACTGAGGTCGATCCACAGCCTGAAAAGAGAGCTGATTTTTTTTCGGAAATCCCTCTGGCCGCTTCGCGAAACCCTCAGTTCCCTGCAGCGGTCGGATTCGGCCCTGATCGATGAACCAAACGCCATTTACTTCAAAGACGTTTTTGATCATATCATCGCGATCATCGATACGGTGGATACGTTTCGGGACATGCTTTCCGGTATGCTGGATATCTATCTGTCTTCGGTGAGCATCAAACTCAACGAAGTCATGAAGGTTCTGACCATTATCGCGACCATTTTCATGCCACTGACTTTTCTGGCGGGGGTGTACGGAATGAACTTCAAGTATATGCCGGAGCTGGAATGGCCCTGGGGATATTTTGGAATTTTGGCGCTGATGTTGACGGTTGCGGTTGTGATGCTTATTTTCTTCCGTAGAAAGAAATGGATCTGAAACGACTGCAAAACGGTTGCATAAGCGATTAAAATATGCTCAATCTAAACCCAAGAATTTAACTATCAGGAGGCTTTACTATGCAGGTATTCGCAGCAAGCGATATTATGGAAGTCGCGATTCGAATTGAGGAAAACGGAATTAATTTTTATAAATTCGCCGAACAGATCGCAAAGCAGGAAGACGCAAAAAAATTATTTTCGCACCTGGCCGAGGCAGAGGCCGCACATAAACGGACATTTGAAAAGTTTTTCGCAACGATGGAAAAATATACGCCCGATGAACGGTATGCCGGCGAATACAGTGCTTATGTCCGCAATTATGTGGACAATAATCTCATTTTCACCAAAGAAGTCATGGACAAGCAACTGGCGAAAGTCACGGATACGGTAGCCGCCTTCGAATTTGCCATGCAGCGCGAGCTGGACTCCATTTTATACTATCATGAGATCAAAAACCTCGTTCCCGCCGCACAGCACGACGCCATTGAGAAGATTATTGACGAAGAACGAAAGCATTACGCCATTTTGTGCGACATGAAAAAACGTTACGCAGGCTGATCAAACATCGCAACCGATAACAAAAAAGCCGCCCTTCCGGGCGGCTTTTTTGTTCGGTGCGGTATCGAAAAGCAAAGCCGCCAGCGGCCCGGCAGGCCGGCGGGGGTGGCACCCCGAAGCGCCGGGGATGGCGAATTCAAAGCCGGGAAGAAGAAATTCGGTAAATCCCGAAAGCGGTATCAGTTTTGGAAAACCCAACTTCAGCAAAATGATCACCACAATTTTATACTTTAAAACAGTCACACGTGTACTTCAGGAATTTGAAGGGATCATTTTGAACGCAAGTATGTTGCGGTGAGAATGCATAAGCTGGAAATTGTAGGGCCTCAGACAAAAAGGTAAATTAAAGACAGAAGACGAAGATAAAAGAAGGGATCCCGGCTCCTGTATTCTGACTTCTGTATTCTTTCTCTTATCTTCCGTTCCCCTTCCTCAGCATGCTGAGGTTCCGCCATATCTTGAGGCTAAACTAACTCGTTCATGCTTCTGTTTGAGATGTTGTCCTGTTATTCCAACAAACAGATATTAAAGAATGAATACCGACTGCCGTCCTCTGTTCGGCTGCTGGCAGATTAATTGCTATGGCTACGCACCATGGTGATCCATGTAATCCTGATCATCACATATTTCGGGGTTGTCTTCATTACATAACTGACGGGATTGACGCACGGCTATACGATGGGCGGAGTCACTGATGAACTGCCGCCATCATCAACGCCGCTGTTTTGACCCAGGTCAATTAAAACCCCTTCAGCCTTTGTGAACCTTACTGCAGGAGGTGAGGAATCCGGAAAGGAGGTGTAGGCGCACAGAAAGATTTTATCCAATCTAAAAATGTCTTATTGCACCAAAGCCAAGTGGCCGCTTATTCCCGGGCTCAAACGCCTGAAATGATCCGGCCGATTTGAAAAAACGAAAACAAACCCTTATTGAAAGAGGAAAAACATGAAAAATTTATTTAAAATTTTCTGCCTGGTAACCGCAACGATTTGTGTCACGGCAGTGAGTGCGATGGCGGTCCCGATCAGTGGCGCTATCTCATTTAGCGGAACGTCCGTAACGAATAATGAAGATTTGTCACTGGCGACGGAATTTTCTGCCTTCAGCAATGTTGTGGTTTCGACTACAGGCGGGACCGAAGCCTACGCTGCTGTTTTGTCGGGACAGGCGGTTACATTTAATCCCTTCGTGTTTTCGCCGGTGCTTAGCCCGAATCCCGTTATGGCACTCTGGGCATTTGAATCGGATGGGATAAGCTATAGCTTTAACGCAACAGGGGTCACCATCAGCGGCCAGACATCCCACACCATCACCATGCATGGGAGCGGCATGGCGCACATTACCGGGTTTGATGACACACCCGGTCACTGGTATTTCAGTGCAAACCGCGCCGGTGGAACGGCCAGTTTTTCCGCATCGACTGAAGTCAATTCTGTTCCTGAGCCTGCCTCCATGTTTCTTCTTGGATCGGGACTCTTATGGATTGGCGTCTTGGGTCGAAGGAAGAAGTCGAAGGATATAGTCTAGTAAAGAATCAATTATGGATAAGCACCGTGACAGAATAAGATACCCGGCAGTTATAAAATCTGCCGGGTATCTTATTCGTGGCATCCTGAAGCAGAAGACAGAATCCAGAAGGAGTCCTTCCCCTGACTTCTGTCTTCTGACCTCTGTCTATCCCCCCTCCCTCAATATCCTGAGGTTCCGCCAAATATGGAGGCGTGCAGAATTTGTTCATAAATTGGGCTACCCTCTTCTATCATACCAACCAGACGTTATGATTGAACAATTTGGAAGTTATGACTCGCCGTCGGGTATTGGCAGGACATTTGCTATATCATCGCAGAATGAGTAGGGAGGCTAACATGTTCACAAACACAAAGACATCTGATGTGAACGCAGATGCAACTTTTCTTGGATGGCAGAAAAAATACGATGAGGATATTTTCCCGCTTTTCAATATCACCCTCGAAAATCATCCACTGTATCAATCCACCGTTAGTGAAGCGACGTTGCGCAGACTCCATCTGCGGGTTCCGCGCATCCCATCGCCTTACCCCGGAGGTTCCGAGGCTCCGTGGCATCAGGCAGGATTTGAATTGAATCATCCCAAAACCGCAGCGCAAGCCCTGCAAATAGCCGGATTGGATTATACCGTCGTTACCAAGCCGCTCGATGTGAATCCCGGATTAAAACAGAATGCGTATGCAGCAACTGTGCGAACGGATACCGGCGAAATTCTGGGCTTTGTTCGCGAAGGTTACGAACCCGTTCAGAACATCGATGCGTTTGCGTTTTTCGACACACTGGTTGCCGAAGATGAGGCGACCTACGAAACAGCCGGCATCCTGGGCAATGGTCAATGTGTTTGGGTTCTGGCCAAACTGCCGGGTTTTATGAAGATTCGCGGCAATGATATCGTCAACAAATATCTCCTGCTCACCAACAGTCATGACGGCGACACCCAGGTTCGCGCTAGGGTTACGCCAATTCGCGTCGTCTGCAATAATACCCTGACGGCCGCGCTGCAGGGAGCGGGAGACATCTCTATCCAGCATACGCCCGGCACTGTTAGGTATCATGATCAGGGATTCACCATCCTCGGAATGTCCAATGTTTTAAACGTGCAGCTTGAAATGACCTTCAACAGGATGGCGGCACAGAAAATAACCGAAGAAGAACTTCGGACCTATGTGCAGGCCCTGGTTCCGGATCATGAAGAGGAACCAAATGCGGAAAGAGCGGAAAAGATGCGCGTAAGCGTACTTGATCTCCACGACGCAGGCCGGGGTGCTGATCTCGCTCGCGGGACAGTATGGGGGGCTTTCAACAGTGTCGCAGAGTACACGGACCATATGATGGCAGGTGATGATTCCAGCGCGCGATTGAACGCCATCTGGTTCGGACGCGGAGAGCAGCTCAAGTCAAAAGCGTTTAGTTTGGCCTGTCGATTGATGAAAAACTGAAGTTTCCGATAGACCGGCGAAGAAGGAATTTCGCTATGAAATAAGAATTGATAGTCATCGGCATTATTCCGCAATACCCGGAGCACTCCCAAAATACGGATGCATGGATTCAGAATAAAGTAAATGCAACGCTCTTGTTTCATCGCGGCGTGCCGATAGGACCACCAAATTTGACAATGATGTGAACAGTGGAAAAGGAATCAATAACCGGATGACCATCACGTAATCTAAGGACAGTACTAAAATAACAACCACCCATCAAGGCAAAAAAGGAGAATTAAATGAAACATATATCCAGGATCAGATTTATGGTGTTTGCCGCGGCCATCGTGGCCACCACAATCGTCGCGGGATGCTCAAGCGCCCCGTTACGCACAGAAGCATCAACGTCAGGAATCCGTGCTGCCGAGGAGGCCGGAGCAGCCAACGTACCGCAAGCCTCGCTTCATTTGCAACTAGCCAGGGAAGAACTCGCTAAAGCCAGGGAGCTTTCAGAAAAAGGCGAGAAGGATAAGGCCGCATCGATGCTGCTGCGGGCCGAAGCAGATGCAGATTTGGCTTTGGTGCTGTCCCGCGGAGATGCCGAAAAGACTGAGGCCAATGAAGCCGTGACGCGTGTCCGCAAGCTCCGGCAAGAGAACCCTTAACCTGACAATTATTTAAATGATAACCCCTGAGGAGATTTTAATGAAAACAAAATATTTCTTGATCATCGTCACATTAGCAGTATTTTTTGCCGGCTGCGCAACTCTGCCGCCCAAAGAACTGGTCAGTGCCCGGCAGGCCTACCAGACCGCAAGCGAAGGACCGGCGGCAAAGCTCGCTCCCGCGGAATTACACAAGGCACAGGAAGCACTCAATCTGGCGGAACAGTCCTTTCGAAAGGACGCAAACTCAGTCAAAACAAAAGACCTGGCTTATGTCGCACAGCGCAGGGCACAGCTTGCAGGAGCAGTTGGCGCCATGGCCGCTGACACATCACGCAAAGACAGGGCGGACGCCGATTTGCAGAGAAAACAGGGCGAAATCATCCGGCAGGGGAGGCAGGATGTAAGAGATGCGGAAAATCAGACAGCTGCTGCACGGGCTGAAATCGATAAGCAAGCCGCACTCAAGGAGGCGAAAGATAAATCCGACGCTGAATATCGAATGAAACGAGACGAAATGGCACAACAGAGCAGGCAGGTTTTAAGCGGCTCCCGTGAGCGGACAGCCCAGGCGCGAAATGAGCTCGCCTCGCAACAAGCCGCAACCGTCGAAAAGGCCAGGCAGGACGTTATCGACGCGGATCAGCGGACAGCCAATGCACTAGCTGAACTTGCCAGACTTGCCGACGTTAAAGAAGAGGAACGCGGACTGGTTGTCACACTTTCTGGAGCGGTCCTCTTTCGCTCCGCTGAGTCAACCCTGTTGCCCATGGCACAGACGAAGCTCGACGATGTGGCCAAGGCATTGATGGCCGTGCGCGAGCGCAACATCATTGTGGAGGGGCATACCGATTCACGGGGTACTGAGTTATACAATCAAGGTCTTTCTGAACGCCGGGCCGACACGGTCCGTAATTACATTGTGCAGAAGGGCTATCCGGCCGACCGCATCCAATCACGCGGAATGGGCGAAGGCAGCCCGATTGCCAATAACACCTCACCCGAGGGGCGCGCCAACAACCGTCGTGTCGAGATCGTCATTGAACGTGAAATGCAGTCATCGAGCCGTTAGCCGCAAACCTTAAAAAAGCTGTTCGTGTTGTTCGGCGGCAGCGGTTACCACTGGTTTAGAAGACGGTAAGTGTCAGCGCCTATAGCAAGACCGGCCGGGCTTTCTATAGGCGCTGCTTTTCCCAAGTCAAAGCAATACATAAATCCACAGGCCTGCAGCGCATCTTCGGCAAAGTTACAGCCATTGTGGGTTGGCGGATTATCGTCGAATCCCTCAACCTATCTTTTCCAGAGCGTTCCTGACTGCGAGGGCCAGATCCGTAATCGAGAATGGTTTCTGAATAAAGTTCACGTTCGTGTCCATCACACCCCGGAAGGCGATCACGTTGGCCGTATAGCCGGACATGAACATCACTTTCATTCCGGGGCAAAGGAATTGCAACCGCTCGGCCAGTTCCCGGCCATTCATTTCCGGCATAATGATGTCGGTGATGAGAAGTTTTATCTCACACGCATGCTCACGGGCCAGCCGGATGGCCTCTGTCGGCGTGGCTGCGGCCAAAACCCGATAACCCAATTTTTCCAGTATTATTTTGTCTAGTGTCAGAAGTTCAGATTCGTCCTCCGCCACCAGCACGGTTTCTCCGCGGCCCAGAGGGACTGAAACCACCTTGTCCTGATGGGCTGCGACCGCTTGCCCCGCATACCGGGGCAGGTAGATTTTAAAAGTTGTTCCTTTTCCCACTTCGCTATAGACGTTGATGAATCCATTGTTTTGCTTGACGATGCCATGCACCATCGACAGGCCCAGGCCCGTTCCCTGCCCCACACCCTTGCTGGTGAAAAAAGGTTCAAAGATTTGATCGAGGGTCTCCTTGTCCATGCCGCATCCATCATCGCTTACGGCCAGGAGCACATAATCCCCTTCAACATACCCAAAATGATCAGCGCAGTAAGTCTCATCAAAGACGGCCTCTCCCGTTTCGATGGTGACCTTGCCGATGTCGGCAATAGCGTCCCTGGCGTTGATACAAAGGTTGGCCAGGATCTGATCGACCTGAACCGGGTCCATTTTGACCGCGCACGGACCTGTCCGGGGCAGCCAGGCCAGATCGATGTCCTCGCCGATGAGTCTTCTGAGCATCTTCAGCATGCTCTCCACAGTTTCATTGAGGTCGAGCACCACGGGGATGATTGTCTGCTTGCGGGCAAAGGTCAGCAATTGCCGGGTGATGTTCGCGGATCGTCCCGCAGCTTTGATGATTTGTTCAAGATCGGCATAAAGCGGCTGGGTTGGGTCCACTTTAAACAGGGCCAATTCTGCATAACCGATGATGACGCTGAGCATATTGTTGTAGTCATGCGCTACGCCGCCCGCCAGCAGGCCCACGGCTTCCATCTTCTGGGCCTGTTGAAACTGGGCCTCAAGCCTCAGATGATCGGTAATGTCCCGTTTGGCGGCGACATAGTTGACAATGCGACCCAAAGGGTCGCGAACCGGTGATATCGTCGCCTCTTCTGTGTAGAAAGTCCCGTCCTTGCGGCGGTTGATCATCCGGCCCCTCCAGACGCTTCCACCGGATATGGTCTTCCAGAGATGGCGGTAGAAGGCTTCGCCCTGCTTGCCGCTTTTGAGTAGCCTTGGCGTCTGGCTTTCGACCTCCTTGCGACTGTAGCCCGACGTTTGCTCAAAAGCCGGGTTGACATATTGAATCACGCCCCGCGCGTCGGTGGTAATAATGGCCTCTCCGGATTGTTCGATCGAGGCCATCAGCCGCTTGTATTCGGCATCCGCCTGCTTGCGTGCCGTGATGTCACGGATGTTGCACTGGATCACCTTGCTGTGGTCCACGAGGTAAACGTTACTGACAAACTCCACGGCGATAGGCTTTCCAGCGGAGGTTTCCAGAGGCAAATCATCGTAGCGGATGTATTCGTTATCCTGCAGGGTCGCAAATGCGTCTTTGGACGCGGCAATGTCTTTGAATACACCAAGCTCCCAGATATGCTGCCCGTATAAGGCTTCGTAAGAATAACCCAGTAAAGTGAGCAGAAACGGATTGACATCAACCACCTTGCCTGTATCGGCATCGAGAATCAGGATGCCGTCCTTGGCGGATTCAAAAAGACGACGGTAGCGCTTTTCGGAATCTTCCAGCGCCTCCCGGGTCCTCGCTTTTTCCAACAACGTTTCTTCCAGCAGGGCAATTCGCCCATTAAGTTCGGTGTTGTCAAGAATAAGCTGATTTTCGACAGTTAAGTCTGGCATAGCGACACCTATCAACTCAGCAAATTCCGCGGCCACAGGCATTCCCCGGCGTCACGAAAATGGTCCATATTGCAAAAAAAATCACAAACAGAGCGGCGGGAATGGCTATAAACGCAAAAAAATTCGCGATAAAATCGGTCACGTCTTCATCTTCTTTAATTTCACGGAACAGACTTTTAATCATGCTGTACATCCTTTCAATTTGTGGACGGATAGGCCATTCTAAGCGAGCCTTCGTCCCTGAATGACTCCTGACCAGTACAATGATAATGGCGACGACCAGCAGAATATGAATAAAAGAATCCATCGTATACCCAGTCACCAGCCCTAACGCCCATAAAATTAACAGCACTAAAGCAATAGCCCACAACGGCTGCATCCCGGCGCCTGTCTGATGGAATCGGATAGCGAAGCAATTGTCTGGGATAAGATCGGACCTTCTTTCGCATGACGAACATGATCCGGATGTTCTAATAGCAAGGAGCCTGCCAATACCCGAAGGAGAATCAGAATTTAATATTCATCCATTAATAGCAGGGGTTGGATTAATCGGAGACGGAAGAATAGTGATCGAAACAATTCGTTTGGCCTCAGTATTTGGTGGGGCCTCAATATTCTGAGGGACGTTTTTCTCCGGCAATGGGGTCACCCATGAAAAGGGCTTCCTGAATGGTAACACATGCCGGAGCCAGGCGGCAACCAGCATCAAGGCTGCCTGCCCCGTCCGGAAAGGCACCGACAATCCACGTTCTTCCTCTGATCTCACGCATGATCATCCCATCATTCTCCCCCGGCAGGTTCAAAGAAGGGAATAATAAAAAAACCGCCCTTCAAGGCGGCTTTTTCGTCGTGAACCGTTTTCTCAATTTTTCAATTCGTATTTCTTCAGTTTGTAACGCAGCATGCGTTCAGACATGCCCAGGATTTCCGCGGCCCTGGTCTGATTGTCCCCCGTTTTTGCCATAGCCTCACTGATCAATTGCTGTTCGAGATCTTCGATCGATTCCCGCAGTGATCCGGACGACTTTGGTTTCCGATCGGTTCTTGGCGCATCGCCTGAAAACGGCAGGTCGCCGACGGTGATGTATTCATCCCTTGCGATGACCACGGCGCGTTCCAGAATATTCACCAGTTCGCGGACGTTGCCCGGATAATCGTATTTCAGCAGCAGGTCCCGCGCTTCCGCGGTGATCCCCTTGATATTCTTTTTGTTTTCCATGGTAAACTTTTCCATGAAATGGTCGATCAGGGCGGGCAGGTCTTCCTTTCTTTCTCTGAGCGGCGGCATCGACATCGTGACAACTTTGAGCCGGTAGAAGAGATCTTCGCGAAAAGCTTCTTCTCGAACACGGGATTCCAGATCCCGATTGGTGGCACTGATGATTCGAACATCCACAGGGATGTTCGCGTTGCTGCCGAGACGCTGGATTTCCCGCTCCTGCAGGAATCGCAATAATTTGACCTGAACGGTGGGAGGCAGCTCGCCGATTTCGTCGAGAAAAAGCGTGCCGCCGTCCGCCTCTTCAAACCGGCCGATCCGCCGGGACGACGCGCCGGTGTAAGCGCCCTTTTCATGGCCGAACAGCTCACTTTCCAGCAGGTTTTCCTGAAGCGCACCGCAGTTGACGACAATAATCGATTTATTCACCCGCGGGCTTAACTGATGGATCAGGCGCGCGATTAATTCTTTGCCGGTGCCGCTTTCTCCCTGAATGAGAACGGAGGCGCGGCTGGCGGCCACCCGGCTGGCCAGATTGATTAGTTCAACCATTTTTGCATTTTTATAAACAATCTTATCAACCGTGACGCCTTTTTTACCGAGTTCCTGTTTTAGAAGTTCATTCTCCCGGATCAGTCCTCTGCGTTCCGCGACCCGCTCGACCAAAAGCAGCAGTTCTTCGAGTTCAACCGGTTTGGTGATGTAGTCCATCGCGCCGACCTTAATTGCTTCGACGGCTGTTTCAATCGTGCCATAGGCCGTGATGATCACGACATCAATTTCGTGGTTGATGCGTTTGACTGCTTTGAGGACTTCCATGCCGTCCATGCCGGGCATTTTGTAATCGAGCAATATCAAGTCGAAATGGTGGCCGGCGACAGTTTTAATCGCTTTTTCCCCGTTTTCCGCTTCGGCAACCCTATGGCCTTCAGAAATCAGAAAATCCCTCAGCATTTCACGCTGAGAGCGGCCGTCTTCCACGATTAGAATGTTTAGTTTCTGCATGGGTTGTATCCTTCAGCTTTAGGTTTTGTCCGCCATTGTCTCTTTCGGGAGAATGATCTCAAATGTCGTGCCTTCGCCGCGGCGGCTGATGACACGGATGTCTCCGCCATGGCCGCGAACAATTTCCATGGCTAGCGGAATGCCCAGACCCAGACCTTTTTCTTTGGTTGTGTATTCGGGGCTGAAGATTTTGTCAATTTCCTCCGCCGTCATGCCGCAGCCGGTGTCCGTGATGCTGATCAGAATATGGTTGGTTCCTTCCTTGTCCACAACGATGGTGATTTTACCCTGGTCGGTGATGGCCTCCATTGCGTTTTTGATGAAGTTTAAAAACGCCTGTTGGAGTTTATTGATGTCCATGGGGATGATGGACGGTACCTGACGCCACTTGGTTTCAATGGTAATCCCCCGTGTGACCGCCTCTTCATTGATCAGGCTGACAATTTTCTGCAGAACTTCCGTAACCGAGAAAAGACGCAGTTCGAGGCGTCTGCTTTTGGAAAAAGTAAGAAACTCTTCGATAATCCCGTTGAGGCGACGGATTTCATCCCGGATGACGCCGGAGAGATTTTGAAATTCCAGGGCCTTCGCCTCGTCGGAAGGGCTGTAATCTCTTTTCAATCTCTGTGTGGCCATGCTGATGGCGTTGAGTGGATTCCGGATTTCGTGTGCGACGCCTGCGGCAAGCTGGCCAAGGGCGGAAAGCCGGGACGCTTTTTCCAGACGGCGTTCCATTTCGATGATACCAGCCAAATGGCGGTTCTGATCGTGATACAATAGCCACATGGACAGAAGCGCGATCACGACCACCAGCAACATGAAAATGAAAATATTCAGACGGTTTTCGGCAATAATCGTGTCCATGGAGCCGCGTTCCAGGCCGATGCGGACAATACCAACCACTTTGTTGTCCAGTTTCAGGGGCGCGGCCATATCCAGAATGTTTTTATCCGGCGCGTTGAATTTGCGGCTGATAATTTTTGTTTTGCCCGCCAGGATTTCCCTGTACTGAAAATCGCTGTCCGTCAGGCCCTCCGAAAGCTGGCCTGCAACACTTAATAGTTTTTGCTGATCGTTGAAGATCTGCAGGTAAACAATTCCCAGGCCTTCCCCCACCTTGTGGATGCTGCGGTCCACGGCGACCTTCAGGCTCCAGTAGGAAAGACCCTCTTTGTCCAGATTGATGACAACGGTACCGCTGTTGTCTTTTCGCCGCAAGGCCACAAAACCGATCCCATGCTTTTCACGGATGAATTCCATCAATTCAAGCGTGGTTGCTTTGCGTCCGTATTTTTTTAAATCGTTTGGATCGAGCATATCGGTGTTGAGTGGCCGGCTTTCGAATACCGCGTTGCCGGCCCGGTTGAGGACGGCCACATACCAGAACTGATGCTCCGTGGCGAATTGACTCAGATATTCGTTGTTAACTTTGTTGTTCTTCCATTCCTCATCGATTCTGCGCGCCAGCGCCGTAATGGCTTCGATGACCAGTTTTTTGGAATATTCCGCCTCTTCCTGTCTGGCCGTCTTGCTTTGCGGTGAACTTTTTCCCGGAACGGCTACAATACTTTTGAGATTATCCTCCGTCAGCCGCTGCAGGACATTGATGCTGCCCAGCGCCTGATCTTCCAGAAAGCCAACCAGATTGGTCTCGCTGCGCCGGATGTCGAGGAGCCCCATAATCAGGATGAGTGCCACCAGTATCGCCGAAACGATGCCGACCGCCAGCGGCTGAAGGAAACTGCCATTGTAGGAGTGGGAGCCCCGCCGTACGATGGTTTCTTTGTTTCTGGAAAAAAACATATTATCTCCATATTGATATGCTGAGCTTTGCCGGGCCCTTTTTTTTACATTTTCGTGATCTTAAGCTATTCAGGTAAAAAGTCAACGTCAAAAAACCCGGAGAGTCGACATTTTTGTCGAACGGTGAACCGAAAACTCCGATCGGATATATAGCTGTTATGATTGATTATTGTTGATTGAAGCGAGGATACCTCCCGACATTTCTTGCCGACCAGAGGTTTTCTCTAAAGGGTGCTGCAAGGCATGTATCATTGAATAGTCATTTAGATCAATGGTTTATGGTGATTGATGGCATGCTGGCACGGCATGTGCAAGCTAGAACACTGAAAAGAAGAAGTTTTTCAGTGTCGACTAAAAAAATTACGGGCATGATTAGCCGGCAACAAAATTAACCCAGGAAGGTATATAGACCTTCACTCTTCTCTCCTTAGAGGAGGCTCTAACCAGGCCTCCTCTTTTTTATGGTTTAAACCTTTCTGCCGCCGCCAGGCCTTCACCCTCTCCTGAATCGTTTTTTCAAACCCTTGATCGGATGGGGAATAAAGTGTCTTCCCATGAAGTTTTTCCGGCATGTATTCCTGGGCAACGAAAGCATCCTTATAATCGTGTGCGTATTTATAATCTTTTCCGTAATCGAGCTCTTTCATAAGTTTGGTCGGCGCGTTTCGGATATGCAACGGGACGGGCAGATAGCCGGTTTTGCCAATCAGGTCTTTGGTTTGTCCGTAGCCCGTATAGAGCGCATTGCTTTTCGGTGCCGTCGCGAGATAAACAGCCGCCTGGGCCAGCGCCAGTTCGCCTTCCGGCAAGCCGATAAAATGAAATGCCTGCTGGGCAGCGACCGTCAGGCTCAGCGCCCCGGGGTCGGCCAGACCGACATCTTCGGACGCAAAGCGTACCATGCGCCGTAAAATATACAGGGGATCCTCGCCGGCGGCCAGCATGCGCGCCAGCCAATAAAGTGTGGCGTCGGGGTCGCTGCCACGCATGCTTTTGTGAAAAGCGGAGATCAGATTGTAATGCTCTTCGCCATCCTTGTCGTAAAGCAGGGCTTTTTTCAGCAGGGCTTCCTGAGCCGACGCGGCGGTGATAACCCTTTTTTCCGCGGGTTCAGACTGCACCATGGATGCGACCGCTTCGAGATTATTGAGTGCGGTGCGGGCGTCTCCGTCGGAAAGCCGGACGATAAAAAGGATCGCGTCGTCATCCGCTTGAATCGCGAATTTTCCCAGGCCTCTTTGTTCATCGGCCAAAGCGCGTTTAAAAATGGCCGTCAGATGCTCCTCCGTAAAAGGTTTGAGCAGCATCACGCGCGTCCGCGATAAAAGCGGTGCGATGACTTCGAAAGACGGATTTTCCGTGGTGGCTCCGATCAATGTGATGAGGCCGCTTTCCACGTGCGGCAAAAAAGCATCCTGCTGGGCTTTATTGAAACGGTGGATTTCATCAACAAACAAGATGGTTTTCTTCTTTTTGGCTTCCCAGAGGTCTCTGGCGTCATCAATGACCGAACGGATTTCCTTAACGCCGGAGAGCACGGCTGAAAAACTCACAAAATGAGATTTCGTTTCGTTGGCCAGAATGCGTGCCAGTGTGGTTTTACCGGTACCGGGCGGTCCCCAGAAGATCATTGAAAAAAGCTTATCTTCCGCGATAGCCCGGCGAAGCAGGGTTCCTTCACCGGTGAGATGCGCCTGCCCGATATAGTCGGAAAGACGCTGCGGCCTCATTCTTTCAGCCAGCGGCGCCGTGTCCAAAGCGTCGCTTTCGGTTCCCAGGCTGAACAGATCCAGATTTTTCATGTTTGCCTCTTCGCATTTTCAATGAGTTCAATCAAACTGGTCATTTTATCTTTGGGTTTAGCGCCGGCGAAGCGCTCCAAGTCAGCGGGCGCCAGGCATCCCCGCAGCAGAGCCGTCACATCGAAGGACGCCTGCCAGCAGGGGATGATCCTTGTGCAGGGCAGATCCCCCGCCTCATGCAGGCAATAGGAGAAGGTCATTTCATCCCCCAATTTGGGGCAACGGATCAGTTTATGGTCGTAAGAAGTTTTCATCACGGCTGAGCTTGTCGAAAAAAGGAAAAGCCGTCAAGAAATTTGTTACGAGACTCATATATCAAAAGCAAAGCATCTGATCGGAAGGTCACAAGTTGAAATTTGTAAGTGGTCATGAGAGCCGAACTTCAGAAACGCAGTGCACGGAAGTTTGGATCGAATTCTCCAACGGTTTTAACTATGGGGAACCATCCCGCATAGCGGAGAATAGGAATCCTGTAGCTCGCTACAGGATTCCTATTCGTGATTTACCTGACGGCTTTATGATCCCGCAAAGCGGGTTCGCGCCTTGTTTATATTATGGTTTCGGGAAATCCTTAATGGCCAAAAGCGCCTTTTGGATTTCTTCGTCCGGCAGCTCATAGGCCTGCAACTTTCCGGACAGATAGGCGTCATAGGAAGCCAGATCGACCAATCCATGACCGCTCCAGTTAAAGAGGATGATTTTTTCCTTACCCTCTTCTTTGGCGCGCATCGCCTCATCGACAACGGCGGCCAGGACGTGATTGGTTTCCGGCGCGGGAATGAAGCCTTCTGACCGCGCCCACTTGACACCCGCTTCGAAAGTTTTCATCTGGTCGTAGGCTCTGGGTTCAATGAATTTTTCCCTCACCAGGTGGCTGACGATCGGTGCCATGCCGTGGTAGCGCAGTCCGCCTGCGTGAATCGGCGCCGGGATGTAGTCGTGCCCCAGCGTGTACATCGGCAAAAGCGGTGTCGTTTTAGCCAGATCGCCAAAGTCATAGGCAAACGGGCCTTTGGTCATGCTGGGGCAGGAAGTGGGTTCCGCACCGACGATCTTTACCTGTTTGCCGTGGATGTTGTCACAGACGTAGGGTGTTGCAATACCGGCGAAGTTGCTGCCGCCGCCGCAGCAGCCCATGACCACGTCCGGATAGAGGCCGAGTTTCTGCATTTGTTTTTGGGCTTCCAAGCCGATGATCGACTGGTAGAGCAGCACGTGATTGAGCACGCTGCCCAGGGCGTATTTCGTATCCTTACTGGTGACGGCATCTTCAATGGCTTCACTGATCGCGATGCCCAGGGAGCCTGGAGAATCAGGGTGTTCGGCCAACACGTTGCGGCCTGCCTGCGTCAGGGTGCTGGGGCTGGCAAGACATTCCGCGCCCCAGGTGTTCATCATCATGCGCCGGTAGGGTTTCTGTTCGTAGCTGACTTTGACCATGTAAACGCGGCAGACCAGATCGAACATCTGGCAGGCCATGGACAGTGCGCTCCCCCACTGGCCCGCGCCGGTTTCCGTGGTGATGCGCTTGGTTCCAGCCGCCTTGTTGTAATAGGCCATCGGAATGGCGGCGTTGGGCTTATGCGACCCGGCTGGGCTGACGCCTTCATTCTTGTAATAAATCTGTACCGGGCATCCGAGCAGCTTCTCAAAATTACGCGCGCGGTAAAGCGGAGAGGGTCGCCACAGCAGATACTTCTGCAGTACTTCATCAGGAATATCGATCCACCGCTGGGAGGAGACTTCCTGCTCGATGATATTCATGGGGAAAATGGCTGCCAAATCCTGGGCTGTCACCGGCTGACCCGTGCCGGGATGCAGCGGCGGTTTCATCGGCGTGGGAAGATCCGCCATGATGTTGTACCACTGTCTGGGTATTTCATGATCCTCTAAAATCGTTTTGACCTGTTCCATAGATGTTCTCCTTATCAATTTTTTTGCTGTTTTGCTTCCCATCGTGCGGAAATGAAAAAAAATGCCATGGGGTTTTCTCTTCCCACGGCATTTGATTGATTATGCAAGTCATGGGAAGATTCTTCCCTGCCCATGCTCGCTGATTCTCGAGGAGCTTATGGGCAGACACTTTTTGTCTGCCACCACCAGGTTTTATTGGAAGGACTTGCCAGCATCTGTTCCGACCGGCCTTTCATAGTTGTTTTCAGCTCCCTAGCACAGCAGGGAAATCCTTGTCAAGGTCAAATTCAACGTCAATCCATCGTCCGCCCTTAACCCCGGGGATGAGGAGGATAGCGGTGATTGCTGTTGACAAAGAGAAATAATGCGGGTTATATTTCAGATTCAGTGGTGTTCCCTTCCGGCTTTGATCCGCTCTGTCCTTAGATAAATCTGTCTTGTCTTCCATGCAGGGACGGGAACAGCCGCCGCTGGCAATCGATCGACAGGATAATATAGGAGGAACCTTCATGGAATCCGTGATCTGCAAGCACTGGCATCACTGCCCGGCCGAAGAAGTCACGACGCTGTTAACCACGGACCCGTCCCGGGGATTATCGCAGTTTGAAGCCAGACATCGCCTGGATCAATTCGGCCCCAACACCGTGACCGCCAAAAAACAAAAGGGGCCGCTCGTCCGTTTTTTGCTGCAGTTTCATCAGCCGCTGGTCTACATCCTGCTGGCTGCCGCCATTGTGACCCTGCTGCTTCAGGAGTGGGTGGATTCCTCCGTAATTTTCGGCGTGGTGATTGTCAACGCGATCATCGGTTTTGTGCAGGAAGCAAAAGCTGAGCGCGCCATCGAATCGCTCAAGCAAATGCTGACCACGAAGGCGACGGTGCTGCGCGACGGTAAGTGGCTGTCTATCGATTCCATCCATCTGGTGATTGGAGACATTGTAAAACTGCAATCCGGGGATAAGGTTCCCGCCGATGTCCGCCTGCTGGAATGCCGGGATTTGCAGGTGGATGAATCCGCCCTGACGGGAGAATCCGTTCCGGTTCTCAAGAAGGAAAAGGTGCTGGATCCCGAAACCATTCTGGCCGACCGGCGAAATATGGCCTACGCGGGAACACTGGTTACCTATGGTCAGGCGCAGGCGGTCATTGTCGCGACCGGCAACAACACGGAAACGGGACGCATTTCGGAGATGATTTCGCAGGCGGCGGATCTGTCCACACCGCTCACCAAGAAAATCGCATCATTCAGTAAAATACTGCTGATCGCCATTCTTGTTTTAGCAGCCCTTACGTTCGCCGTGGGGATGTGGCGCGGCGAAACCGCCGTTTACATGTTCATGGCCGCAGTTGCCCTGGCCGTGGGCGCGATTCCCGAAGGTCTGCCCGCCGCCGTAACGATTACGCTTGCCATCGGTGTGAATAGGATGGCGAAGAGAAAGGCCATCATCCGCAAGCTCCCGGCCGTGGAAACGCTCGGGAGCACAACGGTGATCTGCTCGGACAAAACCGGTACGCTCACGGAAAACCAGATGACGGTGCGTCGCATTTTCGCGGGCGGCACTTTTTTTGATGTAGAGGGAAACGGTTACGCACCGGAAGGAAAAATCCTGCCGGAAGGCGAGGAACCGGGAGAGAAGTATCCGATCTCTCTGTCCGAAACCCTTAAAGCCGGTTTATTGTGCAACGATTCGCGCCTGATCGGCGAGGAGAATCTCTGGCGCGTCGAAGGGGATCCCACGGAAGGCGCGCTGATTACCGTGGCGGGCAAAGCGGGGTTTTCACCGGCGGATCTCGAAGCCGCGATGCCCCGTCTGGACATCGTGCCTTTTGAATCGGCACGTCAATTCATGGCGACGCTGCACCGGTCGGCGGAGGGCAATAACATCATCTATCTCAAAGGTGCGATCGAAAAAGTCCTCGATGCCTGCGTGGACACTATGGCAGCGGACGGGGAAAGCACCACGCTTGCCAGAGAAGATGTTTTTGCAAAAGCCGACGAAATGGCCGGCGGCGGATTGCGCGTACTGGCACTGGCGCGAAAAGTGACAGGTGAAAGCCGTTTAGAGGTGGAGGACTGCCTGTCGGGCCTGACCTTCCTCGGTTTGCAGGGCATGATCGATCCGCCGCGCACCGAAGCCATCGCCGCGGTAGGCATATGCCGGGAAGCAGGCATCCTTGTCAAGATGATCACGGGGGATCATGCGGTGACGGCCACGGAGATCGCCCGTCAACTGGGGATCGGACAGAGTGCCGGCCCCTCGGGCGTTATCCCCGAAACGCTGACCGGAAAACAATTGGAGAGTCTTTCGGACGATGATCTGATCCGGGCGGCCCAAAATACGTCAGTGTTCGCGCGGGTTGCGCCAGAGCAGAAGCTTCGGCTGGTGGAGGCGCTGCAGGCGCAAAACCACGTGGTGGCGATGACCGGCGACGGCGTCAACGACGCGCCGGCGCTCAAGCAGGCCAACATCGGCATTGCCATGGGGATAACCGGCACAGATGTGTCCAAGGAAGCGGCCGACATGGTGCTGACCGACGACAATTTCGCGAGCATTACGGCGGCGGTCGAGGAAGGTCGCCGGATTTTCGATAACCTGATCAAGTTTATTACCTGGACGCTGCCGACCAACGGCGGCGAGGGCCTGGTCATTCTGGCCGCGATCATGAGCGGGGTCATCCTGCCCATCCTGCCGGTTCAGATCCTCTGGATTAACATGACCACAGCGGTGCTGCTGGGCCTGATGCTGGCGTTTGAGCCGGGCGAGACGGATACCATGAAATATCCGCCCCGCCCTCCGGACGCGCCGATATTGTCGGGCATTATCATCACGAGAATTCTTCTGGTTTCGGCGCTGCTGCTGGCGGCCGTCTTTTCCGTCTTTGTCTGGCAGAAGGCCGCAGGCTATCCGCTGGAGGTGGCCCGCACGGTGGCGGTCAATCTTTTTGTGATGATTGAGCTGACGTATTTATTTAATTGCCGGTCGTTGACCAAATCAATGTTTAAGATCGGGATTTTCACCAACCCCTGGGTGCTGGTCGGCAGCGGCGTGACGATTGCGCTGCAGTTGATGTTTACCTATGCGCCGTTCATGAACCGCGTATTTTACAGTGCGCCCATCTCCGGAAAGGATTGGCTGATGATCATCGCCATTGCGGTCGGGGTTTACCTGCTGATTGGTTTGGAAAAATGGCTGAGGCTGCATGTGTTTAAAAAAGCGCGCTGAAATGCCCGGGAGGATCATTCCAGAAAGGGAGCGGTTGAACGACCTTTCCCTTTCTGGAAGCTATACAGGTTTGCGGAAAACGACCTGGATATCGCCTAAAGCCCGTTCACGAAATCCTGCTTCGCACATGGCCAGGTAGTAAATCCACTTGCGCCTGAAGAGTTCATCAAATCCCAGCGCACTGATATCGCCCATATTACGCGTGAATGATTCACGCCAGTCCTTAAGTGTTCGGGCGTAATGCGTGCCGATGTCTTCGAGATTTTCCATAAGCAGCGATGTTTTTCTGGTCACCACATCGACAAGTGCTGTAATGGAGGGCAGATCGCCGCCGGGGAAAATATATTTCTGAATCCAGTCCGTCGTGCGCCGATAGTTCTCATAGCTCTGGTCGGGGATCGTGATGACCTGGATAACCAGCTTTCCGGCGGGCTTAAGCAATCTGTCACACGTCGAGAAAAAAGCCCCCAGATATTTATGGCCCACTGCTTCGAGCATTTCGATGGACACGATCTTGTCAAAGAGCCCCGTCACCTGCCGGTAATCCTTAAACAAGATGGTGATTTTGTCCTGGAGGCCCGCCTGCCGGATGCGTTCTTGAGCCAATGCGTACTGTTCTTCAGAAACGGTGATACCGGTGACGTGGCAACCGGTTTTCTGTACCGCTTCGATAGCAAACCCGCCCCACCCGCAGCCGATTTCCAGCACATGATCGGATGACTCAATGTTCGCTTTTTCAATGATTCGCGCAATTTTTCGGTGCTGCGCATCTTCGCACGTGTCGCTCTCCTTGTGATAAAGACCACAGGAATACAGCATCGTTGGGTCCAGAAAGGTCTGGAAAAAATCGTTGCTTAAATCATAATGCTTGCCGATGTTTTTGCGCGAACCGGACGGTGTGTTTGCGTGAAGGATGTGCAGCAGGCGGTCTTTTCGGCCCATAAGCCACGTCGTGGCCATACGGCCGTCGGCCAGTGCCCTGCGGTTCTTGATCAGCACGCCAAATAGCGAAGATATATCGTCCGTATCCCAAAGACCCTTCATGAATGATTCACCCAGACCCACTTCGCCGCCCAAAACCGTGTCTTTGAAAAATCGGTAGTCATGAATCATCATATGCGCCTGATGGGGTGAGTTCACATCGCCGAAATGTTGTGTGCTGCCGTCCGGCAGATGGAAGGTGAGAGAGCCTGTCTGGATTTTGTCAAAAAGGCTCAATACCAGGCTCATACAGGATCTCTCAAAGATGGTCGGTGCTTCATGGCGGACCCTATCGGGAGTCACCCGGAAATCTTTTTTCATATAGCACCTCTTTGTTCAGGAAGGATGATCTTGTTGTTTAAATCATTAACATAAAAGGGGTATTGACCGCAATGCCGAAGCCTCTCTGGAAACGATGATAAAGTGCTTCGTCAATCTTTCAATATTCTTCAAGGCATTTTGCCTAGAGCCGAATCACCTCGATGAGATACGCGGCAATCATAGCCAGGCCAGTCAGCGCGTGGACCTTGATCATGGCCAGATTGGCCGGCGCCATCTCCAGCGGGTCGTTGAGATGCCGTCGCATCACGAAAAACGTTTTGGCGGCAAACGGCAGGCTCACTAATCCCAAAAGGATAAACGGCGACAGCGTCCGGGTCAGCGCCGAAAGAATCAGGATACCGTAAGCGAAGGTCAATCCTGCGCCATAGAGCACGGCGCCCGTTTTTCTTCCAAAGCGGGCAACCAGGTTCCATTTGCCGCCCTGCGTGTCCGCTTCGTAATCGGGAATTTCGTTGATCAGAATCATCGACCACATCATCAATCCTGGCACCAGCGACGCGACCAGCGGTTCCCAGGCAAATGCCTGCGACTGGACATAGTAGGACCCCATCACAATCACGGGGCCGAAGTTCACCAAAAGCCCCAGCTCGCCGAAACCCCGATAGCCATAGCGGACAGGCGGCGTGGTGTAAAACACAGAGGAGGCCATGCCGAAAAGCCCCAGTGCGAGGACAGGCCAGCCGCAGGCCCAGGTCAGGTAGGCGCCGATGGCGGCCGTCGTTGTAAAAAGCAACCCCGCGGCCTTGAGCATGTCCGTGTCTTTGAGCAGGCCTTCCGGCAGAACACCGCTGCCGCCGGTGAAAAAATTCTTTTCATCGCCTTTTTTCAGATCGACTGCGTGACGGTAATCCAGAACGTCATCGACGAGATTCAGGCCGAAATGATTGAAGGCAACGCCGATGATCACCAGAGCGAAGTGTAAAGGGTGCAAAGCATAGCCCTGTGCCCAGGCGATCATCGCGCCGAGGATGGCAGGCAAAATGCTGGGAATGACGAAGTAGAAGCGCAAAGCGCGCCGCCAGCCGACCCAGACAGGAATTTTCGTCCCGGCGGTCGTGCCTCCGGACTTCCCTTGAACATGATCGTTTCTTGTTTTCATGGTCCGATCTCGTCTCGAATATTAATGTAATCCGGTGTGGATGGGATGTCAAACACCCCCCTGTCGTTAAAAGCTGTCGATTCGCTTATTGCGGTTTTTTCTTTTTGAGCAGATCCAGAATTTTTTCCCGGTAGAAGTAGGCAAAGACGGATACCCCCACCCCTACAAGTACGATGAAGGCCAGCAGGACATACTGTTCTTTACGTGCTACATTGCCGCTGACCGACAGCATGGCCGTGCCGAAAACGCGGCCGATCGTGGAAATGATGATGAAAGACCAAACCGGGATACGGCTGAGGCCTAGAATATAGCAAAGATAATCCTTCGGAAACCCCGGGATGAGGAACAACAGGAAGGAAACCATCAACCCCTTGTGCTCCATGAAATATTCGAATTTTTCGAAAACCTCTTTTTTGACCGCTTTCTCCAACAGCGGTGTGCCGAAAAACCGCGCCAGCATGAAAGCGATCCACGAACCGAGCGTAAGCCCGATCGTGGAATAAATGGTTCCCCAGACAGGACCGTACAGATAGCCGCCGATAAAACCGCTTACTTCCCCGGGAATAACCGCGACCACAACCTGAATGACTTGCACCAGGATGAAGACCAGTTCATTATAGCGGTAGGATTGAATGAACAAAATGAGTTCATCTTTGTCTTTGAAAAACCGCATGATATCATAATAGATAAACAGATAGGCGCCCAGAGCTACCAGGATCATCAATAAGGCTATGCGCAAACCGAGGTGCTTGTTCATGCGAGGCTGACCGTGACACTATCCTTTAGATTTTGATCATTTTTATATGAATATTTGATTTTGTCAAACATTATGAATGATCTCTCTTAGCCTTAAAACTATTGACTAAACAGATTCATTATGCAACAAAAAACGCATCCGAAATCACCGGCCACAAACAGATACCGTCCATCTGGATTTCGATATATTCAACGCAAAGGGGAGAGAGAAACATGTCGAAAGTCGCGCAAAGATTAGAAAGAAAAAAATCCGAAATTTATAAAGATGCGCCGATTGCGAAGTTCGGCGAAAGAAAGCCTGACTTTACAACCATGGGCCGGACGATTAAGAATCCGCACCGGAAATTCCGTGAAGTCGTTTGCGTGGAGGCCTGCCGGACACCCTACGGTCGTGCCGGCGGTGCATTGAAAGATTTTTCCGCGATGGATCTGGGCGCGCTGGCTATCCAAGAAGTTCTGCGCCGAACCGGAGGCAGGGTGAAGCCGGCGGATGTGGATTATATCTTCATGGGGCAGGTGGTTCCCGCCGGCTGCGGACAGATTCCCGGCAGGCAGGCCACGATTCTGGCGGGTGTGCCGGAGTCCGTGCCGTCCATTACCGTCAATAAAGTGTGTTCTTCCGGCATCAAGACCATCGACCTAGCCTTTCAGATGATTTTACTGGGGCGCGCCGAAATCTGCATTGCGGGCGGTCAGGAAAGCATGAGCAACTGCCCGTTTGTGCTGCCGGACATGCGCTGGGGCGCGAGGATGGCGCTGCCCAATGGCCGCGTGGTGGATTCGATGGTCTATGACGGCCTGTGGGATGCCTT
This sequence comes from Syntrophaceae bacterium UBA2280, assembly GCA_002347685.1. Classification (GTDB taxonomy): domain Bacteria; phylum Desulfobacterota; class Syntrophia; order Syntrophales; family Smithellaceae; genus UBA8904. The sequence goes on from DDWS01000028.1 coordinate 86,799, forward strand.
CTACAATCGCCACATGGCCATTCACGGCTCCGAAGTGGCAGACGAGTTCGGTTTTTCCAGAGAAGACCAGGACGAATGGGCGCTCAACTCCCAGATGAACGCCGTACGCGCCATGAACGAAGGCAAGCTCGACGATGAGATTTTTCCTGTGGAAGTCAGGCAGGGAAAGAAAGTCTTCATCATGGATAAAGACGAAGGTCCGCGCCCCGAAACCACGCTGGAGGGCCTGGCCAAGCTTCCGCCCGTTTTCGGTCACACAAGCACCGTGACCGGTTTGCCGGGAAGCGTCACGGCGGGAAACGCCCCCGGTGTCAACGACGGAGGCGATGTCTGCCTGCTGATGAGCCGCGAGAAAGCCGACGAGCTGGGTTTGAAACCGATCTTTACGATTGTCGATTACGCGGAAGTTTCGCAGCCGACCAAAGACATTGCCACCGTGCCCGGACTGGCCATCAAGAAGATTCTCGAACAAAACGACCTGACGCTCGACCAGATGGATGTCATCGAGATCAATGAGGCCTTTGCCGCCGTGGCGCTGGTGAGCTGCCGATCGATTCTGGGCATGACCAAAGAAGACATGTATAAAAAAGTGAACATCAACGGCGGCGCGGTGGCCTACGGCCACCCCATCGGCGCAACCGGTGCGCGCATCGCCATGACGCTGGGCTACGAACTCAAACGACGAGGCGGCGGCTGGGGCGTCTGCGGCATCTGCTCGGGACACGCCCAGGGCGATGCGATGCTGATCCGGGTGGATAAATAGCAAAATGGACTGTCAGAGTATGGATGTTTGATGTCTATCCTTCTACCTGAAGGATGCGTTCGATGTCGCTTCCATAGCGCCGGTATTTTTCGGGAGACAGAATGTCCCGCACGCTGCCTTTACTTTGTATCAACGCGGCCAGCGTGTCGTCCTGCAGAAACATGAAAACGGCACAGTTGGCTTCTTTGGCTTTGTCAAAGCGCCAGTGATAGAGCTTTTTGAGCAGTTCCTTTTGTTCGCGCTCCATGGCGTAGTAGCCTTTGATTTTTGAGTAGCCCCTCCGGTCGAAGAGCCTTTCTTGCCACACGGCCTCGGCGATTCTCGAGAAAGCATCGCAGGCGGCGCCCTCCAGGCGTTTTTCACGCAGGGCGGCCATCTGTTTGTCATGCAGCGCGGGCAGCAGGGTGACATCCTGGACGGCATATTCGAGCTGCTCGCCGGTGAGCGGTCTGGTGTCCCACCGTGAGCGCTGCATTTTTTTGCTCTTTTTCAGCTCTACGCCCAGAAACTCCCGGATCATTTTTTCCAGAGACAATTGCTTGAACCCCAAAAGCATCGCCGCCCGGTGGGTGTCGAAAATGTTATGAAATTCAAATCCGTAATCCCTCTTGAGCAGGCGGATATCGTTGTCCGCCGCGTGAAGGATTTTCACCACGGACCTGCTTTTGAGCGGTTTGGCCAGAAAAGACAGGTCCAGCCCCAGCGTCGGATCAATGACATAGGCGATTGTCGGGGCGTAAATCTGAATCAGACACAGTTTGTCCCGAAAATAGCGGAACGAGTCATATTCCGTATCTATGGCCAAAAGAGGCGCAGAAACAAGATGTTGGGCAGCCTTTTTGGCGGCCTGCGGTGTATCTACTAAATACCATTCCGTGTTCATGGAGGGCAACTTAACCGAAACGGCGATTTTATGCCATAAAAATGATAAAAAAACCGTCCTGACGCCTTCAATAAAAGCGACAGGACGTTGAATAATCGGTGTGTTGAGCCCTAAAACTCGAAACTCAGACCTGTTTTGAAATTTCTGCCGGGCATGGGGTAGTAGAAGTTATCCATCCAATATTGTTCATAATCAATTCCGAAGGATGAATACTGTGTATCGGTCAGATTTTCCACTCCGGCAAAGAAGGACAGATTGAGTCTGCCGAAGGCCGGTCTGTAGTAAACATAGACATCCAACAGCGTATAGGCGTCGAGTTTTTCGGTGCTGTTGTCGTTGTCGCCGGATAAAAACGCATCGCCCACGTGGCGAATTTCGGGTTTGATCGTCACCGGACCCGGCAGATAGATTTCCAGCCCCGCGTTGATGATGCGGTTCGGGACCATCGGCATCTCTTTTTTGCTGTGTGGACCGGCCTCGAAGGTTGCCTTGTGGTAAGTGAGATTGCCGTATACTTTCAGATATTTTTGCCACAGGTAGGAGGCGGACAGCTCCGCGCCGTCGTGGCGGGTTTTACCGACATTCTGATTTTCGCCGGTCCACGGGGATGTGTAGACAAATTCAATTTCATCTTCCATGTCGATGCGGAAAAGCGTTACCCCCAGTTTGAGATTATCCATCGGATAATATTCCGTTCCCACCTCCATGCCGGCGCCTTTTTCCTTTTCCAGCGCAGTTAAAAACGACCCGCCGAACCCGTTGAATGAAGCGATTTCATCCAGGAAGGGAATCCGATAAACGGTGGCGTATTTGACGAAGGATTTTGATTTTTTGCCCCAAAGCCAGGTCAGTCCCGCTTCGTATGAATCGGTGCGGAAATCTTTTTCATTGTCGAAATTGTTCGATGGGGTGAAAGAATCGACATTGGAGCCTTTGATTTTCGTTTGATCAAAGCGGTAGCCGGCGCTGAAAATCAGGTTTTCCAGAAGGCTGAATTCATCCCGGATGTAGTACCCCAGGCTTTGGCGCGTAAAATCCGCCGTGCTCAACGGGCGGGTTCTTTCGCGGTCGGCGAAGATATCCTTCTGATAGGGCTCGTTGTAATAGTCCGCACCGATGATGACCTTGTTTTGGAAACCGAAGATACTATTTTCCAGAATGTATTTGGGTGAAATGGCGTAGGTGACTGTCTTTGTGTCGGAAAAGTTATACGAAGTCCAGGAGGGCATGTTGCTTTGAATGTCCTTGTGCCCATACATGAAATTCACTTCCATTCGGCCCGCAGCACCCCAGAAGGATTTTATGCCGAAATTCACATTTGCAAATTTGTCACGGCCATCGTTGTCGTCATTGGCATTCATCCAGTATAGCGGCATGGCGGGCTGATATTGCCGCCGGTCGGCCCGCATTTGTTCTTTGGTCAGAGCGCCCGGCAATTGATAGTCGGCCCGGTTGAAGGAAACACCCAGGGAAAGGTTGAGTAAATCATGGGCTGCATAGCCCAGGTCAAAACCTGTGCCCTGCGCCGAATATTTGGAACGGTCCCGATACCCGGAGACGGCATTGTTCTCGGCGTTTATGGCGTATGTCCATTTATTCGCCGCGCCTGTGACGCCCACCCGTTCGTTGTGCAGCCCATAGCTTCCGGCCAGAGCCGATGCGCTAAAAACGGGTTTGCCTTTTCCTTTTTTGGTGATGATGTTGATCACACCGCCCACGGCGGCATCGCCGTAGAGCACGCTGCCCGGACCGCGGACAACTTCAATGCTTTCAATGCTGTTGACCGGTATTGAAAGCCAGTTGACGGATGCCATATCTGTGCGGTTGAGCCGTCTGCCGTCGAGAAGAATCAGCGTCTTGCCATAGGGATTATCCCCGCCGAAACCCCGCATGTCGATCATTGCCTGCGAAGCGTTGCCGCTGTATGTGCGAAAACGGATGCTTTCGAGCCTGTCGAGGACTTCCACCACGGTGGTCGCGCCGGTGTTCCGAATATCTTCCGCTGTGATGATCGTGACATTGGCAGGGGTTTTGCGGACTTCCTGAGTATCGCGCGTGGCTGTGACGAGTACCTCTTTCATTCGGACCGGTTCGTCCTCTTCAGGGCTTTGTGCGTGCGCGGGTGCAACGGAAATCAGGGACAACAGCAGACTAAACAGCAGAAACTTCTTCATGGAACTTCTCCTTTCCCCCTCGGGAATAAAGTTGATGGAGACTGTCCGTAAAGTTTCCTGGCTCGCGGCGACCTACTTTCCACGCCTTCCCGACATCGTGTGTCCGTGGCATTTTGTGGATTTCGTTCCGCTTACAGTTGCGGGGCAGCGCCGGAGTTTAACCGGCTTCCTTCATTGGCAGTCTTGTCTAGGTTAACAATGTCACGCGGGGCGAACCGTTGTGCGGGTTTTGATCGACCGAAACTTCGACATCGTAAACCTCTTTGATGTTTCGCGCGGTAATGACTTCCGCGGGAGTTCCTATAGCATATTTTTTTCCGTTTTCCAGCAAAAGAATCACCTCTGCGTTCTGCGCGGCCAGATTAATGTCATGCGTGACAAAAATGACCGTCAGATTCTGCTCGCGGTTGAGCCGGCCAAGCAGCGTGAGAAACTGCGCCTGATGTTTGAGATCCAGAAAAACGGTACTTTCATCCAGAAGAAGAATTTTCGGCTCCTGCGCGAGTGCCCGTGCAATCAGGACGCGCTGCCTTTCGCCGGCGGAAAGTTCATTGAACCGCCGGTGGACAAAGGAGAGGCAATCCGTTTGGGCCATCGCTTCGCGGGCGATGCGGTAATCGGCTTTACCTTCAAACGTCAGGGGGCCCAGGCGGGAAAATCTGCCCATCAGGACAATCTCTTCTGCGAAAAACGGAAAAATGGCGGGCGATTCCTGCGGGACAATCGCCACGGTCCGGGCGATCTCGCTTCGGGACCATTCGCGCGTGTCCCTGCCCTCGATGAGCATCCGGCCTGCATCCGGATAAAGTGTGGCGTTGATGAGTTTGAGCAGTGTGGTTTTTCCGGAGCCGTTGGGGCCGATCACCGCAACGAGCCTTGCGCCGTCCACGGTAAACGACACGTCATCGACAACGGTTTTGTCCGTATAGCGGAAAGTCAGATTTTGCGCGCAAAGAATCGACATGCTCAACGCATCTTCCTTCTCATCAGAAAAATAAAGTAAGGCGCGCCGCAAAGAGCGGTGATCACGCCGACCGGCAGCTCGGCGGGCGCAATGACAATACGCGCCAGCGTGTCGGCCACCACCAGAAAAGACGCACCGAAAAGGGCTGCTGCAGGCAATAGCAACCGATGATCGGAGCCGATGGCCAGGCGCATCATGTGCGGCACCATGATGCCGACAAAACCGATGATGCCGGACAGCGACACGGCCACGGCGATGAGCAGCGACGTCACCGTCAGCAGAACATATTTTGCTGACCGGACGGAAACGCCCAGTTGCAGGGCGGTTTCCTCCCCCTGCACGATTAAATTGAGCTTGCGCGCCTGAGCGTAGACGATGGCAAAGCCGATCAGCAGGCCCAAAGCGGCCACCAATATTTCGCCGGGGCCCACGCGGGACAGATCGCCCATCAACCAGAAGCTGATGCTGTGCAGTTCCATGCTGTTGACGATGGACAGGGAAAAAAGGATAGCGGCGGAAAAAAAGGAGTTGACCACCACGCCGGCCAGCAAAAGGGAGTTGTCCAGCATCAGACCCCGGGAACCGCCCGCCACGATGAATACTAAAAAGACCGTGAGGAGTGCGCCGCAAAAGGCCAGAGCCGGAACACCCAGATAAAATGCGCCTGCGCCGAGCATGATGCCGATAATCGCGCCCATGGCCGATCCGCCGGAAATCCCCAGAATGTAAGGGTCAGCCAGCGGATTGCGCAAAAGGGCCTGAAACACCACACCGCCCAGGGACAATGACGCGCCGACGATGCCGGCAAACAGAATCCGCGGCAGCCGGACGGAAAACAAGATCAGTTCCGGCTGCGATATGCCGTATGCCTGGCCGTCCAAAAGTCCTGTTAGCGCGCGCAGAACATCACCCGGCGCGATGGGAGCCGCGCCGACAGCGAGCGATCCCAGGCAAATCGCGGCAAAGAACGCAAGCAAAAGTAAGCTTGTCTTCAGTACGCGGGATAATGTGACTCGTCTGTAAATGGCTGCGTCCTCCCTTTTTTACGGCTCCTGTTCGGGATATTCGATACGCTCCGGCCTCGATTAAATCAAGTCAATTTTTTTCTGATATCTTAATAATCACATAATAACAATTATTTACATATTTCTCGGCCGTGTCGCAGCGGCGGTATGATGGTGGCGGGATTTTCTGTTAGTAGCAAATAGAAA
>DDWS01000059.1:0-543 GCA_002347685.1 Syntrophaceae bacterium UBA2280
TTAATGAATTCTTTTTGTTTCAGAATATTGGGGGATGTCTTGTCAATGATATTACTGGCCTGTCTCGAATTCCAGCGGACTTTAGGCTTGTCACTGTCCTTTAATCCATCAAGCTGCCTGATCACTCTCATGGGGATGTAAAAATCAAGGTAGGGGTCAAGCAGCCACTCAGGGTCTTCGATCAAAACGGAAGTGTCCACGACGACCTTCAACTTCTTGTCCGGAACCCGCCAGCCTTCTTTGTTTGTTTTATTGGTTTTCATGCTTCTTCTCCTTACGGCTATATTATACCTGATTTATGTACTTCTTGTCAGGCAAATAATGATATTTTATTTTGCCTGCGGAGGAGAAGGCATCCCCAGCGGCTGCAAAGCGCCTGGCCGCAGGTGGAAAATCAGCCTGGCCATACAACAGAGGAGATTCAAGAGCCGGTTCTCGCTGGCCCTGTATGAGTTATGCGTATCCTTTTTTATCGCCAAGTACGGCAGGGGATCGACCCCTTGGATTGCTATTGATGATTACAAGCGCATGATGGACATTCAT
>DDWS01000059.1:609-118168 GCA_002347685.1 Syntrophaceae bacterium UBA2280
TAGGGGAAGGCCATAAAGTAACCCACCTGAAATTTTTAATCGAACCCGGCCCGAACACATCAAACGAATTGTTGAAAAAGCTCAAGAACATTAAGAAAATTGCGGAGCAAACACGGCAGGCCCTCGATGATGTCGAGATCAATCAACCGCTGTACGATAGGCTCCACGGTTACGGATTCAAGGAAAAGAAAATTCTGGCGATCCTGAAGACCTATAAAAACAAGATAGAATACGTCAATGAGATCCTTGACTCTGTGGATATTAAAATCCAGACAGACACGGTGCGGAATGTAGGCGGATACATCGTGAAGGCCCTGGAGGAGGATTATCGGCCCGTTAGCTCGCTGAAACAGAAACTTGAAAAAGACAACGCGGCTTCAAAGGCCAGGGAAACCACGGAGGCAGAGGAAAAAGAAAAGCAGATCGCCGCCAATCATTACTACAAATACAAGGAAGACAAGGTGTTCGAGTATGTGGACTGCCTGGACAAAGAAGAAGTAAGCGCCCTGATAACGGATTTTGGGGCCACTTTCACACTGGGGCAGTTCGAGAGGGGGCAAAAGTGGGCAAACAGGGCGGAGCCAGGAATCAAGTTCGAAGCAATCAAGGAAAGCCCCGCATTGAGGACTAAGTTCGTGAATTTTGTGATAGAAATTTTTCTGGCGGACCGGATTTTATCTTTTCGTGATTTTTCGAAGAACGGGTGATTCCTTTTCTCCTGGTCCATAAAGTTTCAAATGAAACTTTATGGACCAGGAGAAATCTATCCATAACCCAGCACCCAAAGAACCCCCGCCGCCCACCAGAGCGCCCACGGACCAAACACCACAAAATCTTTCGTCCCCGCCCAGCCCCCCAGGACGGTTGCCAGCACTGTCCCGTATATCAGGATGTTCATGAACGACAATGAGCGAAAAGCCAAAGCCTACGATGTGAATGTCCGTCCCCTCCACGAATACGCGATTGCTTTTGGCAGGCAAGGTCTAGGTCGTGTAGAACTGTGTGAGAATCCAGAGCCCTGTTTTCTCGTCGCGGCGGACCATCCGGACATTGGCCTTTTTCTCGGTCCCGTCCGGGTATTGCGCCATTGCAGAAAAGGTCTTGCCGGCATATTTTTTCATGTTGGCGCCCACTTCATCAGGAATGATGCACGGACGGCGGATGTTCACGCCGATCAACGCAGGCAGCCGCTTGGTGTAATGATATTTTTTCTTACGCCCTGCCCTCTTCCCTGTCCCGTCAGGACCCCCAACGGCATTCAGCCTGGAGGAGATGGCCTTGCGTTCGCTTTTCACCTTCCCGCCTTTTCTGCCGAGTGCCTTGGCCTGAGCTGTCAGCTCTGCCGGGGTATAGCGCTTCCCTTTCTGCGATTTACGCGCAATGATTCTCTCCGGGTCGAACATGCCCGGATATTTCTTCCCCTTTTTCTTTCCAATGGCCTTCAGGATGTTGGCCTTCGCCGAAGCCAGCTTCTTCTCGCTGCGGATCGTGCCTCCCTTCCTGCCCATTGCGCGGGCAGCTGCCCGAACGTCTTCTTCTTCTACTTCTACGAGGTTCTTCTTTTCCTTAACCAAAGCACATCCTTTGTCCCAAATATTTATTTTAATTATCCATATCGGTTAGATTTTGTCAAGCTTTGATAAAAAAACCGACGTTTCCTCCATTTTTAAATAAATCCGCTTTTTTGCCTTGCTTGTTGATGTAGTACGGGTCCTTCCCGCGTTCATAGGTTTCCTAAAAGTCTTCCAGTTTTCATTAAGAAGGCCGTGGTCGGACAGGCGCCGGGAATATCCGCCTGTTCCGCCTGAGTGGGCGGATAATCCGCCGACGAGGTTATCTCCGCTGCGGATTTGTTCTCCTGGCACGCTGCTGTCGCCAGGACGGAAAAGACGAGTATTATCACTATTGTTTTCTTTATCGTTTTCACGGCTCATCCTCCATGGCGTTTTTTCTATATTACCCGGGGGGGCTGATTTTTTGACAAAAAAATACCGCCAGCTTTGTGGGCAGGCGGTATGGTATTACAGGGAACGGAGGTATTCCCTCATTTTCTCGACATGGGGTTCGAGAACTTCCGTGGTGCAGAGCATTTCCGGTTGGAGGATCGTGTCCTCCGTGGCTCCCTCCGGAAGCCGGGTCCTGAAAGAGACGCTGTACCTCAGCGTTCTGCTCATCGTAATGGATGACCCTTCTTTTTTATCCACGGCTATCTTCGGGCCGGGATCGGCCCAGGCATCAACATGCCCGCGCAACCCTTTGCTTTTGCCTATTGGACCTACCATAGGCCGGGAGAAGACGTTTATCATCACGACTTCACACTGCGTGGGGGGCGGTCCAGCGTACTCCATGGCGCGGGAAACTGCATTTTCCTGCCGGTACAACGGCGACTTTGTGTCACGGTCGTTGGCCGGGTCCCAGTACCGTTGTTCGACAGGGATATAGTGATCATACCAATACTCACCCCTTGCCGCTACCCAGAGGTTCTGGATCGGGGTCGTCGCACCACGGACGACCGCGGTCGTGCCGGCGGCGATCTGGACCGCGGTGCCGGTGAGCGACACGAACGGCACTGCCGCCACCGCGCCAAGCGCCACATTCCCTGCGGAATCTAGCCGGGGTATGTATTGCGGACCGGACTCCTGTTTAATTTGAATGTTACCCTTCCCCGCGGCTTTTTCCTCAGCCAGAAAAGCCTTTCCTTCCGGGAGGGTCTTAAAATGTGCACAGCCTGAAAACAGGCTTGCCCCAAGTACCAAACTCAACAACAACATCATTTCCTTTTTCATTTTATTCTCCTTTTTTCCTTTTTATTTTATTTTTTTATAGATGTCCAGTCCCCGCAAGAGACCGTACAGCCGGATTCCGACACCTTGGCCTTACCAAAATCGTAAAGCCAGGTGTTCATGTTTTTGCGCGAGTACTGTTCGTATGCACACACCACCGCTTTTTCTGGGGGAAGACAGTATATCCTACCTCTTCCCCTGTTTGCAGATTTGTCACCATTGTCATAGCGTCCTCCTTATACCCTTTTAAGCGTTTTATTGTTTAATGCAAAAACGCCGGACAGAAGACCTCAATGGTTCCTGTTCGGCGTATCTTTCCCTACTTAAATTTTTATTGTGATTATATATTACCGCGGCCCCGGGCGGGTAATATTTCAAAGCAAGCATCCAAACCAGAAGGAAGGGAATATATGCACGAAGAAACAAACTCCGGCACCGCAGCCGGCACCAATAGCCCCATACGGGTCAACTTACTCATCGGAGAGCTCTTGAAGCGCCAAAGAGAGGTCATGGGTCTTTCGCAGCAGGAAATCGGCAGCCAAGCCGGATATCCCCGTGGAAACCTTGTCGGCATGATCGAGGGCGGCCGTTGTGTAATCCCTTTAAGCAAGGTCAGCCAGTTTACAGCGGCCTACTGTTTCCATCCTGAGTTTTCGCTTGTGCTTATAAAGTACCTGCACCCCGGAGTATGGTCGGATATCCCCGGCGCAACTGAAGAGCACCAGGGCTTGAGTTTCGCAAAAGATGAAATGAACAGGCGGGTTGATGATGTTTTCCGGAAAAGCCTGGAATGTCACGGCCTCACGACCTTTTTCCGCACATGATCCAGAAAATCACTGGCGGCGGAATGCCTGCGGCCTCTGATAGTCCGGCAAGGACCATATTCCGATCCGCTCATTCCGGGCAGACTGTTCCGCGGCGAGAAACGTGTCCCGGTAAGGTGGCTTCAGGTATTCCCGATAGGCTTCCGCGTAACCTGATCTCACCATTGACAGATTGATGTTCTCCCCTTCCAGCCGTACAATGCTAACCATTCGCCGGTAACGGTCTATATCGATGATCTCCACTTCGACCTGCCGGTGCAGCAGGGCAGTCGCAAGAGCTTTCCTGGCTTCGTCGCCGTAGGGCTGGCCGGGGACGTTCCCCTTTTGAGTTTCCGGAGCATCGATTCCGTAAAGCCGAATCCTCAGTTTCGTCTGTTCAGGAGTCACAACGGTAATCGAGTCCCCGTCTGAGACAGAAACCACCGTTCCCGATACAACCCGTATGGCTGCATCCGACTGTGCTGGAATCGCAAACAGAAGGGCGAGTAAAACCAGCCCGGTAACAGGCTTGCCTCTTAGCAGGCCGGCGATCCCCCTGATGATCTCCCGGGCCATCCGGGCCATGTGGAAAAAAGGGAAGAAGGTGTCGCGCAATATCTTCCATGCTTCCGGTGACGGCTTTTGCATGGTCATCCTTTATTCTTTCCCGGCATAGGCCGGATTGATGTCTTCCTCTTTGCACGCTTCAACAATCAGCACCGTGCCGTGATCTGCCTTAACATATACCGGCGTATCCGGCCGGATGGGTTCATGGCTGCGGGCCGGGATTTCCTCCCCCCGGAAAAACACGGTGCCTTCCTCTTTGTCGATTCTGGACGTGGAGATCGCCATGCGGCCAGCCTTCTGAACCTTTCCGAAAGAGGTGAGCGCCAGCGCAAGCAGGTAGAAGATCAGGGTCGTTGTCAAAGTGACGGTTTTTGATAACCCCGCCATCCCAGGGACGTCGATGATGAGCCAGGCCGAAACGGCCAGTGAAGCGAGCGCAAATTTCCAGTAGTCTCTAAAGCTAAGACACGCAAGCCCAATCCCGAACATCGCCAAACCAATCCCGACTCCTGCAGTAAATGTTGTCATTCTTTTTCTCCTTTAAGGGCCGCCACGCAGCCTGTTTTTATTTTCTCTCCCGTCATCTCTTGCTCTCATGTGGTCATCCTTTTTAACTTTCCTTGAGCACATTATATCATAGCGGTTCGATAATGTCAAGCCAAAATGATTATTCTCATCCCCGGGTGACGACGATGTCCCTTGCCGCGCGGCCCAGAGAGAGCTGGTCTGGCAAAATCGAGACGGTAAACTAATCTGCGTAAATGGGATTTTTATATTGCCGCCAATCTTAATCGGTGCCTCTCCCTTATTTCGCATAGCAAGTAGAATTCGTTGTAACTTTCCTCCAACCTACAGCAACCAGCAAACCACATATACACGTCGGCACTCTCTTTCAAATCGTATTCATTATTTTTCTGAGTTTATATGCTGTTGAGTTGTAGGTGACTTTAACGCTTAACGATGGCTTCCTGCTATCCTCAATTTCCAAATTCATAATTTTATACTGGTTACAACTGGTTACAATCTAATATAACCGTTAAAATTAATTTATTTATGACATGAAATAATTGATTTATACAGTCTGTACAAATCGGACGCGGAATCAGTTTGAAGACACCTATAAACGTGCAATAGAAGCAGGCCAGAGCAATCTTCGAGCAACAAAGCTTCTAAGCAATTGGTGTTTCTATGCCGAGTTTGCAAGGTCACGTGGCAGGGGAATGATTGAAGCTGAGACTGGTCTCCCAATTGGGTACATGGGCGTCCAGTGCAAATTCTCCAAGAAAAACTCGATGCACTGCTGGCTGTTGGAAGATGCAGCTTATGACTTCTACCAAAATAACTGCAAGAATTGTGACGAACGGGTTTCTGTAGGATTTCCTAATATTATGAGTTTTGTCGGCCCGAGAGAACAAGCTGCCGTTTTTTTTCATTGCTTTCCCTCTCAAGCCCCCCTATGGTGGAACCGGGAAAGCGAGAAGGGGATCTCCCGCTTATCGGCTGGCCTGCCTATTCCCGGTTACTGTCTTATGTCGTATAGTTCACCACTTGCCCGTTACCTTCTTTTATCTTTTCTTGTTCGGCGCTCTCAATGGCCCGTTCAAAACCCCGTGTCGCGTTCTGCAAGGTTTCCGGGGCAAGGTGACTGTATCTTTCCGTCATTTGAATCACTGAATGGCCCAGAAGTTCTTTCAATGTGTAAATATCCGTCCCCGCCATGACGTGCCAGCTTGCAAAGGTATGTCTTAGGGTATGTGCCACAACCTTTTGACGAGTGTCTGTTATTCCGTTATTGAATCCCAATTCCGCCACAACTTCAAAAAAGATACGCGGCATTTCTTTTAACTCTTTACCGTCCGTTCGGTTAAAGACAAAGCTTTCCGGCTCTCCGTATTTCATGGCGTCAAACATAGCCTTGATTATTTCAGTCATATAAACCGCACGGCCTTCGCCGCCTTTAGGGTTCATGATTCGGATAATTCCGCGTTCTGTATCAACGTGGCACCATTTCAAGCCGATTATTTCACCCATTCTAAGCCCTGTGTGAAGGCTTAGCAATGCCATATTATAGGCCAGGGTGTCTTTTTCCTGTAATGCGTTTAAAAGGGTATCCGCTTCTTTATGGCTTAGGAAACGAACGCGCCGATTGTCAACCTTTGGGACTTTTATGCTTTTGGTAGGTGAATCTTCCATGATTAACCCGTCACGCCGTGCCATGTTCCAGGCTTGTCTTATGGTGGCTAAAACATATTGAAGAGTTCGGGGTGATTTGCTTGCGCTTAGGATATTCTTTTTGATTTTCTCAATGGCAAAAGGCTTAACATCCTTCATGGGAGTATTCCCGATAACCGGATCTATCCAATTCTTGAAGTGTTCTTTTGCTTTGCGTGTTGTTTCTTTTTTCCGGCCCACTTCAAAAACCGGCAAAAAGATATTGTCAAAGTAATAGCTAAACGTAACCGCTTCTTTTTCAGCTTGTTCCTTTGCTGTCCTTTCGGATTCTTTCCTTTGCCGTTCGATTTCTCTTTGCTCTGCAATGCGTGTCGGGGCTTCTTTTTTCCCGTGCCTTGCGGCTCCGCGCAAACGTTCAAGGACAAGCGCCGCCTTTGCTTCTGTCCAGTTCTGACCGTCTTCCGGGTTTAATTCGCTTGTCCAGCCGATACCCTCTTCAACCCGCTTCCCGGCTTTCTGGTATCGAATAGCAAAGTAGCGGTCAAATCTGACACCATGTTTTCTTGTCGGGTGTTCGTAATATCGGACGCCTTTAAACTTTGTGCTTATCCATTTTTTACCGGCCATGTTAACACCCCGTGTCTAATAAGCATTGTCCCCCGGAGTTCTCTCCCCATTCTCTCCCCACTTTCTAGCGGAAATCATGTTTTGTTGTTTTATGTCTTGGGAAGGAATATAATCTTTATGTCTTTGAATGTCAATGGCTTATTGCGATAAAAGGAAATTAAAGGAAATGAATTTTGGGGGACTCAAAATCCCCCGCTCGCAAGGGCATCTCGGTTCGATTCCGAGCTCCGGCACCAAGTCATATCAAGGGTTTGCGACTTTCAGTGTCACAACCCTTTTTTCATTTATGGGCGGATTGTAACCAAATTGTAACTGTTCGTCCTGCATAACCGTAAATTGCTGACGCTTCATCGCTGCCTCTTTCAGGTCTTCCTGGCTGACGATGTTATGCCGGTCGAAAACGCTGCGCGTTTTTGTGGCCGGATATCATCATGGCCACCCGTAGAAAACCTTTTGCTCTGATTTCATGTCTTTCCCCTTTTTAGACTATGATAAGACGTTACCCGGGCCCCCCGCCCTTACAGGGTCCGCGACCATATGCGATCGGCCTCCTCGGTCAGATTAAGCGATTCAAGCTTTTTGCGGAACGCTATGCCTTTGACGGGATCGAATCCCATCAGCTCGTAAAATCTGTTCTTCATTTCGTCGAAACGTATTTCGATGCCGGCTGTATCACCGTCCCGAGCCGGTTCCTTCATCCGTGGAGTCAGATCATCATCGTCTGCGACAAAGCCGAAGCGATAGTTGATGCAGCGTTTCAGATGAAAGACGCGCAGGCCTGCTTCCATCATCGTCGCGACATCATACCCGTAGCCGGCCGCCGCATTGATCAATTCCACGATCTCCGGCAGGGTCAAAGACCTGTCGGCAAACTGGCACAGGCAGGCACTGTTTTCGATGCTGCCGATTGCTGCCGCAAGCACCATGGTTTCCGCCTTCTTTTCATGGGTGAGCGCCTCCAGATCGAACTCGAAGCCGATTTCGGGATAATTGCACGCCCCTGTTTCCATGAAATGCATCGCCGATTGCACATGACACGCGCCGCGGGGGCTTACCGCATAGGCCACGGCGTGTCCGTGGCCACCGCGCGGGTCATGCATGGGCGCTTCCAATCCTTTGCTTTGCGCCGTATAGTCCAGAGAATGGCTTCCGACAATGCGTGCGGCGGCGGCGCTTCCCATGGATAGCAGAGTTCCCAGCTTGCCGCTTCGTGAAGCTATCATCGGGAGGATTCTGTTCACGACCGTATCCATATCGCCCCAGGTGAGCGGAATGCCATCGGTTGCGTCATCCGTTAGATGACCTTTCTCATAGGCTTCCATGGCCCAGGCAATCGTAGCGCCGGCGCTGATCGTGTCCAGACCAAGGTCATTGCATACCCTTCCCGCCTTGCAGACGGCCGCCAGATCCGATGTGCCCTGCAGGCTGCCGAAGGCCGCAACGGTTTCATATTCCGGCCCCGGCCCTTCTTCGATGGCGAATGGCCCTTCGTCGATCTTTACGACCCTCTTGCAGGCGACAGCGCAGTATGCGCAGGTGGCGGTTTTCACCAGATATTTCTCCGACAACGTGCTTCCCGTGAGAGCGCCCGCCATCTCCTCGTCGAAGTTGGATGTCCAGTTGCGCACCGGCACATCCCCTTCGTACATATGGCCTTCCAGATTCCCGGACGTACCGAAGTCATGCAGGACCTGCGAAATGAGGTAATCCTTGATGCGCGGGGTGAGTTCCTTAATGAGTGTTTTTATCCGCTCCGGATTGGCGACGGAAAGATCCCCTGTTGACGATGTCACCACCAGGGCTTTGAGATTTTTCGAGCCCATGACGGCGCCCATGCCGCATCGCCCGAAGGCATGATGGGATTCGTTGAGGATACAGGCGAACGGAATCAGGTTTTCACCGGCCGGTCCGATCACCAGGGACGTTGACTTTTTCCCGTATGTTTTCTGCAGATCAGCGGTACATGCGAGAATGCCCTTACCCCAGAGACCCCCGGCATCCTTGATGGTCACGCGTCCCTCATCGATGAGCAGGTAAGAGGGGTTCTCGGCCCTTCCCGATATCACCAGGCCGTCATATCCGGCCAGCCTCAGCATCGGCGGGAAAAAACCACCACAGGAGGATTCGGCTATCCCCCCGGTCAGGGGCGAACGCGCGGTAGCATTCATTCTACTCGCGCCGGACAGCTTGATGCCGGTCAAGGGTCCATTCATGAGGATCAGGAGCGCCGCAGGCGATAGAGCCTCAGCTGCGAAATCAGCCCGGTCCCAAAATACTTTAGCCGCGAGTCCGCTTCCACCGATGAAGCGCCGGTAGATTTCTTCGGGCAGCTCAAGAGTCTTCACTATCCCGGTAGTGAGATTGATATCGGCAACACGGCCGGTATTCCCTTTCATACTCTGACACCTCCTCTTCAATCAAACAGCCAAGTCCTGAGATCCTGAAGATCGGTCCAGAAACCTGCTTTCCCGCCATGACCGTTCTTCTATATTAATTATTTTATTTTTTTGTAACAATCAGGTTATCGAGGCCCATTTCCTTCAAAGCCACCGGAAAGAGCTGAAACGCGGGCTTGATGACCGGTAAAAGCTTCAGCATGGCGGTTACCTTTCCTCCCTGTTTTATGATGCCCTTGGTAATGCCGGCGATCGGGTTTTCAAGACCGTGCCAGAATCGGTGTGAATGGTCTGCCGGCTGCTTTGACCATACATCTTCCTTAAGATCGCAGGGACCCAGATAAAAAGTGCCGTAATAGCCCGGCTTCGCGGGCGGGTTTTTTAGATCGATGGTTATCTCCGCGTCCGGGTCCGTATACATAAATTTAATAATGATGCCCGCCTTGCTCATCTTCAAACCGATTTTATCGTCACGCAATACCCTGTCTAAAAAGTACCCGTAAATCTTGTAAAGATCATCAGCGTCCTTATAGTACATGCTCATTTCCATTCTCCTTTAAGTTGTTTCAGCCTTTGCGCTGATCAAAACGCCTGCCGAAAATCATACCGGCGATTCCTATTTTCAACATCTGAACGGTGCCGCCCGCCACACCCCACGCTTTCGCATCACGGTACATGCGCTCCACTGGGAATTCGCTGCTGTACCCGTACCCCCCGAAGACCTGCATGGCCGTATTCGTCACATCCACCACCATCTCGTTGGCGTAAGCCTTGGCCATGGACGCCTCGTATATCGACGGGAGCCCCTGCCCCGCGCCGTTGACGGCACGGTAAACCAGGAGCCTTGCCGCGTCGAGCTTCGCGGCCATGTCCGCCATCATAAACTGCACCGCCTGGAATTCGCAGATGGGTCGACCAAAGGTTTTTCGCTCCATCGCGTAGGCTTTCGCCTCCTCGAAGGCGCCGCCTGCTATGCCCAGACACATCGCCGCATTACCACACCGTTCGATGTCAAAGGTCCACATGAGTTTGTTGAAATCGCCCGACGGTATGACCACATTTTTCTTTGGGACCCGCACATTATCAAAGATGAGATCGCAAGACGGCATGCCCCGAAGCCCCATGAATTTTTCCTGCTTGCCGAAGCTGAAACCCGGCATCCCTTTCTCCACGAGGAGGCCGCCTATTCCTTTGTGTCCCTTGATATTTCCGAAACGCGTGTACACCATGTAGTGGCTGGCATGACCCCCGCCGGTGATAAAGCATTTCCGGCCATTGAGTACGTAGCTGTCCCCATCCTCCACTGCATTGGTCGTAAGCGCCGTCAGGTCGGAACCCGCTTCCGGCTCGGTCATGCAGACGGAGACACTCTGCTCGCCCCGGCACACACCCGGCACAACGGCCCTTTTCTGTTCTTCGGTGCCGAAGATGTCGATGACCCTGACCGGCCCCACGTTTGATTCAAAAACAGGCGCCGCTATCATGGGACTGAACTTGGCCAGTTCCTCGATGCACAGGATGGCATTCATCGCGGGCTGAGCCCCGCCTCCGTGCTCGGCCGAAATGGTCATGCCCAGCAGTCCCATAGCGGCGAATTTATTAATCAGGTCGAACGGGAATTCTCCCGTCTCATCGATATGCCGCGCCAGCTCCTTGAATTTTTCACGCTGGCCCATGGTCCTGATGGTATTGACCAGCATTTTCTGTTCTTCACTCAGTGTAAAATCCATTCTCGTTCCTTTATTTGGTACGTTAAATTAGATCAGGGAAATCAGTTCCCCGATGTTCTTCGCCTTTTCCAGGCCCAGAATTTCATCGACAATTCGTTCCAACTTTTTACTGCTCCGGCTTCCGGCAAAAAATTTCAGCTTTTCCACGATATCCCCGGCATCCATCGGGTCGCGGGGATCGCCTTTGGGAATGTCCACCTGTTTTGTCAACCGCTCCCCGCTTTTCAGCATGATTTCCACGCGGCTCGCGGTTTTGTCCGGATACATTTTATTCAGATCATCGTCCATCTTCACGGTTACCTTTTTCGCCAAAGCAATCAACGACGGGTCGATGATGCGCCGTTCGGTCAGTTGCGCCGGTCCCAGTGCGCCATCGATGATGCAGGCCGCCACGACATGGGGAATGGAGAATTGCGCTGAAACAAAACTACCGCCTTCCGGCACACCCTTGCCTACGGCCAGGGCGGCCACCCCGTAGGTTGATACCATGATGGAATCAATATCGTCCGGCAGGACCTTCTTTTCTTTCATGAGCATCAAGGTCGCCTGGGCTGCTCCGTGAGTGTGCCGGCAGGCGGTATAGGGCTTGAAATAAATGTCCATGATAGAATAGTATTCGCCCAGTTTGTCTGTTATCCGTTCCGGTTTCGCGTCCACCTTCATGGTAATCTGTGTGAATCCTCCCTTGAGTTCCGTTCCTTCCAGGACATATGGACTGCCGGTAATACCTTTACCCGCCAGGCCCGCCGCCATGATAGCAGCGCTCGCCGCCTGGCCACCCTGAACGATCTTCACCGTGTACCCTCCCATGAGCTGTTCGGCCATGGAAATAGGTAGAATGTATCCGGCGTTCCCTATGGCATTGAGCATCTCCGGATACCCGTGCCCCATAAGTTTGGAAACCGCCACGGCCGCTCCCAGCGTGCCGCACGTGCCGGTGGGAAGGAAACCCGACAGCGTGTGAAAAGGATGCATGGCCGCCGCCGCACGGTTCGCGACCTCGTAACCGGCCACCACCGCTTCAATCAGACGGGCGCCCGTGAGCCCCAGGCTTTCGGACATAACGAATGCCGCCGGGATGACAGCCGACACCGGGTGATTCCCGCCGAACCGGAGGCCGTCCTGCGCCTCAATCGCTTCGGCCGTGATGCCGTTGATGAAAGCGGCGTTTTGCAGACCGGTCCGAAAACCGCAGCCCAGCGCCGTTGCGGACTCGGGACCGCCCAGCGTCCGCACGAAATCAACGACCTGCCGCACGGCATCGAGTTCCAGCGATCCGTAAATGTTCGCCACATAATCCAGCACGCAGAGCTTCGCCTTAGTGGTCACGTCTGAGGGCAATGTATTAAAGGAAAGTTCGGAGCAGCATCTTACAAGTCGCTGTGTATAGTCCATAAGCTACCTCCTCCTTAGTGATGTCGTAATTCCGGCAGAGGACGGATCACGAACCGGAAAGCCCGGCTAAACGTATCCACGCTTCTCATAGATCTGTATCATCCGGTGCGGATCGATGACTTCCCGTATGACTCGGATTTCTTCGGCACGCGGGGGCTCGGTTTCATGCACGTCTTCGCTCACCTTGAGTTCCCATGGCGTAAGCTTCACTACCTCGTCAACAGTTGTCCCGGGATGATAGCTTTCCAGATATGCTTCTTTCGTTTCCTTATCGAAGCGCATAACGGCCTTGTTGGTGATGATCACCTGCGGGCCGGTATCCGGCGGCAGGCCCCATCGTTCCCTTGCGCCCGGGCCGTCAAGATAACCGGGGGTTGTTATAAAATCGACTTTTTCCGTGAGAGTCCTGGCATTGTGCAGAGCGATGATGAGGACCCTCCTGGCCAGTGATCCAATCGGGTTGGCACCGCCGGAGCCGGGCAGGCGGCTCTTCGGCTGCTCATAGTCGCCGATGACCGTGGTGTTGATGTTTCCATACTTGTCGATCTGGCTCCCGGCGAGGAACCCCACATCGACCCATCCCCCCTGTAAAAACATCCCCATCACATCTGTAAGCCCGCCGATCATCGCCGCGCCGGGATTAAGACAGGGGTCGCCCACGGAAAGAGCCGGCCGTGCCGGCCGCGCATCGAACACGCCGGATTCCTGCATCAGCATGGCATCCGGCGCATGCGTGTAGCGGGCGATATTGGCCGACATGGCAGGAAAGCCGGTGCCCACAACCACAATATCCCCGTCTTTAATTTCACGGGCGCCGCAGCACGCCATCAATTCCGGTTTAATGTAATTGTCAGGATGATTGCTCATGAGTCTATCTCCCTTCTCAGTAAGCGTAAGATACGGGATAGCCGTAATCAAATTTGGCCTGGAGCTTTTTATACTGTGCGTATCCGAATTTCTGGATATAGTGATTGACATATTCAGTCCGGTCCTTTTGACCGAAAACCCATTCGTCCAGGAACGCCTGAAAGCCCTCCACCGTATTGGACGCCTCTTTGTAGAGGTACCCATAGGATAAATCCGCGTCATAAAAGCCTGGCGTATATCCGGGATGCGCGCCGAATGGCTCCTCGGTAACGGCAACAACCTTAAACGATGGGACGATGGTACGCGACGGGTCCTTGCCTATGGTCTCGCGACTGACAATCCGTTCGCAACTCACGATCACTTTACGCGCCGCGTTGGCGCCCCACTTGCAGTCGCCGCCGATGCCCCACATCTGGGCGTTTCCGTCCTCATCCGCCTGCTGCACATGGATGATCGCCACATCCGGCCGGAGCGCCGGGACCAGCATAACCGGGCTTCCGTCAAAGGGAGATTTGATCATTTTGTATTTGTTATCGCCCATAAAGGATTTGATGTTCATCAGGTCGGTCCCCACCATGTCCTTTACCGGCACAAAGGGCATCCCCAGCGCGCCGGCCATCAACATGAGGGGAAGCGAAAGGTTGGTATATTCCTCCAATTCTATCTTGTGCGGGATCCCCTTTTCGATAGACCGCCGGTAGCATCGGGCGAGGCCATATAGGCCGAGTGAGATAAAGGTGCCAATGAACCGCTTCACGCACCCCGCGCCGATCAGCATGTCGAAATCATCCGCGGCATTGCTCCTGGTGATCGTCAGATCGCGCTTTTTCTGACGGATGATCTCATGGATGGCCGCGAATGGCGGCCTGCAGATATATCCGCCAATGAACAGGAACTCGCCGTCTGCGACAAATTTCTGTATGGCATCCGCGGTCGTCATCACCTTGCCCATATACCCATCCTCCTTGGCTTATGACTATGATATCTCAGGCATTCGCCGTTCTGATCATTGCGGCGACTCCGTTCACGGCCGCATGTCGAACTCCGTCCGGCTGATAATTTCGTCCTGGGCAATCTCGCTCAAACCGGTAAATTCCGCCGAATAGCCGCTGACCCGAACAAAGAGATCCCGGTGCTTCTCCGGATGCAGCTGAGCTTCCCTGAGGATAGCCGAATCCACCATGTTGAACTGCACCTGCATGCCGCCTCGCCTGAAATAAGTATTGATCAGGGTTGTGAGATTCTCCGTGCTGATCTTCTTTCCCTGAAAGCGCATATTAAGATTGGCGCCGTTAAACACTCGCGTCACAGGAAGCTTCACCACGGAATTCATGATCGCGGTGGGACCTGACACGGCATTTCCCGTCGTCGGCGTGATACCGTTTCCGAGTACATCTCCCGCAAAACGGCCATCAGGCGTCGCGCCGGTAAAAGCACCCATCGTGATATGGAAACCGACAGAGAAGATGCCCGGCCAGAATGAGCCTCCCCGGAAGTTCCGGTATTGAGATAGAACATCACAGTAGTGATCCATCACCCGTGAGGCCAGCGCATCGATGTCATCATGGTCATTCCCGTATTTGGGGACGCGGTTCAGAAAATAGGCGCGCTTGTCATCTGCATCCTGCCAGTCCTGTGACAACCACCGGGTCAGGTCGGCCATGGTAAAGCGTTTATCCTCGAAGACCGTTTTTTTCACTGCATAGAGGCTGTCCGCCACGTTGGCAAACCCCATGAACTGCACGCCCGTGGAATTATAGAGAGCACCTCCCGATGTCAGATCCAGGCCTTTTTCCAGACAGCCGTCGACCATCGCCGACGCAAAGGGAGAGGGAACGGTTTCAGCAATCGTGCGATCGAGCACCTCCATCCCCCGAACCATCTGGTGGATAAAATGGCGCACCTGTTTATCGTATGCGTTCCAGAGATCTTCGAAATTTGCAAATCCGGCAGGGTCTCCCGTTTCAATGCCGCTTGGGTAACCAAAGATATTATCAACTCCGTTTAGCAGGGCCAGCTCAACGCATTTGATGCCGCTGAACTGCACAGCGAAAGTCGACCCGAAGGTTTTACCCTGAGCGTTCGGCTCCAGACAACCCACTACGCCATAATCCCGGGCATCGTGAACCGTGTGGCCTGCCTGTAACAGCGACCGGATGATGGCTTCGTCATTGAAAAAATGCATCAGCACACCGTCACGGTCATACTCAACCGCCCTCTCCATAAGCTCCTCCGGGCAATCGGGTGAGACCCGGACGCCGAAATTGGGCTGCACTGTCCTCACGTCGGCATAAGCGTCGAGCGCGATATAGCTCATGTCGTTGGTCGCGTCCTTCCCATCGGGGCCCACGCCTCCCACGGTGACGTTCTGCGTCGTCTTACCCTCAGTGCCTTCGCCACCCGGAATGAAGGCCTCTTCAAGGACGTTCCAGATCTCATTTGTCTTGATAAAAAGCATGGCAACGAGTTCCCGGGCCTGCGCCTCAGATCCCCGTTTCGCTTCCACATCTTTCCGATAGTACGGAAATAGTATCTGGTCGATTCGACCCAGCGATATGGAATTTCCACCCGATTCAATCTGGGCGACCAGGTGTATAAAATAGAGGCTTTGAACCGCTTCGTGGAGCGTTTCGGCCGGGTATTCGGGAACGCGGCTGCATACGCGGGCTATTTCTCTGAGCTCTGCCGCCCGCTCGTAGTCTGGCTCGGCTGCAGCCATGGCCAGCGCCAGTTCGCTGTAGCGCCGCGCAAAGGAAATGACGGCCAGCAAATTCCGGATCACCGCCTCATAGAAGAGGCCTTTTTCACCGTTCTTCTCTTCAGGAGAAAGATTTGCCAACTTTTGCCCCGCGTCATCCATGACACCGCGAAGGCCGTGGGCAAGCACCCGTGGCTGGTTCATGGTAAAATGGCCGATTCCGTATGTAATCTCGAGCATCATGGTGAAGATGTATTTGTCCATGTCGGTCAGGATGTCTTCCGGCATGAGCTTCTGCATACGTTCTTCCACATTCTTCCCTTTCCAGAAGGGAAGAATGTTCGTTGCAAGTTCATCCTTTTCCTCTTGCGTGATCATGGCCCTTTGCAGTCCGCGCGTATCAAAATTTTCCAGGTCTCCTTCAATCCACAACGACTTGTTTTCCGGAAACAGGGGAGCGCCTTTAAGCTTGGATGTACGGCACCCCACAATGATTTCGTCGTCGCGGATGATGACGCTGATATGCTTCAGGATATATTCGAAGGCGAAACTCATCCTCGTCAATGGATGCTTGTCCCAGTGAAGCATCATTGCCTCTGTGAGATACCGGGCGCGTTCGATGCAGACTTCCTGGGACGCCTCGATAATCTTCCAGCGCAACCGATCGACGCGGGACTGCGTCGGGGTTCGACGAAGTGCTTGCTCAGTTCTCATGGCTTACCTCCCATCCGTCAGACTTTAATGTGCATGTGATTGACCAATATCGCGTCCCTCAACGATCGTGGGAGAAACTGATTGAGCCACAGAAAGAAGCTGCTCATGAAATCGATCTGGTTGAACAAGGCCGGCTTTTTTGCTTCGATGACTTTCATGATCTTCCTGGCCGCGAAAGGTGGGGTGGGCGCCGTTTTGATGAGTTCGTCGTCGCGTTCGATAAACCGCCGGGCCCGATCCCGATAGACAGAATTTTCGGGCGGCAGGACGTGGATTTTAGCCGCAAACGTCGTAGAAACCTGTGCCGGCTCGATCAAGGCCACCTGTATGCCGAAGGGAGCCACCTCGTACTTGAGGGAGAGCACCATCCCCGTGACGGCGAATTTGCTTGCGGAATATATGGATTCAAAGGGGAAAGGAATGCGCCCGACCAGCGATGACATGGCAATGAGTTTGCCGGAACGACGTTCGCGCATCGAGGGAATGAAAGCCTGAAAGATCGAGGCCGCCCCTATGACATTGATTTCGAGGCACTGGAGTGCTTTTTCGAGATCGACCTCCTCAAAGGGGCTGAAGAACCCGATCCCAACATTCGAAAGCACCGTGTCGACATACCCGTACCGGGCCAGTACCTGATCACGAAATTTTGTAATCGCCGGACGGTCGGTGATATTGATCGTTTCGAGCAGGTGATCACCGCCGATTTCCGCAAGCTCCTTCTTAAGAGATGCGATCCCCCCGGCATCGAGATCAAATCCCGCAACGGAATTGCCGTCAGCGGCAAGCATTTTAGCAACATGACGCCCCATTCCATCTGCACACCCGGTAATAACCACAATCTGTCCCATACCTGCACCTCCAGTTCATTCATACGGATTGGTTCTGTTTGGCTTCCGCGTAATAGCACTGTTTCATCTGCTTCATGGATTCCCTGAAATCGGGATAGATCATCCGGTATCCCATAGACTTCAGCTTGCTGTTGTCGACCACGTAATCATCATAGAGGTACTTTACCGCATCCAGCTCCAGATCCGGTATCCGCCCTTTACGCGCCGAGACCGCGCCGTCCACCCGTGCAACAGTCTTCACCAGCCACAAAGGCAGATGCATCTTCGGCGGCCTGGTACCAAAAGCCTCCGAGGACATCACCAGCGCCTCCTCCAGTGTCGGATGTGTGTCTTCAGCGAGATTGAATGCCTGCCCGACAGCGGCATCCACAAACGAGAGATGGTAGACAGCAGCGGCCACATCTTCCGCCCGAACGTTGGACAGGAGCTGTTTGCCGTTTCCCGGAATCGCACTGATGCTGGAGGGACGGGAGAAGGCCTTGCCTGCGCCATCATTGCAACGGGGCCCGTAGACTGTGCACGGCCGCGTGATAATCGCCGGAAGGCCTTCCTTGATGCGGCTCCAGACGACATCCTCACCGTCGCGTTTGCTTCTCCCATAGCAGTCCTGCGGATTGCGGGGAGAGTCTTCCTGAAACGGCGTCCCCCGGTAATACCCGTACACGCTGGTGGAACCGACGTGCACATAGCGTTTAACTCCGTTTTTCAAGGCAAGGTCGGTGATCCGTTTGACGCCTTCAACATTAGTGGGACAGAGGGATTCATAAGGTGTGGAAAAATTGCAGATGGCTCCCAGGTGGAATATCCGGTCGACACCACCTTCAAAAAGCCGGGGCAGCGTTTCCGGTTTCGTCAGGTCGGCAGGAATATATTCGACACCCAGACGGTCAAAAAACAACGTGTCTTTCCGGGGGCGGGCGGACGCTCTGACCCGGACGCCCTCCCGGACAAGAAATTCAACAAGGTGACTTCCCATAAATCCGGCAGCGCCGGTAACGAGGGTAATGCCTTTAAATTCCATAATTTCCCCCTGCTGAAGCTGATATTGATAAAAATTATTTCAGGTTTATTTTCCGGACTGACCCCTCCAAACTTTTTTCTATTTCAGTACGGGCATGGCGAAGCCATTCCAGGTACATTTCATTCTGTTTTACGCCGAGTTCGGCAAGCAGACGGACATAAACGCCCTGACGCTCCCACCGTTTACGGTTGACCTGCCTCCGTTTCAATTGAGCCTCAAAATTTTCGATTTGGTCGTCCATAATCTTTATGGCCCGCTCATCTTCCCCGAAGCCGAAGAATGCGAACTTGAGCAGGAACGGATCTCTGATGAGCATGGTTTTTAGGGGGGGAGCGGCAAGCCACCGCGAAAATTCATCCTTTCCCTTTTGCGTGATCGAATAAAGCTTTTTGTGAGGCCCGCCATTTTCCGACGGCGTAAGCTCCAGCATATTGATCAATCCCTCATTTTTTAACTCTTTCAGGCCGGGATAAATCTGCCCGAAATTAATCGACCACATATGGCCGAAATTTTTCTCAATATGCTCCTTGATCCGGTAGCCGTGCATATCTGAATAATTGAGGAGTCCTAAAATTGCGAATCTAATCGACATGGATTTTCCTTCCGGCTTAATCCTTTCACTTTTACCACTATATATATTATATATACTTGTCAACGATTATTTTACGCTCGCAAAATTTTTTTTGCAGGTTTTTTCCTTCACAAGCCGAATTTTGTGCAGCCGGTATCTCCTCGTCTCGTTGTGCCAAAGTGATCATGTCCTAAAAAGAGACTATAGTTATCTCCAGGAGGAAAAAGACAGGTATGGTTGGAAAGGACATGATCATGATGAGTGTCAGGGAGTTGAAGCGGCTGAAGTTAATCCAGTCGGCGAGGCGACAGGAAGATGACGCAGAAAACCGTTTCGAGGCTGCTGGAACTCAGCAAACGCCAGGCAAGGCGGTTAGTGAAGACGGTGCGGGAGAACGGGGATAGCGGGATCATGCATGGATCACGCGGACGTCCATCGAACCATCGATTATCGGAGGCGGTCAAAGCGCCCCATGACACATCAAAATATCATGATGAGATGATTATGGTTATGAGCATATGCCCGTAGCCATTGCAATATTATCGCCTTTGAGTTAATTACGACTCAAAATTCCCCGCTCGCAAGGGCATCTCGGTTCGATTCCGAGCTCCGGCACCAGCTTTCCAATATCCTCAACGTATTCATCCTTGATCAACGTGTGCCATCTTGTGTTTTTTCAGGAAATTGACAAATATTTGGTGGGCGGGACGTAAATCGAATTGCTTGAGATGGATCAAGTGGAAACGCCGCTCAATGTGCAATGACGCAACAGAGATTTCAAAAAGCAGTCCTTGAGCCAGTTCGCGCCGGACAGCGTGCGCGGACAGAACTGACAAGCCAAGCCCGGCAATCACCGCTTCCTTAACGGCTTCGGAACTGCCCAGTTCGCCCGCGATATTCAGCCCGGACAGGCTATAAGATCGCTCTTTGAGGCTGGATTCAAAAACATCCCGCGTTGCCGATCCTTTCTCCCGCAGGACAAAAGGCTCCTGGAATAATTCAGGCAGCGTGACAATTTTTTGTTTGATCCAGCGATGGCGCGCCGGAACCACCAGAATCAGGCGGTCATGCCAGAGGGGATGGACCGTTAATTTCCGATTGAGCGGCTCTTTTCCCACACAACCGATTTCCACCTCTCGATCCAGCACCATGTTCATGACTTCTTCCGAGTCCTCTGTTTTCAGAAAAACACGGATGTCGGGATGAAGGTTTCTCAATTCACTGATCGCGCGCGGCAGAATATAGGTGGCCGGAATCGTACTCGCTCCCATGTCGATATCGCCACCGTTATTGACGGAAAGCCTCTGAAACTTATCCGATGCGTCTTTGCGCAGCCGCACCATTCGTTGAGCGACATCGTAGAGGATTTTTCCTTCCGGCGTCAGGGAAACGCCCGCGCGGCTGCGGTTCACCACTTTCACCCCGAGGCTGTCTTCCACGGTGCGGATATTTTTAGTCAGCGCCGGTTGCGTCAACAGCATACGTTTGGCCGCACGGCTGAAACTCCGCTCTTCCACCAGGCAAATGAGCGCCTCCAGCTGCTGAAGCGTGATATTTTTCAACAGGTCATCCGTCATGGGTTGACACATAGCATAAAACTCTTTCGTCCACAAAGATTTTGACCCTTCAACAAGCCAACGGACTTAACGGATCAAGACAGATGATATTTCGATAACACCCTGTTCCAAATTATGATAACGATGACTCATGAATCGATCCGGTAAAAACACCGGCCGGAAATAGCCGAAAGGATCATGCCATCCATGCTGCACGCATCCGAAATCAGGCCCTCGGCGACGGTGATTCTTGTCCGTCAAAACGCCTCAGGCTTTCAGGTTTTTTTAGCCCGCCGCCATCACCGTCAATCCTTCATGGCGGGAGCCTATGTTTTTCCCGGCGGTGGCGTGGATCCCTCTGACTGCGATGATCAGACAGCGGCCTGTCTTTCGGCACCGGACGGTTTTGATCCGCAAAGTCTGCTTCAGGACGACACCGTGACCTCCGCAATGGCTCGAAGTCTTTACGTTTGCGCCATCCGTGAAACCTTTGAAGAAACCGGCGTCCTTCTGGCTCATTCAGATGACGGGCATTTTATCCTGTCCAGCACACCGCAGGACGCAGCCCGTTTTGCAGAACACCGCCGGGCGCTCAATGCCGGACGGATCACCCTCAAAGACATAGCGCGGATGGAGCATTTATCTTTCCCCTTGGATGCCCTTGTTCCATACGCTCACTGGATTACACCGGAAATTGTACCCAAACGTTTCAGCACACGGTTTTTTCTGGCCCGTCTTCCGGATGGACAGACGGCCGAAACCAACTCCGACGAGTTGACGGACTGTCTCTGGGTCGATCCTGCCGGGGCGCTTCGGATGTACGCTAAAAAAGAGATCCTGCTCATGCCGCCAACCCTCAAAACGCTCGACGAGCTTCGGGCGTTCACCGGCCTTCAGGACCTCTTTGATTACGCAAGACAAAAAGAAATCTACCCGATTGAGCCCCAGCCCGAACAAAATTTTCTAAAGCTGCCCCATGATCCGGACTATGACCTTGCCGGCTACAAGAGACCGGCAAGGCCCGAAGAACCCTGTCGGCTGATCCTTTGCGACGGCATCTGGCAGACGGGATTTCATCCTGCTGCCGCTCGACCATGACAGGCGGGCAAGCACGGATGAGGAGAATCGTTGTTCTTTTTTTTAGTCGCCTCCTGCTCACCCAGTACGCCCTTCACCCCTCTTAACCTCTCAGGATACCCGAATACCTCTTCCTTTCCTGCAGAATACCTTGAAACATCCGGACAGTTTTGATACGCTTCGCCGCACAAATTTGTCGAACGCACAGAATTGTCTGCGCTCGCATGATACGAAAGGACTTTCCTTATGCGCTTTACCGAACGCGTTTTTTGCGGACAACTGACACCGGACCATCTGGGCAAAACCGTTCAGCTGGCCGGCTGGGTGGACGCCTACCGGGATCACGGCGGCCTCTTGTTCATCCATCTGCGGGATCGCAGCGGTATCATTCAGATTGTCGTCAGCCCGGATGTCGCTCAGGAAGACGTCTGCCTGAGGGCCGCCACGCTTCGCGCTGAATACTGTGTCGCGGTGGCGGGTGAAGTTCGAAAACGCGTTAACGGAACGGAAAACCCGAACATCGACACGGGAAGCATCGAGGTGATGGTCAGCGACCTGAAGATCCTCAGTGAGTCCGAAGCGCTGCCTTTTGCCATTTCCGACAAGGCGATGGTCGCGGGCGCGGCTTCAGCCGGCGCCGAACAGGTGGCCGAAGACCTGAGGCTCCAGTACCGGTATCTGGACATCCGCCGCCCGTCGATGCGCGACAACCTCATGGCCCGGCACCGCATCTTTCAATGTGTCCGGGAATTTCTGGATTCGAAAGGATTCGTGGAGGTCGAAACGCCGGTTTTAACCATGAGCACCCCCGAAGGTGCGCGCGATTATCTGGTTCCCAGCCGCGTTCATCCGCAGAACTTTTATGCCCTGCCCCAGTCTCCGCAGCTCTTCAAACAGCTGCTCATGATCGGCGGGATGGAGCGTTACTTCCAGCTGGCACGCTGTTTCCGCGATGAGGATCTGCGTCCCAACCGCCAGCCGGAATTCACACAGCTGGATCTGGAAGCCTCGTTTATCGACGAAGAATTTCTCTATGAACTCATTGAAGAACTCACCGTCCGGATGTTCGCGGTCGGCGGCATCGCTCTTCCCCGGCCGTTCGCCCGCATGACGCATGCGGAAGCGATGGAAAAAACCGGCTCGGACCGACCCGATCTGCGCTTCGGACTTCACTTTGTCGATGTCACGAACGTATTTTCCCGGACGAATTATTCAATCTTCCGCCAGATCCTTCAACGCGGCGGCTGCATTAAGGGCATCAATATTAAAGGGCAGTCAGAAAGCTTAAGCAAAAATGTCCTGCAAAATGAATACGCCAGGGAAATCGCGCCGTCTTTCGGTGCCAAGGGCATGACCTGGATGCGCGCCGAAGGCGGGAAACTCGAATCGAACATCGTTCAGTACTTCAGCGATCAGGAACTCGATGAGCTCAAACAACGCTTTGACGTGCAAGACGGCGATGTCCTGATCATGGTCGCCGATCCGTCCTACGCGGTCGTCACCTCGGCGCTGGGTCATCTCCGGCTGCACCTTGCTGACCGCCTGGGCCTCATCCCCGAAAACTGTTTTTATCCTGTCTGGATTACGGATTTTCCGCTCTTTGAAGCGACCGACGCAGGCGGCGTTACCTCCAGCCACCACCCGTTTACGGCACCGGACCGGGTCGATTTCGATCCCAAAAATATCGAAGAGCTTTTGTCCCTGCGCTCGCGCGCCTATGACCTGGTGATGAACGGAGAAGAACTGGGCGGGGGCAGCATCCGTATCAACAACCGCGATGTTCAGCGCAAAATATTCGCCGCGCTGGGATTGACCGAAGAAGAGATGAAAGAAAAATTCGGCTTTTTCCTGCGGGCTTTTGATTTCGGCGCACCGCCGCACGGAGGGCTCGCACTCGGAATGGACCGCACCGTGTCGATGATCCTGCAAACCCCCTCCATCCGGGAAGTGATCGCGTTTCCGAAAAACCGCTCGGCCGGCTGTCCCCTGACCGGCGCGCCCTCCGAGGTCAAGCGCGAACAGCTGGCCGAATTGGGCCTTTTGAATTTGGGCGGCGAGGAAACCCTGCCCGGCGATTCCCATCGGGAAAATATCGTGGATCGCCTCTCATGGGTATCACGCATCGGTATTTCAGAAGCAGAGCGCCCCGTTATGGAAAAAGTCCTGTCGCAGGCTTCAGAACTTTCCGCCCTGGCCAGGCAAAGAGCAGGCGACATGACGCCAATCCATTCAGCAGTGCCTGTCACAAACCGCTTGCGTCCGGGCACGCAGGAAAACCGCTCACCTTTGGCTCAAAGCGGCCAACTGCTAAAAACCGCGCCATCAATCAAAGGCGATTATTTTAAAGTGACAGCCGTACTCGAATAAGGAGAGAGACCTTCATGGATTCCGTTTTTTTCTACCGCAACCCTAACCCCGATGCATCCGGAAACGGACCGCTCGGGCATCTCAGCATCGCGACCCAACCGAATATATCCATTGCGGGCTGGCCGGCTGAGGCAGGATCCCATGCGCTGGCCGGTTACACAGCGCTCGAGGACGCCTCGGTGGCGGCGCGACTGCGCAAAAAAGGCGCAAACCTATGCGGCGCCACCCGGATGAGCGAGTTCGGCTTTGGCTTGAAAAACAGCCTTGCCGCGCAAGCGGTGCAAAAAGGAGACGCTAACGCAGAGCTGGTTTTGGACCTTGCAGGGGAATGCCGTCTGGCGGCTTTGCACGAGGGTCTCTGCGGATACAAACCAAGCTACGGACTGGTGTCTCGCTATGGCCTGATCGGGCTGATTCCCTCCATGGAGGCCTGCGGAATCATCGCCCGCGATTGTAAAACGATTCGCGATATCCTGGAGGCCGTCGCAGGGCCGGACGAATACGACTTTTCGGTGCCGGAAGACGCACCTGTTTCTTTTTCCACTCAAGGGATCGACCCCGAAAAAATTTCGCTGGGCGTCATTGAAGAAGCCCGAAGCGCGCTGTCTGATGAAGACCGGGTGATCTTTGACGCAAGAACGCAAACTCTCAAAAAAGCGGGATTTACGATCAAGACGCTGCCGTTTCCGGATTTTTCGCTGTTTTCGCTTGTCCACAGGATTGTCGGCTCCGTGGAGGCTTCATCATGCTTGGGCCGGTACGATTCGGTTCGCTACGGAAAACGAGTGCCCGGTGCCAAAAACTGGAACGAGATGTATCTGCAGTCCCGCGGTGCAGCCTTCGGCCCGCTTTTAAAAAGCTATCTGTTTCAGGGCGCGTATTTTCAATTTGAACAATTCTCCGGCTATGAAGACGCCTGCCGCATCCGTGCGCGGCTTTTGAGCGAGATGGAACAGCTTACGACACAGGCGGATTTCCTGATCCTGCCTGCTGTCAATAGCGCCTCGATTCATGCTCCTAACACGACCGAATCGCTCGACGACACCTACGCCAAGGTTTTCCACACGGCGTTTACCAATGTCACAGGCCAGCCTGCGTTTTACCTGCCGTTTGAGGGAAACAAAGGAGTGCAACTGGCAGGACCGAGGCTAAGCGACGCACGCCTGCTTGCGTTGGGCGAGCATATTCAAAACATGCAGCAGAGAGGTCAATAGATATGGAATTTGAAGCGGTCATCGGATTGGAAATTCACGTGGAACTCAACTGTGCCACAAAACTTTTTTGTGATTGTCCCAACCGTCCCGGGGACGAACCCAACCTGAACACCTGCCCGACCTGCCTGTGGTTTCCCGGAGCGATGCCACGAACAAGCCGTGAGGCGGTCCAAAAAGCGTCGCTTCTGTGCCTAGGGCTGGGCGCGGAGCTTCAGCCCGTAAGTGCCTTTGATCAGAAGGTCTATTACTATCCGGATCTGCCCAAAGGCTACCAGCTCTCCCAGGCGCACTTGCCGCTTGCGCGAGGCGGCGGCATGGACATTATTGATGAAGAAGGGCGTCCTAAAAGCCTTCGCATCCATCACATCCACATGGAGGAAGACGTCGCCAAGCTGGTGCATGAAATGGAAGGCCGTACACCAATCAGTCTGGTGGATTTCAACCGCGCGGGGTCCCCGCTGGTGGAAATCGTCACTGAACCGGATTTCCGCTCGCCCCATGACGCGATGGAATTTCTCAAAGCGCTGCGCACGCAGGTGCGCTATGTGGGATCATCAGAGTGCAGCATGGAAAACGGAACCATGCGTGTCGATGCCAATATCTCCGTGCGCCCAAAAGGCACGAATCTGATGAACACGAAAGTGGAAGTTAAAAACATGAACTCGGTACGCCACGTGGGCGACGCCATCGCATTCGAAATCAGCCGTCAAAGCGCTTGCGCGCAATCTGGCGAAGCCATTGTGCTGCATACGCGCCTCTGGGATCCGGACAAGAAAGTGACGGTCGCGATGCGCGCGAAGTTCGAAGGTCCGTGTGTTCCCGACCCGTCCGTACCGTCCATTGTTCTGACGCCTCAGGCCATCGAGCAAATGAGGGCGCAACTGCCCGAAATGCCGGCCGCACGGGCACAGCGTCTTGTCACCGAACACGGTCTGTCCGGTGAAGAAGCGGTTTATCTGAGCACCGATCCGGATGTGGCGGGATATTTTGAAGCACTGACCGGGCATGGCGTCCTCCCGCGCACGGCCATGCACTGGCTGACCACACAGCTGATCCCCGCTGTCCGGGAAAGGCGTCAGGAACTTGCCAAAACGAAAGTGACGCCCGCGCGCTTTGCCGCGCTCCTGCAAATGCTGGCCAGAGACGAAATCAACGCCAACGCCGCACGTGAAGTGCTGTCGCACCTTTTCGACAGCGATGAAACCCCGGAGTCCATTGTCGGCGCCAAAGGGTATAAACAGGTGTCCGATCCCGGCGCGCTGGACAAATTAATTGATAAGGTTTTAGCCGAACAACAAGCAGCGGTTGCCGATTTGAAAAGCGGCCAG
Source organism: Syntrophaceae bacterium UBA2280 (assembly GCA_002347685.1). Lineage (GTDB taxonomy): Bacteria > Desulfobacterota > Syntrophia > Syntrophales > Smithellaceae > UBA8904. The sequence goes on from DDWS01000059.1 coordinate 27,344, forward strand.
GGCAAGGCCATGGGTTTCCTGATCGGTCAGGTCATGCAGGCTTCAAACAGCAAGGCCAATCCGAAAATGATCCGGGATCTGATGGCTAAAAAACTGGCGTAGCGGGTGGAAATGTCTAAACGGGGAATACTGGAAACATCTTCAGGTGGCTGTTTTCGAGGTTCCTGAAAAACACCATATCGTCATCCTTTATTCCAGTCCCAGGATGTTGAGTGCAAAGCCGTAAAAAGCAATCTGAATACCGAGGCCGATTCCCGTCACAGCCAGGATGACCGTCCGGAGGCTTTCCTGATAGGAAAGCTGACCAAAGCCCGCTGCCCTCCATTCCAGAACGGCATTCCCCAGAATACCCGCTCCGATCAAGGCAATGAAACATCCGATCAGGAACCCCCACTCCGTTGCGTTGCCCTTGACAAGTGACGTCCAATAATTTTTCCCGGGCAGCAGGCCTTTACCAACCGCGTAGGCTTTGATGAAAAGGCCGAACAAAAAAATCTGAAAACCGACCAGAAACGACGTGGAGGAGACGAGCAACGAATTGAGATCAAAGGTGATGCTGGAAATGGCAAGGGGTTTCGGCCATAAAATAACAAAGCCGATAAGTCCGGTCAGCGCCATGATCAGGCCGGGAAATATAAAAAGCCAGTCGGGGCTGAAAAGAAGCATAAACCGCAAATGCCGCCACCCGTCCCGCCAGCTTCTCAAGTGCGGCGGCCGTGACCGTCCATCCGGACGGAGCGTTATCGGGATCTGGCTGATTCTCAGCCCCGCCAGCGTGGCCTTCATGACCATTTCAGACGCATATTCCATCCCGCCGGTGCGCAGATTCAACGAGACGACGGCATCACGCCGGAAAGCCCTCAGCCCGCAATGAAAATCATTCACCGGTGAGGAAAAGAAAAATTTCCCCAGGCCTGTCAGTACCGGATTGCCCACCCATCTGTGTTTCCAGGGCATCGCGCCTCTTTCAATTCTTCCTCCGTAACGGGGGAATCGGCATCCCATCACCAGATCATTTCCCTCGCGCAGGCTTTCCAGAAAAGGTGGAATCGCTCCAAAGTCGTAACTGCCGTCTGCATCACCCATGACAACATATCGTCCGCGGGCAGCCTGGATGCCGGCTTGAAGCGCGTTGCCGTACCCCTTTGCGGATGCATGAACGACCCTGGCTCCAGCTTTTTCGGCTATTGCGGGGGAACCATCCGAGCTGCCATTGTCCGATACAATGATTTCCCCATGGATTCCACTTTCCCTGATGGCACGCCAGGCCGTCTGAATGCAGACCTCCAAAGTCTCCGCCTCGTTCAGGCAGGGCATGACCACGGACAATTCGAGCTCCTCAACCATAAAATTCCGCCTGCTTCCTTCTGGTTTCTTTTCTTAATTATTCTGCTATCCGTATGTAAAACGTGTTTAGAACTTCACCTGCGGTGTCGCTTGAACATCCTTGGGCACCTCAAAGAAAGCCGCCTCTTCAAACGCAAACCGCTGTGCAATCAGATTGCCCGGAAACAGGCCAATGGCTTTGTTATAGGCCGCGACCCGTTCGTTGTATCTCATTCTTTCGACGGCAATCCGGTTTTCCGTTCCCGCCAGTTCATCTTGCAGTTTTAAAAAATTCTGATTGGATTTCAAATCCGGATACCGCTCGACGACTAACAGCATGCGGCTGAGCGCGCCGGTCAATTCATTGTTCGCGGCAATCTTGTCGGGAACCGTCCCGGCACCGCCCACCCTGGAACGCGCGTTGGTCACGTCCAGCAGCACTTCCCTTTCCTGCTTGGCGTAGCCTTTAACCGTTTCCACCAGGTTCGGGATCAAATCATAACGGCGCTGAAGCTGATTTTCCACCTGCGCCCAGGCGCTTTGCGTATCGATTCTCATCTGATAAAAAGTGTTTCGTTTCCCGGCAATGTAAGCAACGATCGCAATGGCGACCACTACAACGATGGCAATGCCTATCAACAGATTTCTTTTTCCTGAATCCATTGTTCCCCTCCTGATTAAAAATATTTACCGCTTGTCGACCTGGTGACAAACTTTTCCCGCCTCTTGCAGATACTTTTTAAACACCTTCACGACTTCCGCCCCCGAAAACTGATCTGTTCCGTCTTTGATCATCATACACGACTCAAAAACGCTCGCGTCCAGGCCAAAGCCACCAGCCATTTGCTTCATCGTTTCGTGTCTTACGTGAGGCGCTTCGCCGGTTTTTAAATAAAGCAGCGCATTGAAGATAGAGACAAAGGCCGTGAGCGATCGGACGATCAGCTCTCTGATTTGGCGAGCCGAGCCTTCGGATGCCAGATACCCTTCACGCAGCCAGAGAATTTTCCCTTTGAGCTCACGCTCGATTTGCAGGCGCAGATCGTCGGGTTTGAAGCTCAGAGGCTCTAGAACATTTTCGCCGTAAATCAATATCGAATTGTTCTTCATGTTTAGAAATTCAATCGGATACGCGTCGAGCGATGATGCGATAAACTCTTTTGTTATTAAAAGCGGCACGGCAACATTGCGTTTACGCCAGTTTTTGACGAGCGGCAGACATGCATCGAGCCTGCCGATACCCTCCTGGGTCAGAACCAGCAGAATATTGATGTCTGTTTTGCCTTTCACATAAGCGCTTGCTGCGGCGCTTCCGTAAAGCATCAGGGAAACAAGATCGTTCCCGTATGCGCCCAGTGAATCGTGCTTCAACAATTCAAAAATATCCTGAGGTTGATCCGGTATTTTTGCCATGATTCATCCATCCTTTGTCATCTTTAAAAACTGCGCCCCGCTCCACCGCCGCCGCTCATGCCGCCGCCGAAACCGCCGAAACCGCCGCCGAAACCGCCGCTGCCGCCGCCACCCCCCCGACCGGCACTGCTTACCAGAAAAAGCAAGATCCAGGGCAGCATCTCCCGGCCTTTTCTTGTTCCTAAAAGAACGGCTGCGGCAATCAGAAAAAATATTAGCCCCGAAAGGTTAAAGGCCGGATGCCTCGGAGGGGACTTGGCCACGTACACATAGGGGGTGGAAATGCTGCTCAATTTTTCAAGTCCCGCATCCTGCGCAATAAAAATCGCGCAGCTGAACAGCGCGTTGTAAAGAGCTTTGCCGTATTCGCTTTCCTGAAGGTACCCCACAACAAACCTGTCGAGAATTTCACCCACCAGACCATCGGGCAAAATTCCCTCCACACCATAGCCCGTTTCAATGCGGACTTTTCTTTCCTGGACGGCTAAAAAAATTAAAAGCCCCTTGTCTTCGCCCTTTTTGCCGATTCCCCAGGCCCGATACAGACCGTTGACATAAAGATTGACGTCTTGGTTTTCACCCATCGACGGCACCGTGCACACCACGATTGCCGTCCCGGTTTTTTCCAGAATTTCCGCTGCCAGCGATTCCATTTTGGCGGCATTCGCCGGATCAATGACATTGGCAAAATCATTGACGGCCGTCACTCCCCGCAATGGATACTCCGGGGCTCCAAAAACCGAACTTGTCATGAACGTCAGAATAATAAACACACAAAAAAACAAGACGGTTCTGGATCTGCTCCGATGAATATAAATATGATTACCCACGAAATCCCTTTAATATCTGTTTGCACCGCTCACAATAAAGCTGCAACCGTCGCCCCCGCCTTCGAGGCGGCCTGACTATTGCTTAAAGCACAAACCCTGTCAAGATGGAAATATTGGAAAACAGATACTGCTTGCGCAATACGCCATTCAATACTAATCAAAGTTCAATGGAAGCTTTTTTACAGGGTATCTTATGACGCCGAAAATCATATTCATCCATCCGCCTGTCGTCAAGCCGTCTGAGCCACCGGCCGGTATCGCGAAGTTGTCGGCGTGCCTGACCGCCTGTGGCGTTTCACACCAACTCATCGACGCCAACCTGGAGGGGATGCTCTATTTGCTTCGTACCGCCGCAGAAACGGGCAAACCGACCGATCGCTGGAGTCTGCGCGCATGCAAAAATCTGGCATCCAACCTGGCCGCCCTTCGCACCATCGGTACCTTCAGCAGTTTCAGCCGCTATTCGCGCGCGGTGCTGGATATCAACCGCGTCTTCACGCTGGCCGGGACGCAGGAATTCACACGCATAACACTGGCCGATTATTCTGACGGCCGTTTATCGCCTGTGAAAGCCCATGACCTCTTTCGGGCTGCCGAGCACCCTCAAGATAATCCTTTTTATCCTTACTTTGATGCACGACTGACCCAGGCGCTTTATGAATCACCGGAATATATAGGTTTTTCGCTGAATTTTTTAAGCCAGGCGCTTTGCACTTTCGCGATGATCGGTTTTGTCAAAAAAATCAATCCCCGCCAGAAAATCATTCTGGGCGGCTCGCTTACAACATCCTGGGTTCAGATCACGGGTCGCGAAAATCTTTTTAGCGGCCTCGTCGATCATATGGTGGCAGGGGCGGGGGAGGAAAAGCTGCTGAACCTTTTAGGAATCGAAGACATCCCGTCCGGTGTTTTAACGGACTACAGCTGTTTGGCAGACACGCCATATCTGTCTCCGGGTTTTATTCTGCCCTACAGTGCCGCACGCGGCTGCTGGTGGCGAAAATGCGCGTTCTGTCCGGAAAAAGCCGAAGGCAATTCCTATCTGCCTGCGTCTCCATTTCAGGCGACAGGGGATTTGCAGATGTTGACGAGGCAGACAAGACCCTCTCTCATTCACCTCCTGGACAGCTCCATAGCGCCGGCGCTTCTTAAAGCTCTGACGCAAGCGCCGCCGGGCGCTCCCTGGTATGGCTTTGCGCGCGTGACGGCGCATCTGGCGGATGAGGACTTTTGCCGGGCACTGAAAAAAAGCGGCTGCGTTATGTTGAAGCTTGGTATCGAATCCGGCGATCAGCAGGTTCTTGATGCACTAAATAAGGGTATAGACCTGGCAACTGCCTCCGCAGCGCTGCGGGCGCTGAAGAAGGCAGGAATTGCCACCTATGGTTACTTTCTTTTCGGGACGCCGCCGGAAACCGAAGCGACCGCGTATAAAACCCTGGATTTTGCCAGCCGTCATGCAGACAGCATCGACTTTCTGAATCTAGCCATTTTCAACCTGCCTGCGGGAAGTACGGAAGCACAAAGCCTTGCCACTTCTGATTTTTATGAAGGGGATTTGTGTTTATATAAGGGCTTTCACCATCCGCAGGGCTGGCAGCGCCGAAACGTCCGGCCTTTCCTGGAAAAAACCTTCAAGAAACACCCGGCCATCTCACCGATCATCAGGCGCAATCCCGCATTTTTCACATCCAACCATGCGCCATTTTTTAATTTTTAAAATAAATGACTTCAGCCTATTGACAATGACTAGATGTTGTGGTTACTTGCAGGCAATCACACTATATGTTGTATTTTTTAACAGTCTTTTTATTTCAAGGAGTTATGCGCAATGACCCAGAATTCTTCCAGCACCGTTGTTCCGGAATTGACCAAAAACGCCATCACCGTTTTGGAGCGCCGCTATTTGAAGCGGGACAAAGATGGAAAGGTACTGGAAACACCGTCGCAGATGTTCCGGCGCGTGGCGGACACCATCGCTAGAGCAGATACCCTCTTTGATTCCAAGTCGGATACCGCCGCGCTGGCACAGGAATTTTATGACATGATGGCGGGCCTCGAGTTTCTGCCCAATTCCCCGACATTAATGAATGCCGGACGGGAGCTGGGACAGCTTTCCGCGTGTTTTGTCCTGCCGGTGGGCGATTCCATGGAAGAAATATTCGATGCCGTAAAGTATACGGCGCTGATCCACAAGTCCGGAGGCGGCACCGGATTTTCTTTTTCCCGCCTGCGTCCGGCTAATGATGTTGTTTTAACGACCACCGGAATTTCGAGCGGGCCCATCTCTTTCATGCGTGTTTTCGACGTGGCCACGGAAACCATCAAACAGGGCGGCACCCGCCGGGGCGCCAACATGGGCATTTTGCGGGTGGATCATCCCGATATTATGAATTTCATCATGTGCAAAGCGGACAAAAAACAGCTCAACAACTTTAATATTTCCGTAGGCCTCACCGAGGCTTTCATGAAAGCCGTGGCAAAAGATGAGAATTATGACCTCATCAATCCCCGGGACGGGCAGATCTCCGGAGAGCTCAACGCCCGCAAGGTTTTCAACCGTATCATCACGCAGGCATGGGAAAACGGGGAACCGGGCATCGTGTTTCTCGATCGCCTCAACCGCGACAATCCAACCCCTCATGTCGGGGAAATTGAATCCACCAATCCTTGCGGAGAACAGCCGTTGTTGCCCTATGAATCCTGCAATCTGGGCTCAATCAATCTGTCTAAAATGGTTTCCAAAGGTCAGATCAACTGGGAAAGGCTCAAGGAAATCGTTTACCTGGCCGTCCATTTCCTGGATAATGTTGTGGAGGCCAATAATTATCCTCTTCCGCAGATCTCCGAGATGACCCTGGGCAACCGCAAGATCGGCCTGGGGGTGATGGGCTGGGCGGATATGCTGATATTGTTGGGCACCCCCTACAACACAGACGAGGCCGTCGAACTGGCGGACAAAGTCATGCGCTTCATCAATGAACACGGTCACCAGGCCTCGCAGGCGCTGGCAAAAACCAGGGGCGCTTTCCCGAATTTCAAAGGTTCGGTTTATGACAAGAAGGGCGACGCACCGATGCGCAATGCCACGGTGACCACCATCGCGCCCACGGGCACGATTTCGATCATGGCCAATTCCTCGTCCGGCGTTGAACCGCTTTTTGCCGTTTCCTATGTCCGGCAGGTCATGGACAATGACATTCTGGTGGAAGTGCATCCCTATTTTGAAGCCATCGCGCGGGAACGGGGCTTCTATTCGCCTGAATTGATGCAGCGAATCGCCGAACACGGCACTTTGCATGATCTCAGTGAAATCCCCGAGGATATCCGCAGGGTCTTTGTCACGGCCCATGACATCACCCCGGACGTGCACGTAAAAATGCAGGCGGCTTTCCAAAAACACACGGATAACGCGGTGAGCAAAACCGTCAATTTCACCAACGGCGCAACCGTACAGGATGTGGCGCGTGTCTATGAGCTGGCCTATCAGCTCGACTGTAAAGGCGTGACCATTTACCGTGACGGATCGCGGGACCAGCAGGTTTTAAGCGTGGGGAAGAAAGAGGAACCCGTTACGGCCGAAGGCCCCCGGAAGGAAATCACCGTCACCAAGCGCGAACGACCCAAAATGCTCAAGGGCTGGACCTACCAGATGCAGACAGGCTGCGGACCTCTGTATGTCACCGTCAACGAGGACAGCACGGGGCTATTCGAGCTCTTCACCACGATGGGCAAGGCCGGTGGCTGCGCCGCCTCGCAAAGCGAGGCCATTGGGCGCATGGTGTCGCTGGCATGGCGAAGCGGTCTGCAGGCGCGCCAGGTCATCAAGCAGCTTCAGGGTATTTCATGCCATTCGCACTCCGGATTCGGCGACAACAAGATTTTGTCCTGCGCGGATGCCGTGGCCAAGGCTATTCAGTCCCACGTCACCGCCAACGGCGGCAAAGTCCCCCATGAAAAACGCGCCTTTTTCAAAGGCGCCTGTCCCGACTGCGGCGGCATTGTGGAACATGAGGGCGGCTGCGCGGTCTGCCGCATCTGCGGCTACAGCGAGTGCGCTTAGGCTCAACAATGCATTTACTATTCCCTTACGGAATCGCCGGCGCCGCCCGTCAGATGGCCGATCATCTTGTTGAACCTTGACGGGTCGTCCAGCTTTCCGCCTTCAGAAACAACCGCCAGATCATAGAGAAATGCCGCATAGTCTGCGAGAGCTTCGGTCTCCTTGTTCGTCTCGTGGATCGCCTTGATCCTGACGAGAAGCGGATGGTCCATATTCAACTCCAGCACCCGCTTGCGGGTCGGCACTTCCTGGCCGCCGGCCCTGAGGATCTTCTCCATGTAGCCGCTCATGTCGTAGGCATCTCCCGCCAGACAGGCTGCGGAACTCTTCATATGGGTGGAGAGTTTGACATCCTTAACCTTTTCATTCAAACTCGACTTGATCTGTTCAAACAGGCTGACGTATTCCTCTTTTTTCTTTTCATCCGGCTTATCCAGATCTAGATCCCCCTTCTCAGCGCTTTTGAAGGTCTTTTTCTCAAATTCGTGGAGGTCCCGGATAACCCACTCGTCGATGGGATCGGTCATGAGGAGCACCTCGACATCCTTTTCCTTCAGCGCTTCGAGATGGGGGCTGTTGATGAGGGTGTTGGGGCTGTCGCCGGTGATATAGTAAATGTCTTTCCGGTCCGCGTCCATCCGGGCAACATAGTCTTTCAGCGAGACCCATTTCCCGTCCGATTTTGTCGTCTTGAAGCGCAGGAGGTCGGCGATCTTATCCTTGTTGTCGAAATCCTGGGAAACCCCCGCCTTGAAGATATAAGCGAATTCCTTGTAGAAGGTCTCGTATTTTTCCTGCTCCATCGAGGCCAGAAGCTCCAACACCTTCTTCACGAGGTTTTTTTTGATATTGCGGACGAGTGCATCGTGCTGGAGGATCTCGCGGCTGACATTGAGATTGAGGTCCGGAGCATCGACGACGCCTTTCACAAAGGCCAGATACGGGGGCATCAATTCCTTACAGTTTTCCATAATGAAGACCCGCTTGGAATAGAGCTGTATCCCGTGTTTTGGCTCATGGGTGAAGAGGTCAAACGGAGCTTTGGAGGGAATGTACAAAAGGGCGCTGTATTCCGTCGTGCCTTCCAGCTTCAGGTGGAGATGGGCCAGAGGCGGGTTCCAGTCATGGCTGATGTGCTGATAGAACTCGTTGTGTTCCTCTTCGGACACTTCTTTCTTGTCCTTCGTCCAGATGGCTTTCATGGAGTTGAGGGTTTCTTCCCGAAGGACTTTTTTCGTCTTGTCCTTCTGTGGTTTGCCGTCCGCGTCCAGAACCGGATCTGTTTTTTCGACGTCCATAACGATGGGATAGGCCACAAAGTCCGAGTGCCGCTTGATCATGCCGCGGATGGTCCACTCGTCGGTGAAATCCTGATCATCCGCATCCGCCTTTTTCAATTTCAGCGTAATGGTCGTCCCCCGGGTTTTCCTGTCGAATTCTTCGATGGTGTAGGCGCCGTCTCCGTTGGATTCCCACCGGCATCCGTTATCGCTTCCCGCCGCGCGTGTCGTCAACGTAACCTTTTCGGCGACGATGAAAGCGCTGTAGAAACCTACTCCGAACTGGCCGATCAATTCCGGTGTAACCGACTCCTGATTTTTCACGGTGCCCACGGCCTCCAGAAATCCCGCCGTCCCGCTCCTGGCGATGGTGCCGATATTATCCATAACCTCCTCATAGGTCATGCCGATTCCGTTATCCGATATTTCGAGGGTGTTTTTCTTCTTATCACGAATGATCTTGATTTTCAGCTCCGTGTCCGTGCCCAAAATGTGGGAATCCGTCTGCGCCTTGAAGCGTAATTTATCGAGGGCATCCGATGCATTGGAGACGAGTTCCCGCAAAAAGATCTCCTTGTGCGAATACAGGGAATTGATGATGATATTCATGAGCTGCTGAACTTCTGTTTTAAATTGATGGGTCTGCTTTGTTCCGTCCATAGGACCTCCTGCTGCATATGATTGATTATATTTTATATACCGGTTTCATACGGACTCATTGCGGCTTTATATATGATGATCATTTTTCGATTGTCAAGTGGATGGCGGGATGCTACCGAAAAATATTAAATTTTACGTCGGCTGTAATGCGGCGTAGAACAAATACGGATCTGAAGCCCCGATACATTTTTTTTAGTTGACGAAACGATTTTCATTACTACATTATATTAAATTGAACAGAAAAAAGTTTCGAACAGTGTAAGAAATAGATGTATTCATGGAGAAAGCCATGGGTTAGCACAAAAAACGAAATAGCAGATGAAGCCCGGCCGCTTTCAACGCGCGCCATTTGTCGAGGGCTTCAGTTCAGTTTGCAAAAAATTATCATTCACCTGTAAAATTCCCTGACACTACCTCGATTACAAATTCAGTTGTAAATTCATATTCAGCGATAAAAGCCGGTGTGCAGCTATTCAAACAATAGAAAGTTGAGAAAGATGGAATTAAAATCAATCAGGAATAAAAAGACAATCATAAAATGTTCTTCAGCATTGCTCCCGCAAAAACGGCAAACAATCGAGCGCAAGGTGCAAAAGCGCGAAAAATCAAAGGCAGTGACCATGGGCTATTTGATCGGAAGAGTTTTTGGGTGGGCATTGATTGCAGGCACAATGACAGGCACGTATATTTATATGGAAAGGTACGCCCAGGCGGCGTTTGACGGGCAAAGCCGGTCACGGGCAATGATGATTTATGAATCTCGCGACAGCGTGGTTTTCATTGATAAGAGGAAAATCATTGTGGCGGTGCTCTTAAACAGAGGCGTCGAAGAAAATTTGTCGCTGCAAATTGCTGAAGCAGTGGTTGAAGAGTCAAGAAAAACAAGTATCCCCATGCAGATGTATCTGGCAATTATGAAAACGGAAAGCACGTTTCGTCCCGCTGTTGTGTCAAGCGCTTACGCTAAGGGAATTATGCAGATTCAGCCGGGCACGTGGGATGCTTATGTCGAAAAGCACAATCTCCCGGTTACCAGGGAACACATGTTTGACCCACGGGCCAATATCATGGTCGCGTCGGTTATTCTCAAAGAGCTCTATGATAATTACATGGCTCTGGGTCACCAGGAGCCGGATGTATGGCATTATGTGCTGGCGGCGTATTTCGCAGGTCCTGCCTCGCTTAAAAACGGCATCAAGAGCTATCACTGGCGTTACATCGAGAAGGTAAAGCGGCATTATCATAGATTTGAATCGCTGATAGCTGTTTAGTTCAAAATCAATCAACCCGTTCATATTTTCTTTGCCATGAATGGTAAAAACAAAGCATTCCTTCTTTGTGGCGCGGAAAAAATCGATCTTTCCGCATACGGAATCGGGCACGCCAGATGCATCGATGATAGGCTGATTTCGCAATTAACCGGAAAGCCTTTTGCCTTTGGAAAAGATAAGCACCAGCGCAAATACTGCGGCTGTGTTGCCAGCGTCGATATCGGCCGGTACAACACCTGCGCTCACCTGTGCCATTACAGCTACGCCAATGTCAGTCCAAAGCTCATCGAAAAGAACCGGGCTCATCATCACGTTCAATCGCCGCTAATGATTGGCGATGACATCGGCATTGCAAACCTAAACGCTTAAAAAACTACAGAATTTTAATCTGGAATGTGGTACGTCTCCGGGGCGGCAAGGGACATCGACTTACAAATTTAAATCGCCTCTGCAATATCAGAAAAGCGATCAGCAAACACGAGGACGTCTATGGGGAAAAAATCAGACAGGGCAAACAAACGCTTCATTTTTTTTGCTGCCTTCACAATCATAACGCCATGGCTGTTATGCGGGTGCAGTACCTTTCTGGCCAAGTCAGCCTTCAAGGATGCGACCAATTATTTTCAGCAGGGAAGCTACCAGGCCGCTTTGGAAACCTATGAGCAGATTATCAACAAGTATCCTTCGGTGGGAGACAGGGTTCTTTTCGAGATGGGCATGATTTACGCCCACCCGGACAACCTCAGGAAAGATGACCAAAAATCTCTGGAATGCTTTCACAAACTAATCAAAGAGTATCCGGAAAGCCTCTACAGGCCCCCCAGTGACGTGATGATATCTTCAATCCGCAATGCCGCTGCGAGGGATAAGCACGTTTCGGCTCAGCAAACACAGATCGAAGCTCTCAAACAAACCCTTCAGAGCAATGACACCGAAAGGGTCGCGCTGCAAAATATGATCGAAGGGCTTGAGCAGGAGATTAAAGGCAAGGTCATTTTAATCCCGCATGGGTCCGTGGACAAGATTCTGATCGAGAAGGGTCAGAGGCGATTGACATTGCTTTCAAAAGGCAAGGCACTCAAGACATACAAGATCGCCCTGGGAGGGAATCCGGACGGTCCAAAGGAAATGCAGGGAGACAACAAAACCCCGGAGGGCATCTATTTTATCGAGACAAGAAACAAAGGGAGTCAGTATCATCTGTCGCTGCGTATCTCCTATCCAAACGAAAAAGACAAAAAACGGGCAAAACAACGGGGAGTATCACCGGGCGGTGATATTATGATTCACGGCATGAAGAAGGATCTTGCGTGGGTTGGCGATCTGCACACACAGCGTGACTGGACGCAGGGATGTATTGCCGTTACAGACCGGGAGATCGAGGAAATTGAAAGGCTGGTGCTTGACGGCGCAACCGTGGAGATCCGCCCATAGAAGACCGGTTAAAGATAGCGGCGGCAAGAAATGCCACGTATCACCTTGCCTTCTGAAAGGGGCAATCGATCGGCAGGCAGGTTATTTCGCCTGCAGCCCGTCGAACAAAACGTCATGGGCCGCCGGCAATCAATAAATGAGACCTTGCTCGACGGTTCGATCCGTGCTTTAGCAAGTCCACTTTTCAATCACTTCATTAGACAGGATGCGCTGTAGACCTATGTGCCGAAACATTAGCCTGCTTGTCATATCCCATAAGCTCCGGTTTGTTTTTCTGCTGATATTCATCGCTTCTCTCCATGGATGCGCGGTCATGAAAAATATCCCGTGGCAATACTGGTCATCGCCGCTCTATCCGGCAGAAAAGATCGAACGAAATCATTTTTCGGTGACCGGGGGGACTGACGTGGTTGGCAGGCTGGCTGTTCTCAAACTTGCACAAGGCGATACGCTGCCGGACGTGGCCAGGCACTTCAGTTTGGGGGTCCATGAAATCAGCATTGCCAATCCGGGTGTTGATGTCTGGGTGCCCCGGGCCTCAGAACGCATTATTCTGCCTTTGAGCTTCATCCTTCCGGATGTCCAGAGAAAAGGCATCGTGATCAATCTGGCTGCCATGAGACTCTTCCACTTCAAAGAAGACGGCTCTAAAACGGTAAGGGTATCCACCTACCCGATCGGAATCGGCTCGGAGGAACAGCCGACGCCCAAAGGCCTGATGCATGTGTCACGCAAGATGGTCCGGCCGACCTGGCATGTGCCCCGGCAGGTTGCGCAAGATCGCCGTAAAAAAGGAGACATTCTCCCCGAGAAAGTTTTGCCGGGCCCCTTGAATCCTCTGGGCGAACATGCAATCTATTTAGAGTCGAGCTATTTGATCCACGGCACCAATAAGCCGGCCAGCATCGGCCTTAGGGCAACCAATGGCTGCATCCGGCTGTATCCGGAAGATGTAAAAAGGCTCTATGCGGATACGCCGGTTAAAACCCCTGTGCGCGTTATCAACCAGCCCTATCTCGTAGGCCGCCGCAATGGCTGGGTCTATCTGGAAGTACACGCCACTTCCGAAGACTCGGACACAGCCGGACTGGAAAAAATGTATGCAAAACTAAGAAGGATCGAAACGCAATCGACGCGTCCGCTCGACTGGAAAAAAGTAAAGACTGTGCTGACCGAGGCCCGGGGAATTCCCGTTCCCGTTTTCAAGATCCACGAAGGCAGTGAACCACGCGACATGGAACTCATCGAGGTGAGCCACCCGGGTGAATTGTACGGCAAGCCAAAAGTCCCGGAAATGAAAATAGCGGCATGGTACATTCTCTCTGCTGACGAACGCGAAGAAATTGATGCCCTGCGGATTGCCGCCATGATCAATCACCAGGGCCCGCAAATCCCGGCACGGGTATCGTTCCGGAATCAGCGCTACCTTGTGATCGCCGGACCTTTTTATGATAGTCATGAGGCCCGAGAGGCTCTCAAGCGCCTGAAGATAGATCTGGAAATGGAAGGCATCCTGATCGAACCTCAATGAAAATAAAAAAGAGATGCTGTTGTTTCGCTCGTAATTCTGCATAAAATAATGTAGACTTTCAACACCTACACAGACAAATTGCGATAATAAGCAGAAAATACGAGATTCGTATCCATGTCAATGATCCGTTTGAAGCATGGCAAAACTCAAGACCGTGCTGATTTGCGGCTGACTTTCAAACCGAAGGGATCTGTCACGGCGCTGAATCTTAACATGAACTGCATAAGATCAATCAACTAAACAGAAAGGAGGTGATGTAACGATGAAGAAAAGTCTATTGATGATCTCAATGATGCTTGTTTTCGCGATCATTCTGGCCGGTTGTGCGACAACCCGCGACCTTGAGAAAGTCCAGGCGGAGGGACAGCAGACCAGCGCGAAAGCCGAACAGGCACTCAAGGAAGCCCAGCAGGCCAAGGCGGCAGCCGAGGAAGCCACGATCAAAGCAGCCGATGCCGCCATACGCGCAGAAAATGCCGCAAAGATGGCAGAAGAAAGAGCGCAGGCGGCCGAAGAAAGAGCCAATGCAGCCGAAGAAAAGGCCAAGAAGGCTGATGCGCTTTTCGAAAGATCGATGAAGAAGTAAGCTATATTTACAAGGTGCCTTTAACTTAACTTGAGGGCCCTGGAACATAAAGATGGCAGGGCTTGAAGACCCTGCCATCTTTTTTCATGATACGCTCAAGGCGACGTACTTCTGAATATCGATTCACCTTTTCGGAACGGTCACGGTCATCGACGACCGTGACCGTTTCTGCAGCTGCGCCCCTCTGATCATCCATAAAAAACCATCTTGACAACCTACCTACTAGTAGGTATAACAGTTGTAAATGATTGGATTGAGAAATGACGATGGACGAAAAAACAGACACAAAAAAACAGATCCTGGATATCGCCGAGGATCTTTTGTTGGACCGGGGCTATAATGGTTTCAGCTACAAAGATATCTCAGACAGCTTGAATATCAAAAACGCCTCAATTCACTACCACTTCCCCGCAAAGACCGATCTGGGAGTCGCCATCATTCGGCGCGCAACGAAAAGATTTGAGAGATGGGCCGGTGATATCGACGGTAAGGATTTGCCTGATCCAAAAAAACTGGATGAATTTTTTCTGCTGTTTAAAAGATTCGTGGAGCAAAAGCAACAGATCTGCCTGGGTGGCGCGCTGGAAACCGATTTCAAGACCCTTCCTGCGGAAATGCAGAAAGAAACGCGTCTTTTTATCTCCGGTACGCTCACATGGCTGGAAAACTTTCTGGCCCGTGGAAAGAAAAAAGGCGCCTTCGATTTTACTGGAAACGCAAAAGATCAGGCGCTCCTGATGATCGCCGCTCTCCAGGGGGTCATCCAAATCGTGCGCGTTACGGAACCGTCTAATTTTGACGCGGTGGTCAAGCAGATTAAGCGTGATGTGTGTGCGTAGATATTTTTAATGAATAAAAAAAGATGGAGGATGACAATGCGTGCGGCACTCAAAGAAAAGATTAAAAATTATGCCCTTGGGCTGGGTTTGGATGACGTGGGGTTTGGCGCTGTGGCGGATTACAAAAGCAAACTCTCGCCCCGGATCGAAACCATTTTCCCCAAAGCAAAATCCTTGGTGGTCATGACATTCAAAGAACTTTCCAATTGCGAAAGCGATAACGCAAGAATCGCCATGGGCGGCAGGCTGGACATCATGGAATTTATGAAGTCCTCCAACTATAAACTGGCCCGGTATCTGGAAAGGGACTGCGGTGTCAAAGCCATGTCCACCCCGCTATCCTATCCGCTGAACATGGCGCCGGAATCCCGCTTTGGGTTAGCAGCCGATTTTTCTCAACGCCACGCCGCGATTGCCGCAGGCCTGGGTAACTGGGGCCGCAGCAACCTCGTCATCCACCCGAAGCTCGGTTCGCGCGTTCTGTTTAGCACCGTCTTGACGGAGGCAGAGTTACCGCCCGACCCGCCGGTTACCGAAGATCTATGCATTCACTGCAACCTCTGTGTGGAACAATGCCCCGGCAAGGCACTGGACGAAGAAGGCAAGACCAATGAAATGAAATGCCTGAAATATTCGCAACCTTTTGGAATTGCAGGCAGCATGAAATTCTGGAGCAAGTTCGCTGCGGCCACGCCCGATGAGCAGAAAAAAATGCTCGGCACCGAAGAATTTATGAGCTTGTATCAGGCGCAGGGGATCGGGTTTCAATATTTTTGCTTCAAATGCTATGCGCAGTGCCCTGCTGGCGGCTGAATCAATGTACGAAGCAGAATACAGTAAAAACATGATATGCTTATAGATGATCAGACAAAAAGATCAATGATGGCAGAGCCTGAAGTATCGGATAAAGACTGGATCTGCCGGGCATTTTCAAGAAGCATGTCCGCCACAGCCTGATCGGCCTTGGCATTCATCTTCAGGATGCTCATGCTGATCTGATCGAGTGTACGGGACTGGCTCAAGGCCGTCATAGCTACTGCTATCGCCGAAATGTCGCTCATCTGCGCTTTCTCCTATGAAGTGATGTTATTATCGACGCCACAGACGGAAAACTTTAATGGACTCTTCGACCGGCAAAAAGCCTTTTTCTGCATGACTTCTCTTACGCACACCCTTAAAGCCAGATTTCTTATTCTTCCCATAACAGTTTTCCAAAGCTTGAAGGTTCATGGAAGTTGCGGGCCGAAAGCGGCATCCAGGATAACCAGTGGGGGTGGGATGTTTCATTGCCGCACTTGTAAAAATTGGCCCGCCAGACCTGTCCTTTGACGATTCCGATTTTTCCGCTGTACTTTTCCAGCACGGCAAATGGGATCTGAAATTCCAAAGTCCAGACGATCTGTCGAACAATTTCCGGCTCTACAATGGGAGGCAGACTGGCGAAGCGATGAATTTTACGGTCATCCTCCGGTGTCAAAGGCGTGTATTGCTTCAGCCGGCCATCCGCTCGCACCGGGTCGGTCACATAAGAAGCCAGAAGGGCGCCGCCGCAATTAAACTCGAAATGAAAGTATCCCGCGCCTTCTTTGGGCTCAACAAAAAATTCCACGCAGCTGTCTTTCCAGACGTCGCTTTGAAATCGGTTGTGGACACAGCGGACATACTGATCCTCTACACGAAAAATCCCGAACATGGATTGTCGATTATATAGCAGTTTACAACGCGTACGGGGTCGATGATCACTGCCTTCGGGCCGGATGCAATTCACATCCAAAGCCTTAACCGGCCGCCAGACCGCGCCGTCCCACAGGCCGCACCGTTCAGGAATTTCTCGCGTCCGGGAGATGTTGTATTCTGACTGCTTCATAAAATTACCATTTGCGACTGCGCCTTTTTTTTGTTATTCCCCCGGTATGAATGACGATATGCGTTTACTTAAGCTGGGCGCCGGGCTCCTCGGCATCGATCTAAACGAACGGCAGCTTGCCGCCTTTCATCTTTATCAAAGCGAGCTCCGCTTATGGAATGCCACAACCAATCTCATTTCCGAAAATACGCTAGGCGAGATTGTGACCCGTCATTTTCTGGATTCGCTGACCGCCCTTCGACACATCACCCCTGAAAATGCCCACCTGGTGGATATCGGCTCTGGCGCGGGCTTTCCCGGCATCCCCTTGAAAATCGCCCTGCCGTCTATACAACTAACTCTTCTCGAAACCAATCGTAAAAAAGTGTCTTTCCTCAAACACATGATTCGCGTCTTGAATCTTGAGAGTGCGCAGACGCTTCACGACCGGGCTCAAAATATCACCCAAACAGATAAATGGCGGGAAAAATTTGATGTGGTCATCTCGCGGGCTGCTCTAAAACTGCCCGATTTGCTGCCTTTGGGGGCGTTTTTTCTGGCCCCGGGCGGCCTGTTGATAACCCTGAAGGGAAAGGACGTCGAAGATGAATTGCAAGCGGCGCAAGTCACGGAAAATGGATCTAAAATATTTCAAATATATCAACAGGATATAAATATTCCTCTTCTAGGACCGCCCCGTAAAATTATTATCTTCCAAAAGACGGAAATCAGTAAAAAACCCTTCTAAAAAGCCCTTTTTTATGTTAGTTCATGCGCAGGTTTTTCCTAAAGACGACTTTGGAAGACTTACACATAAATAATGAATAAAATCATATGCATTGCAAATCAAAAAGGCGGCGTTGGAAAGACAACGACGGCAATTAATTTATCCGCATCCCTGGCTGTCGCCGGAAAGACAACGCTGCTCATCGACGGCGATTCACAGGGAAACACGTCAAGCGGCATGGGACTGGACAAATCATCTTATAAAGACGGCAATCTGTACCACGCGATGATCGGGCAGGCATCCCTGACATCGGTCACCCTGCCCACCGCCCTGCCCCGTCTGGAGATCATTCCTTCGAATCAGGATTTGATCGGGATGGAAGTGGAATTTATTCATCTGGAGGAACGCGAAACCCGTCTGCGGGCCTTATTAAAAGCGCTGGACAGAAACTATGACTATATCGTGATCGACTGCCCGCCGTCGCTCGGGTTTATGACGGTCAACGCTCTTGTCGCCGCAGATTCTTTGATTGTTCCTTTGCAGTGCGAGTATTATGCCATGGAAGGACTCGGCTATTTACTCAACACGGTGAAGCTTGTAAAAGCCAATTTAAATCCGGCTTTGTCACTGGGTGGTATTTTGCTGACGATGTTCGATCCGCGCAATACCCTGGCTCATCGCGTAACGGAAGACGTTCGCAATCATTTGGGGAAAAAGGTTTTTAAAACGGTGATCCCGCGAAATGTGCGCTTGTCTGAAAGCCCGAGTCACGGACTGCCGATCATTCTTTACGACATTAAATCGAGAGGCGCGTTAGCCTATATGGAGCTTGCGCAGGAAATTATTCAGGGGGAAATGTAAATGGCGCAGAAAAACGCGCTGGGAAAAGGGCTGGGTGCTATTTTCCCGGATTTACTGGATCAAGAAACAGGAACAAAATCGCCTGTCACCAGCTGCGGCATCGAGGAGTTGCGCCCGAACCGTTATCAGCCGAGGAAAAATTTTTCTGATCAGGATCAAAAAGATCTGATTGCCTCGGTGAAGCAAAGCGGCATCATTCAACCGATTGTGGTCCGGAAGGCTGATTCTGGCTATGAAATCATCGCCGGCGAAAGACGCTGGCGTGCTGCTCAAAAAGCAGGCCTCAAGGACGTGCCGATCGTTATTCGTGCCGCATCAGACATGGAAGCGGCTGAAATCTCTCTGATCGAGAACATTCAGCGCGAAGAACTCAATCCACTCGAAGAGGCACAAGCCTATGCCACCCTCGTAGAGGCATTCAGTCTCTCCCAGGAGGAAATTGCTTTGCGGGTCGGAAAAGACCGCTCTACCGTGGCCAACACGGTCCGGCTGTTAAAACTGCCGGCCAGGGCAAAAGTCGCGCTGACGGATAAAAAAATTACGGCCGGACATGCCCGCTGCCTTTTATCGATCGCGTCCCCGGATCAGCAACTGGCACTCTTGGACATGATTTTAAAAAAGGAGCTCAACGTCCGGGAAACAGAAAAACTCATACAGAAAGCAAAAAAGCAGCCTGTGGAAGCTCAACGGAAAACTTCAGGCAAAGATATCCATATCGCCGATCTCGAAAAAAATCTTACCGCAAAATGTCAGGCCCGTGTTCACATTAAAGGATCGGCCCAAAAAGGAGCCATTGAAATTTCATACCGGTCCATGGATGAGTTAAACCGATTGGCCCGTTATCTTCTCGATGAATTATAAAATCATTGCATATTTATCCACAGGTGTTGATAAATATGTTTATAAAAGGTTGAACTGTGGAATCAGCGTGGGATAAAGCTACTAAAATTATTCAGGATAAAGTATCCAAGCAAAACTTTGATACCTGGATCAAGCCGATTCGGATTACGGCAATGGAGGATAAATGCGTCTCCCTGGTGGTGCCGAATAAATTTTTCAAAGACTGGCTGATGGATAACTATCTGTCCATGATTAAAAATTCTCTGCAAAATGTCATCGGAATCCCCGTGGATGTCGATTTTGTGTTGAGCAAAGACAAAGAAATAAAGCGTACATCACCGGAATCGGATTCAAGGAATCGTAAAGAGGCCCCTGTGGTTTCCGCAAACACAAGTAAAAATTTATCTTATCTGAACGCAAATTACACGTTCGACAGATTTGTAGTGGGGGCCTGCAATCAGTTTGCCCATGCCGCTTCCATCGCGGTAGCCAAGCAACCGGCAAAAAACTATAATCCACTTTTTATCTATGGCGGATCGGGGCTCGGAAAAACACACCTGCTCAATGCGATTGGCTTGATGACCGCCACCTCCCATCCGGAACTCAATATCATGTACGTCTCCGCCGAAGAATTCATGAACGAAATGATTAACTGCATCCGTTATGACCGGATGCCGAAATTTCGCGAAAAGTATCGTAATATCGGGTGTTTATTGATAGATGATATTCATTTTCTGGCTGGCAAGGAAAGAACGCAGGAAGAGTTTTTTCACACGTTCAATACCCTGCATGATGCCGGCAAGCAAATCGTGGTGACCTCTGATAAATTTCCTAAAGATATTCCAAATCTTGAAGGAAGGCTGCGTTCCAGGTTTGAATGGGGGCTGATTGCCGACATTCAACCACCGGAAACAGAAACGAAAATTGCTATTATCGAGAAAAAAATGCAGGAAAATGAAATTACACTGCCGTCCAATGTGGCCCATTATATTGCTTCACATGTCGAATCAAATATCCGAGAACTCGAAGGGTTCCTGGTCAGGATCGCCGCATATTCCTCTTTAACGAATCAGGAAATCAATATGGACTTGGTGAAGGATGTTTTAAAAAAACTGGTGAAACAGAAAAATAATGAGGACGTCTCGGTTGAAGATATCATTAAAGTGGTTGCCGGAAAGCTAAATGTGAAGATAATAGATATTAAGTCGCATAATAAGAACAAAAACATGGTCATGGCAAGACAGATCGCCATGTATCTGGCTCGTAAATTAACAAACCACTCTTATCCGGATATCGGTCAAAAAATTGGAGGACGCGATCATTCAACCGTCATTTACGCCAACAATAAAATAATAAACGCCATTGACGCAGATATTAAATTTAAAAAGATGATTCAGGATATTGAAGATGCGGTTATCCACAAAACATAATATAACCGTACCACGGTCATGCACAGGCCGGATGATAGCAACTGTTTAAAAAATATATATAAAAGCAGTTCATCCACATATCCACAAGCCTTACTGCTGTTACTGATTTTTTTATATATAAAGAAAAATAAACTCGTAAGAAATGAAAAGGGGGGACGGATGGAATTCAAGATCAATAGAAATACCTTTTTGGATGGTATACAAAAAACTTTAGGTATTGTTGAAAAAAAGACAACCACTCCTATTTTAAATAATGTCCTTTTAAAAGCGGAAAACAATCACCTTAAAATTATTGCAACCGACCGGGAGATCAGTCTTATTTCAGACTATGAGGCGGATATTGCGGAAAAAGGAGAAATAACCCTATCAGCTAAGAAACTCTATGAAATGGTGAGAGAAATTCAGGGAGATCTTGTTCATTTTACAAAAAGTGCCAATAATATCATAAAAGTGACTTCTCAGAGGGCTGTATATAAAATTCCCGGTTTACCGGCGGACGATTTTCCGAATGTGGCCGAAAGCCAGGATGTGACTTTTTATAATATTCCCGGTCAACTCCTCAAGGATTTAATCAATAAGACATCTTTTGCAATGGCCTCGGATGAAACCCGTAAAAATCTCAATGGGGTTTTACTGGAAACCTCTACCGACGGATCGAATCACATTTGGCGTATGGTCGCAACAGACGGTCATCGTCTGGCTGTGGCGAAAGTTTCCACGGCGGATCCATGCCCTGAAATGACCAAAGGGATGATTATTCCTCGAAAAGGCCTGATGGAAGTCAAAAAAATCATTGATATCAACGAAAATATCGGAATCGGCCTGCATAAAAACATGTTTGTTGTCAAGACAGATAATACGATTCTGAAAGTGAATCTTGTGGATGCGGAATATCCTGATTATAAACGGGTGATTCCCTCTGAAAAAGGGATAGCGGTTACATTGGATAAAGAATCGTTTCTCCACGCGCTCAGAAGGATGAATGTCGTGTCATCGGAGAGGTACAGCGGGGTGATTATTTCTTTTACGGAAGGAAAAATGACATTGAATTCAACGAATCTGGATGTTGGAGAAGCGACGGAGGAAATTGATATTGCGTACACGGGGGAAGATATGGATGTTGGATTTAATGTGAATTATGTAATTGACGCGGTTTCTGTTGTATCTGCGGAAAATGTCGTTTTAGAGGTGGGTGTCGGACTGAAACCCACAGTGGTCAAACCGTTGGATGGTGATCAATATCTCTGTATTGTCATGCCTTTGAAGATATAGATGTGTGATTTCAGCATCAATCATTTTGGATATCCCCGAAAACGATCGGGTGTTAAAAAAATGGAAAAAGCGAAGGAGTAAAAAATATTTTTATGCCAAACAAGAAGTATGATGCCGACAGTATCCGGGTTTTAGAAGGGTTAGAGGCGGTTCGTAAAAGACCGGCCATGTATATAGGTTCCACTAGTAAGGATGGACTGCACCATCTGGTGTATGAGGTCGTCGATAACAGCATCGATGAGGCGGCGGCGGGATACTGCGATACTATTTCCGTTAAAATTCGGGTGGATAACTCAATTGTTGTGGACGACAACGGTCGCGGCATTCCGGTGGACATCCATAAAAAGGAAGGCGTTTCCGCCGCGGAAGTGGCGATGACCAAACTGCATGCCGGCGGAAAATTCTCAGACGAAACCTATAAGATTTCCGGCGGTCTTCACGGTGTCGGTGTCTCCGTCGTGAACGCGCTTTCAAGAACCTGCGAGCTTGAAGTGAGACGGGATGGAAATGTTTATCGTCAAACCTACCAGCGAGGCATTCCTGACGCGCCGCTGGGAATGGTCGGCCAAACCCGAGGACGCGGAACCAAAGTGACGTTTCTGCCGGATGATGAAATATTTGAAGAGACGGAATTCAGTTTTGATGTCATTTCAAATCGACTGCGCGAACTGGCTTTTCTTAATTCAGGGGTAAAAATACTTCTGACGGACGAGCGAAGCGACAAATCGGCGGAGTTTGTATATAAAGGCGGTATTGTTTCCTTTGTGGAGTATATCAACCGCAATAAGAAAGTGCTTCATAAAGAACCGATCTATGTCACCGGCGCCCGGGAAGACTGTATGGTGGAGGTGGCTTTGCAATACAATGAAAGTTACCTGGAAAACATTTTCTCTTTCGCCAACAGCATCAACACGGTGGAGGGCGGAATGCACATGGTCGGTTTCCGTTCGGCGCTCACACGGGTTTTTAATAATTACGCCACCTCCAATAAAATCATAAAAGACGGGAAGGAATCCCTGCGCGGGGAGGACCTGCGCGAAGGGCTGGCCTGCGTGATCAGCGTCAAAGTCAGGAATCCGCAATTTGAAGGACAGACCAAGACAAAACTGGGCAACTCTGACGTGCGCGGGCTGGTGGAAGGCATTGTTTACGAAAAGATCGGTTCCTACCTGGAGGAAAACCCCTCTATTGCCAAACAGATTCTCAACAAGTGCATGGAAGCGGCCCGGGCACGCGATGCGGCCAGACGTGCCCGCGAGCTGACCCGGCGCAAAAGCGCACTGGAAGTCGGAGCCCTGCCGGGTAAATTGGCCGACTGCCAGGAAAAAGATCCGGCCTTGAGTGAAATATATCTGGTAGAGGGAGATTCAGCAGGTGGTTCGGCCAAGCAGGGCCGGGACAGAAAGAATCAGGCGATTTTGCCATTACGCGGTAAAGTTCTTAATGTGGAGAAAGCACGCTTCGACAAAATGCTGCAAAATGAAGAAATCAAGGTTATGGTCACGGCCTTTGGCGCGGGCATTGGCCCTGGTGATTATGACGTCAGTAAATTGCGATATCATAAAGTCATTATCATGACGGATGCCGACGTGGATGGCGCTCATATCCGCACGTTGCTTCTAACCTTTTTTTTCCGCCAGATGCGGGAATTGATCGAAAGAGGTTATTTGTTTATCGCTCAACCGCCGCTTTATAAAGTGGTGGATAAGAAAAAGGAAATCTACATCCAAAATGAAGATCAGATGAGAAGCTATATTCTGGAAAGCGGTGTCGAGAAAGTCAATTTACTGATGAGCGACGGCAGTCCGTTTCCCGTCACCGGCAATAAACTGCTGATCCTGATTAAAAAAATTATGCGTATCGGAGACCTGCTGGACCGTTTTGAAAAGGAACGTCGCGACAGGAAGCTGGTTCGAATTGTTGCCGGGGATCCGACGTTGATGGATGAGGCGTTTCAAAATGAAAGCGAACTTTTGAAAATTGCGGCGAGAACAGTTGTCGCACTGGGCAGTGATGTTGTGTCCGATTATCGCATTGACGCCGATCTTGATCACGGCGGATATAAAATGGTGTTTGAAATAAAAAATAATGGAAAGACTCTGACCACCTGTATCGATCGGGAGATCTTCCGGACACCGCAGTTTGGGGAAATCAGAGCATTACTGGGGCAGGTTTCCATCCTGGGCGAACCTCCATACCGTGATCAATCTGATGAATCGGCCACGCCGATCCTTCTGCCATCCGCCCGCGCTCTGGTCGACCATCTTATCAGTTTGGGGAAGAAGGGGTTGACCATTCAGCGTTACAAAGGTTTGGGTGAAATGAACCCCGAGCAGCTCTGGGAAACAACCATGAATCCCGAAAAGCGAACACTTCTGCAGGTGAGCGTCGAAGACGCGGTGGTTGCCGATGAAATTTTTACCACGCTGATGGGCGATCAGGTGGAGCCGCGGCGCGATTTCATCTATCAAAATGCTCTGCATGTTTCCAATTTAGATATTTAAGTCGCCTGAAAAAAAGAAATTTTGCAGGTTTGTGAAGTAAAAAGAGAGGTAGAAACAAAATGGAACGAGATATCCACCATAAGCAAACGCTGGTTAATATAGAAGATGAAATGAAAAAATCGTACATGGATTACGCCATGAGCGTGATTATCGGCCGGGCGCTCCCTGATGTACGTGACGGCCTCAAACCCGTTCACCGCCGGATATTGTATGCCATGTATGAGATGGGCTACCGCCATAATAAACCCTACAAGAAATGCGCCCGCGTGGTTGGCGATATCATGGGTAAATATCATCCGCATGGAGATTCGGCCATTTACGACACGCTGGTACGTATGGCGCAGGATTTTTCTTTACGCTACATGCTGATCGACGGGCAGGGCAACTTCGGCTCGATTGACGGAGACCCGCCCGCGGCCATGCGTTATACGGAAAGCCGCCTGGCGCGCATTTCCGATGAAGTGATGGCCGATCTGGAAAAAGATACTGTTGATTTCGTTCCAAACTATGATGAATCTCTGGAAGAGCCGTCTATTCTTGCGACGCGGCTTCCGCTTTTACTGTTGAACGGGACCTCGGGTATCGCCGTTGGCATGGCGACCAACATTCCGCCTCATAATTTAAAGGAAATCATCAACGGCACCATTGCGCTCATCAAGAATCCTAAACTGATCATTGAAGAGTTGATGAAGTACATTCCCGGTCCGGATTTTCCGACGGCAGGATTCATCAACGGCCGCGAAGGCATTCTTTCCGCCTATAAAACGGGGCGCGGCATTATCCGTGTCCGGGCGCGGGCGCTCATCGAAAAGAACGCCCGTAACGACAAGGAAACGATTGTGATCAACGAGTTGCCGTACCAGGTCAACAAGGCGTCGCTGATTGAAAAAATAGCCGAACTGGTGCGCGACAAGAAAATCGCCGGCATTTCCGATCTGCGTGACGAATCCGACCGTGATGGTA
This sequence comes from Syntrophaceae bacterium UBA2280, assembly GCA_002347685.1. Lineage (GTDB taxonomy): Bacteria > Desulfobacterota > Syntrophia > Syntrophales > Smithellaceae > UBA8904. The sequence goes on from DDWS01000059.1 coordinate 53,020, forward strand.
TCCGCGTGGTTATCGACCTCAAGCGCGATGAGAATTCCGCGATCATCCTCAATCAGCTTTATAAATTCACACAAATGGAAATCTCCTTCGGCATCATCATGCTGGCGATCTCCGAAGGCCGTCCGCAGGTTTTCAATCTCAAAGAGGTTCTTGAAAAATTCGTTGCCTTCCGACAGGAAGTGGTGGTCCGCCGCACACAGTATGAACTGGCACGCGCCAGGGAACGGGCGCATATTTTAGAAGGCTATATCATTGCCTTGAACAACATCGATGCAATCATCAAAGTCATCAAAGCGGCAAAAAATCCCGGCGAAGCCTCTGTAGCGTTATGCGCGACGTTCAATTTGTCCGAGATTCAGGCCAAGGCGATTCTGGAGATGAGGCTGCAACGCCTGACCGGTCTGGAAAGAGACAAGATTGATGCGGAATATCAGGAAGTGAAGGCATTAATTTCCAAATTGGCCGGCATTCTGGACGATCCGCAGAAAGTCTTGCAAGTCATCATCGATGAGCTCACAGAAATCAAAGAACGCTATGGCGATGAACGACGCACGGAAATTGTCGCAAGTACCGCCGACATCAATATTGAAGACATGATCGTGGAAGAAGACATGGCGGTGACCATCTCGCATGCCGGTTATATCAAGCGCAATGCGGTGAGCCTTTATAAAAGTCAGCACAGGGGCGGACGCGGCAAGGTCGGCATGGGCACGAAGGAAGAAGATTTTGTGGAAAAAATCTTTATTGCCTCCACGCATCATTATCTGCTGGTCTTCACCAGCGCAGGCAAGGTTTACTGGTTGAAGGTTTACCAGATACCGCAGGCCGGACGCGCTGCAAAAGGCAAGGCGATGGTGAATCTGGTGAATCTGGCCCCCGGCGAAAAGGTCAGAGCGACATTGCCGGTGAAAGAATTTGTTTCGGATAAATATATCGTGATGGTGACGAAGAAGGGGATTATCAAAAAGACCGATCTGGCCGCTTATTCCAATCCTCGCGTCGGCGGTATCATTGCCGTGTCTATTGATGAGGGGGATGAGCTGGTGGATGTCCAGCTGACCATGGGCGATCAGGATATTTTCCTGGCCACAAACCGGGGCATGTCCATCCGTTTCAAGGAAGAAGAAGTGCGTGACATGGGAAGAACGGCACGGGGTGTGCGGGGAATCAATCTGGATGAAGGGGATGCGGTGATCGGCGTGGAAATTCCCGCCGCCGGCACCTTTATGCTCACCGTTTCCGAAAACGGATATGGCAAGTGTACACCGGTCGAGGAGTACCGTATCCAGTCCCGCGGCGGAAAAGGCACCATCAACCTCAAAACCGTGGCGAAAGTCGGAAATGTTTCCGGTGTGCTGCAGGTCCAGGGCGAAGAGAACATCATGCTGATCAGCAATGCCGGTAAGGTGATCCGCCTCAAGGTCCAGGAAGTGCCGATCAATCACCGCGTGACGCAGGGCGTCAAGCTGATTGATCTTGAGCCCGACGAAAAACTGGTTGGCGTCGCGCGCACCACGCAGGAGGCTGAAGCAAGAGAAGACGAAATCAACGGCGACGATGAGACGGATCTCGTAAGCGACGAAAACGGCTCCCCGGAAGAAGCATAGATCCTGACGGCCGCAGGGAATGTTCACAACCGTTCCCTGCGGCCGTTTTTAGTCCGCCACCCCAGAAACATCGATACTTGTTCATCCTGTCATATTCCGTTATACTTACCCCCATGACGTTATACAAACTGATAGACCATACCGCCGATCTGGGTATTGAAGTCACAGGGCGGACGAAGAGAGAGCTGTTTACAAAAGCCGCTTTGTCTCTTATGGACATCGTGGTTGAAAGGAAAGGAACGCCGGCAGGCGTTGAAGAAAAAGCGCTCACTGTGGAAGGTTCCGATCCGGCGGATTTGCTGATTAATTATTTGCGGGAGATTTTATACCTTTTTAACGGAGAGGCGCTGATCATCGGGAAGTGCGACATTACAAAGTGCGACAATAAGAAACTGGCCGCAAGATTGTTTCTTGAGTCATATGATAAAAAGAAGCATGTGATGAAAACAGAGATCAAAGCCGTTACGTATCACGGGCTGAGCGTGGAAAGAAGTAAAAAGGGATGGAAGGCCAGGATAATATTTGATGTCTGAGATCAAACTGGAAAAGATAGATGACAATCGCTGGCTTCTGCCTCAGACGGGCTTGATGCGCGTGCCGGGCATCATCTACGCCAACGAGAGCATTCACGATCTGCTGAAAAAAGACGAAAGCGTCAGGCAGGTGGCCAATGTCGCGCATCTGCCGGGGATTGTCAATTATTCTCTGGCCATGCCCGATATTCATTGGGGTTACGGATTTCCCATCGGCGGTGTGGCGGCCTTTGATCTGGACGGGGGCGTTGTTTCGCCGGGCGGTGTCGGCTATGACATCAACTGCGGATGCAGGCTTTTGGCCACGAAACTGTCGCAAGGTGACATCCGTGACAAAATAAGGGATTTAACCACTGCCCTGTATACGCGCATTCCCTCCGGTGTCGGCACGACCGGCTATGTCAAATTATCCGGAAAGGATTCAAAAAAAGTTCTCGAAGAGGGTGCCGGATGGGCGGTTAAAGCGGGTTTCGGGTCGGCCGAGGATTTGGAGACCACGGAAGACTCAGGCGCGATGAGCGGCGCGGATCCCCAGCAGGTTTCGGCACGGGCCATAGAGCGCGGCAGGCAGCAGCTGGGCACACTGGGATCCGGCAATCACTTCCTTGAAATTGAAGTGGTTCAGGAAATATTTGACGAAAATGCCGCGCAGGCCTTCGGGCTCTTCAAAGGCCAGATCGTCGTGATGATTCACAGCGGATCGCGGGGCCTGGGATATCAAATCTGCGATGACTATCTGGCGCTGATGGTGAAGCACCAGGCCGAAACTGGCATTATTTTGCCTGACCGGCAACTGTCCTGCGCATATCTGGCCTCGCAGCGGGGGCGCAATTATCTGGCTGCCATGGCCTGCGGTGCCAATTATGCCTGGGCAAACCGTCAGATCCTGATGCACCTGACGAAAGAGGTGTTTGAAAAAACGCTCAGGATAGCGCCTCGCGAACTGGGTGCGCGACTGGTCTATGACGTCTGCCATAACATTGCCAAGATCGAATCCTTTACGGTGAGCGGGGTGCAAAGAAAGCTCTGTGTTCACCGAAAAGGTGCAACGCGAGCCTATCCCGCGGGACACGAGGCGGTTCCGGCGCGTTATCGAAGCGTCGGTCAGCCGGTTTTGATTCCCGGAGACATGGGGACGGGTTCCTTCATTCTGGTCGGTCAGGAAAAAGCGATGCAAGAGACCTTCGGAAGCGCCTGCCACGGCGCAGGCCGGGTGATGAGCCGCACCCAGGCGATCAAGTTGAGCCGCGGCCGATCGATCAGCCGTGAGATGGACGACAGGGGCGTTTTGGTCATGGCCGGCAGCAAAAGCACGCTGGGGGAAGAAATGCCCGAAGCTTATAAAAACCTCCATGATGTTGTACAAGTGGTTCATGATGCAGGCATTGCCCGCAAGGTGGCGCGGCTGAAAGCCCTGGCCTGTATCAAAGGTTGATCTCCTGTGCGGTCAAATCCTGTTGATCTGTCAGCCAGGCAATCATTTGCTGACTTTAAACCTCAAGGCACCTGTTTTTGCCATTTTTCCCCCTGTTGGAATTGACTTTTTTGCAAAGCCGGCATAAGAAACCCCATGAATAAAATTTGGAGCGTGAAATGACGGAAATCATATTTGACGAAAACATAGATTGGGATAAACGGATATTATGCAGCGATGAATCCTGTATCGGAACCATCGGCGCGGACGGAAAATGTAAGGAATGCGGGAAAACCTACGAGGGCGAACTTCCTGAAGACCACGAAACGGCAGACGTTTTGGAGGTTGCCGGTAGCGGGAAAGAAAATGAGTCACCGACGGAGCTCGCATCTGACGACGACTGGGACAGCAGAGTTTTATGCAGTGACGGTGCCTGCATTGGCGTTATCGGCGCGGATGGCAAGTGCAAAGAGTGCGGGAAACCCGTAAAGTGAGCTGTGGCGGGAGAACGATAAAAGGCGGGACTAGCGAGTCATCCATTGATGGACGACGGCCGCGGCAAGCCAGATCATGGAGCTTGCGGCCAGCAGCACAGGCAGAGGCGCCTCTTTTTTCAGACAGATCAAAACGACCGCAAAAAACAGGATACTGGGAATGATTCCCCAAAGCGCCCCTTTGGTAAACGCCTGCATGACGTGCGCATTGCCGTCATTCTCCAGATAAACCCAGACCAAAACCAGCGCACCGGTTAAAGGCATCACGGCAATCAAGCCCGCGACCGACTCGACTGGAAGCCGTAAATCTTTAAAACTCGTAGAGTTTTGCGCCCGGCACCACCGTAAACTTATGCTTGATCAGAACCTCGATGGCTTTTTCCGGGGCATCGAAGCGGAAAATGATAACAGCGTTTTCGCCGCTTTTTTCGACGAAGGCGTAAAGATATTCCACGTTGATGGCTTCTTTATTTAAAACTTCCATAATGCTGTGCAGACCGCCCGGCTGATCGGGAACCTCCACGGCCACGACGATGGTTTTGCTTACCCGGAAGCCTGCGTCTTTCAGCGCGGTGTTGGTTTTTTCCACGTCGTTGACGATCAGACGCAAAATGCCGAAATCCGCCGTTTCGGCCAGCGACAGGGTGCGGATGTTGATTTTGTTTTCTTTCAGCACGCGCGTGGCGTGCTCGAGTGATCCGGGTTTGTTTTCCAGAAAAACAGAGATTTGTTCGACTTTCATGCAGTATTCCTCCACAATCCTTATCATATCATTTTAAGAAAGGAACGATTTGAAACCGTTCACTACAGGGCTATCCGGCATCAAATGGCGCGGTTGTCGATGACCTTCTTTCCCTTTTCTTTCAGGCTCTGCGGCGCGACCAGTTTCACACGCGGGGAGATGCTCAGGTAATCCTTCATGTCCTTGACGATTCTTTTTTCGATGGTTTGCAGCTCTTTCACTCCGCCCGATTCGCTGAAGTACTTTTCTCCGACTTCCACCTGCAATTCAACCTGATCGAGTGCTCCGACCCTATCCAGGATGAGCTGGTAATCCGGCTCGACGCCTTCAATATCCTTAAGGATGGCTTCCACCTGGGACGGGAAGATGTTGATTCCACGCACGGTCAGCATATCGTCGCTGCGTTTGAGGACCCGTTCCATCCGGACATGCGTGCGGCCGCACCGGCACGGTTCCGGAATCAGCCGTGAGATGTCACCGGACCGATAGCGGATGAGCGGAAAGGCTTCTTTGGTCAGGCTGGTGAAGACCAGTTCGCCCTCTTCGCCTTCGGGCAGGGTCTGGCCGGTATCAGGATGAATGGTTTCCACGATGAAATGATCTTCAAAGATGTGCATGCCATGGCGGCCTTCCAGGCACTCGGAGGCGATGCCGGGTCCCATCATTTCCGACAGGCCGAAAATATTGAGCGCTTTGATGCTAAACGCGTTTTCGATGGCGTCACGGGTGGCCTCGCTCCAGAGTTCCGCACCGAAGAGGCCGACACGCAGTTGCAGGGTCGCCATGTCTACGCCCATCGCTTTGCCCTCTTCCGCCAGATGCAGGGCGTAAGACGGGGTGGCGCATAAGGCGGTCGGACCGAAATCCTGCAGAAGCATGACCTGCCGCTTTGAGTTGCCGTCGGACATGGGAATGACGCTGGCGCCGATCTTTTCGATGCCGTAATGCAGACCGAGCCCCCCCGGCAGCAGGCCATAGCTGAAAGCGTTGTGGACGATATCGTTTTTGGTCAGTCCTGCGGAGATCAGTGAGCGGGCCGTCAGTTGGGTCCAGGTGTCAATATCGCGCCTCGTGTAGCCGAAAACGGAGGAACGCCCCGACGTTCCCGATGAAGCGTGCAAGCGGACGATGCTGCTCATGGGGACGGCAAATAGACCAAAGGGGTAATTGTTGCGCAAATCCTCCCGCGTCACGAAGGGGATTCTTTTTAAATCGTCTAGTGAGCCTATGGCGTCCGGTGCGATTTTCGACGCATCGAAAGACTTCTTATAAAAACCGATCGTGTGATACACACGCTGTAAAACCTGATGGAGTCTTTTGACCTGCAATGCCTTCAAAGCTTCGCGCGGCAGGGTTTCAAATTCCTCATCATAAATCATGATCGCGTCTCCCTTCCCTTGCAGATGAATACCGTCTTGATGGACAGTGTTTCCGCCGGTCGTTTTCTTTTGCGTGTCCGAAATGTCCAATCCGGAGGTGGATAGAAGTTTAACAAAACTTTGTGTTTGTGGCAAGAAGCATTCCGAATGAAAGCGAACACGAAAAAAATGCCTGCTAAAATACTTTGTTCTTTACGCGGCCGATGGGTTGTGCTACTCCATAAGTCACTTGTATTTCGAGTGATTTTTTCCGGAAAGGCCGGATTGTTGTCCATGAAGCTGACCATCAGCCGAAAATTGTTACTGGGATATCTTTTTATGGCGCTGTTGACGGTGCTTGCCGGTGCCTACGCGTTGTTCAGTTTGCAAAGACTCCACCAGGTCGCGCATGATATTACCCATCGCAATTTTGCGGTGATCGAACAGGCTAAAAAACTGACAGACGCGCTGCTCGCGCAGGAAAGCGCGGAAAAGCGATATCTGATTCTGAAAGATCCCCTGCTGGAGCAGATATTTTTGCAGCGAAGCCTGGAATTTCAAGAAACGATCAGGCACATCCGGTCGCTGGGTCTGGATCGAAACACGCAAAACACTTTCAACGAGATCGAAAAATTCCATCAGCGACTTCATGATACCTTTATTGAGGAAGTCGCTCTGGTGCTAAACGATCAGGTGCCGGAAGCACAGGCGCTGTCGGAAAGTGTCGCTGATGGCACCATCGATGAAATTGCAAAACGCCTGCGGCTCATTCAGGTTCAAACGGACCGGTCGATTACTGAAAAAATGAATCAGATGGCCCGACGGGGGCGCGACGCCGTCAATATCACCCTTGCCCTGGCATTGCTGAGCCTGCTGTTAGGCGTATCGCTGGCTTTGCTCATCACGAGAAATATTTCCAAGCCGCTCCAGCAGCTGCAGAGGGCAGCAGGAATGATTGCCGAAGGCAACCTGGATCACCATATCGAAGCCAGGCGAGATGATGAAATCGGCGCGCTGGCCAAATCCTTCGCCGAGATGACAAAAAGACTTAAAATTCTCGAAGAGCTGAATCTAGACGCCAGTCCACTGACCGGGTTGCCTGGGAACCTGGCCATTGAGAACCGCATCAAATCCCTGCTGGGACAGAAAAAAATGTTTTCTTTATGTCAGGTGGACCTTGACAACTTCAAACCGTTTGGGGATAAATACGGATACGCTTGGGGCAGCGAAGTGATCAAGGAAGTGGCCAATATGCTCAAAGGTTACATTACCGAAACCCAGGCGACGGATATATTTATCGGTCATATCGGCGGCGACGACTATGTAATCGTCGGGAATTCTGAGGGAGTGGAAGCGATCTGTCAGCGGCTCGTGAAGGATTTTGTACAGGCCGTCCGCAAATATTATACAGAGGAAGATGCCCAAAACGGATATTATATTGGCAGGGACCGGCAAGGCATTTTACAGAAATTTCCATTGATCACCGTCACCGCTGCGATCGTAACAGACGACGGCACCCGTTTTGCCGATCCGCTTGAAATGGGTAAGATCGCGGCGGACTTAAAAGAGTATGCCAAGACGCTGCCCGGAAGCAATTATGTGACGGAGCTGGATGTTCAGAAGCACCACATGCGGCATCCGCGTATCGAACAAAGAAGACTGGACCTGGAATATAACCCATGATCAAAAAATGGATTTGTTGTTGCCTGATGACCGCGTTGCTTCTACTGGGCTGTGCTTCTGCCGATCGGAAAGCACAAGAAACGAAAAACCAGCCCACGCCGGTTACGCCCAACGGTTTTTTCACAAACACACCGTCGGACAGGGATATGTATCAGGCCGCTCTGGCGCAGATACGAGCACAGGAAAAACAGCCAAATTATTCTGCATTACGCGCCGAACTCGCAGACCTTATTCAAAAGCATCCCAATAGCAGGCTCAGCGAGAGTGCACAGGCGATCATACAATTGCTTGATACTGTTTCGGCCCTGCAAGCCGATGCGCGGGACCAGAAGAAAAAAGCACAGCTTCAGCAGACGAAACTGGTCAAGGAAAATGAAGGGCTCAGAGATCAGATCCGGATGATGGAAGACAGTTGTTCGGCGGATCTCATTCGTTTGCAGCAGGAAAACGAGACGTTGAAGGAAAATCTTCAGCAGCTTAAAAAGTTGGAGGTTCAGCTGGAAAAAAGGGAAAAGATGCTGCGCTGAAAACTTGTCAGCCCGCAGGGCCCTATTTCACCGAGATCGTTAGCGGGCGTCAGCAATCCGTGATCACAAAGTCGACGTGATGGATATTCAAAACATGAATGCCATGCCGCCCATCACCCTGTTATTGTTTAGTGAAGCCCTTATAGAATCGAAAAATTTGAAAAGATGATCAAGTCCATTCAAATAGAAGAACTCAAGCCGGGTATGTATATCATCCTTCCCCGTGCCTGGCGCTCCCATCCCTTCATAAGCAATCGTTTTACGATCACGTCAAAAAAGCAGATTCAGAAGCTGGTCGACTACGGAATCACCGAGATCAACATCGACGAGATGAAGGGGATGCCGGCGGAGTCGGTGATGGCGGAACATGAGGAGCCGGAAAAGGATTTTTCCGATGATTTAAAAAATTCGGCTGAAACGCTTAAAGATATCATAACCGATAAAAAAGTATTGCCGGCGGCAAGAGCCCGGGCGGTTCAAATGCATTCCGTGGATATGATGAAAAGCCTGTGGCTAAATCCCACCGGTGAGCGCATTGCGGAATTCAAAGAGGGCGTCGTCAGTGTCGTCGATCTGATCCTTCAAGATGATGCGACAAACAGCCAGCTGCTCAAACTCACGTCCTATGACTATGACACCTATATTCATTCGGTGAATGTGGGTGTGCTGGCGATTTCCCTGGCCAAGGTTTTGTTGAAAAAAGGGGATAAGCACGATATGCACGCGCTGGGTGCGGGATTTTTTCTGCATGATCTAGGCAAGGTGAAGATCGATGAGGCGATCATTAAAAAACCGGGGAAGCTCACCGACGAAGAGATGGACCTCATGCGCAAACATCCCAGCATGGGCTTCAAGCTGTTGCATGAAACCAAACAAATCAGCATTGAGAGCCGGCTGATTGTCCTTCAGCATCACGAGCGGAACCACGGCGGCGGGTACCCGCGCGGATTGCGGGGGGAGGATATCCACATTTACGGACGCATCTGTTCCGTGGCGGATGTCTTTGACGCCCTGGTTTCCAAGCGCCCCTACAAGGCGCAGTTATCCCCTTTTCATGCACTTAAGCTCATGAAAGATGAAATGCTGGACCATTTTCACAAAGATGTTTTCGAGAAATTCGTTTTATTGTTCAAATAGCGATCGACCAGGAGAAGGCCCAGGGCGGTTTTGGCATCGGGAATGTCACCCTTCTGAAGCATCTCGAAAGCCTGCTTCAGGGGGGTTGGAATCACCTCGATGGATTCATCTTCATCGGGGGGCAGAGGGTCAAAAACAAGATCTTCGGCAAGAAAAAAGTGCATATATTCATTGCAGTATCCGGGAAGAAGATAGCCTGCGAATAATTCGGTGAGCTTTCCTGCCCGAAATCCCGTTTCTTCGGCCAGTTCTCGCTTTGCGCACAAAGCCGGCGATTCGGGTCCGTTGTCCATGGTGCCGGCGGGAATTTCAAGAAAGTGTCCACCGGTGGGAACGCGGAACTGCCGGATCAGAAGAAGTTCCTTTTTATCATTGAGCGCCATCACGGCAACGGTCGGTTTATGGTCGATCCAGCTTTGTCTGGAAATTTTACCGCCGGCCAGTGCAACATCTTCTTCCCACACTGTGAATATTCGACAGCCGTAAGCCTTGGTTTTTTTCTGCATGACGGGAGGTCCAGTCTCAGTTCGTTTGAATAATCGCGAGCAGGTGCTTTTCAATTTCATCTTTTGGCAGCGCGCCGACCAGCCGTTCGACGAGTTTGCCTTCCCGGAAAAGAAGCATGGTGGGAATGCTGCGGATGCCATATTGTGAGGCCGTAGCCGGGTTTTCATCCACGTTGAGTTTGACCACTTTCACCCCGTTGGCGTAATCCGTTGCCAGCTCATCGATAATCGGCCCAAGTGTCTTACAGGGGCCGCACCACGGCGCCCAGCAATCGACCAGAACGGACGCGTCTGCCGTCAGGACCTCGCGGGCGAAGGAATCATCGGTCACATCAACCGGTTTAATGTTTTGCGACCGGATCACCAGCGGTTCTTTGCATTTGCCGCATAGCGGTTTCTGGTTCAGACGTTCTTCCGGCATGCGGTTTTTCGTACCGCATTTCAGGCAGCGTATGATCAGATCATCCAGTGGCGCGTGGCAACTGCCACAGGCGGGACGGCCTGAGAATTTCTGTTTCGGGATGCGGTTTTTCGTACCGCAGGTAAGGCAGCGTATGATGATATGATCCGGCATAAAACATCCTCATAGTTTGCAGGCATTATCTCTTTTTTTAAATTAAAAGGCAAATTATATCGCTACGCTGACGGAAACCGGATTGAGAAGGCGGATCAACTCTGCGGGGCTCAGCCGCGCCAGCAGACCGCGGGAACCTGCATTGATCAGAATATCCGGCAGCTCAGCGATGGTATTTTCCATATAAACCGGCAACGGTTTTTTTGTGCCAAAAGGAGACGTCCCGCCCACCAGATACCCCGTATGTTTATGAGCGATCTGAGGTTTGCAGGGTGAAATGGTCTTGACACCCAGTATCCGGGCCAGAGCTTTTGTCGAAACCTCTTTGTCCCCGTGCATCAGGACAATCAGGGGCTGGCCGGTTTCATCTTCCATAACAAGCGTTTTAATGACACAATGTTCATCAACGCCGAGCTTTTGAGCGGAAACCCGGGTTCCCCCTTTTTCCTCATACGTATATGGGTGAAGGGAAAAATCCGCTCCTTTCGCCTTCAGGGCCAGTATGGCCGGTGTGGTCGGTATTTTTGCTGTCGACATGCGAACAATATAATGACGCTTGATTTGAAAGGCAATGGGCAAAAAATGAAGATCGCACATGGAGCCTTCAGAACGCTACCCTTTACACTTCAAAAGACTTCAATCCCTTGAAATCCAGGGTGGCGAAGTAGTCTTTGACTGTTTCCGCACGGCGGATCTGGATGACGGAACCGTCTTCGCGAAGAAGCAACTCAGCGCAACGCAGCTTGCCGTTGTAATTGAATCCCATCGCAGAGCCGTGCGCACCTGTGTCATGAATGACCACCGTATCTCCGGGCACTAGTTCAGGCAGCATGCGGTCAATGGCAAATTTGTCGTTGTTTTCGCACAGGGAGCCGGTCACATCATACATCACCTCTTGGGGGCGCTTTTCCTTTCCTACAACGGTGATATGATGATAGGCGCCGTAAAGAGCCGGGCGCATAAGGTTGGCCATGCAGGCGTCGAGTCCGGCGAACTTTTTATATGTGTCCTTGATGTGCAGCACTTTGGAAACGAGATAGCCATAGGGGCCGGTGATGTATCGGCCGCACTCTGTGAAAAGTTTAAGAGGCGACAAGCCGTTCGCGTCGATGATCTGTTCGAATTTTTTCCGGATGCCGAGGTTCATCAACTGCAAATCAATGCTTTCCTGTTCAGGCCGGTAGGGAATGCCGACGCCTCCGCTGAGATTGGCGAATTCAAAGCGGATGTTCAGAGCGCGGGAGAGGTCAACGATCAGACGAAAAAGAATATCCGCCGTTTCAATAAAGTAATGCGGGTCCAATTCATTGGAGGCCACCATCGTGTGAATACCGAAACGCTTTACGCCTTTGTCGCGACAGAGGTGATAGCCTTCAAATAACTGATCCCGCGTAAAACCATATTTGGCCTCTTCGGGATGGCCGATGATCACATTGCCTTTTTTCAGAGGCCCCGGATTGTACCGCAAGCAGATGACTTCCGGCAGGCCAGCGTGTTTTTCCAGATAGGGAATATGTGAAATGTCGTCGAGGTTGATGACGGCTTTCAACTTTTTTGCCGCGATAAATTCTTCCGCCGGAGTGTCATTGGAAGAAAACATGATGTCTTCTCCGACAATGCCGGTTTTTTCAGACAGCGCCAGTTCCGCAAGAGAGCTGCAATCGGTGCCAAACCCCTCGGATTGAAGAATTTTCATGATATAGGGATTGGGGCAGGCTTTGACAGCGAAAAATTCCTTGAATCCCTTGTTCCAGGAAAAAGCTTTTTTAAAGTCCCGGGCGTTTTTCCGGATAGCCTTTTCATCGTAGATATGAAAGGGCGTCGGCCAGGTTTCCGTTATTTTTTCAATCTGTTTCTTTGTAAACGGCAGAAGCTTTGGTGTCATGCGCGTCTTTCTCCCGGATAATCTTGGCTGCAGTCCTGATGCGAATGCACGACAAGGGCATTTACTAGGGTTTTTTAAGGCAAAAAAAGAAAATTAGCAACCGAATTTTGTCCGCCTGAAAAAAAGGGCTACTTAATGGTTTTTGTGTATATGATTTTGCTGTCGCCGGGCGCGTAAAAGTTTTGGAGAACAGCCTGAGGCTGATAGCCGCAGCTTTCATAAAAACGGTGTGTCGGTTCATATTGCGTCCGAGAGGAGGTTTCAGCGTAGATATTCAAACCGCCGGCCGTCAAAATGAGATGTTCGGTTTTAGTGAGGAGGGCTTTTCCAAGGCCCTTTTTGCGCATGGATTCAGAAACGGCAATCCAGTAAAGATCATAACTGCCGGCCGTTGCGGGTATCGGGCCGTAGCAGGTATAGCCGACCACCTGCCCGCCGCTTTCCGCCAGAAGAAATTCATAGGCGCTTTGTTTGCCGTGCGAAAGGCGGTCTGAAGCCAGCTCACGGGCGATGTCGATTTCCGCCGGGGAAAAAAATCCGCTGGAGCGGACAATGCTTTCAATCGCGTCGAGGTCGTCGGGCCTGATTTCCTGTCGATAGAGGGTCTGTTTCATCGGATTCATCCGTTATGCGGCAAGCCGCCGCGAAAAATAAAGTAGACCGCGCCCACCATGCAAAGGGAAGCCCACAGAAAGTCGAGTTTCAGCGGCTGTTTCATATAAAGGATGGCGAAACCGGCAAATACGATCATGGTGATGACTTCCTGGATAATCTTGAGCTGGCCTAAAGAGTAGTGTTCAAATCCGATGCGGTTGGCCGGCACTTGAAGGACATATTCAAAAAAGGCGATCCCCCAGCTGATCATGATGACAAAAAACAGGGGTTTGCTGTTGAGGTGCTTCAAATGGCCGTACCAGGCAAAGGTCATGAAAAGATTGGAAAAGAAAAGCAATGCCAGCGGTTTTAACACAAAACGTATTCCTCCTACTTCCTTCCTGCATCTTGAAGGATGGCGTCAATCGCTTCCGGATAGGGGATGGATGTCCGCTCCAGTGCGGCCGCGAATCCCGCGTCTTCAGAAAGGCAGGGGTTGGCGTTGATTTCCAGCACCCAGGGTTGCCCGTTGTGATCGACACGAAAATCGACGCGAGCGTAACCACGCAGACCGAAAAGGTTCCAGCAGTGAAGCGCGATCTGCTTCAATCTATCCACCAGCGATTCATCTGACGATGAAATCTCAAGGGTTCGCATGGTGTTGTCGTACTCAAAAGAATCCTCGACCCACTTGGCGCGGTAATCGAGCAGTTTCAATTTGTCTTTGGGGTAATCCAGAAAAAGCATTTCCGCGGCAGGTAAAACCTGCACGCCCTGTTTTGTAGCCAAAAGCGCAATGTTGAATTCGCGGCCGTCAATATAGGCCTCAGCGAAACATTCCGCCTTGAGCTTGCTTTTGCGGTTTTGCAACGCGACAAGAAGGGTTTCGGCATTCAGAGTATGAATGATGGATTCGTCATCGAGCCCCACCGAAGCGTCTTCCCAGGCGGCCTTGATCAGAAAGGTATCGTTTTCGGCCAGGCCGGTTGACTTGCCGTCGGCGGTCATCCAGGCAGGGGTGGCAATGCCGGCGGTATGCAGAATCTGCTTCGTCAGAGGTTTGTTCGATGTCAGAAACATGGCATCGGTCCGGCAGCCCGTGTAGGGGATCCTTAGAAAATCGAGCAGGGCGGTCGCAAAGTAAATCATCGAACCGGTGCCGGCCAGCGTCTCCACAAGATTAAAGACAACATCAGGTTGAAGAGCCCGGAGCCTGGATATCGTTGCATTGAGATCAAGGACAAACGGCAGAAGGGTTGGCCGATAGCCCAGGTGCCGCATGGCTGCGGCGATGGTGTCGGCCTGCCTCAGGCAATCGAGTTCGTCTTCGCCTGCGTCCGGGGCCACATCCGTGTGCAGAATAACAATATGATTCATGTCAGCTCTTTTCATCCGGCAGTCGAAGCCCGGCCCTCTCCAACGCGGAATTTAGAATATCCGTAATGAGCCTGTCGTAGGAAACACCCGCGAGCCTGCACAAAATGGGCAGGTCCGAACGCACCGGATTCAGGCCGGCCAGCGAATTGACTTCTATGAAATTCGGAAACCCCGAGGCGTCGGACCGCAGATCAATGCGACCCCCATCTTTCAAACCAAGCCCGCGCCAGGCGGCAAGAGCGATTTTCTGAGCCGTCCGGGCTTCGAGGTCATCAGCCAGAGCATACTGAACCTTTTGTTCATAATTCTCCTTGTTCTCATAGGAGTAGGCATGCAGTTCAGCGTCCGAATTGAGAATGACTTCCATCGCGCCAAGGACCTTCGCGTTGGGGCCCGTGCCGACAATGCCCACTGTAAATTCACGTCCGGGCAGATAGGTTTCCACAAGCACCGGCTGCCCGAATGCTTTTAAAAGGCCCAGGCAGACTTCCTTCAGGTCCGTGGGGTTGTCAATCCAGGACAGAGACGTCACTCCCTTGCCCGTTCCTTCCGCGACGGGTTTGGCAAAAAGGGGGTAGGGAAGGCATACGTGGTTAACCTCGTCCGGATCGGAAATCACGGCAAAGTCCGGAGTGGGGATGCCCAGATCACGTACGACATGCTTGGTCATTCCTTTATGCAGGGTCAACGCCTGTCCGAGCGCATCGGAAAAGGTGTAGGGGATTCTGTAGGCGTCGAGAAGCGCGGGAACCTGTGCTTCCCGACCGAATCCATACAGACCTTCGGCGATGTTGAAAACCAAATCCCAGCGATCGCCCGCAGCCAGCCGGCCGGTCAGCGACTTGATATGGCCGATGCGGTCCGTGCGGAAGCCGTTTTTTAAAATAACGCCTTCAATAGCCTCGATGGTATCGGGCTTATCGAATTCGGCGGTTTCTTCGAGGCTGTATCCGTCCTTTAGATAATCTTCACGCAGGTCATACGTCAATCCAATGACGGCAGGTCGTTGGGAACATTCTGGTGTGCCTTTAGAGTTGCCGGACATAGTTTGATCCTAGTGGATGTCCTTCGACTCGGCGGCATTGTCCGGGTACCGGAAGGTCCGGCCTTCGTAATTGCGCATCAGCAAGCCGTCAGGATCCCGGCCTATGGCATATTCAGGAAGAAGAGGAATCTTGCCGCCGCCGCCGGGGGCGTCCACCACGTAGGTTGGCACGGCGTAGCCGGTGGTATGGCCGCGCAGGCCCTGGATGATTTCCAAACCCTTGCTGATCGGCGTGCGGAAATGTGATGAGCCGGGAATCGGATCGCACTGGTACAGATAGTAGGGGCGGACACGGATCTGCATAAGGCCATGCATAAGCCGTGTCATCGTGGCGACATTGTCATTAATGCCGGAAAGCAACACCGTCTGGCTGCCCAGCGGAATACCTGCATCGGCTAGACGAATGCAGGCGGTGCTCATTTCGGGCGTCAGCTCGTCGGGGTGTGTGACATGAATGCTCATCCAGAGAGGATGGTATTTTTTGAGCATGGATGTCAAAGCAGGCGTAATACGCTGCGGCAAAACGGCCGGTGCCTTTGTGCCGATCCGGATGATCTCCACATGAGAAATCGCCTTGAGCCTGGAAAGCAGCCATTCCAGTTTATCATCTGTCAGCGTCAGGGGATCGCCGCCGGAGAGCAGGACGTCGCGAATATTCGTATTGGAGGCAATGTAGTCCAGCGCCCGTTCCCATTTGGCGGTGTCGATAAAGCACTGATGCTGCCTTCCAAAAATTCGGGAACGGGTGCAATAGCGGCAGTAGGTCGCGCAGATGTCGGTGACCAAAAACAAGACGCGGTCGGGATAGCGGTGCACGATACCGGGCACGGGGGAATCAGCGTCTTCGCAAAGGGGGTCTTCTTCTTCACCTTTGGTGTGCAGGCATTCGTCGACCACAGGAACAACCGAGCGTCGGAGCGGCGCGGAAGGATCCAGGCCGGTGATCAGGCTGGCGTAATAGGGGGTGACCGCGAAGGGCAGATCACCCGACGGGTTCATCATCGCCTGACGTTCGTTGTCGGAAAGGCCAATGATCGCGTCGAGGGTATGCGCATCACGGATAGCGTTTTGCAGCTGCCAGCGCCAGTCAAACCATTCGATCCGGGTGATTTCGGGATAGAATACTTTTCTGAAGGCTTTGGCGCGCGGTGAATCCTTAAAGGGAAAATAAAGTCGTTCAGGCTTTGATTTTGCCGGGGAGGGTTGAGTGTTGTTTTCAGATGACGAAAAAAAATTCGTCACTTCATCGTGAGCCGCAACAAGACCGGGCATGGTACCGGGAGGTTCTGCGTCCTCATTAAACAGCGTTTCGTTTTCCATTTCGTCTCCTTTTAGGAAGTATCCTTTTCTTTAAAAAATAGCCGCGATTAAGCGGCGTTATTAATTTTTGAATTTACGCAAGCTGTGAAATTTGTCAATAGATATTTTACTTTTTACGGCGAAAAACAAAAATAATTTCACCAAAAGTCTGTGCATCATCCGATTCAATCCACCAAATGCGTTTTTGCATGTTCGGAGTGAAAATTGATTGATCTCGAAGGCGAGATCCGTTAGAAGAAAAATCGACTTCCGGATGATTGCAAGGCTTGAATATTCGAAGAGACGGCTGAGTGAAAGGAGAAGACGGATGGACAAGGAAAACGGATATGCCTGAATTGCCGGAAGTGGAAACCCTCTGCCGGCAGCTCAACGCGAAAATCACGGGCATGAAAATTCAAAAGGCGGATGTGATAGACAGAAAGCTTGCCGGGATGGACTCTGTCATGGGCACTTGCGTGCAGGCGGTCCGCCGCAGCGGTAAAACGATTGTCATGGTCCTGGATGACGGCAGAGCCATTGAGGTGCATTTGCGTATGACGGGGCGCCTGCTGTGGAACCCTTCTAAAACAAAATTTTCTCACAGCCGATGGCGGCTGCGTTTCGGAGAAGGTTTTGTCGATCTGGTAGATCCCAGGCGGTTTGCGACCGTCAATGTCGGATCGATACAGCCAGACGAGGGAACGACGGATTTGCTCGTCGCATTTGACGAAAGAAATTTTCAGGCACGGCAGGCCAAAAGAAAGGTCAGCGTTAAAACACTCCTGATGGATTCGAAAGCCATTTCAGGCATCGGAAACATATACGCGTGCGAGATTCTTCACCGTGCGGGCGTGTCCCCTTTGCGAAAGGCGGAGGCGTTGACCGAAAGCGAATGGAAAAAAGTGTTCCGTCTGGCAAGGCGCATTTTAAAAAAGGGAATAGAAAATAGAGGGACTTCCGTATCCGACTGGTGCGACCTTTACGGATGCAAAGGGGAAAATCAACGCGAGCTTCGGGTTTACGGAAAGGAAGGAAAAATGTGCGGAGGTTGTGGTGGAACGATCAAGCGAATCCGTCAAGGTCAGAGAAGCACGTTTTATTGCACACGGTGTCAGAAGTAATTCGCGGCCGTATCGACAGCGTTCGCACGGGAAACACCCGTGCCGGAGGAATCGCTATTTCTCGCTGATGGTTTCAGAGATTTTAAATCCGAAGTGTCTTCCGCCTTCTTCGGTATAACCCAGCACCTTGTCACCCTTGGCCAGTTTCACAACTGACACAGGTTCACCGGACGGTTTGGTGAGACGGATGGTCTCCGCATTTTGAAGAATGACAGACACTTCCTTATCCCCGGTGTCGGCGACGATATTGAGCATGGGCCTTTTTTCGATCTTGAGCCTGCCGACGGTGGAATCGAAGGTCTCCCCTTTTTGATTGACAATCAGAACGCCGTCGCCTGTTTTGAGCTCGTCGAGGTATTTGGTCTTTCCGCCGGGCATGAGGATGTATGCGTGGACAGCGCCGGCGTTCACCCGGAAGGGCCTGGGCTCCACATAGGGGTTTTCGACGCTCTCCGAATGAACAAGGAAAAAGGCATTGCTGTAATTGCCGATCAGCATGCCTTCGCCCAGTTTCATGTCCGTAATCGTATCGATGCAGACCCGGTCGCCCATCGAAACTTTCCGGACGTCCAGGATGACAAACTCCTGAAGGGGCAGCGTTTTGCCGATGCCCTTGACGAGCCGAACAACCTCTTTGACGACGGACGGGTCCTCCGTCCGGATCAGAACGCCCCATACCCCTTTTTCGAGAATCGTTAAGGCTACCCCGGCATCCTGTGCGCACGTTACGGGAAAGACAACTTTAGCGCCCTGCGCAATGATGTTTTCCAGAGGAATAATGGTCCAGTCCCGACTTTCCACGATGGCCGTTTCCCTTGTAAGAGAGGAAATCCGTTCCTCATCGGCTTTATTCCTGATGGTGATTTCCAACACGTCTTTTCCCAGCTGCAGATCGCTGTCGTTAGAATCCGCGATGACGGATATCAGCCCGAGGGCTTTGACCCTCTTCACATCGGGTGGGTGGACCAAAACGGCATCGACGCCGCTTTCGATGGCAGTCGTGATGAGGTCTTTATTCCAGATGCGGCAGTCGAGCCATACGGTTTTCATGATTGGATCTTGCCCTCAAGAATTGCCGTGGCTTCTTTAACGTCGGCATTGTCGTGAATAATCGACCTGATGGCTTTGATCATCCTGCAGGGATCGTCGTGCTGGAAAACATTCCGGCCGATGGAAACACCGCCGCCGCCGGCCAAAATGGCGTTTTTAATATTCTTTAATACGTCGATGTCGCTTTTGGCCTTCTCGCCTCCCGCGATCAAAACAGGAACGCCGCAGCCTTCTACAACGCTTCGGAAGCTCTCCGCGTCGCCTGTATAATTGACTTTCACGAGATCCGCACCAAGCTCCGCGGCGACCCGGGCTGCATGTTTGACGACGATGACGTCGCTTTCCGTCTTGATTTTTTTACCACGGGTGTACATCATGGCCAAAAGGGGCATGCCCCATGTCTGGCACTGCTTGGAGATTTCCCCGAAATCCCTCAACATCTCTTTTTCATCGTCCGCGCCGATATTGATGTGAATGGAAACGCCGTCCGCTCCCAGTTTGATGGCTTCTTCGACTGAGCAGACGAGAACCTTGGAATTCGGGTCGGGGCTGAGCGATGTGCTGGCGGAAAGATGAACGAGCAGGCCGACATCATTGCCCTGGCCGCGGTGTCCTGACCGAACCACACCCTTGTGAATCACAATGGCGTTGGCACCGCCTTCCACAACCCGCCCGATGGTGTTTTTCATGTTTTCAAGGCCGGGTATGGGCCCTGCCGATACGCCGTGATCCATCGGAACGATTAACGTCCGGCCGTTTTCGCGATTCATAATACGTTCCATCCTGATCTGTTTGCCGATCACGTGGTGCCTCCCCAATGAAAAATTATTTTGAAAATACTGGAACTAGTCTGCGATATCTTGCAAAGACACAGAGATATGTCAAGATGAATTTATGGATGGTGAATCATACCTTGCTTTACGTCATCGTCCGGAATATTATGTCAGGAGAGGTCATCGGAAGGAAGGGGACGCGAACGTTCCGACTCATAAAGCAAGAATACCTAAAAAAGGCATTAAAGGAGAAAATCGATGCATTCCACAGAAATTATAGAAAAAGCTATTTCAGAAAATAGAACATCTCTGACCGAAGCCGAATCAAAAAAAATCCTGAAGGCATACGACATTCCGGTAGTTGGTGAAGTAATAGCTAATAATATCGATGAGATAGAGTCTTTGTCCCGGGAAATTGGATTTCCTTTGGTGTTAAAAGGCCTGGGCAGCAAACTATTGCATAAAACGGAAAGAGGATTGGTTAAGCTCAATATTCGCTCGCCGGAGGAGCTCCGGATGGCGGCCGTATATATAGAGGAAGCGGCCGGGGAGGATTTGGAAGGCTATCTGCTTCAGCCGATGCTGGAAGGCAGGCGGGAATTTGTAGCGGGTCTTTTTTTCGATCCGCAGTTTGGACCGGCGGTTATGTTCGGTGTGGGAGGCGTTTTTACCGAAGCCATTGGAGATGTTGTTTTCCGCCTTGCGCCGCTCGACGATAAGGAAGTCAGGCTGATGATTCGGGACATTCGCGCAAGCAAGCTTCTTGGCGATTTTCGGGGTGAAAAAGCCGTAAACATGGATGAGCTGGTGACAGTGCTGCTCGGTTTATCAGAAATCGCCATGAAAATTCCGCAAATCAAAGAAATTGATATCAATCCTCTATTGATTTCTCCTGATGGCAAGGTGACAGCGGTAGACGCTCTAATCGTTTTAGGAGACAGAAAGCAGCAGAAAATAACCCATCCGCCGGTAGATCCGAGAGAGATCGGCAATTTGTTTTATCCAAAATCCATCGCATTTATCGGCGCATCGGCCGAGATAAGCAAGTGGGGACAGCTGATGTATACCAATGTGGTTGCCGGGAACTACGCAGGCAGTGTTTTTCTGGTCAATCCTAAAGGTGGCGAGATTACGGGAAGAAAGGTTTATCAATCCGTCACGGAAATCCCTGACCCGGTGGATCTGGCCGTCGTTACCATCCCGGCGGGTCGTGTTTTGCCCATCATAGACGATCTGAAAAAAAAGAAAATAAAGTATGTTTTACTCGTTTCATCGGGATTCGGGGAGGTCGGACCCGAGGGAAAAGTTCTCGAAAATGAATTGGTCCGGCAGGCCAGACAGGCCGGAATTCTGATTTTTGGTCCCAATACAATGGGTATCTGCAACCCTCATATTTCTCTTTACTGCACCGGAACGCATGTTCGGCCGGGGGCAGGCGGAACGGCGCTGGTGGCTCAGTCAGGAAATCTGGGCACACAATTGCTGGCGTTTGCGGAAAAGGAAGGCATCGGGATTCGGGCGTTTGGCGGTTCCGGAAATGAGGCGATGATTACGATCGAAGACTGTATGGAGGGCTTTGAAGTAGACGACATGACGAAAACCGTCGTGATGTACATTGAAAGCATCAAAAACGGCAGGAGATTTTATGAATCGGCCAAGCGGGTCGGCATCAAGAAACCGGTGATTGCGCTCAAAGGCGGGCGAACACAGGCGGGAGCCTCTGCCGCCGCCAGCCACACCGGGGCGATGGCCACGAACATCAAGGTGTTTGAATCCGCCTGCAAGCAGGCCGGGATTATCCAGGCTGAACAGCCGATGGATTTGCTGGATCTGTCCGCGTCTTTTTCCTCTCTTCCTTTGCCGCAGGGAAATCGTGTGGCGATCATGACTCTGGGTGGAGGCTGGGGGGTTGTGGCCTCGGATCAATGCGCAGAAAACGGTCTGATTGTTCAGCCGCTGCCTGAAAGAATCATCAGTAAGTTCAACAATTGGCTGCCGCCATTCTGGAGTCACGCCAATCCGGTGGATCTGGTGGCTGAAATGAACACGGATATTCACATGGCCATTGCCGATGAACTGTTGCAATGGGATGAATGCGATGCCATTATTCATATGGGCATCATAGGCCGAAGGATTATGATTCAGGGGGTTCTGGACTCGACTATCGCCGTGGATAAAACCTACGACCAGAAATTCAAGGAAGACAGCTTGGATTTACTGAGAATCTATGAACATGAATTGGTGGTCAAGACCGTTCAAATTATGGGTAAATATCACAAGCCCGTCATCGGTGTCTATCTGTTGACCGATGAAACAACGAGAACCGTGATCGACATTGAAGGTGAGAAATACAAAGGCGTTGTTTTTCCAAGTCCCGAAAGAGCCGTCAAGGCGCTGGCAAAAATGTACAAATACGCGCGATGGCTAAAGGGTAAACAGCAAAGGGGCTGATCCGGGAGCACACGGGGTAAATGTGGAGCGAAAGGAAGGTTTCCTGCCTTACTCTATAAAAATCGGGTTGGAGAAGATCCAGGGACGGTATTTACACGCCGACTTCAAATGGACCTCTACGCGATAGACGCCGGTCTCCAAAACCTGCGCGGAGAAACTCTTTTCGGTCACTTGAAGCCACGCAGACCCGTTGCGAATGATTCGGATGCGGGCTTTGACAGGGAGGAAGACCTGTAATTGCGTGTTGTCCGAAAGATTCAATGAATCTCCCATGAAAAAAACCCGGTCATTCTGCTTGATCTCAAACCGAAACCCATGAGCCTTGCGAAAATATTCAAGCGCGAAATAACAGCGGGCCTGCCGGAGGGATTGATAGACCAGATGGATATCCTCCAAGCTGTTGTTGCTGAATCGCGTTTCGGTTAATACATGAGTGCGGATGAAACGGAAGGCGCGGCGGAAAGGAAAGGCCACAAAAGGGATGCCGAGCAGACTATTTTTCGTGGCGTGGTTGTCCAGTTCGCCAATGCCGACTGTTTTTTGGATTTGATTCAAGGCGTCCCATCGCTCCAGCGTAATTTGTCGCGGTCCTTTGAGAAAATAGGCTGGAAACAGAAAACTCAAAAAACCGCAGGCATAGCCCTGCAGGCTTTTTTGCCAGTCGGTCATAAAGTCCCAAACGCTGATCCCCGTATAACCGCTCACATTCCAGTTGTTCCAGGGGTAATGTTTCACGTGAAACTTTTTGGTTCCTTCATGGTCGGGGTGGGCAATGATTCCGAAGCCGCCTTGTCGATTCACTGCGTCGATATACTTCTGGGGATGGTTCCCCTCCGGATCATCGGCAAAGTCGACCGGATGTGTGATGTTGAATCCCAGATAGTGATGAAAGCGAGGAGAAATTTCCTGGCCAACGATGCACAGCACTTTCCCCTGCCAGCCTTCCCATCCCTGCTGTCTGGCATTCAGATGGTCGTGATCGGTCAGTAGAAGATAATCAAGCCCGCACTCTTCTGCGTCATGAATGATCGAACCAATCGGCGTAGATCCGTCGTAAGAAAAAGAAGAATGAAGATGAATGGCTCCGGTGTAATCGTAAAGACTCATGATGAAATGACCTTGTCTATCGGCAGGCATGTCGCCTAGCCTGCCGATAGACCATACGTCGAATTATTCTATGCGCAGAGGAACAAAGAAGCTGGACCGTCCCCGTTTGATAAGCAGGGTAACTCCTTTTCCTTCTGCCGCCTTGGAGATCTCCCGGGTGTATTCGGCCATCGATCGGATCGAAACCCTGTTCACCTGGGCGATAATATCGCCGGGCTGGATGCGCGCCTCATCCGCTGCGCTGCCCGGTTCAATGTCGGTCACGATGACACCGCTTTCTTTCGGGATACCGAGCTGTCTGCCCATTTGATCGGTAATGTCCTGCGCCGATATACCGAAATGACCGCTGGTTCTTTCTGTGGCGGGCGCCTCCCGTCCATCCTTGCGTTCTGCGACGGCCACGCGAAGATTGATATCTTTTCCGTCACGAATCACGCGGACGCTGATCTTTTCATTGACTGTATAAGCTGCAATCGTCAGGAGCAGTTCCTGGGTATCTTTAACGGGTTTTCCGTTAATTTCTATAATAATATCGCCTACTTTGATTCCGGCCTTGTCGGCCGGATCGCCTTTGAAAACGTCTGAAACCAGTGCCCCGGCCCTGCTTTTGAGGTTGAGGTTTTTCGCGATGTCCTCCGTCAAATCCTGAACGGAAATGCCCAGCCACCCGCGGGTGACCTTGCCTTTGGTTTTCAAATCGTTGAGGATGGTTTTGGCCATATTGATTGGAATAGCAAAGCCGATTCCCTGCCCCTGGGCAACGATGGCCGTGTTAATGCCAATGACTTTGCCCTCCATATTGAACAGCGGTCCGCCACTGTTGCCGGGATTAATGGAAGCGTCGGTTTGAATGAAGTTGTCATAGGGGCCCGCGCCGATCACTCGACCCTTTGCGCTGACAATACCGGCCGTGACGGTTGCCTCCAGACCAAACGGATTGCCGATGGCGATGACCCACTCACCCACCCTGACTTTATCCGAATCTCCGATTTCGACGACCGGCAGGCTGCCGTTGGCCTTGATTTTGATTAATGCCAGATCGGTATTGGCATCGCGGCCTACGACTGTTGCATCGTATTCCTTGCCGTCGGAGATCTTGACCACGATTTTATCCGCCTGTTCCACTACATGATTATTGGTGAAAATATATCCGTCGCTGCTGATGATGAATCCCGAACCCAATGAGCGCTGCTTGAATTCCCGCCTCGGCATGTCGCCAAAAAAACGATCGAAGAAATCATCCCCGAACGGTGAAGGAGTTCTTCCAAAGGGCGCTCCGAACCCCCCCTGCCCCCGGAATGTCTTGGTTGTACTGATGTTGACGACGGCGGGTTTGACCTGTTCTGCGAGATCGGAAAAAGACACGGGAACCTTCACCGGCACGGCCGGTGTAAACGCCTCCGCTACCGGTATTTCCGCCGCCCCCGATTTTGTGAAAGATGAACGCATGGCGCCGACCAGGGAGACGATAAAAAACGCCACCAGAAACGCCATCAGAAACATGAAAAAATTTTTTCTTTTTGAACTTTTCATAAACCCCCCGAAAGAAACGCGTATTTACGGTTTGCTCGCACACCGCCTTTTCTTTTTCATTTTTCAATATAATGAGAGGATGCCGTTTGTCAATTAAAAGTGTTTTTGATTCTGGCTATTTGAAGTTGCTTCGTTCATGTGCTAAGATCGAATTCTTGACTGACATGGGGTGTTCTATGGAATGGATTGAAAAAATCGGGCGTTCCATCGGGAAAGCAGGTAAATCATTTGGCGGCACCCTCGCCTTTTCAGGTAAAGTTTTAGCGCGTATGCTTCGACGAAAGACATACAGCAGTGCTACCCGTGAAGTGCTGGTCAACCAAATTTACTTTACGTCCGTACAGATCCTTCCAGCCTTCTTGCTGGTGTCCATTCTTTTTTCCTCTCTGCTTGTCGGCATTGTTTTTCAGGTTTTAAAAGACTTTGGCTTGACGGAGTTCTTCGGTCATGTACTGATGGGTCTGATTGTGACGGAATTGTCTCCCATTTTCGCTGTTCTGCTGATCACGCTTCGTTCAGCCTCCGCCATTAATGTGGAAATGGCGGTGATGAAAAGTAATCGCGAGCTTAAAACTTTAGAAACCTTCCGAATCGATCTGATGAACTATTTGGTTGTTCCCCGGATCATCAACGGGATGGTGTCGATGGTCCTGTTGAGCAGTCTTTTTGCCATCGTTCTGATGGCCAGCGGTGTACTGTTTTCCGGGCTGATCTTTGACATGAGCGTGGATGTTTATCGAAACATTTTGTTAAATTCTACCAGCTTTTCTGATATATTTATCGCGCTGGTGAAATGCGCCATTTTCGGGTTTTTTATAACCTTGATTCCCATCCGCTTCGGCCTGCGCGCGACGAGTGAGTTGACGAGTGTGCCTGTCGTCGTATCCGGCGGCATGGTGAATGTTTTTCTGGCTGTCTTAATCATCGAGGTGCTTTCATTACTGACAAAGTTACTTTAAGTTTTTTCGACAGTGAACAGAAACTGAACCAGGAGATGCAGCGGTTTCTTTCGACGAATTCAACGGTGACCGCGCCGGTTTCCGTGGACGTGCCTCTGCTTTCCAATCAGGATGTAATCATGAATATTTCACTGATTAAAGAGTATCATGAAAATATGTCGAAGAAAGACGCGTCCCTTTTCGTCATGCAGGGCCTGCAAAGGCTCGGGATTGCGCATGTTGCCTACAAGCGCAATCCCGCCCTTACGTCCGAAGAGAGGTTTCGCGCCATGCTGCTTCGCGCGGCGATGGTCAAAGACGCCTTGATCGTGATTGATCGTCCTTTTAAAATAATTTCCCATCTGGAGAATGCCGGGTTTCTATTTCAGTCCCTGAGTGAAATTGACGATCTATTTATTCACTGTCATATTTTTGAATATCGGTGGATGAAAGAAAAGTACGGTGATTTATGCCTGTAAGCCGCGATTTCAAAGTCGGACTCTTTATTGTCTGCACCGCCGCCATCCTTTTTTTGTCGCTCGCGTATCTGGCTGTCGGCAAGGGTTTTTTTGAGAATGTTCATACGTTCACCCTTTCTTCAAAATCCGGCGACGGTTTTACTGAGGGAATGCCGGTTGTTTTTTCGGGATTCAATATTGGAAAAGTTCACGCCCTCGAACTCAATGAAAAAGGTGTGGTGCTGATTAAAATTAAAATTCCGCAGCGTCACATTCAATGGATCAAATCGGACAGCGAGTTTATTTTATACAGACCACTGATCGGTTCTGCACGGATAGTTGTGAACAGCGAAAATCTGGCGAGTCCCACGCTGGATGAAAATATGATTCCGGAGGTAATGCTGATCAACGATATCAATGATGCCATTGCCCGGATTGAACCGGTTCTGGAAAGAATCATCCAGATAGCCGAGAATGTCGAACAGCTAACAAGGGTGTTGTCTGACCCCAAGGGGGATTTCAACCGCACACTGGCAAATGCAGAAAAAATTACCGCAAATCTGGCCGGCAAAAAATCCCTTCTGGAAATGGCCGTCTCAGACGAAGCAAGCGTCAAGTCGGTTCACGAGGCTCTGAAAAAAATGCAGGACATCACCGTGCGTCTTGATGATTTGCTCAAAAAGACGGATGAGCAGCTCTATCATCAGGAAGGCACACTGCCGCAGGTCAACGCCATTTTGAAAGATTTGCTGGGCAAGCTGCAGAGGCTGGATAAAACCATCGACAACATAAACCAGATCAGCACAGACACATCCGAAGGGATGAAAGATTTCCGGTTTCTCCGCTCGGACATCGATGACGTTGTCAACGCAATCGACGGCGTTGTGAAAAAGATCGACGGTATTGTCGGTTCAAAAAAAGATCTGGAGTTTAAAGTGCCATGAAAAAAATCATCACGATCTTTTCCGTTATGTTTTTATTCGCCTGCGGTTCAAATTCCGTTCCGGACTGGAAGGACAGGGGATTTACTCAATTGGAAAACTATAAGACTCATTTTTTGTCCGGAAAAGAGGACACTGTGGAGCCTCATTTTATCAAAGCCAGGCGGGAAATTGCGTCCAGCAATGATCTGAATCTTCTGGCCGTCGCTTATCTGACGAAATACGCTTTACACACGGCGTCACTGGAGCATTTTGACGCGGCGGATTTTGCCAGACTTCAAAGGCTGGAGCCGAATCCCTCGAATATGGCCTACTGCCATTTCCTGAAAGGGAATTTCCGTGCTACCGATGCCACAGCGCTTCCTGCTCGTTATATGGGTGTTCTGAAAGCCGCGCTGGATCGCGACGCGACGCTGGCGGCCCGCGAAATCGCCGCGATCGATGATCCCCTGTCCCGGCTGATTGCCTGCGGCGTCTGGACACGGTATCTTCCGGAGGATGTGCGTATTTTGCAAATCGCCATTTCCACCGCGTCTGAACAGGGGTGGAGAAGGCCACTTTGGGCCTATCTTGCCAAATTGCAGTCTTACCATAACGAGCGTGGTGAACAGGCGAAGGCAACGATGGTGAAAGAGAGGCTGGAGCTTTTAAAAAAGTAGTTGCCTAAACACGACAGACGCCGTTTTTCTAAACATGTTTAAGACCTGAATGTAAGGGAGGGATCAAGGATGCAAATGAAAAAGAAAGAAAGTATTGCCTTCGGAATAGCGTTGATCTTTGTCGTTATGATTTTTGCGGGCTGTGCGAGCAAATCCACCGAGCTTTTGGCCCAGGATCCAAATCATATGAATAATGATCAGCTTCTGGAATATTTCTACCGTCTCAATGATGAAATTGAAAAGCAAGAAAAGCAAACCGGTCCTTCTTTCGGCATTGGCATTGGCGGTATAGGACGGAGCGTGGGCGGAGGCGTAGGTGTCGGCACGGGCGGGACGGCCTATACGGCGGATGACCTTCGCGAGCGCCGTATCGAAGTCCGTATGGAGCTGAAGCGAAGGGGCATCCAGCCATAATCGATCGGCCCTGTAAACGCAATAGGACAAAACCATCATGGAGGCTGCAATGAAGCGCGCAGAAATTCTGGATTTCTTAAATGCGAATCCTGGCTGTCATCTGGCCACGCTGGAGGGAAACCAGCCCCGCGTGCGGGGGATGTTTATGTATCGTGCGGATGAAAGCGGGATTCTTTTTCATACGGGATCCTTTAAATCCCTGTATCGCCAGATTGAACATGGAAAGCAGGTTGAAGTATGCTTCAATAGTCCCGATAAGCAGATTCGTGTTGCAGGCAAAGTGGACATTCTGAATGATAAGGCTCTGAAAAAAGAAATTCTGGAGGCCCGGCCGTGGCTGAAATCGCTCATGGGGCAAACAGGCGAAGATGGCCTGATCGTCTTTCGGATAACCGGTTGCCAGGTGACGGTCTGGACGATGGAAACCAATTTAGCGCCGACGGCTTACGTCGACCTTTAAGAGTTGCCGGACAATTCCGTCTGATTTTCGACATCTTTTCCTGATTAGCTTAGCTAGAGGAGGTCGTCATGAAAGCAACAAAGCAGCTCAGAGACGAACATGAAGGCGTGATGCTGATGCTTCAAATTTTAAGCGAAGTCAGCCGGCAGTTCCATGCCACCGGTCGTGTCAATGAGGAACATTTTACGGGTATTCTTGAGTTCCTGAAAGTTTTTGTGGATCAATGTCATCATGAAAAAGAAGAAGAGCTTTTATTTCCGGCTCTTGTCCACAGCGGTATTCCGCAGGACGGTCCCATTGCCGTGATGCTTTATGAACATGAAATGGGGCGGAAATATGTTCGAGTCATCACAGAGGCCTTTGAGCGGCATCGTTTTAAGGACGCAACTGCTGCTGCGGCAATCGAACAGCACGCGCTCGATTATATCGAGCTTCTGACTGACCACATCGACAAAGAAAACAATATCCTTTTTGCGATGGCCGACGACCGTCTATCTCAAGAAAAACAAGATGAATTATTTGATGGTTTTGAGAAAATAGAGGCTTCCCGGATTGGTCCGGGAAAACATGCAGAGTTTCATGCCCTCCTGGGGATGCTCAGCGGAATCTATTTAACCGGAAAGTAACAAACAGGATTCCCTTTCCCTCGTCGTTCACGATGGTTTGGTCCTAAGCGTTATTAAGGCTGTAGACATCGACGCGGCAGTATTCCTGAAAGCCGGCCTGCTGATAAACATGCAGTCCGTCGGGGGATGACTGCAGTGTCGCATACCGTGCCCCTGCCGTTTTGGCAAAACGCATGGTTGCGAGGGTCAGTTCCAGGCCGATGCCCTTCTTCCGTTCTTCCGCGAGCGTGGTGACAAAGTAAATACCCGCGTTGTTTTCATGTAGAAACAACAAGGATGTGGCCACAGGTTTTCCGTTGAGCAAGGCCAGAAAGTACTTCTGTGGCGAGTCCAAATTGAAATTGAATTTCCCGACAAAGCGGTCGTACTGCCCCAGGGTATGCGGCGGGAAATCGAATCCCGCGAATGAAACCTCCTTCCACAGAACCAAATCCCCTTGATCCTCGATTCGTAAAACGGTCATCATCGTGTCACATGGATCGTGTTCGGGAAGTCTTGTCAAGTCCGCAATCATGGACGGAATTCCGTCGAGAAACGAAAACCCTTCCGCCTTGAGCAAATAGATCGTCTCTGGCGACTGAGCGCCGGGGAAGAGCCACCACCAGTAAGGCAGTCCGGCTTTCCGGAAATACTCTTTGATATCCTTGATCGTCTGACGATCTTTTACATTCAGTGGCTTTTCATTCCAGGCCATATTAAGATCGGCGGAGTCAATGCCGGTCGTCATCGCCCGGGCCGGACCGGTATCATATAGCGATCCGTGAAGGTCGCCCCAGTACCGGCAATTGGCAAAAAAAGTCTGCTCAATGAGAGATGTATAAGACATACCGTATTTACGTCACCGGGCAGGAAGGATTATTTCGGTTCAGGTTTTTTGTTGCCCGCCGCAGTCGGATAATGCTGGTAATGTGTTTTGATCGTCGGATTTTGCAGATCATCTGCGGACATTTTTAAGATGGTCTCGGCCGCCGCAATATCCAGTTTCATCCTTCTGATCTTCGCTTCATAGGCAGGTAACGCTTTCTTATATCGCTGTCGTTGCGTCCATTCCATGAAGGGTTGTTCCTTCATCTGCTTCACAATGGCATCCCGTGTGGTGACAGATTCCGCGAGAACCTTTTTCAGGTGCACCATGCGCTCGGCTGCGTCTTTATGCTCAATAGGTTCAGACCGGGTCAGGTCCTTTTCAATTTTTGCCTGTAAAATGTCGGGTTCGGCCTTGGGCATGGTCGGTCGCCCGAAAACGGCGGGGTTATGGGCTTTGGGATCGAAAGATGATTTATCATCGGCCGCCGGGAGTTGCGCCTGTCTGGCTTGCACATTGGATCTGAGACAGACATCGATGACAAACTCCCCCACTTCGGTTTTAAAGGGGATGACGATGCTGGGGCCTTTGATGATATGTCGCACCGTGTGGGCTTTACCGAAAACAATCGTCGGAATGGCCGCGACCACTTTCAGGTCATCCTTTTCCATCATCTTTCTTGCCGATCCGGAGATCATGTTTGTCAGTTCACCGACAGCGTCCAGGACATTCTTGTTCATTTCGGTATGCGTTTCACCCAGCATTTTGCTGACGAGACCGATGATACAGGCCTCGCTGAAGCTCATGGCGAGAGATCCGGTTGCGTCGCCCGTCATCCCGATGATTCCGGAAACGTCTCCATGGGCTGCATCATCGGTTTTCACAAAGGGTTTTCCGGCGGACGGTTTGACAAAAGCCATGGTTTCTATGACTTCCATCGTACCGTAGATAAAGGGATTGATAAATTTTACATCCATGAATCTTCTCTTTTTGCTCAGAACAATGGTTGTGCTGATTGTCCGTTTCTATGAGGCAATGCGTGCCAGTTTCATCCAGCTGGAATGGTTCCAGTTTGGGTTGACCGCCGATGAGGTTGTTCCGGCCCCGACCAGGCCGCACTTTAAGGCAAAATACCGATGAAGCTCAAGGCAACCGGTTAATTCCGGATGAAAAACGGTGACCAAAACACCGGCGTTTTCGGCGGCTGCTATATAATCGTCCATTCGCAGTAAAACATTAACATGATTTCCAACACTGTGAATTTTCGGAGCCCGGATGAAGGTCAACGGAATCGGCTGATCGGAAACGGCTTCCATGATGCCCTCTGTTTTGAAGCTGTCGAGCTGACTTCCGAAGCTGTTGCGCTCAATTTCCATGTCGATGAGGCTCAGGCAGGGTGCTTCGCCGACGATTTTATCAGCCAGCAAAATGGCTCCCGCGCAGGTTCCCCAAATCTTCATTCCCCGGTGGTGATGTCTGAGAATTACATCTTTGAGACCGAAAATGTGAAGAAGGCGGCCCAGGCAGGTACTCTCTCCTCCGGGGATGATCAGTCCCGCCAGATGGTCGAAATCCTCCGACTGCTTGACCCTTTGATAAGGCAGATCAAGACGCTGCAGATGGTCCACGTGTTCGCAAACGCCGCCCTGCAGGTCCAGAACGCCGATCGCATTATAAGACGATGTAACCAGATGCACAGACATATCGACGATTTACCATCCACGTTTTGACAGAATTTGTTCTGCCGGAATCTGGCCGATTTCAAGTCCGGGCATTGCCTCTCCCAGGCCCATCGAGGCTTCCAGAATTTTCTGCGGATCATTGAAATAAGCGGTTGCCTTGACAATGGCGCGGGCGCGCTTGGCCGGATCGGCGGATTTGAAAATGCCGGAGCCCACAAAAACCCCGTCGCAGCCCAACTGCATCATCAGCGCCGCATCGGCGGGGGTGGCAAGGCCGCCGGCCGCGAAATTTACAACCGGCAGGCGTCCGAGCTCCTTGACTTTAAGGGCGAGTTCGTAAGGCAGGGCGTTTGTTTTTGCAAATCCGGTGATTTCTTCCACCGGCATCTGTGCCAACTGGCGGATTTCCCGGTTCATGGCCCTCATGTGCCGGACGGCTTCCACGACGTTTCCCGTGCCGGCCTCCCCTTTGGTACGGATCATCGCAGCGCCTTCGGAAATACGCCTCAGGGCTTCTCCCAGGTTGCGCGCTCCGCAAACAAAGGGAATCGAGAATTTCGTCTTGTCAATGTGGCATTCTTCGTCAGCCGGCGTCAGGACTTCGCTTTCGTCAATATAGTCGATCCGCAGGGCTTCCAGCAATTGCGCTTCGACAAAATGACCGATCCTGGCCTTGGCCATCACCGGAATGGTGACCGCCTTTTTAATTTCCGTAATCATTTCGGGATCGGACATTCTGGCGACGCCGCCGTCCTTGCGGATATCCGAGGGTACCCGCTCGAGCGCCATCACGGCCACCGCGCCTGCTTCTTCCGCAATTTTTGCCTGTTCCACATTGGTGACATCCATGATGACGCCGCCTTTGAGCATCTGCGCCAGCTGGACATTCAATTCATATCGTTTTGCATCCACTTTTTGTACGCCTCCTGACTTGCTAGAATACATTCCTGTAAAGTTTGTTTTCATGTTATCTAATTTACTCAGCTGATATTAAGAATACAAATGGTTTTTCGTCAAGCATAAATAATGGGAAGGATTCGAGGGTTTACCACAGCATCCGGGTCTGGATTTGCCGATCGCGCAGGAACTGCTTGATCTGTGCGATAGTATAGGTCCTGTAATGCACCATCGAAGCAATGAGGGCTGCATCGGCTTTGCCTGACGTGAGGACATCCGCGAGATGTTCGGGTTTGCCCGCGCCCCCGGAGGCAATCACCGGAATCCGGACATTTTCTGAAATGAGCGCGGTCAGGTGGATCTCATAGCCATTCTGCATCCCGTCGGCGTCGATGGAATTCAGACATATTTCGCCTGCGCCCAGGCGTTCGGCTTCCCTGGCCCACCAAAGCGCGTCGATGCCGGTACAGATCCTGCCCCCTTCAATGACGATTTCATAACCGGAGGGCGTCTGTTTGCACACATCCCCCTTTTTCACATCCATGCCCAATACCACGCACTGGCTGCCGAAAGCGCTTGCGCCTTGCGAGAGGATTTTAGGATCGCTTACGGCAGCGGAGTTGAAACTGACTTTTTCCGCCCCCGCCCCGATGACGCGACGCATGTCGTCGAGATTGCGGATGCCGCCGCCCACGGAAAAGGGGATGAAAATGGTTTCCGCCACACGCCTTACCACATCGATCATGATATCGCGTTTATCGGACGATGCGGTAATGTCATAGAATACAATTTCGTCGGCCCCCTGCTCGTAGTATTCGCGGGCGGCTTCCACCGGATCGCCGATATCCACATTACCCTGGAATTTGATGCCCTTGGTCAGTTTGCCCGCGCGGACATCCAGGCAGGGGATAATACGTTTTGAGATCATTTTCCCCTCCATGCGCAGAAATTTTTCAGAATTTGAAGCCCCGGCCTGCCGCTTTTTTCCGGGTGGAACTGCATGGCGACCAGATTGTTGACTGCCAGCACCGAGCAGAAAGGGATGCCATAGTCGGTGATTCCTAAAACCACCGTGTTGTCGGACGGAGACGGATAATAGGAGTGGACAAAGTAATATTCCGCTTGACGATCGAGACCGGCAAAAACAGGATGCTCGTATTTAAAAGTGACGCTGTTCCAGCCCATGTGCGGGATTTTCAAAACCTGTCCGGCTGCGGATAGACGTTCGGGAAAGCGTTGCGTCGAACCGGC
The DNA here is from genome assembly GCA_002347685.1 of Syntrophaceae bacterium UBA2280. Lineage (GTDB taxonomy): Bacteria > Desulfobacterota > Syntrophia > Syntrophales > Smithellaceae > UBA8904. The sequence goes on from DDWS01000059.1 coordinate 86,961, forward strand.
GACAAGCCCGATGCAGGTCGTGGCGTTTTCCTCGGAGGAATCCAGGATGATCTGTGTGCCCAGACAGATGCCCATGATTGGTTTTCCTGAATGAAAACATTGCCTCAGCCATACATCAAGTTTTTTTCGCTGCAGATGGTCCATCGCCTCGCCCGCCGCGCCGACACCGGGGAAAATCACGTGCGATGCCGCCTCGAGCTTTTTTATGTCATCTGTGATGACAAATTTCTGCCCGATATTCTGAAGCGCCCGGGCCACGCTCGTGATATTACCTGCGTTATAATTAATGATTGCGATCATCGTTTCCATTCACAGCCTGAAGAAAGGGCTTCCTTCGTTTCTTTCGGGTTAATAGCAAGATTTGTGCTCAAGCGCCAATACATCTTTTTCACCCTTTATGATCCTTTGGCCGGATGGGCTGATCAGTCTGTGCCTGTGAAAAAACCGCCCCCTGCGACGGATTCTTCCGGCCTTGATACGAGTCACGTCTTTCCAGCTCTTTATTAATCGAATTGAGTACATCGAGTTTGTTTCTGGCCCAGTCGGGGGCCAGAAAGATATCGCGATAGCCGTCGGCGGTGAGGCGCTCGATGACCATCTCCGGCGGCAGAAGCTCCAAAACATCGGCGGTTAAAGAAACATATTTCTCTTTTGAAATCAGATGGATGGAGCCTTGCTTGTACATATCTCCCATGGGCGTGCCGTCAAGGGCTAACAGGGAATGAATTTTAATGCCGTTTACCGGTAAAGCGGCCAAAGCTCTGGCCGTTGACCGCACATCTTCGTCACTTTCACCCGGTAATCCGATAATGATGTGTACACAAATGTTCAGACCCCGTCTTGCGAGCGTATGGACCGAATCCAGAAACTGCTGATAATTATGCCCCCGGTTGATGAACTGCAGGGTTTTATCGTGAACCGACTGCAAACCCAGTTCGACCCAGACATGATATTTTCCGGTGTAGCCGGCCAGCAGGGAAACGACATCAGGTCCAAGACAGTCCGGCCTTGTTCCGATGGAAAGGCCGATGACATCCTCCTGTGCCAGCGCTTCATCATAGAGCGCCCGCAATGTGTCCACCGGCGCATAGGTGTTGGTAAAGGTTTGAAAATAAGCAATAAACCTGGATGCGGACGGCGCGTAATATTGTTTGCCGGTTGCGATCTGATCAGTCACGGAGGGAAGAATTCTCTGTTGGCGGAGCTTTGATCCCCGACCATCGCAATAGACACATCCGCCTGACGCAACATGTCCGTCACGGTTGGGACAGGTAAAGCCTGCATCAATCGCCAGTTTGCGGACGTCGCAGCCGAACCGGTTGCGCCAGTAGCTTTTCAGATCATAATAGCGCTTGCTGTTTTTCCAGAAATCCGGTTTGGCCAAGGGTTGCCTCTTTTTTGTGTTGTGTTTTTTGCCGGAATACTATTAATTTAAAGCAATCGCAAGCTTTTGATTTTGGAGAAAATAAATTGTCGGATCAATACGATATTCTGGTGATCGGTGCCGGACATGCAGGCTGCGAGGCAGCACTGGCCGCGGCGCGCATGGGCGCAAAGACGCTGCTGTTCAATATTAATCTGGATTCCATTGCCTTGATGTCCTGCAATCCGGCCATCGGGGGGCTGGCGAAAGGCCAGCTCGTCAAGGAAATCGATGCGCTCGGCGGTGAGATGGGTAAAATTACGGATAGAACCGCCGTGCATTTTCGTCTGCTTAACGCCTCAAAGGGGCCGGCCGTTCAGTCCTCGCGTATGCAGTGCGACAAGCAGCTCTACCGTCTGGCCATGAAAGCCGTCGTGGAAAATCAGCAAAATCTGCATATCCGTCAGGCGATGGTGGAAAGCCTCGTGATTGAAGACGGCAAAGTCATCGCCGCAAAAGACGCCAGCGGCCATTTTTACAGCGCAAAAAAAGTGGTTATCACAACCGGGACTTTTTTAAACGGCCTGGTGCATATCGGCACGTCACAGACTCCTTCGGGACGCGCGGGCGAACTGGCTTGTGTGGGTCTGGCCAATCAGCTCAAAGCCCTGGGCTTTGAAGTGGGCCGGATGAAAACCGGAACGCCGCCCAGATTGAAGGCCTCAACCATTGATTTTAGCGTTTTGGAACGCCAGGACAGCGATCCTTCACCAGAGCCTTTTTCCTTTACCACCCAGGCGCTGCGCGACGAAAGGCTGCCGTCTTATTTTTCTGCAACGTCTGCTGAAACGCATCGTGTCATTCGGGACAATATTCAGCACTCGCCCCTTTACGCGGGCGTGATCAGGGGCGTCAGCGCCCGCTACTGCCCGTCTCTGGAAGACAAGGTCATGCGCTTTGGCGATCGCCAGAGTCACCCGGTGGTGCTGGAGCATGAAGGCCTCGACACGCAGGAAGTTTACGCCAAGGGTTTAGGTAATTGTCTGCCTTTGGCATTGCAGTATCAAATCGTTCACAGTGTCAGAGGCCTGGAACAGGCCGAGATTATGCGGCCTGCCTACGCCATCGAATACGATTTTGTTCAGCCCAGCCAGCTTAAGATGACCCTGGAGACAAAACTCATTTCCGGTTTATATCTGGCAGGCCAGATCAACGGCACATCGGGATATGAAGAAGCGGCGGCACAGGGTTTATGGGCGGGAATCAATGCCGTCCGCGCCGTGCAGGGCGCGCCTCCTTTTTTGCTGGATCGCTCGGAGGCTTTCATGGCTGTGATGATCGATGACCTGGTCACGCGAGGGGTAGATGAACCCTACCGCATGTTTACCTCGCGTGCCGAATACAGGCTGATTTTGCGCGAGGACAATGCGGTGATCCGCCTGATGGGTAAGGGCTGCGACCTCGGGTTGATCGACCGCGCGCATTATACCGATCTTCAAGGTAAGATGCACCGGATCGAACAGGGCATTGCCCATCTGAAATCCGTATCGGTCAGGCCATCGTTGGAAATCAATGAAAGGCTGACCGCGCTTTCGTCGCCGCCGATCACGCAGGCGACAAACCTCTATGGCCTTTTGAAAAGGCATGAAATCGCTTATGACGATCTGTCCGGGTTTCCGGATTGCCGGTCCGAAAGCGATCCCTTTGTGAAAAAGCAGATTGAAATCGAGATCAAGTATGAAGGCTACATCAAACGTCAGTTCGAAGCGACCCGGAAATTGAAGGATCAGGAAAAAAAGAAAGTTCCGGCGGATTTTGATTATTCCAGCGTCCCCGGTCTGTCGAGCGAACTGCAGGCCAAGCTCGCTCGCATTTTGCCTGCTACCATCGGCCAGATGGAACGCATCCCCGGCATGACCGAAGGCGCTATTTGTGCCGTGCTGATCATGATGAAGAAACGCGAATTGATTGCAAAATAAATCATTTTCACCCATCTTGTTGTTTGTTCAGATGAATGGATATCCTTCATCAATCGCTGGAGTCCCTATTCCAGCGAGCAGATGCTGCCGATAACCCCGGCTCCATAAAATAAAATTCTCTTTTTGTCTTTCATACCATCCGCTCATGCCCTTGCATGCTTGATCTATTATGAATCCGGGTGTTTTCTGTTTTGATTCAACGGCTCTTTGTCACATTCAAGGTGTATGGTTGCATGGATGTCCGTTCTGATTTTTATTTCATTTTCTATGTCATCCGCGATCGTATGCGCCTCTTTCAGTGACAGGCTGCCTGACAGCCTGATGTGAAAAGTGCATTCAACATGATGGCCGTAGTCATGAATTTGGAAATGGTGCGCATCAGAGTTTTTACCCGTTTTCTCCGTTATGATTTGCAAGATGGCCTGCTTTACATCTTCATCGGGCTTGCGGCCCAATATGGGATCGGATGCTTCTTTTATGATGCGGTATGCGGCGTGCAAAATGAGTCCTGAGACGACCATGCCCAAAACAGCGTCAACCCACCAAAAATATGTTCCCGCGAAGATACCGGCGAGAATCACCGCCGATGCGATGGCGTCGCTTCGATGGTGCCAGGCATCGGCCTTCAGGCAAAGCATGCCTGTCTTTTTTGACGCCCAACCCGAGAACTGTGCCAGGCCTTCTTTCAAGAAGACAGACGCGATAAAAACAACAACCGCAAACATATTGTATTGCGCGGTCTCCTTGTTTTTGAATTTCATGACGGCTTCAGCGAAGAAATTCACGGCCACGGCGGCCAAAAGCCCGCCGATAATGACAGCGGCGATCAGTTCCGCGCGGCCATGCCCGAAGGGATGCTCTTTATCCGCGGGCTTTTGAGAAATTTTTGCGCCGACCAGGACCATGACGGATGTTAAGGAATCAGACAGGGTGTGCCAGGCATCCGCAATGATGGCCACAGATCCTGTGGTTACCCCTGCCCAGTATTTCAAGCCGAAAAGAATGGTGTTGATGGCAATGGAGAGCCACCCTTCAATATAAGCCAGCCTGCCACTTAACTTCCCCCGCATTTTATGAACCTCTCTTCTGCGTGTCGCACGTATCCGGACCGGATGCCTCTCTTTGTGAAACTGATAAATATTTTAAACTTTTGAAACCACCTTATTCAAAATCGCCACCAGAGTGTTCAGATCCTTGCTGTTGAGATTGTTTCTGAACAGATCCGCTATCCGATGATGCGTCTCGTTGTGCATGTCAGCGAGTTTTTGTCCTTTAGCGCTCAGATGCACATGAAACGAGCGCCTGTCTTCGTCGGATTGGCATTTCTGAATGAACCCTTTGGAGGCGAGTTTATCTACAATGGCGGTAATGGACGGTTTGCTTATATTTAACATCCTGGCGATTTCTCCCAGATTGGGATTGCCGAGTTTGTGAATCGCATCAAGGTACTCCATTTGACGGACTGTAAAGCCTTCCTGCTCGTATTCTCGGACAAGCTGCAGTTCCCGGTCGCCAATGATTTTGGTGATGATTTCGATAAGCTCCACTAAATTGTACTGCATTTCACGACCCTCTATTTAGTTTGTGTGAACTAATTATATGTCCATGTCATCATTGTCAAGAAAATCTTTATTTCGAAGTTCAATTGCCGAGCCGATGATAAATATACGGCCTTTTGTGGAATATAACCTATTGGCAACTCTCAGCCATTATTCCATCCAGATTGTCAACAGGCCGGGTCTGCTTAGGGACGAATGCGGCACATTGTCTCTATCCTGGTGCAATTTTCGTATCCGGAAGATTAATTTTTGCGTGCATTTCTTCCCGCACGGTTTTATAAGGTTGGTATACTTTGGGAAGAGATGGGCATTCTGCGTTGAAAGCGAAAACAAAAAATATCAGCATTGTTTTATATAAGCCGAAATACGCGGGCAATATCGGTTCCGTGGCCCGTGCCGCAAAGAATATGGGCATAGGTAATATCGTCGTGGTGGGGCAGGCGGATTACGACCGCGAAGCAATGGAGCAGCGATCCACGCACCTGGCGGCGGATGTACTCGATCAAATCCGGTATGTGTCTTCCATCGATGAGGCACTTCACGATTTTCAATATATTGTTGGCACGACCTCCCGCATGGGCAAGGCCCGGGGCCCTTTTCTATCGCCGCGTGTGGTTGCCGACCGGATTGCCGATTTATCGCAAAAAAACAAAGTTGCGCTGTTGTTCGGCCCCGAGGACAAGGGACTGGCCAATGAGCAGCTGCGTTTTTGCCATGCGGTAGTGACCATTCCGACGTCGCGCGAATTCAAATCGCTCAATCTTTCCCATGCCGTGATGATTGTGTGCTACGAAATTTTCACTGCGTCTTCCGCGGCTGCGTCCCCGACTGAGGCGTCTCCGAAGCTGGCATTGTCTTCTGAGCTGGAAGGCATGTACGCTCAGATCAGGACCCTTCTGGCGGACATCGGATTTTTGAATCCGGAAAACCCCGAATACTGGATGACGGATCTGCGGCGTTTTTTTTCCCGGGGAGGCCTCCTGTCGCGGGAAGTGAAAATTATCCGCGGCATCAGCCGCAAAATTCAGTGGTCGATAAAAAACAAAAAGACTTGACTTTAATAAAGATTTGCAGTTCAAACCGTCCGCAGGCGGCCCTGTTACCAAGGGTCTGGAATCCGGAGCCAACAGGTAAAATATTCATGACACCTAACCCTTTTTTATAACCCAAACGAACGGAGGTCTTATTCAATATGAGAAAAACATTTGCTTTTACCGGCGCTAAAAAGATTGTTTTCGGCAACGGATCGCTTTTAGAGCTGCCCGGTCACATCCGGGATCTGGGCGGGAAAAATCCGCTGATCGTGATGGATCAAAACCTGGCGAAAACAGGCCTGCAGGAAAAAATCACCGGCCTGCTGGCTTCCGAAGGCTTCAAGTTTGTCGTTTTTAACAAGGTGGAGCCGGAACCCCGCATCGAGCTTGCGGATGACGGTGCGGCACTGGCACAGAAAAAGAAATGCGACATCGTGATCGGTGTCGGCGGCGGCTCCGCGATGGACGTGGCCAAGGCCATCGCCGTGATTGCCGCCAACAAAGGCAAGGCGGTGGATTTTCTCGGGCTCAACAAAGTTCCGAAGCCCGGTCTGCCTAAAATCATGATTCCCACCACGGCCGGCACCGGTAGCGAAGTTACCTTCACCGCCGTTTTCGTCCGCAAGAACCTCCAGAAGAAAGAAGGCATGAACAGTCCGCATCTTTATCCCGAGCTGGCTCTGCTGGATCCGGAACTGACGCTCAGCCTGCCGCCCGCGCCCACGGCGCAGACAGGCCTCGACGCCTTGTGCCATGCCATTGAATCCTACACATCCATCAACGCCAATCCGATGAGCGAAATGTTTTCACTCGAAGCGATTGCACTCATCGCCGAAAATCTGCGCACCTGCGTGCACGACGGCCGGAATATTGCCGCGCGCGAAAGGATGCTCCTGGGCAGCCTGTATGCTGGGATCGGCCTGGCCAACGCGGGTGTGACCGCCGTGCATTCACTTTCCTACCCGCTGGGCGGCAAATACGGCGTGGGTCACGGCCTGGCCAATACGATCATGCTGCCGCCGGTCATGGCGTTTAACCTGCCGGGTGCCCTGGAAAAATTCGCGGATATTGCAGAGGCCATGGGTGAATGTATCGACGGGCTGCCCGATCGGGAAGCCGCGTACCTGGCTGTGGACGCAGTCGAATCCCTGATTGAAGACTGCGGCATCGAAGCCTCGATTCAGGATTTCGGCGTGAAGCAGGAAGATTTTGCGGCGCTGGCGGATGTGGCGATGACGGTCGCAAGGCCGCTGGAGAACAATCCCCGCAAGATGACCAAAGAAGACATGATCGCGATTTACGCGCAGGCATTTTAAGAAAGAAAGGATGAATTCACCATGGCAGGAGCGGAACTGATCGGTAAGGAAGAAATCAAAGAAGTGATGGATGTGCTCGAAACGGGCATCCTGATGCGATACGGATTCGACAAGGAAAGAAAAGGCGTCTACAAAGTCCGGCAATTTGAAGAGGACTTTGCAAAGTATTGCGGCGTGGGTTTTGCGCTGGGCGTGACGTCCGGTTCGGCGGCGCTCAAAGTCGCGCTTGAAGCGATGGATGTCGGTCCCGGCGACGATGTGCTGGTGCCGGCCTTTACGTTTCTGGCCACCTACGAAGCGGTGCTGGAAGTCGGCGCCATCCCGATCATGGTGGATATTGATGACACGCTGAATCTGGATCCAAAAGAAATCGAAAAGAAAAAAACACCGTACACCAAGGCGGTGATTCCCGTCCACATGTGCGGTTCGGGTGCCAACATCGACCAGATCGTCGAGATCGCCCGCAAGAACAATCTTCTGGTTCTGGAAGACAACGCTCAGGGCTGCGGCGCGAGCTTTAAAGGCAAAAAGCTGGGCAGCTTCGGCGACATGGGTACCTTCAGTTTTGATTATGTGAAAACGGTTACAACCGGCGAAGGCGGGATGGTGATCTCCAACAACCGTGATCTCTATCTCAGATCGGAGTGGTATTCCGATCACGGCCACGATCACAATCCCAACGTCGGCCGCGCACTTGAAGGCAGAACCATTCTCGGTTTCAACTACCGGATGAACGAACTGCAAGGTGCACTGGGCCTGGCGCAGCTTCGCAAACTCGATTACCTCATCGGAGAGCAAAGAAAGAATAAAAAGACGATCATGGACGCGCTGGCCCTGGTGCCGGGTGTGGGATTCCGCGCCAAGCCGGACGCACAAGGTGATTCCGCGACGTTTCTGGCATTCAACCTGCCGCAGGAGGCCGTGGCGCTGAAATTTCAGAAACTGCTTGCCGCCGAAGGCGTCGATACCACCTGCTACAAAAATAACCTGTGGCACTATGTTCCCAACTGGGAGCATTTCCTGGCGTTTTCCACCGCCAATTCAAAAAAGCGCCCGTTTACCGATCCGTCCTACAAGGGCAAGGTCGTCTATTCGAAAGATAACATTCCCTACGCGGAAGACATTTTAGGGCGGACGCTGGTGATGGGTATTTCCGTAAAAATGAGCCCTGAACGGCTCGACACCATCCGCAAGGCGATCCAAAACGCGGCAGCGAAAATGTAAGAAATACAGCTTTTGGCCGGAAGCTACAGACTAAGACATTTGAAGATCCGGCGGCAGACTTGAAAAAAGCAGGCCGCCGGATTTTTAATTTAAGCAGCATGGGTGTTAATTATTATCATCTGTGAAAAATGCTTCCCGTCAGTCTTCCTTTTCACGCCTTGGAAATGTTTCTTTCACCCGTGTGGAGAAAAGCACCGCGGCCATAAGCGACAGGAGGCACACTTTGAACGCCGTCGAATAGGCGTCCGTTGTATACGGGCCGCCATGAGGGCCGATACGGTCCAGATACCAGCCGATGAGTGGCTGACCCAGTGCCGCGCCGGCGAACGGAAAGATATTCAGGATGCCGGTGGCGGTGCCGGAAATCTGAAGGGGGAAAGAATCCTTGATCGCGGAATAGCCGACGACGACCATGCTCGACAGGCAGAAACTCAAAAAGAAAAACCATAGATAAAGAAGCGGGATCGGAAAACCACCCGTGAAAAACGCCATCGGCACAAAGGCGCAACAGGCGCAGGCCTGAGTTAAGACTAAAACCTTTTTCCTGGATTGCAACACCCGATTGGAAAGCCAGCTCATGGTCGGCGCGCCCAGAATCAGTCCGATGGCCATCATGGAAAGAACACCACCTGCCTGGGCCCGTGTCATGTCATAGACATGAATAAGAAAAGGGCCGCCCCACAGGCCGTTGATACTCAACATCACCAGCGCGCCAAAAAAATTGCAAAGTGCCGTGGGCCAGAAGCGGGCCGACCGGATCACCAGCCAGATGCCGGCCAGCATACCGATTCTGTTCGGGCTGCAGTCCGTCTCCTTGCAGTCATAGAGAGGAGCATAGCCGGCATCTTCGGGACGGTCTCGAACAATCAACCAGATCAGACCGGCAACGACCAGGGTCAAAATACCGATGACAATCATGCTACCGCGCCAGGTGATCGCGTCGCTCAGCAGCGCCAGCGGCGTCGAGGCGGTGAAGGCTCCCACGCCGCCCAGCGACATCAAAAGACCGCTCATCCGGGAGAATTTTTCCGATTCAAACCAGTGCGTTAGAATTTTAAGGGTTGGAATAAAAACCATTGCCGCGCCCAATCCCACGAGAACGCGTGCGGCAATGGCCATGCTGACGGTTTGCGCCAGGCCAAGCCCGATGGAACCCGCCGCGCCAAAGACAAAGAAAAGAACGATCGATCGCCTTGGCCCCCAGGAATCGGATAAAAGTCCCGCCGGTATCTGCATCAGCGCGTAGGGATAGAAATACGCGGAGGCCAGAACGCCCATCAGTACACCGCCGGTTTTCAGATCTGTCATCATATCCACTGCGACAACCGCCGGCGCCAGCCGGTGAAAGAAAACAAGGAGGTAGGCGGCGCCCAGGACGATGAAGATCAGATAGCGGTAGCTGCTAAAGCTCATGGCTGATCATCTGGGGTTGTGATTTTAAGTCATTCATTTTAAAGCAATTATTGGCTCTTGCCGCTTGAGAGTTGTCCGGCTTGAGCCTGTTTACCCTTCCGGATCGATCAGGATGAGTTTATCTCCGGCATCCACGGATGAACCGGGTGAGACATAGATTTCCGATATCCTTCCGCTGACTTCGGCTGTAATGTTGGTCAACATTTTCATGGCTTCGAGGACCGCCAGAACATCGCCTTCGCTCACCAGGTCGCCGACAGCCACCGGCACCTGGTTGACCAGTCCCTTGATGGATGCACGAATGTCGCCCACACGGGCGAGCGCTTCGATTTCCTTCGCCGTGAGCGCAACTTTAGCCTTGATCTTGTCTTGACCTTCGTCATCGGCAAGCGTCAGGATTGGTTCCGGGTGATAATCCACGCCCAGGATGGTCAGGTAAGAGCCGTCCTTGGTGCGCCGTTGAGGTCCGATTTCAATCGTATGGTGTTTTCCGTAGGCGTCCGGGAATTCAAATTTCTCACCGAAACTGAAACCTCCGCGTCTGAGCCAGACGCTCGGCGGCAGCACCCAGGTCTTCCCGAACTTCTCTTCAAATTTAAGGAAACTCAACGCATCGTTGGGATGCTGCAGATACAAGACCAATTCGTCGTCCGTGGCCTCACGGCCCAAAGAACGTTCCAGCATCCGTTTTTCGATCGCAAGATCAATATCCTCGATCTTCTGGTATCCGCCCTCATTTTTCAGGATTTTCTTCCAGTCCCTGCCGAAAACGGCTTCATAGATATCGTCGGCGGGGCGGTAAAACGGAAATTTGCCGTATCGCTCCAGCAGCAAATTCTTCAGATCATCGCTGGCGTCCTTGTAGCGCGCGCCCTTGGTCACATTGTTGGCAGCGGTGGTCCACAGAATCTGCGATCCCGGCGTGACGCTCCAGAAATTGCCCAGTTCCACCTGGACTCTCGGCAGTTCGTTTTGGAGAATTTCCGGCATGCGGTCCAGAAAGCCTCCCTTGAGGGCCTGCTCGAAACTGGAGCCTGTCGCGCCGCCCGGCAGTTTGTGGGTTTGCACCGTCGGGTCGAATCCGAAGAACTGCGATTCGAAATCCCGGTAATAGGGGCGTTCATGCCGCAGCTTGTTGGAGGTTTCAATGATCGCCTGTTTGTCCAGGCCAATGGCCTCATGGCCGTAGTCTTCAAGGGTGTTGACCACGGTGAGCAGCGGCGGCGGGCCATAGAAGCCGGTGAGCGCGTGATCGCTCGCGTCCACGATCTTCGCACCGTTTTGCACGGCGGCGACGATGCGTCCGATTTCATTGCCGTCGGTGTTGTGGCCGTGGTAATGAATCAGCACGTCGGGATACTTCTGTATAATCGCCCGGACGAGCTCTCCGATGCGCTTAGGTGAGCCGAGGCCCCCGTGATTTTTGATGGCCAGAAGAATGTCCGGTCCGGTCACGTTGAGAATTTCACCGACTTTTTTTACGTAGAATTTGTTCGTATGTTCCGGCCCGGTGGAAAAGCAGACCGCCGCCTCCAGAATGCGCCCGGCTTTTTTAACTTCTTCATACACCGGGACCATATTGGGGATGTAGTTTAGGAAATCAAAAACGCGCCAGACATGTACATATCGGGCAAATGCCTCCACGGTCAGGCGGATGACGTTTTCCGGGTAGGGGCGGTAGCCGAAGAGGTTGATCCCGCGGCACAGCGTCTGGAACAGCGTGTCGGGCATATATCCGCTGAGCACCTCGAGCTTTTCTAAGGGATTCATCTGCTTGCGCAGCATATCGACATGCACGGACGCGCCGCCGGTGATTTCCAGCGAAAAGAACCCGGCCGCGTTGCGTTCGGGCGCGACCAGAATCTGGGTGTGCGGCATGATCCGGTTTTTAAAATCCGACTGCGAAAGGTCTCTCTCCGTGTTGGTCAGGTAGTAGCCTTTTGTCGTGCGAATTTTATCAAGGATATGTTTAACCCCGGAATTTTTGAGTTCCCGGGGGGTAATTCGTCCTTCCGGCAAAACTTTCATGACAGATGTTCTCCTCGTGGCGTTTATGGATGCCTGCTAATAGGCATAAGGGTTCGTTTTCCGCGAATGGATTTCCGCGATCAATTTTGACAGCTTGGCGATCTCCCGCTCTGTGTCGGGATAATCGAACAATCCGGGATGGGCGTCGAGATAATCGGTGGTAAATATTCCTTCGCGAAAATCCGGTTCGTCGCACAAGGCCAGATAAAAAGGAATGGTTGTTTTCGGGCCGACGATCAAAAAATCCCGTAGCGCACGCTTGAGACGCTGTATCGTCTGATTCCAGGAGTACCCGCGAACGGTGAGCTTTACCAGGAGTGAATCATAATCCGTGGGGATTTTGTAGCCCTGGTAAACAATCCCGTCGAGGCGGATTTCCGGTCCGCCGGGTGACTGATACACTTCCACGCGCTTGCCGCCTTCGGGCATGAAATTGTTTTTGGGATCTTCCGCGTTGATGCGCACCTGGATGGCCTTTCCGACCAGGCGGACGCGTTCTTCGGGAATTTCCAGCCGGCCTCCTTCGGCCAGCAGAATCTGCTGACGGATGATGTCAATGCCCGTGAGGATTTCCGTTACGGTGTGTTCCACCTGAAGGCGCGTGTTGACTTCCATAAACCAAAATTCGTTTGTCTTCGGATCAACCAGGAACTCCACGGTTCCGGCGTTGACATAGCCTGCCTCACGCGCCGCCCGGATGGCCGTCTGATGAATCGCCTCGAGCACGTCAGGCGGCAGATCGGCAGGCGCGATTTCAAGCAGTTTCTGGTGTCGCCGCTGGATGGAGCAGTCCCGTGTGCCCAGATGCATGACATGGCCGTAAACGTCGGCCAAAATCTGAACCTCGACATGACGCGGCGATTCCACGCACTTTTCGATATAGACACTGTCGTCGCCGAAAGCGGCGGCTGCCTCCGAGCGTGCCTGAGGCAGCTGCGTGCGGAGTTCCTGCTCGCCGGTGATTTTTCGAATGCCGCGCCCTCCCCCGCCCGCGGAGGCTTTGAGCATGATCGGGTATCCTTTTTCCGCGCCGAAGCGGATGGCCATGTTCAGGCCCTCCTCTCCCGCGGGAAGTGTGTCCGTTCCCGGAATGAAGGGGATGTCGGCTTTCCGCATGATGTCGCGCGCGACCACTTTATTTCCCAGGTCACGAATCACCTTGGGGGGTGGACCGATGAAGGCAATGCCCGCGTCCTCACATGCGGCGGAAAAGGCAGGGTTTTCCGACAGAAATCCATAGCCGGGGTGGATGGCGTCCGCGTCGGCTTTTTGCGCCGCCCAGATAATTTTATCAATGTTGAGGTAGTCCTTGCGCGGTCCGTCTCCGATGAGAATGGCCTGATCGGCGAACCTTAAAAAATAGGCTTCGCTGTCCGGCTTTTCATACACGGCGACCGTATCGATCCCCATTTCGTTTACCGTGCGGATAATTCTCAAGGCGATTTCGCCGCGGTTGGCAACAAGAATTTTCTTAAATTTTTTCACGAATACCCTTCCTTTTTTAATTCTACGGGTCATGACCCTTGAAACACATTGTTCACATTCCGTTCCTCTATAATGATGTTGTGCGACACTTGTCAAGCAGATACTCCAGGCCTTTGCTTCCGAAAAATCAAAGCCTGCCCCGCGTCGCTTTTGCGGGTCAGTGGTTAAAATACCCGGATGATTTCACAATGATGATTTGATTATTTCAGCGAAATATTCTATCTTACCTCGCATTGCGAAAGATACCCTAATCCAAAGGCTGTGATCATGGGAAAAAGCAAGATGACCGATCAGATCGACTACCGATCTAAAGTAATTGGTACCGCCGATGTATTGGAGAAAATCAGACCCGGACAGAAAATTTTTGTCTCCAGCGGTGTGGCGACACCCGGGAAGGTTCTGGGGGCCATCGCCACATCCGAGGCTCGTAATATCCGCGACCTGGAAATCATTCAACTCATTACGCTGGGCGGCTACCTGTCGCATGCCAATGCCCGGCAATACCGTCTCAAGACGTTTAATATCGGCGAAAGTATCAGCAAGGAAATCCAGGAAGGGAAAATCGATTTCATTCCCGCCAATCTCATGGAACTGCCCTATATTTTCTTAAGCGGCGCCGTGGCGGTGGACGTCGCGATTGTGCAGACCTCCGTGCCCGACGACAAGGGATTTGTGTCGCTGGGCGTTTCGGTGGATGTGGCCAATATCGTCATCAAGCAGGCGCAACTGGTCATTGCCGAAATTAACCCGAATATGCCGGTCACGCAAGGCGAAACGGCGATTCACATCAGCAGCATCAACTATATTGTCGAAAGCGATCTGCCGCTCATCGAGCGTGAAAACAAGCCCTATGACGAGATCGTAGGCCGCATCGGATGGAATATCGCCAACCTGATCGAAGATGGCGCGACGGTGGTTCTGCATGTGGGGAAAATTTTCAGCGCGGTCGCAGACCATTTGAAAAACAAGAAAAATCTCGGTATTCTGACGCATGTCGTCTCCGATTGGGCGATCGACCTGATCAAGTCAGGCGCCGTTTCCCTGGACCGCAGCCGCTATAACGGAGGCCTCATCACCGCGAGTTACTGTTACGGCAGCAAGGCTTTGTACGACTATGTCGACCGGAATCCCGTTTTTGAATTTTATCCGATTGCCCGGCTGAGCAACCCCTTTGTGGTAAGGCGGATTAAAAGCCTCATTGGTATCGTGAACGTCAAGAAAATCGATATATCCGGTGAATCGGTCATTTTTCATTCCGGCGACAACCTGCTGACCGGTTATGAAAGCAAGCTCAATTTTGCCGTGGCCGCGACCATTTCCAAAAAAGGCAAGGCGATCGTGGCGCTCAATTCGCTCGATAAGCAGGGCAGAAGCAATATCGTGATCCGGCATGACTGCGACACCGACAGCCCTCACAGCACGCTGGGCGTCGTGAAATACATCGTCACGGAATACGGTGTGGCGAATCTCTTCGGGAAATCCATCCGTGAACGCACCATCGCCATGATCGACATCGCGCATCCGGATCACCGGGAGGCTTTGCTCGAACAGGCCAAGGCGCTCAATTATGTCTATTCCGATCAGATTTATGTGGCCTGTCATGCGGCCAATTATCCGGCCCTGCTGGAGACGCGTAAAACCCTTCGCGACGGGCTGGAGATTAAAATCCGCCCGATCAAACCGTCCGATGAAGACAGGATGCGGCGGTTGTTTTACAACTTTTCCGACGAGTCGAAATATTTCCGGTATTTTGCACCAAAGCCCGTGATGCCCCATCAGGAAATGCAGTCCTACGTGAATATTGACTATCAGGACATTTTGTCCGTGGTGGCCATTGTAGAAAAAGGCCGTAACGAAAGAATCATTGCCGAGGCCCGTTATGCCTATGATAAAAAGACGGACGCTTATGAAATCGCCTTCATCGTGGATGAAGAGTTTCATGGAAAAGGCATTGCGACATTTCTTTGTGATTATCTGATTAAAATCGCGCAGGATCGGGGGATTGCCAGGCTTGTTGCCTTCGTCCTGCCTCGAAACGAAGCCATGCTGAAAGTTTTTGGCAAATGCGCGGTCAAGCCGAGTCAGTCTCTTGAAGCAAACTCCTACGTTTTGCGCTTTGATCTGGCAGCGCCGCCCGATACCGTCAGATAAGCCTGCTGCACACTGCATTTCATCCACCTTCTTTTCGGGCATTCTCTAAACATTTTGTTTCATCCATCCGATAAATCTGGTAGATTACAATAACATCCATTGAATCAAAATAAGGGGACAGCAAAGCTATGACGAGGCAAGGAAAGTCGGCACAGAAGAAAGTTGCGGGCAAGCCATCTGCCGGGGCCGCCGCACGCGTATCACCCGGAAAAGTCCAGAGGCCTTCCGTCGGTCCCGGGCAGACGAGGGTACCGCAGCGCACCGCTTCCGAAACCTTGTCCGGGGTGACCCGGGGAGTGTTGAATGGAATCGGGGCGGGCATTTACCTTGCGCAGAAAGGCAGATTCGTCTGGGTGAATCCTTTGTTTGAAAAGTTGACGGGGTTCAAGGCGGCTGAACTCATCGGCGGGACGCTTCTGGATCATGTGCACCCCGAAGATCGTGAAAAGACAAAAAAGAACGCCATCCGAAGCCTGAAAAAGAACAGTCTCGATACCTATGTGTACCGTTTTATCAAGAAAAACAGTGAAATGGTCCGCTTTCTGGAGACGGTGAATCCGTATGAATATGAAGGATCGCGCGCGACGTTAGGCACGGTCATGGATATCAGCCGGCATCACAGTATTCAGGAAAGCCTGTTTTTATCAGAGGATCGCTACGGCAGGGTCCTGGATGAAATCGATGAGGGTTACGTTGAGCTCGATCTTGCAGGCAATTTCACCTTTGTGAGCGAAGCTGCGGCCAGAATTATCGGCTACACACCTTCGGAGCTGATCGGAACCAACTTCCGCGACAAGGTGGATGAAGAAACCGCCAAGAAATTATTGTTTTTTTACGAGCAACTCTTCAAGACCGGGGAGCGCGTGAAGGGTCTGGAAGTCCCTTTTCTTTCAAAAAACGGGCCCAAAAAATTTGTGGAAGTTTCCGGCACCCTGATTATGAATCCGGAGGGCCGGCCCGTCGGTTTCAGGGGGCTTGCCCGCGACGTGACCGAGCGCCGGTGGACGGAGGAAGCGTTACTGCAGAGCGAGGCCCGATACTTCAGCATCATCGAAAGTATCGGGGAAGCCTACTTTGAAACCGACCTGCGTGGTCTCACGACATTTGTCAATGACAAGGTTTGCGAAAAGCTCGGTTATTCACGAAATGAAATGCTGAACCTGTCCTACCGCGACCTTCAGGATGCCGAAAACGCCGATAAAACGTTCAAAAAGTTCCATGAAATATTTACATTCGGGCAGCCCTGTCATGCTTATCAATATGATGCCGTTCAGAAAGACGGTAGTCGGGTTGTTTTCGAAATGTCGATTTCGTTAATGCGAGACGCCGAGGGCAATCCGATCGGTTTTAGAGGCCTCTCGCGCGATATCACCGAACGCAAGAGAATGGAAGAAGCGCTCAGAGCCAGCGAGGAAAGATCCCGCACGATTATTGAAACGATTCCCGATCCCTATTTTGAAAACGATTTAAACGGGCAATTTGTTTACGCCAACGCCGCCTATGCGAATTTGCTGGGCGCACCCCCT
This sequence comes from Syntrophaceae bacterium UBA2280, assembly GCA_002347685.1. Classification (GTDB taxonomy): domain Bacteria; phylum Desulfobacterota; class Syntrophia; order Syntrophales; family Smithellaceae; genus UBA8904. The sequence continues at coordinate 104,039 of DDWS01000059.1, forward strand.
GAAGAAATCCAAAAAACCTCTTTCCGTGATCTCCTCAACAAAGAAGACGCTGATAAGATCGTGATGTTATACAAAACAGTTTATAAAACCGGCATGACGATCAAAAATGTGGAGATGGAGGCCAGGACGAAGCAGGGAGAAAAACGTTCGATCAACCTGTCTGTTGGTCTCATCAGGGATCATCAGGGAAATCCCTCGGGCTTTCACGGCATTATTCGTGACGTGACAGAGAAGAAAAAAGCGCAGGCGCTCATTGTCGAATCCGAACGGATGCTGCGTGAATATTCGGAAAGTCTCGAACACCGAATTCAGGAGCGCACGGCGGATCTGGAAAAAGCCAAAATGGCAGCCGAGGCGGCCAGTCGGGTGAAGTCCGATTTTCTGGCCAACATCAGCCACGAATTCCAGACGCCGCTCAATTCCATTATCGGGTTTACAAAAGTTTTAAAAGACCGGCTGTTTGGCGAGCTCAATGATAAGCAGGAGGAGTTCATCCGGTATATTTCCGCAGCCGGTGAAACTTTAAGCAAACTGCTCACTGAAATCATCGATGTATCGAATTTGTCATCCGGTCGCGCGAAGATCGAATTGTCACAGGTTTCGATTATTCAGGTTCTTTCCCGAACCACAACACTTCTGGCCGGACAGATCGCGGCAAAAAATCAATTGATGAAAGTAGAAGTGGCGCTCGACGCCGATGTGTCCATTGAAGCGGACGACGAAAAAATCCGGCACATTTTTTTCCACCTGTTGAGCAACGCAGTCAAGTATACGCCGGACGGAGGCAACATTACCGTCACGGCGCAAAGGACCCTTGATTACGGCGGCCGCGACGGGGTGGCGGTGGTCGTCGCGGATACCGGAATCGGCATCAGGAACGAAGATCTGCCCCGTCTCTTTCAAAATTTCGGCAGGCTGGAATCCGCCTATTCGCGGGAAACGAGCGGCATCGGTGTCGGTCTGGCGCTCACCAAGATACTCGTCGAGCTCCACGGCGGCGGAATCCGTGTTGAGAGTGAATTCGGCCGCGGCAGCCGTTTCATCGTGTTTTTGCCGCTCAAACAGAAACCCGGGTCAACCGCGGAGTAAACATGCCGGTTACGTCTGCAAACACATTGTATTCCCTAACCCGACAGCGACCGCAGATCCTCTGCCTGGACAGCGATGCGCCCGGTCTGGCGCTGCTCGACGCCATATTGTCCCCGCGCGGTTACGAGGTGATTCGCACCGGAGACAGCCGTGAGGCGCTGGATATTCTCAAGGGCCAGAATGTGGATGTTGTTCTTTTAGGGGCCATTTTACCGGGAATGGATGGATTTGCCGTCTGCAGTCTCATCCGGGCCGAAGAGCAAAACAGGGATGTATCGGTGATCATGCTGTCGGCCCTGAAGTCCCGTGAGGATATGATCCGGGGTGTTGAGGCGGGTGCAGACGACTACCTCTTCAAGCCGCTGGATCATGACATTTTACTGGCCCGCATCAGCATGCTGGTCAAACGCAAAAGCGAGCGCGACAGTATCAGCCAGGTCTATGAAAACATGAGCCATCTGACGACATTGAGTCGTCGGATGGCCGACGGGTTCAATCCCTTGCGCTTTGACTTCCAGGCGGGCATGGACAGCATGGTTGGGGGGCTTGTGCGGAAAACGGCGGATGTCCTCGAAAAACCGCGAACAGCCATGATCGGCATGCTCACCGATGTGAATCAATGGCACTGGTTGCATTACGAATTTGCTTTTCAGGATCTCAACAAGGTACGCCTGGATTTCAATCTTCTCGGTGGCATCATTCTGCCGCCGGCTGAAAAATCGCTGCTTTTTTCTCTCATAGATGACCAGGCAACCCTTGAAGCGAAGCAGATCATCGGAAACTTCCGGACCCGAAACATGTCAATCGACAACGGCATCGGCTATTTGAGCCATGATCTGTGCGTTCTTGCGGTTAATTACATAAACGACGTCGGCCTGCGGCACCTGCATCTCATGGAGCATTGGGTGGTGCATATCCGGCTTTTCCATTTCCTTTCATTACAGATTCGGGAAGTGAAAACAGGATTTGACTACGTGGTGCACGCCCTGGTCCGGGCAGGGGAGGCTCACGACGATGAAACGGGCAACCATGTTTATCGCGTGGCCGATTACTGCGGCGTCATTGCCGAGCGTCTCGGCCTGAAAGAAGATTTTGTGCGGACCATCACTGTACAGGCCCTGTTGCATGACATCGGAAAGATCTACACACCTTCGCACATCCTGAAAAAGACAGAACCCCTCACGGCCGAAGAATCGGTGGAAATGAGGAAGCACACGCTGTGGGGCGCGAAAATCATCGGTGCCCATCCGCGTTTGCATATTGCCCAGTCCATCGCACTCAACCATCATGAAAGATGGGACGGATCCGGCTACCCCAGAGGTTTGAAGGGGGACGCCATCCCCATTGAGGCCCGTATCGCGATGATTGCCGATCAGTACGACACCCTGCGGATTGCCCGTCCCGGCAAACCGGCGCTGGATCACGCGACCGTAACCAGAATTTTCAATCATGGCGACAACAAAATCAAGCCCCAGCATTTCGATCCGGATGTCCTCAAGGCTTACCGGGAAACCGCCTTTTTGTTTGAGGAGATTTTTGAGCGCCGCAGGGGGTGAAATGGCGAAGACATTCAACACGAGCTTAATTCCCAAAAAGCATGGAGGTCCGCCCGCCAGTCTGATGGCCATATTCATTATTGTGAGCGCAGGAATCCTCGCGGCCGGTTTTTTCTATTACAAAAATAATGAAAAAAGCTACCGGACCGAGTCTGAACATCTGCTGAAGTCTATCGCGGAACTGAAAGTGAGTGAGATTGTTTCGTGGCGAAAGGAGCGCCTGGCCGATGCCCGGGTTCTGCACAAAAACAGCGCATTTACCCAACTGGTGCGCCGGGCGATCGTTCGTCCGGTCGAACCCGCAGCCCAAAAACGTTTGCGGGTCTGGCTTGGCCAATTGAAAGTCGCCTATTCTTACCGGGATGTCATCTTAATCGATGCGGCAGGCCGGGTCCGGCAGTCTGCGGGCTTTGAATCGCTTCACATCTGTGATGAAATTCAAAAGCACCTCCCGGAGATTCGGCGCAACGGTCAAATTGTATTTTTGGATTTCCACCGCGAAGATTCCGATCACCCCGTTTCTTTGTCCATCCTGATTCCTGTTACAGACAATGGCCTCTATCTGGGCGCCGTCGCTCTGGTCATCGATCCGGATACGTATCTCTACCCGATGATTTCGCGCTGGCCGACGCCCGCAGCTACGGGTGAAACCCTGCTTGTCCGTCGTGAAGGGGATGAGGTGGTTTTTCTAAACGAGCTGAAATTTCAAAAAGACACCGCGCTTACGCTGCGCTTCCCCCTGCACCAAAATGATCTGCCGGCCGCCCGGGCGGCCCGTGGAGAAGAGCGTGTCATGGAAGGGATCGATTATCGCGGCGTGCCGGTCGTTGCGGCGCTCAGGGCTGTTCCCGATTCGCCCTGGTTTATGGTTGCCCGGATGGACAGGGAGGAAATTTACGCGCCGATTCGGAAGTATTTCCTGCTTTTGATTTTTATGATGTGTGCGCTCATTTTCGCGGCGGCGGCGGCGGGTTGGGTTTTGTGGCAGCGCCAGAGAAATGTCGTTTACCGCCGTGAACTGGAAGCCGCCCTTGCGCTGCAAGCCAGCGATGAGAAATTCCGCAAAGCGTTCATGACCAGTCCCGATGCCATACTGATCACGCGTTGGCGTGATGGGCGGGTGGTTTCCGCCAATGACGGCTTTCTGGCGATCACAGGCTACACGCGTGAAGAAGTTGAAGGCAGCGAGGTTGCAAAGCTGTTTATCTGGAATACGCCTGATGACCGGCAAAGGATCATCGATAAGGTTAAAGCCGACGGTTTTATTGAAAATCTGGAGGCCGGTTTCCTCAATAAAAGCGGCCAATATTATTATGGACTTGTTTCCGCATCCGTTCTCAAAATCGATGGCGAGTCGCATCTTCTCTCCATCACGCGCGACATCACCGAGCGTAAAACATCGGAAGAGGCTTTGCAAAAGGCCCACGAGCGCCTGCGGCGCTTTCATGATGCCAATATTGTCGGTATCGTCACTGCGACTGCTGAAGGCGATATTCTGGAGGCCAATGATTATTACCTGGACCTGATCGGTTTTTCCCGGGAGGAGTTCGAGTCGGGGAAAATCGATTGGCGCGCTTTGACGCCTTCCGAATGGCTGGGCGCGGATGACCGGGCGATTGCCGAGGTTCGCCGAGAGGGCACTTGCGCGCCTTATGAAAAACAGTATCTGCGGCGGGACAAGACCCTTGTCGATGTCTTTGTGGTCGTCGCGAAACTGCCGGGTCAGGAACAACAACTGGCGGCGTTTGCTCTGGATATAACAGACCGCAAACGCGTGGAGCGGGAAGTTTCGCGCTTAAATGAAGAACTCGAAAGGCGCGTGGCGCAAAGGACGGCAGAGCTGTCGGCTAAGAACGAAGAACTCGTAAGGCTCAACCGTGTCTTTGTGGACCGCGAAATCCGGATGCGGGAGCTTAAGGAAAAAATCGCCCGGATGGAGAAGGGGGCCTCATGATTTATCTGGATTTAATCACCAATCTGGCCTTGCTGATTGCGCTTAGTGTCGTGTCCGGGTTTTTTGACAAGCGCTTCTTGCGAAACACCTGGCCCGGTTCTGTGCTGCAAGGCGTGCTGTTCGGCACGGTGGCCGTCATCGGCATGCTTCATCCGCTGGTGATGGGCCCGGGCCTGATCTTCGATGGCCGAACCGTCATCCTGAGTTTATGCGCGCTGTTCTTCGGGCCGCGGGCAACTGTAATTGCCTGCGGAATCGCCATGGTGTGCCGTGTGTCGATGGGCGGTGCGGGATTGATCATGGGGCTCACAACGATTCTTTCGGCGTCACTGATCGGCCTTTGGGCGCATTATCGTTTCAAACCCTCCGTTCAGGCCCCGTCCATACTGATACTCTACGCCATGGGTCTGGCCGTCCATCTGACGATGTTGGCGCTGATGTTTACGCTTCCGGGGGAATTGGCGTTGTCCACGTTCAAGCGCCTGGGGCTGCCGGTTTTGTTGTTGTATCCGCTGGCGACGATTCTGGCCGGCAAGGTTCTTGCGGATCACTTATCGACGCTTCAGGCGCATGAGGCGCTGCGGGAAAGCGAGGAGCGTTACAGCCTGTTGTTTGATGCAAGTCTCGATGCTGTTTTGCTGATGTCTCCTGAAGGGGACATTCTTGATGCCAATCCCGCCGCCTTCCGGTTTTTCGGAAGGACGAAAGAGGAACTGATTTTGCTGGGACGAAGTGCCATTGTAGATCCGGAGGATGTCCGTTTGATTTCGGCATTGGACCAACACGCCAGAACCGGAAATTTTGCAGGTGAACTGACCTTCCGTCGAAAAGACGGCTCAAAATTTGAAGGTGAAATATCCTCATCCGTTTTTCTCAATCGTGAAGGTCAGGCTCACGCCGGCATGATGATCCGGGATATTACCGAGCGTAAAGCCTCCGATGACAGGATTCAAAAAATACAGAAGATGCTCAACGAAACCCAGCGCATCAGCAAGGTGGGGGGATGGGAATTTGATCCGGCAAGCAAATGTGTTTCCTGGACGGATCAGGTCTATCGCATTCACGGGGTGGACAAAGACTATGATCCGGCCGATCCGGAGAAAGATATCATGCTGCTCTACGCCCCGGAAGATCGATCAATTATTTCCGGGGCCTTCCGGCGGTTGGTAAAGGAAGGCCGCTCCTATGATCTCGAGCTGCAGGTGGTGACGCCCCGGGGTGAACGCAAGTGGGTCAGGACCATGGGGCAGGCACAGTGTCAAGACGGACGCGTGGTGCGTGCTTTCGGCAACATCATGGATATTACGGAACGCAGGACTGCGGAACAAGCAGCCCTTAAAAGCGGGCAGCGTCTTCGCCGCTTTTACGAATCGGGTCTGACGGGAGTCATGTACTGGAATTCGGACGGGACGATCACGGATGCCAACGACAGGTTTCTGGAAATGACGGGCTACAGCCGTGAAGATCTGGCTGCGGGAAAAATCGACGGCTATGCCATGACACCTCCGGAGTATCGGGACGTCGACGAGCGCGCTTTCTCCGAACTTGCGGCAACCGGGATCAATAAGGCCCCTTTCGAGAAGGAGTACATACGCAAAGACGGCAGCCGGATTCCCATCCTTCTTGCCGGCGCGCTGCTTGATGAGGAGAAATTCTACGGAATGGCCTTTGTGCTGGATATCACCGAACGCAAACAGGCGGAAGATGAGCTTCGGGAAAAGGAAGTTCAGTACAGAAACCTCGCGGACTCGGGTCTGGCGCTGATCTGGAGAGCAGGAACCGATAAATTGTGCACATACTTCAACGAGCCCTGGCTGAAGTTTACCGGTCGGACGCTTGCGCAGGAATGGGGGAATGGCTGGACGGAAGGTGTGCATCCTGAGGATCTGGATCGCTGTGTCGGGATCTTCGTCACCGCCTTTGATAAACGAGAAGCGTTTGACATGGAATACCGGCTCAAACACGCAAGCGGCGAATACCGATGGATTCGGGATTTGGGAACGCCTAACTACATCATCAGCGGAGAGTTTATCGGCTATATCGGCCATTGTTTCGACATCACGGCGCAAAAACAGGCCGATGAAGAAATCCGAAAACTCAATTATGAGCTTGAGCAAAAGGTTCACGAGCGAACCGCCGAACTGAAACAGACGATTGCCGAGCTCGAAGACCTCAACCGTGTGTTTGTCGGCCGTGAGCTGAAAATGGCCGAGCTCAAGACGAGATTGGCACAGCTGGAAGGAAAGTAAAAACGATCTCCAAAAACGAGAAGATGGCACAGGAAAAAAGACGATATACGGGGTATGTTTTCCCGGAAGGTCATCCACATGGTGTTTAACAAAAAAATCAATCGTCAGGCGCTTGCGGCTTTTGTGTTGTGGCTGCTTGTGGCCGGGCTTGCAGGCCTTGCTCCTGCGGCACTAGATGCCGGCGATTCAATAAAATCGAAGGCCTCAGCGCTTATTGATCAGCTGACGGCGGAAGAGAGGGCCTGGCTTCGTGCTCACCCCGTCATCCGCGTGGTGCAGGACCCGGGCTGGCCTCCGGTGGAGTTTGTCAATGAACAAGGTGAGTATGTCGGAATGGCTGGCGATTATCTGGCGTTCATCGAACAGGTGCTGGACGTGAAGTTTGAGCGCGTCCGGGGGTTGAGCTGGCAGGAAGCTTACGCCCGTTTGCAACGCCGGGAGATCGATATGACCACGTCCGTGGCCGTGACCCCCGAACGCGAACAGATCTGGGCTTTCACGAAACCCTATATGCAAATCCCCATCGTCATTATTTCTCATGCGAATGTTACCTATATTGCCGATATCCGAGAGCTTTCATGGAAAAAGGTTGCTGTGGTTGATGGCTATGCCGTGACGGAATGGATCCCCAGGGATTTTCCCGACGTTTCGCTTATTCGGGTAAAGACAGCCGAGGCCGGCCTGCAAGCGCTGCAGCGCGGCGAGGTTTATGCTTATATCGAGAATATGCTGGTGGTCGGCTACTACATGGCGAAGCTGAAAATGACGAATCTAAAAATTGTCGGCGAGACTCCGTATGTCAATGCACAATCCATGGCGGTGCGCAAAGACTGGGCGCCACTGGCGGGGATCCTCGACAAGGCGCTCGATTCCATTTCCGAGCCTCAGCGAAATGAAATCTACCACCGATGGCTGCCTGTGCGCTACGAGAAGGGATTCGACTACGCCCCGCTGTGGTACGTGCTGGCTATGTTTCTGGTGATTCTTTTGGGAGTGGCCGCCTGGAACTGGAAATTGTCCCGGGAAATTGAATCTCGCAAGAAAGTCGAGATCGCTCTGCGCGACAGCGAAGAAAAATTCAGACTAATATTCGAATCGGCCAATGTCGGAAAATCCATCACGTTTCCAACGGGTGAAGTCAACGTGAATGAAGCCTTCTGTGCAATACTGGGTTATGCGCAAGGTGAGCTGACGGGCAGAAAATGGCAGGAGCTGACGCCTCCGGAGGACATTGAAGGCGTACAAGACAAGCTGGATTCGCTGATGAGCGGGGAGAAAACGACGATCCGATTCGACAAAAGATACATTCATAAAAACGGTTCCTTTCTCTGGGCGGATCTGAGTGTCGCCATGCATCGCGATGCGAAGGGCAATCCGCTTTATTATATCGTCACCATCGTCGATATCACGGATCGCAAAAGGATGGAGGCCGAACTGCGCAGAAGCGAAACACTTCTGCGCACGGTGATGGACAATCTGCCCATCGGGGTGGCGATCAATTCCGTCGATCCTGAAGGGATCTTTGAGTACAGCAATGACAATTTCATTAAGTTTTACCGCACGACGAGAGAGGCGCTGGCCTCGCCCGGCAGTTTCTGGGAGGCTGTCTACGAAAATCCCCAAACGCGAAAGGAAATCAGCGCGCGCGTAATGGCCGACTGTGCGTCCGGCGATTCCGCACGGATGATATGGGAGGATATTCCCATTGAACGAGCGGGAGAAAAAACCACCTACATCAGTGCGCGCAATATTCCGATTTCCGGCAGGCAGCTGATGCTTTCAACGGTTTGGGACGTGACGGATGAAAAAATCACCCAAGACGAAATCCGATCGCTCAATGAGGCCCTGGAGCAAAGGGTTGCTTTGCGAACCAGAGAGCTGCGGCAAAGCCAGCTGGCGCTGCTCAATGTTGTGGATGATTTAAATGACAGCGCTAAAATAGTTGCCGCCGCCAACCAGTCGCTCGAGGCGGTAAACAAAGAACTGGCGGCCTTCAGCTATTCGGTCTCTCACGACCTGCGGGCGCCGCTGCGGAGCATCGACGGATTCAGCAGTGCGCTGGTTGAGGATTACGGTGACAAGCTCAATGATGAGGGGAAAAACTACCTGGAAAGGATCCGCCGGGCGACGCAGAACATGGCCATGCTGATTGATGACATGCTGAATCTTTCACGGGTGACGCAGTCCGCATTTCGGCTGGAAGAGACGGATTTAAGTAAAATAGTCCGGGAGATTGCCGATGCCAATCAGCAGAGAAATCCCCTTTCCGGACTTGTCGTCCAGATTCAGGATGACGTAAAGGTCTTTGCCGACCACCGCCTGATGCACATTGTGATGACGAATCTGCTGGACAATGCCTGGAAGTTTGCAGGCCGGAAGGCGAATCCGCAAATTGAATTCGGCACGGTTATGAAAGAAGGCAGGCGGATGATCTTTGTCCGCGATAACGGTGTGGGATTTGATATGAAATACGCCGATAAACTGTTCGGCACTTTTCAGCGCCTTCACCGTGCCGATGAGTTTCCGGGGACCGGCATCGGGCTGGCGACTGTCCTGAGGGTCATCAATCGCCACGGCGGGCAAGTCTGGGCGGAAGGTGAAGTCGGTCGCGGGGCGACATTCTATTTCACGCTGCCGGAGTGAAAAAAGCGTATCTCGTATTGCGTCGTTCGTATCTCGTAAAAAAATGATACGACACACTCGACACGCACGACGAGATACGAGATACGTGAGTAGGAGTTTTCGATGGAAGAGAAAAGTAAGATAAAAAGCTTTCGGGATTTGGACGTATGGAAACTGGGGATGGAAATTGTTTTGGACACGTATGACATTACAAAATTGTTCCCCAAAGAAGAGGTCTATGGTCTGGTCAGTCAAATGCGGAGAGCGGCTGTATCAATTGCCTCTAATATTGCCGAGGGCTTCAACCGATATCATAATAAGGAATATAAACAATTTCTGTTCATTGCCCTCGGCTCATGCGCCGAACTAGAAACTCAAATCGAGGTAAGCGGATCATTGGGTTACATTTCCCCAGTGCAAAGAGATAAAATGATTGAAAAACTCGATCACGAAGGACGAATGCTTAAAAACCTGATAAAGTGCCTTAAAGCCTGAGACGTATCTCGTCTTACGTCGTTTGTATCTCGTAAAAAAAGTGAGACGACGCACGAGTGACGAGCAACGAGATACGCACGACGAGATACGAGATACGAAATACGCGACACGCGCGACGAAAGGAGCGAAGAATGGAAGAAAAAATTATTCTGCTCGTGGAGGACAATCCTGACGATGTGGATTTGACGCTTCGTGCCTTTAGGCGAAACAATATTATGAATAAAGTGATTGTAGCCAGAGACGGGGCGGAAGCGCTTGACTATTTGACGGGTACCGGAATGTATGAAGGACGAAACATCAAAGAACTGCCCGTCGTGACATTGATGGACCTGAAACTTCCCAAAATAGACGGTTTGGAGGTTCTCAGGCGAATTCGCGAAAATGAAATCACCCGATTGCTGCCGGTGGTCATCCTGACGTCGTCCATCGAGGAACAGGACCTGATCGACGGCTACAAACTGGGTGCCAACAGCTATATCCGCAAGCCGGTCGATTTTAATGAATTCATCGAGGCCATCAAACTGCTCGGGCTTTACTGGCTGATCTGGAACAAGCCCGCCCCCGCGCGCAGTGCGTAAGGCGTGGGGCGTCGCGCGTCTCTCGTAAAAAACGATCATCAAACGAGATACGAGATACGAAATACGAACGACGAGATACGAGATACGAACGACGAGATACGAGATACGAACGACGAGATACGAGATACGAAATACGAACGACGAGATACGAGGTCTTATATGTTAAAGCCCTTACGCGTGCTGATGGTTGAAGATTCGGAAGACGATGCCGTTTTACTGCTGAGGACACTCAAGCGCAGCGGCTACGAACCCGCGGCCCATCGGGTGCAGAGCGCTGATGAGATGGCGCTGGCGCTTGCTGACGGGACCTGGGATATCATTTTCTGCGATTACCATATGCCGGGTTTCAGTGGCCTCGACGCCATCGCGCTTTTGAAGATGATGGCCCTGGACATTCCGCTGATTGTGGTTTCCGGGGCGATCGGCGAGGAAACCGCGCTCGACTGCATCCACCGGGGCGCTTCCGACTACATTATGAAAGGGAACCTGGCACGTCTAGGTCTGGCTGTTGAGCGCACGCTGGAAAAAAAGGACATGCGCGACCGGCATAGAAAGGCGGAAGCCCAAAGGGAAGATGCGCTCGAGGCGCTCAGGCAAAGCGAAAACAAGTACCGGACGATTCTCGAAAGCATCAAAGAAGGTTACTACGAATCAGATCTCAAAGGGAATATTACTTTTTTCAACAACGCCCTGTGTGAAATATGGGGATATCCCGAAGAGGAACTGATGGGACTGAACAACCAGACCTATACGGACGTTCCGACGGCCAAAAAGCTCTACCAGGCTCACAACAGGGTATACCGCACAGGCGAGCCGGGGCGGATGTTTGACTATGAAATTATTCAAAAAGACAAAACACGCCGACATGTCCAGTCGTCTTTTGCGCTGCTTAAGGACACCGACGGGAAAGCTATGGGTTTTCGGGGTCTCGTTCGGGACATCACCGAGCTCAAACAAATGGACAAAGCACGTCAGGAGAGCCTTGAGCGCCTGCATAAATCGCTGGGCGCGACGATTAACGCTGTGGCCGGCATGGTGGAATCACGGGATCCCTATACGGCTGGACATCAGCGCAGAGTCGCGGATCTGGCTGATGCCATGGCCCGTGAAATGAGGCTGGAGGAAAGCAGAATTGAAGGTCTGCGCATGGCCGGGATGATCCATGATTTGGGGAAGATTGCTATCCCCTCTGAAATTCTCACCAAGCCGACCAAGTTAACGCAGGTAGAATATCAAATCGTACAAACACACGCTCAATCCGGCTATGATATTTTAAAGGACATCGACTTCCCCTGGCCGATTGCCCGCATGGTATTGGAGCATCATGAGAGGATCGATGGATCCGGTTATCCCAATCATCGCAGGGACGGCGACATTCTTATGGAATCGAAGATATTGGCGATCGCTGACGTTCTGGAAGCCATGGCGTCGCACCGCCCCTATCGACCGTCCCTTGGGATCGCCCCGGCGCTCGATGAAATCGCCAAAAACAAAGGAATTCTGTATGATGATGACGTAGCCGACGTCTGCTTGAAATTGTTTGCGGAAAAAAGGTTCAGCTTTACAACATGAAGCCCGTTATCTGCACGATGAGAAACGAGAAACCATGATGTTGACGCCCCTGAAAGTTTTGATGGTTGAGGATTCGGAAGATGACGAATTGCTGATCCTCCGGACTTTGCGCAAGGGCGGCTTTGCGCCTGAATCCCTGCGCGTGGAAACAGCCGGTCAAATGGCCGATGCCTTGCGCGGTCAGCCCTGGGATATTGTTCTATGCGACTTCAAGCTTCCTCAATTCGATGGTCTGGACGCGATTGCTCTTGTTTATGAACTGGACCTGGATATTCCGATTCTCCTCGTGTCGGGTTCGATCGGAGAGGAGATGGCTGTTGAATGCATGCGCCGTGGCGCCGATGACTACATCATGAAAGACAATCTTTCCCGGTTGTGTCCGGCCATCCATCGCGAGCTGGCCGAGGCACAATCCCGGACCAAGCGCCGTCAGGCGGAAGCCGCGCTGAAGATAAGCGAAGAAAAATTCAAAACCATTGCCGACTACACAATCAACTTGGAATCCTGGTTCGCGCCCGACGGCAAATATTTATGGGTAAATCCCGCGGTGGAGCGCTTGACCGGTTATACGGCGGCAGAGGTTTTGGCGATGCCGGACTTCATATCTGTGATGATCGCCGAAGAGCACCGTCAAATGTTCAGGCAAAAATTTCAAAATTCGCTGACCGGCACAAGGGGCGAAGATGTTGAAGCCCGTTATCTGCACAAAAACGGTTCAATGCAGTGGATGAGCATTGCCTGGCAGCCGGTATATGATGCGCAGGGCATCTTCTTAGGTATCCGCACCAGCGGCCGTGATATCACAGCCGCCAAACTCGCTCAGGAAGAGCGCCACAACCTGGAGAAGAAATTGTTTCAGGCGCAGAAGATGGAAGCCATCGGCACGCTGGCGGGCGGCATCGCGCATGATTTCAACAATATTTTAAGCGGCATCATCGGTTATGCGGAACTGGCCTGCATGCAGTCCGAAGAGAGAATCCGTCGCCAGAACATCAAACAAATCCTGAAGGCGGCGGACCGCGCCACAAATCTCGTCCGCCAGATCCTGGCCTTCAGCCGACACGTGGATCTCGAAAAAAAGCCGATGGATTTTAAAGCCGTGGTAGGCGAGGTCCTGAAACTGCTGCGTGCCACGATACCCACAACCATCGAAATGCGCCAGACGCTGACACAGCAGCCGGTGGTCATTTACGCGGACTACACACAGATGCATCAGGTGATCATGAACATCTGTACCAATGCCGCCCAGGCGATCGGGGAGAAAGGCGGAACGCTTGCTGTGTCGGTGTCCGAGGAATCCGTTCCGGCCGGGTTCCTGACGCGCGAACTGAATTTGCCCTCCGGTATGTTCGCGAAGCTCAGCGTTTCGGATACCGGGTCCGGAATTGATCCCGCCCACATCTCTCGTCTTTTCGATCCTTTCTTTACGACTAAAAAAGTTGGTGAAGGTACCGGTCTGGGGCTGGCGGTGGCTTACGGGATTGTCCATGATCACGGCGGCAGCATCCAGGTGACAAGCCATCCTGGTCAGGGCGCGACGTTTGACGTCTATCTTCCGCTTCCCGATCGCGCGAAGGTGACCCCGGATGAGCCACCGGTGGAAGTCCTTGAAGGAGGTCACGAGCACATCCTTTTTGTTGACGATGAAGGTGCTTTGGTTTTTCTGGGAGAAACCATGCTCACCGATCTGGGCTATCGCGTAACATCCTGCACGGACGGTCTGGAGGCGCTTAAAGTCTATCAGTCCGATCCCGGTTCGATAGATCTGGTGATCACAGATATGAATATGCCGGGGCTCTCTGGAAGTGAACTGGCCACGGAGATTTTGAAATTACGGCCGGATCAGCCAATCATTTTGTGCACGGGATACAGCGATTATATGAACAGCGAAAAGGCACTCAAGCTGGGAATCAAGGCGTTTGTGATGAAGCCTCTGGCCAGAGGCATGCTGGCCTCGCTTATCCGCAAGGTCTTGAATGCACAATAACCCCCTGTTAGTAGCAAATAGAAAAGTC
>DDWS01000041.1 GCA_002347685.1 Syntrophaceae bacterium UBA2280
GGGATTTTGGGTGGCCGCCGGGGGTTAAGCGAATGTTAAGAGTAGACAAGGATGATGGAATATTCGATAAACAACATGAAACCGGAAGACTGGGAACAAGTCCGTGCGATCTATCTTGAAGGCATTGCTACTGGAAACTCCACCTTTGAGTCAGATGCTCCCGATTGGAATAAATGGGATTCAGCTCATGTTCAGGAGCACCGGTTAGTGGTCAGAAAAGGCGATACCATATTGGCTTGGGCGGCACTCAGCACCGTTTCCACCCGCTCCGTCTACTCAGGCGTGGCAAAACTCAGCATTTACGTGACGACCAAGCATAGAGGTAAAGGCATAGGTGCAGCCCTTCTAAAGGCAACTATCGGTTCAACGGAAAAGGCTGGACTGTGGACACTGCAAGGCGGCATTTTCCCTGAAAATACACCGAGCCTCCGACTCGTAAAAAAGCATGGTTTCAAAGAGATCGGTAAACGTGAGAAGATAGGCAAAATGAAGTACGGTAATCTTGCCGGAACTTGGCGAGATGTTATTCTGGTGGAGCGGCGAAGCTCTGTGGCAGGTATAGATTGAAAAGAACTCATAACCAAGTAATACGGCCGATCGCTACGCTCCGGCTGATTTTTTCGTTGTGCAAAAAAAGACCCACTCAATGAGGATCTAAATTATGAATGGAACTTTAAAACTTTATAATCGGATATCAAAATTACCGTTTGGCAATTTTATATTTAGTAAAGGGCTATCATTTCGAGCCCCATATTTCTCGACAATAAAACCCTTAATAATAGAACTAAACTCAGGAATATGCCGAGTAGAAATAAAAGATCGTCGCAGAATTAGAAATCATATTGGTTCAATAAATGCCGGTGCTTTGTGCACCTTAAGCGAGTTGGTAGGCGGGCTTGCTGTCGAATCATCGATATCACCAAAGCTAAGGTGGATACCTAAAGAAATGACAGTTCAGTATTCTAAAAAGGCTATTGGGAAACTTACAGGGACTTGCTCATTTGATCCAGCAATTCTAAAACCAGGAGACATAAAAGTTCCTTTTGAAATTCATGACGAATCAGGAGATGCCGTTTTAAGAGTGAGCATTTTATTTTATATAAGTGAACGAAAAACAGATATACATAGTGAATCTTAAATATCGATTGCATAACAATGCTATGAACTCGCACTGGCAAAAGGCGCGCCGCTTCGCTCTGCACCTTTTACCAGCCGGTTATTTACGACGTTCGCGATAAAATATTTGTCTCTATAACGTTATGGTGTTATAATTACGAAACGTTAAGGAGGTGTTGTTATGAGAACGGCAACAATGAGAGCAACTGTATATTTAGACCCGGAATTACACAAAGCACTTAGATTGAAGGCTGTTGAAACATCGCAGTCTTTATCAAAGTTAGTCAATGATGCTATTAAAGAGTCTCTTGCAGAAGACGCGGAAGACAGCGCCGCATTTGAAAAAAGAGCAAAAGAGCCACTAATCAGCTATGAGGCAATGCTCAAGAGGCTTAAAAAAGATGGGAGAATATAAAATCTTCTTTAAAGAATCGGTTGAAAAAGACCTTCGCTCAATCCCCAAAAAAGATTTAAAGAAAATTTTCTTACGCATTGAAACGCTTGCGAAAGACCCGAGGCCGCCGGGCCACGAGAAACTATCCGGCCAAGAGAAATACCGTATTCGCCAAGGCACGTACAAAATTACATATTCCATACAAGATCTAGGACTAACGGTATGGGTGGTAAAAGTTGGGCATCGCAAAGATGTTTATCGCTGAAGCGAACAAGGCGCTTAAGTCGATCGCCGCTTCGCGGATCCGTAGCTTTTCCCCGGGCGTCCCAAGCCTACTGCAAAGGAGATTTATTAGATGATCAGCATTGAGTTCCTCATCACTTCGTTAATCGTGGTGCTTGTTCCTGGCACAGGGGTCATCTTCACCGTCTCCACTGGGCTTGTTCAAGGTCGAAAGGCAAGCGTGTTCGCCGCACTTGGATGCACGGCAGGGATTCTTCCTCACCTCATGGCTACGGTTCTGGGTCTAGCCGCCATCATGCACACAAGTGCGCTCGCTTTCCAGACTCTAAAGTATGCGGGTGTGGCCTACTTGCTCTACGTCGCCTACGCCACCTGGCGTGACAAGTCGGCTTTCGCCATTGACGAAAATCCCTCCACGAACACGGCTGTTGGTTTGGTCGTAAAAGCATTCCTGCTCAATATTCTCAATCCGAAACTGACCATCTTCTTTTTGGCTTTCCTTCCGCAATTTATTCAGCCGGGTAAAACTGAACCGCTTTTCCAGCTTCTTCTGCTGAGTGCTACGTTCATGGCTATGACGTTCATCATATTCTTAGTCTATGGATTTCTCGCCCATGCATTTCGCAAAACTGTAATCGAATCGCCACGGGTACAAACTTGGCTTCGTCGCAGTTTTGCCGCGGCCTTTGCCAGCCTTGGGACAAATCTCGCACTCACGGAAAAATAGAGCACAACAAGAACGGCTCCGCCTGTGGCTCTTGACGCATATTGACATCCACCCACATTCTGTGGTTTAAATGCCTGTAGAGGATAAGACTGCGCTGTGAACATTCAATGAAGCATCCGTCCTTTAACTTCGTAAAGATATCAGATGAAGCCATTTACATTCATTAACACATTAAAGGAAACAGAGCCGGAAATGGCCAGGCGGGAATATATCATCCGCAATGTGCTATTTTTTTCATTTATTGTCGCCTTCTCTTTTACCCTGATATCCTTTGGCCTGTACCTATTTGGCAAAATGCCGCTCGATACTTTAATCATCTATTCAGTCGTATCCATTCTGCTTGCTGCGGCCATATTTCTAACAAATGCGGGATACTGGCATTCAGCCGGCATCATCCCCCCGCTGCTTATGTACTTCCCGGCTGTAAACGCCAATTATATCGGCGGAATTGATGCGCCGGGCAATTTTATGTACGCCCTGCTGATCATCTTTGTGGCGATTATTTACGGTTATCGGAAAATGTGGATCGCCCTTGGGATATGTCTTGTGACCTATCTGTGCCTCGCCGGAATGATATCCATCGGTTATATAAAACCCTATCGTACAGCTGAAGTTGTTTTTGCCAGCAGGGTCGTTCTCACCTCCGGTTTTCTCGTGGGCATCGCTTTAATGATCTGGCTTTTGGGACGCAGCTACAGAACGGAGATAGATGTAAGGATCAAGGCCGAGGAGCTGCTGAGCAGGAAGAATGAAGAACTTGGCACGCTCAACGAGGCGCTGCAGAAGAGCGAGGAGCGATACAAATCGCTCGTGGAAAATGCCGATGAAGCCATCATCGTGATACAGGACGGGTCGATTAAATATGTCAACAGCAGGTCGATAGCATCGTTTGGGTATTCGGAACAGGAATTTCTGTCAATCCCTATCTTTAATTTGGTCCATCCGGAAGACCGGGAGGCGGTGACAAGACGGTATCTTCAAAAAATAAGCGGTGACAAAACTCCCACCCGGAACACCTATCGAGCTTTCCATAAAAATGGGCATACCAAATGGATTGAAATCAGTTCCGTCCTGGTTGACTGGGAGGGCCGTCCCGCAACGTTGAACCTTATCACGGACATCTCTGAACGCCGCAGAACAGAAGAAGAGAAGAGAAATCTGGAGGAACGTTTGCAGCGCGCTCAGAAGATGGAAGCACTTGGACAGCTGGCCGGCGGCGTTGCGCATGATCTGAATAATGTCATGGGGATAATGACCGGTTATTCAGAGTTGCTGTTGATGGACATTCCCGAGGGGCAACGGGCCAGAAGTCATGCGGAAAAGATTCTACAGTCCACAGAGAAAGGCGCCGCGATTATCCAGGACCTTCTCACGCTGGCCAGGCGGGGAGTAACCGTATCAGAGGTCATCGATCTCAATCATATTGTTTCAGGTTTTCTCAAGACCCCGATGTTCGAGATGATAAAGGATTATCATTCCCGTGTAAATTTCAGAGCGGAGCTTCAAGAGGAGTTATTAAGCATCAAAGGCTCCCCTGTACATCTGGAGAAATCATTAATGAACCTGGTCACCAATGCGGCAGAGTCCATTACCGGATTGGGAGAAGTGACGATCCGAACCCAGAGCCGCTATCTGGACAAGGCTGTTCTGGGATATGATGAAGTCAGGGAAGGCGATTACACAATCCTGAGCATATCCGATACGGGAATGGGTATTCCCGCAGAGCATCGGGAGAAGATATTCGAACCGTTTTACACAAAGAAGGCCATGGGAAGAAGCGGGACCGGCCTGGGACTGGCGATTGTCTGGGGAACGGTGAAGGATCACAGCGGATATATTGACGTGCAGTCTGAAGGGGGTGCGGGAACCACCTTCACGCTTTATTTTCCGGCAACACGTGAGGAACTGACCACACCCAAGAAGAAGACGCCGATAGAACAGTATGTGGGCAACGGAGAATCCATTCTGGTGGTTGATGATATTGCTGAACAGCGTGACGTTGCCTCCGGATTGCTGACCCGGCTGGGGTATAGGGTTCATGCCGTTTCCAGCGGCGAAGAGGCCCTGGACTATCTCAGGCGCAATAAGGCGGACATTCTGGTTCTGGATATGATCATGACACCGGGAATAGATGGTTTGGAGACCTACCAAAGAGTTTTGGAGATCAATCCGAGACAGAAGGCCATTCTGGTCAGCGGTTTTTCGGAAACCGATCGTGTCACAGGGGCTCAGGCCCTGGGAGCAGGTGCCTACGTCAAGAAACCCTATATGATGGAGAATATCGGCCTGGCCATCCGGAATGAACTCCATCGCTAAGCCCCACTAGGGCGCAGGAGTAGGGGCCACCTATTAAAAGGATGCCAAACTGGCCAAAACCGTTAGGTAGATTCCAGACGCGCTGGCGAAATATCAAGAATAAGGTTTGACCCCTTTTTTCCCCAGCGAACCTATCATCCACGATTGAGGAAGAAACGTTATGAGCCAAAACAGCCACCACGATCATCACCATCAAGCCGCGCCACCCGCCGGCGGTGAGGTGCGCAGCAACCGCCGGAAGGCGGCAAAAGATCATGCAGGCCACGATAAGCATGCAGGTCACAGCCCGGAGATGTTTCGTGACAAGTTCTGGCTCTCCCTGATCCTCACGGTTCCGGTCGTTTTCTGGGCAGCACACATCCAGATGATCTTTCGCTACCAGGCGCCCGATTTCCCCGGGTCGTTGTGGATATCGCCCGTCCTCGGCACAGCCGTCTTTCTCTATGGCGGCCTGGTCTTTCTGAAAGGAGCATGGCGCGAGCTGAGAGCGCGACTGCCAGGAATGATGGTCCTGATCTCTCTGGCCATCTCGGTAGCCTTCATTTTTTCGTGGGTGGTCCAGCTCGGTTTCGTTCAGGCGGATGCCATCTGGTGGGAGCTGGCCTCGTTGGTGACGATCATGCTGCTGGGACACTGGATCGAGATGCGCTCGATCTCACAGGCGCAGGGTGCGCTCCAGGAACTCGCGAAACTACTCCCGGACACGGCGACCCGGGTCTCTGAGCAGGGCGAGGAGACAGTCCCACTCAGCGAGCTGCGGGAGGGTGACATCGTACTGGTCCGCCCCGGCGAGAGCGTGCCGGCGGACGGGCTGGTCCAGAAAGGCACGAGCGATCTTAACGAGGCCTTAATTACCGGCGAGTCCAGGCCGGTAAAAAAGAAGGAAGGCGATGAAGTCATCGCCGCGTCCATCAATGGTGAGGGTTCCCTGCGCATTGAGGTCACTGGCACCGGTGAAAAGACAAAGCTCTCAGGGATTATGCGGCTCGTGGCCGACGCGCAAACCTCGAAATCCAGGGCCCAGCATCTGGCCGACCGGGCGGCCCGGACCCTGACCGGGGTGGCCATCGTCGCCGGTGTGCTTACGCTGGTGGTGTGGCAGTTCCTTGGTGCGTCCATCGATTTCTCCATTATTCGTGTGGTGACGGTCCTGGTGATCGCCTGTCCTCACGCCCTCGGCCTGGCCGTACCGTTGGTCGTCGCCATCTCCACGACCCTGGGCGCGCAAAACGGCCTGCTCGTGCGGGACCGGCGCGGGCTGGAAGAAGCCAGAAACCTGAATACCGTAATTTTCGACAAGACCGGAACGCTCACATTGGGAGAATTTCGCGTAGTAGAGATGTCGGTCGCCGAGGGGGAATCTGAGGAGAACATGCTCCGGATCGCGGCCGGGGTGGAATCGGAGTCCGAACACCCGATCGCGCGTGGCATTGTGAAGACAGCGGTGGAACGCAAGCTAGAAGCGCCGCCAGCGGACGGATCCCGGGCCGTAACCGGGAAGGGTGTCGCTGCATCGGTCGAGGGCGTCGAGTATCACATGGGCGGTCCCGCGCTCCTCAAAGCAGAGAACGCGCAGGTGTCGGACACGCTTCGCAAGGCCGCCGACGCGGCAGCCGGTCGCGGACAGGCTGCCATTTATCTGCTCAGGGACAGCAAGGCCCTGGCGGTCTTCGCCGTGGCCGACGCCATTCGCGAGGAGAGCCGCGAGGCGATCCGTGCGCTGCATGCTCGGGGAATCGAAGTGGCCATGCTCACCGGCGATGCACAGTCAGTCGCGGATGCCGTCGCGGCTGAACTGGACATCGACACCGTGTTCGCGCAGGTCCTGCCCGGGGACAAGGCCGCCAAGGTACGCGAGCTTCAGGATCAGGGCAAGAAAGTCGCGATGGTGGGTGACGGCGTGAACGATGCTCCGGCCCTGGCCACCGCCGATATCGGGATCGCGATCGGCGCCGGTACCGATGTCGCAGTGGAGGCCGGTCACATCGTGCTGGTAAGGTCCGACCCGCGCGACATCCCGAAGATCGTCGAGTTGTCCCGTGCGACCTACCGGAAGATGCTCCAAAACCTCTGGTGGGCGGCGGGTTACAACATCTTTGCCATTCCACTGGCCGCTGGCGTGCTTTCCGCGTGGGGTATCCTTCTCACTCCGGCCCTAGGCGCGGTATTGATGTCCGCGAGCACCGTGGTCGTGGCGATCAACGCTCAGCTTCTCAAGCGGGCTAAACTGTGACAATGCCCGTATGCCGCCCAACAACCGGTTACAGCGGACGAACCGCTGCATGGCTCACCGCTGAACCGGAGTGTTAGGCAAAGCAAGCTGAAAGGAATCTTGTAAGCAGTCATCAGATCAATACAGAAATAGAAATTAATGCGGTGCCAGGCCGCATCTGGACTATCCTTACTGATTTCGCAGCCTATCCGGACTGGAATCCTTTTATCAGGTCCATACATGGAGTCTTGCAGCAAGGGTCGCGGCTTGAAGTGCGTATTGAACCAAGTGGAACCAAAGGCATGACCTTTCGTCCCACTGTTTTGGTGACCGCTACCGGACGAGAACTTCGGTGGCTTGGCCACCTCCTGTTTCCCGGTGTGTTTGACGGAGAGCATCGCTTTGTGATCAAGACTGTCGCTGCTGGCAAGGTGCGGCTCCAGCAAAGCGAACAATTTACCGGAATCCTGGTCCCGATGTTTAGACGCAGGATTGATCGAGAAACGAAGAGAGGCTTCGAAGAGATGAATATCGCGCTGAAGTCGCGTGCTGAAGCATTAATGAGTGAACGGGGGGCATAGGTAAAACTTTACATGAGAGCCTAACAATACAGCAGATCGCTTCACTCCGATCGGAAAGATACGCTCTTCCCGCCCATAATCCACACTTTCATGTTTGATGCTCAATGCTTGACTTGTAGGTGAAGACAGCTACCCCTTGATTTGAGCACTGTTGAAGAATTTGTTTTCTTTTTTCGTGCAGTTTCCTTTAAGCGGTGAAACAACGCCCTTGAAGAAAGCCCATGCTTTCAAACGCAGATATTTGACTCACCGCGAACTATACCAGGGGCACTCCCGAGCGTTTAGCGAAGCGCTTCCAGAACAACGATGACGGCCGTAAAAAAGACCTTTGCATATTCCTCATCATTTCGATGATGGCCTTTTCCTTTTTTTCCGCATCTCGAAACGCGTTGTGGGAAAGTTCAATCAACGACGCGTTCTTGCTGTCCCAGGCATAGGCGGGAAGGCGCGCATCCCATTTTCCCTCCGTTTTCCCGATGAATTCGCGCGCCAACGGCCTGACGCTTTCATAGCGCGCAAGCGCGCTTACGTGATAGCTCTCATGCCTCCACCAGTAGGAGTGATGAGAATAACGGCCTGCGCCTATATGGATGTCCTTAAAAGGCGCGGCAGGCATCAAGGGTTTGAATGCCGTCAGGCACGGGGCGGAACCGCCGGTGACGAATATCCGGAATTTTTCATCCGGGTGCAGCTCAACCACCATGGAACCGGTTGTCTGCGACTTCCTGATCAGCGGGTCAGACGCGTGCATGCATACATCACGGTTGAATCCCTTTCCGGGCGCATCGGCCTCATGATCCCGCAGCATGGCAAAGACATCCGCTGACGCGATACGTCCTTTATTCCTGAGGATGCTCTCCTCGTTGCGACCTTTCCGAAAGGCGCTGCCCGCGAAGTATGTTGTCAGCGGATCGCTGAGCTTGCTGAAATCCGTATCCGGCGGGAGCGAAGACTCGTCCCAGTCCTTCGCGATGGTGATCCCGTTTGAAATCACGGCCTGGCCGCTGACATGTTTGAGCACATAGTCCCTTGCGGCTGTCTCGAGTATCATGATGGAGTGCCTGTCCATGATGATGAAAGAGTTCATGTAACTGAATTTTTTATCACGATGGCCGCAGGGGCCGGTCTGTCCGTATTTTTTCAGAAGATCAATGATCACGTGCGCGGCCTGGCCGGCGTCGGCGCCCCTTTCCAGCGCCAAACGCAAGAGGTCCATGCCGATGAGCCCCGGGCTCTTCTCCTGCTTGACCCTGGTGAACAGCGCCTCGTTGCCGATGGCCACGCCTTTCTCGTTAACCCCCATTTCCCCGCCCCACAGCCAGAAGGGTTTGGAGATGACCAGGGCATGCGTCGAGTCCACCTGGTCAATGGTGATGCAGGTGCATTGCAGCTCTTCTTTCTGCGGGTAGCTTTTTGACGGGACGGAAAGAATAATCTGGGCTTCGTCAGGCTCCCGGTCGGAGTTCTTTCCAAAGATACTGATGTCGGAGCCGGTAAATTCCGGCCCAATTCCTAAAGTATCGCACATCGAAAATCTCCTTTGAAGAACACTCTTTCAGGCCACCGCGAGAATTTTGATATCGCACACGTTAGATCCTGCAATAATGGATTCACGGCATTCCTTCGTGCTGCCTGAAGCATAAAATGAAATCTTTTCTACGTCAATGAACCGCTACCGTTTGATTTTTCCCGGCAGGATATACACGTAGGGCTTGCGAAACAGATACTTGTGAAGCCAGCGGTCGAAGCGGCGCAGCGCCAGAAAGACGATCCAGATGGTTTTATCCCCGCTGTAGTATGCCCGGATCTCCTTCTCGGTGAGCGGCGCGATGCCCAGTTCCCTGCCTTCTGTATGATAAAATTCGTTGGCAGCGTCAACGAGCATTGGGACCAGCTCGGGGCGCTGCTCCTTGTAAAAGTTGGCGATGAGGTCGATGGTGACCAGGCGTGCATCGTAGTAGCGGGTCATCACACTCTCCAGAAAAAACCAGCGGATGACCCAGCGCAGGAAAGACGGCGCGCTGCGCAGAAACAGTTCGCTATCGAGCTGCTCCACCCCGTCCTTTTTCATCATCGGTGTGCTGGTGTCGAAGTACAGAAGCTTCGTGTCGGGGGTGCCGCGCGGATTTGCCTCGTCAAATTCGTCGATGGACCAGTTGGAAATCTGCCCGTCTATGCCCAAAGCGCGCTTAGGGTTGGCCTGATTGAAAGACCACACCTTCATCAATTCCCGCAGCACGCACACGACAAGAGCCTTTATGCTATCCGTGTCCAGTTTATGGATGGCGCGGTTCCCGATAGATTCGGCGGGCAGTTTACGCTGGAGGTCGAAGGCGATGATTTTGCCATCCGCGGTGGCAAACCAGGCAAAGTCGTAATCGGGAACCTCAATGCCAACCTCTTTTTTCAACAGGGTGTTATAGTCGTTGTAGAGCTGCGTGTATTGATCGATTTCTTCCTGCGTCTGGAAGATGGGCATGCGCTTGCAGGCCAGTCCGCGTGTGCCGGGGCTGTCTATCTCGAAGCTGGTGCTGATCTCGCCGCAACCCAGCACTTTGGCCGGCATGCGGCTTTGCTCCGGATGTTCCGGATCCAGGCCGCATTCAAATTCCTTCAGCACTTCGATATCTACCTGCACGGCGGGCTCCTTTGAGTTAATTATTTCAGCCCTAAAAATTCGGCGGTATCCTTCAGGGCCAGATCGACACACTCGATGATCTGTTTAGCAACTTGTTTGTCGATGATGAGCGGCGGCAGGAGCTGGCAGACGTGTTTATTGTTATTGGCATAAATGGCCAGAATGCCGTGATCGTAACAGGACTTGGTCATGAGCGGCCCGCAGTCTTCGTTGACCATCTCTATCCCCATCATCAGACCGAGCTGCCGCAACCCGACGAGTATTCGCGGATGCTTTTTTTTCAGATGGTCAAAGCCTTCCTTGAACAGTCCGGCCAGCTCACGAACATGCGACAGAAACTCCGGCTTCGATGATTCTTCAAGCACCGTGGCCGCGACCGGACAGCCGACTTCGGCGCCTCCGTAGGTTGATATATGAATGAAGGGGTTTTTACGGAAGAAATCCATGTATTCCGGTTTAAAACAGGTGGCGCTCATGGGATAGATGCCTCCGGAAAGCCCCTTGCCGATGACAATCATGTCCGGCACGGTATCATAGTGCTCGATGCCCCATAATTTTCCGGTGCGCCCCAGACCGGTCTGCACCTCGTCAATAATCAGGAGCGCCCCGCTTTGCCGGCAAATTTCACTCATCTTGCTGTAATAATCGGGATGCGGCACCGGCATGCCCAGCGTGGCGGGGATGGTTTCAAAGATGACAGCGGCGGTTTCGTCGTCCATGGCCTGATGGAAAGCATCGATGTTGTTGAATGGCACCTGAACAAAACCCGGCAGATTGGGACCGAAGGGCGCGCGGTATTGTTCGTCGCCTGTGGCCAGCGCGAATCCCGTGTGGCCGTGGTAACCGCCCAGCGCTGAAATGATCTTGAATTTTCCTGTGTAACCGCGCGCCAGCTTGATGGCCAGATCGATCGCCTCGCCGCCGCCTACGCCGAAGACCGTGCAGTCTATATCGCCCGGCATCAGCCGCGCCAGCTTCTCGGCCAGCAAGGCGCGTTGTTCGCTGATCAGATGATGGTTGCCGATATCCAGTTCATCCAGAGAATTTCTGAGCGCCTGAATGATTTTCGGATTGCGGTGGCCAAGGTTGAAGACCCCGCCGTTGCAGTGGCAGTTGATCAGCCGCTTGCCGCTGATCGCGTCCCATACATATGGCCCCTCGCGCCGTCCAAAAATAAACTGCATATCATAGGCTGTGAATGTATCCGCCTTGCCGGGATTGACATGCCGGGCGAAGCGCCGAACGATCTTTTCTTTCGTATCCTGTCCGATATGCTTCATGGCTTTTTCGCTTTCTGATCATTTTTGATGAGGCACGATTAGCAGCAATGTGAGTGTAAGACACGCGGCTTTGGGTGTCAATGAAAGATTGAAGCCGGACATCCCGCCGAATTCCGTGAGTCCAAGTATTTTTTCTATTTTAAAAAAATTTGCTTTGGTAATGTTCCAATTGTCACACAGAAACGGATCCCGGAGAAAATAAAACTTTAAACCTGAAACTTTAAACTTTCTCCCCATTAGCCTTTCTCCCGATATGCAGCCACGCGATGCCGAAGGTCAGCGAATGCTTTTCCACATCGACCATGCCTGCGTCTTCCAGAATGTTTACGAATTGATCGGGGCTGGGGAAGTTCATGATGGAGTCGGCCAGGTAATGGTAGGCAGCTGGATTTTTGGAAAACAGTTTCGCAAATGCAGGCAGCAGGAAATGCAAATAGGCATAATAGATCAGCCTGAAAAATCGATTCTGAACAAACGTCATCTCCAGCACCATGACCTGTCCGCCCGGGACGGTAACACGCAGCATTTCGGAGAGCGCTCGCCCGCGGTCGGGGATGTTGCGAATACCAAAAGCAATACCGGTCACATCAAAGCGGTTGTCCTCAAAAGGAAGCTGCAGCGCGTCTCCGGGCAGGATGTCAATGCGGCCGGAAAGATTCTTTTTTTGAACCTTCCCCGCTGCTGCGGCCACCATCTCAGGAACAAAATCAATGCCGGTCACGGAAATTTGCGGATTTTTCAAGGCGGCGGCAACCGACAGGTCGCCTGTGCCGCAGGCGACATCCAGATAGCGGTTGGTCTGAAAGAAACGCATCTTCTTCGCGGCAAAGTTGCGCCAGGCTACATCGCGCCTCAGTGAGAGAAAGCGGTTTAAAAAATCATATTTACCGGTGATGGTGGAAAATATCTCCTTCACCATGCCGACACGTTCGGCATCCGTGATTTCTTTGATCTGAGGATATTTCCGATCGTCTGTCTTATCCATCCATAGTATCCATTGCCTGTTTTGTAGCCGCGGATTTAGCAGTGATGGGGAGCAAATGCAATACAAAAAGCCTCAGACCGTCCACCATGCCATAAGATATCCCGCCAAATATTGAGGCTCCACCAAATATTGAGGGCAGGCAAATCATTTTATCTTTTGTGGTTATTCGGTTTTATTCATCTAATTGATTGTAATACATCATGAATCTCATCTTCACATTCTATAGCGGCTGTTGGCAGGCTGTTTGCTATTGTAAAAATAAATATTGATGCATTCATAAGCATTAATGAATTAATTCTTTATTAATTTAGCGAGAAAGGAGAATGCTCCATGAAAGAAAAATACAGCCGTACCCTATGGGGTGTTATTTTATTGTGTCTGTTTTTTATCACGGCCTGCGGTGGCGGCGGAGGGGGCGAAACATCCTACACGGTAGTCGCCGAACCAAAACTCCACCTGTCTGAAACCTCCCACAACTTCGAAGGTGTCGTGGTGAATAACACGGCCGACCGGATGTTTACGATAACCAACAATGGCAACAGATCCGGCTTGAACATTAACTCTTTTTCATCCAACACTTTACAATTCAGCGTCCCCCAAGACGGCGATGACTGCACCGGGAAGTCATTGGCAGTCAATGCAAGCTGCACGTTTATCGCTCGCTTTATCCCGACAGCGCAGAGTTCTTATAACGGTGCCATTTCCATCTCCTCTAACGATTCGAAAACCCTGTCTTTGCAGGGTCAAGGCTACGGCTTGAATGTTTGGATCAACAAAATCACTCCGGCATCTCCGCAGGTTTCCATCGATGTTACGGTAACGAATCCAAACGCCTTTTTAGCGACTCTCGGCGAGGGCAATTTCACAATAAGGCATAATGACGTGATTGTAGCCATTGACGAATTCACTGTGACGGATCCGGATCCGGTTTCAGTGGTGATCGCATTGGATTTAAGCAGCAGCCTCACCATTGCGTTACCCGATATCAGGGAGGCTGCCAAATATTTTATTGATCGGCTCGGCGACGCGGATGAAGCAGCCATATGTAAATTCAAGGAAGTCATCAGCTTATATCCTTCAGATCCTCCGCTTCTAGAACCAACCGATGCGGCGGGTAAAACAGACCTGAAAGCCCATATTGACCTCGCATTTAACGTCACTGACGGAACGGCGCTGTATGAAGCGGTTTATGATTCGATCACCAGGGCCGCGGCAGGAACAAACCCCAAAAAAGCCGTCATCGTCTTGTCTGACGGCTCTAATAAATTGACAACGGGAAGAACATTGGCGGATGTGATCGCCTATGCCCAGGCACAGGAAATTCCCATATTTACAATTTATTATGTCGATGCAACCTGGGCGTACGACGCAAAACCGGCGATCATGAAACAACTGGCAGACGAATCCGGCGGGCAGGACTATTACGCGGATCGAACAACGATGGAAATCATTTTTGATCAGATCTCCTCCCTGCTCAATAAAAAATATACGATTACCTACACGCCTGCTTCCTTTTCGGGGTCGAACATCCCCGTGAGCGTAAGGGCTGATTCGGGCGGTTTGTATGGCGTGGAAACCAGAGCAATTCATCTGCCCTGATGACCCACCATCTTGCAGCGGGTCTTCAGATGCTTGACCTGTCCATGAACTGGACGGGACGTGCCATAAAGATGCACAACTAAAAAGCCCCCGGCCTTCTCACGAAGGCCGGGGGTTTTGTTTCAGGCTTATGCCGCTTTGATGGGCACTTTGGTGCCCCTGGCTTTGGCCGAGGCGCTCTTGGAGACAGTAATATTCAAAACACCGTTTTTAAAACTGGCTTCAGCTTTACCGGCATCCGCTTCGACGGCCAGGGGAATCACACGGTTGAAGGATCCGTAGGATCGCTCCATGTAATAATAATGCTTTCCCTTGTCCTCCTTTTCTTCCTTCTTTTCACCTTTGATGGTTACGGCATCATGGGCGACGGTAACTTCAATGTCTTTTTCCTCCACACCGGGCAGCTCGGCGCGAATCGTGAACTCCTTGTCGCTTTCCTTTACGTCGATCGACGGCATGAAGCCGCCGAAGCTTCCGGATGCCAGCGCACGCGGCGAAACATCGAACCCGGAAAAGAAATCATCGAACAACGTATTCATTTGACGCTGCAAAGAATAGAAGGGATGATCATCTTTTTGAGCGGTTGGGCTCACCGCCGGAAACAGATTTTTAATTTTCATCATCATATCCTCCTTTCTCATTTTTTTACCCTGACAGTCTAATCGACTACAGCCTAAACGGCTTCCTATGCCGCCTTGATGGCGATTTTCCTGGGCTTCACCTTTTCCGCCTTCGGCAACTCCAGGCGCAAAACACCATTTTTGACGGATGCGACAATTTTTTCGCGGTCAATTTCATCCGACAAAGTAAATACCCTTTCGTAATCACCAATTTCATATTCGGAATACATCAGGGTTGCGTCCGGAATCCGGCCGTTCTCCACGCAGCCGCAAATCTTCAGAACATTTTTTTCAAGTTCGATATCGACTGTCTTTTCATCCACGCCGGGCATATCGGCGATTAAAAACAGGGCATCCTTATTTTCGTAGATATCCACTCGCGGCACGAACGTTTTCACATTACGGATTCGTTCCGTAGCGGAAACATTTTCTGTTTTTTGTACATCTTTTTCCATCATGGGATCCGACTCCTTTCCTTCTTATTTAATCTTGATTTTTTTGGGTAAATCTTCTTTCATCCTGGGCAGGGCGATCATTAATATCCCCCTTTCGTATCTGGCCTCAACTTCTTGCGCATTGACTGAAAACGGCAACTGGAGGCTGCGCTTGAAACTCCCGATCCCTCTTTCCTGCCGCAAATAGGTTTCACTCCCGGTGAAATTAATAGATTGTGCGGTTCCGGACAGGGTCAGAATGTCTCCGGATACGGAAATATCGAGTTTTTCAGGATCGATCCCCGGCAACTCCGCCGTGACCACTGCTGAACCGTTTTTTTCCCAGATGTTGACCGCGGGATAATCCTGAGGCGCTTTTTGTCCTACATTGGAAAAAAGCCGGTTCATCTCCCGCTGCAGCTGCAGCATTTCCGGCATGGCATCTGAAAACCTTCTGATTCTCCATAAACTTGGACTGAACATAAGCCTTCCTCCTTTCCATTGATATCAATATATTTATAACCATTTGCTCTTATTGCTAATTTATCCCTTGCAGGCAAAATATATGAATGAATTTTTTGTTGTCAAGGCCGCTGTGAGCGTATGCGCTCCCGGTTTGCACCGAAAGTGGATTCCGGCAAAAAGCATGGGCAAAAACAGGCGGCTACCCTTGACACATCAGACCCCCGTTCTTATATTAGCCACGCTTTAAGCGGTTATTTTTAAAGGAACTACCGGTAAATAATCATGAAAGATTACATCGTCAAAATCTTCAAGGAAAGCTGTCGCGTCAAAGAAGCGTTTATCAATGACCAGCTCGGTAAAATGGTGAATGTCGTTGAAACCCTGACGGCAGCCCTCAAAGCCGGCAATAAAATTCTAATTTTCGGCAATGGCGGATCCGCTGCGGACGCACAGCACATCGCCGCGGAATTTGTCAACCGCTTCATCATCGAAAGACCGCCTCTACCGGCCATTGCCCTGACGACGGACACATCTATTCTGACGAGCATTGGAAATGACTACGATTTTTCTGAAATATTTTCCAAGCAGGTCCGTGCGCTGGGTCAACCAGGGGACATCGCCTGGGGGATCAGCACCAGCGGTAATTCGCCCAATGTTCTCAAGGCCCTGGAACTGGCCAAAAGGATGGGGCTGGTCACCCTGGCTTTAACCGGCAAGGACGGAGGGCCGATCGCTAAAATGGCCGATCTGTGCCTCAACGTCTCGTCGAGCAGCACGGCAAGGATTCAGGAGACACATATTACGGCCGGCCACGCGATCTGCGAACTGGTAGATATTAAATTATTCCAGAAGCCGGATTTAAAATAAAAAGGTTCAGGAGTTGAGGTGAAAGCAAAAAAGGACCCCACTGAAAAAAAAATCAAGATCCACGCGGCCGTGACGCCTGAAGGAGAGCACGCAGAAGAGCTTTCCGATAAACAGGAATGCGATCAGCTCAAAGAAGCGCTTGCAGCGAAAGAAAAGGAAGCCCTCGAAAATTACGACCGCTACATGCGGACGATGGCGGATCTGGACAACTACCGGAAGCGGGCGGCACGGGAAAAAGCCGACACGATCAAATACGGCAAGGAAGACATCATCCGCGATATTCTGCCCTTCGTGGACAGCCTGGACCGGGCGCTGGAACATACAGACAGCAACGACGCGCAGGCTTTCCGCGCAGGCATCGCTCTCATTCAGGAGCAGCTTCTGTGCTGTCTGAAAAAGCACGGTGTGGAAAGAATTGAAAGCACCGGAACGGAGTTTGATCCGAACTTCCACGAGGCCCTGATGCAGGTACAAAGCGCGGATCATCAGGACAACCAGGTCGTCAGTGAAATGGAAAAAGGCTATTTGCTAAACGGCAGACTGATTCGTCCATCCAGGGTCTGCGTCTGCAAGAATGCCTGATAAGATCATACAAGGTGTGAAAATTCATAAATAGGTAATTGGAAAATAAGGAGGAAGAACGATGGGAAAGATTATCGGAATTGATTTAGGAACCACCAACTCGTGCGTGGCAATCATGGAAGGGGGCGACCCTGTTGTGATTGCCAATCAGGAAGGCAATCGAACCACGCCGTCGATCGTGGCCATTACGGAAAGCGGCGAACGCCTGGTGGGGCAGGTCGCCAAAAGACAGGCCATCACCAACTCGGAAAATACGGTTTACGCCGTCAAAAGAATGATCGGTAGAAAATATAGCTCCAAGGAAATTCAGTATGATGTGAAGATTTCGGCCTATAAAATCACCGAAGCGGGGAATGGTGACGCGCAGGTGACCGTCCGTGGCAAGAATTATTCACCGGCGGAAATTTCCGCGATGATTCTGACGAAGATGAAACAGACCGCGGAAGACTATCTTGGCGAGAAGGTCACAGACGCCGTCATTACCGTACCGGCCTATTTTAACGACTCGCAGCGCCAGGCAACCAAAGACGCCGGCAAGATTTCCGGACTCAACGTTCTGCGCATCATTAACGAGCCCACAGCGGCAGCGCTGGCCTACGGTCTGGATAAAAAGAAGGATGAAAAAGTCGCAGTCTTTGATCTGGGCGGCGGCACTTTTGATATTTCCATCCTCGAACTGGGCGACGGCGTTTTTGAAGTCAAGTCCACCAACGGCGATACGCATCTGGGCGGCGAAGACTTCGACCAGCGCGTGATGGATTTTCTGGTCGCTGAATTCAAGAAGGATCAGGGCATCGATCTGCGCACCGACAAAATGGCACTGCAGCGTCTGAAAGAAGCCGCGGAAAAGGCGAAGATGGAGCTCTCCACAACCATGGAGACGGATATCAACCTGCCGTTTGTCACAGCGGACGCCTCCGGTCCCAAGCACATGAACATCAAACTGACGCGGGCGAAACTCGAATCGCTGGTGGAAGACCTGATAGAAAAGATCGTCGGCCCCTGCCAAACCGCGATCAAGGACGCCAATCTGTCCACCAAGGATATTGATGAAGTCATCCTGGTCGGAGGGATGACCCGCATGCCGCGCGTCCAGCAGAAAGTGAAAGAAATTTTCGGCAAGGAACCCCACAAGGGCGTGAATCCCGATGAAGTCGTAGCCATCGGCGCGGCGATTCAGGGTGGTGTCCTGGCAGGTGACGTCAAAGACGTGCTGCTATTGGACGTCACACCTCTGTCTCTCGGAATTGAAACTCTGGGCGGTGTCATGACGCGCCTCATCGAGAAGAATACGACCATTCCCACCAAGAAAAGCCAGATTTTCTCGACGGCGGCGGACAATCAGCCGGCCGTGAGCATCCACGTGCTCCAGGGCGAACGTCAGATGGCGGCGGACAACCGCACCCTGGGACGTTTTGAACTGGTGGGCATTCCTCCCGCGCCGCGAGGCGTACCGCAGGTGGAAGTAGCGTTTGACATCGATGCCAACGGCATCGTGCATGTCAACGCCAAAGACCTCGGTACCGGAAAAGAGCAGAGCATCAAGATCACCGCATCGAGCGGCCTTTCTGAAGCGGAAATTGAAAAGCTGGTTCGAGACGCAGAGGCACACGCGGAAGAAGACAAACACCGCAAGGAGCTCATCGAAGCCAGAAACCACGCCGATTCACTGGTGTATTCCGTTGAAAAGAATATCAAGGACTTCGGCGACAAAGTAGACGCTGCGGAAAAAACAAAGATCGAAGAAGCGATAGCCAGTGTGAAAAAGGCAATGGAAGGCGACGATCTGGAAGCAATCAAGAAAGCCCAAGACGACCTGATGAACGTGTCGCACAAACTGGCGGAAGCCATGTACGCCAAAACCGCGGGAGGGCCCGGAGGTCCGGACGCGGCGGGCGGTCCCGACGCGGATGCGTCATCCGGAAAAAAGGATGATGACGTTGTCGACGCGGATTTCGAAGAAGTCAAAAAATAACTATTCTGGACAAAGGCCCGGAACCGGTCAACGGCTCCGGGCCTTTTTTTATCGATCCGCTGAAAATCCAAAACCAAAGAATCACTGGAAAAAAATATCGTGCCGGTTTATAAAGGCATAGAATGATTCAGGAGGCAAAATGAAAACCCATCGCCTGTATATATGCATGGCCCTTCTTGCGCTGACCGTATTCATTGCAGGCTGCGCGACGCCGTCTTTTATCAAGGAGAAACCGGCGCCTGCCGTGCCTGCAGACGTTGCCGAACAGCAGGCTTTGCCGCCGGATGAAAAAATCGAACCTCCCGCCCCTTTAGACCCGTTTCGGATATTACCGGGGCCATCCGTTGACCACAACGCGATTGGCTGCGTACTGCCGCTGTCAGGCCGTTTTGCGGACACAGGGAACAAAGCCATGGACGCTTTTTTGCTGTCGGCAAACATATACAATCCGCAATTTTCATCACCCTGGAAAATCATTGCTGTTGATTCGGGTGAATCCGTCGATACGACGCGGGCGGCGATTGAAAGGCTGGCGACCCGGGAGAAAGTGATGGCGATTATCGCCGTCGTCGGTGCGACGGACGCCCCCGGGGCGGCCCTTGAAGCCCAGCGCCTTGAAGTGCCGCTCATTCTCATCACCCCAAGGGAAGGGGTTGCCGGAGAAAACGAATATGTTTTTCAACACTTTCTCACACCGAGCCAGCAGGCCAAAGCACTGGCCAGATACGCGCTGGACGCGCAAAATGTCGCCATATTTTCCATTCTTTATCCGGATGACGATTACGGAAGGGAAATGACCGTCTTGTTCCAAGACGAACTTCGGAAAGCGGGAGGCAGAATCGATCAGGCTGTATCTTACAACAGAAGTCAGACGGATTTTACCGAACAAATCAATAAAATCACAAATAACAGAATCACCCAATCCAAAATTGACGCTGCCAAAAGAACGGCCCAATCCAAAAAAAATCCTGAGGCGGATGTAGAAGAAAAAAGAACGATCCCCGTTCCCTTTGAGGCGCTGTTCATCCCGGATTCGCATTTCCGGGTTCAAATGATCGCCTCCCAGCTTGCATTCTACGATGTGACCGGAATCAAGCTTCTGGGCACCAGTTTGTGGCATTCACCCGACCTTTTGAAAAACGACACCGGCTACCTGGAAGGCGCCGTCTTCGCGGATAGTTTTTCCGTCAACAGTTTTTTGAGGGAAACCAACGATTTTATCGACATCTATTACACAGAGTACAGCCGCGAGCCCGGCAATGTCGAGGCGCTGGCCTACGACACCATGGAGATGGTGCTCAATATTCTGGAGGGCCAAAGAATCCAGACACGTAAAGAATTTGTTGAAGCACTGCTGGCGGTTGACCGCTACCCGGGGGTAACCGGCCTGATCTCTTTTGCCGGCAGCCGGACCGCACAGAAAACACCCTTCATCCTCCAGGTCCGACGCGGGAAAATCGAGCAGGTCAGGTAAAACGTCAGAGGGATTAAGGTGAAAAAATGAAGGTTTTATTGACAAACGATGACGGGATTTATGCCCGTGGCCTGTCCGCCCTGTATGAGGTGCTCTCCGGAGAAGCGGATTGCCTGATTGTCGCACCGGAAATTGAACAAAGCGCGGTGGGTCACGCCATTACTCTTTTTCGCCCCCTTACGGTACGCCGTGCGTTCAAGGGTGGAAATTTTCTTGGGTATGCGGTGTACGGCACCCCCGCGGACTGCGTGAAAATCGGCATCCGGGAACTGGCCGGCGCGGCCCCGGATATGGTGATCTCCGGCATTAATCGGGGGGCCAATTGCGGGAATAACGTGATCTATTCCGGGACGGTTTCCGCCGCGACGGAGGCGGCTATGATGGGTGTGACATCCATCGCCGTATCCCTCGACAGCCACAAGGAAGCGGATTTTTCCTTTGCCGCCCGGATAACCCGAAAAATCATGCAGCTGATTGCCGCGAACGCGGCGTTCCATGGCGGTGCGTTCAACATCAACGTGCCGTGTCTTCCGGAAGATCAAATACGAGGCATCACGGTGGTTCGCCAGGGGAAAATCAGGTTGATCGAATCTTTTGAAAAACGGTCGGACCCGCGGGACAATGTCTATTACTGGATGACGGGAGAAAAGATCACAGGCGACCAGAGCATTGAAACGGACATCGGCGCGCTTGCCGCGGGTTACGTCACCATCACGCCGATTCAATACGATTTGACCCGCTACGATCTGCTCGACTCGCTTCGGGACATGGTCACACACCATCCTCTTTAAAACCTTCCCGCCGCTAACGCGTGAGCAACACGGGAACAGGGCTTCGGGAAATGACCTGAGAGGTGGTGCTGCCTAAAAGCAGTTGGCGCAGGCGGTTGTGCCCGTAGGCGCCCATGACCATCAACTCAACTGACCCCTGCCGGATAAAATTGAGGATTTCTTCCGGTTCTTTACCGGACAGCTGAATCACTTCACAATCGACGTTTTTCTCCTGGGCGGCATCCTCAACGGCCGCGGTAAGCTCAACCGCCCTGCCCCCCTGCATATTGATCATGATCACAGTCAGAGGCCAGGCGGCCTGCTCGGAAATGCCCAGCGACAGATCCAGCGCTTTTCTTGCCGACTCGCTGCCGTCAAAGGCAAGCCCCATGCTTTCAATTTCGATGAAACGCTCAGGAGTGATCAGAACCGGTTTTCCTGACTTGCGGACGACCGCTTCGGCAACAGATCCGAGCAGCCCTCCCTCCTTCAAATGAAAATGTTCGCCCTTTTTCGCCATCACAATCCAATCCACTTCCCTGGATTCTTCGATGATGACATCCGGGATTCTACCGATGTTTTTTTTCACTCCACAGGCAACACCTGCCTGTCCGCAGCGCGTTTTAAAATCCATGAGAATGGCTTCAGCTTTTTCCACCAGGGTTGTTTCCACGGCCTCAAAAAAACCGTCATAGGGGGGCATCCCCACCGCGCCGGAAATATCCGTCAGGACCGGCCCCTGAATCAGATAAATGTCGATCACATGCAAACCGGTTAGCGAAGTGCTGAATCTCGGCGCGAGATAAAGACCGTAATCCAGGGCAATGGAACTGTTGGGCGATCCGTCTACCGGGACAAGGATGTGATGTATCATGTCAGCCTCCCAAGGTGTTTTTTGCCGCGGCTACTTTTTCTTTTTTTCAAAATGGCTCAGGTCGGACAGTAAGTCTGCGACCTCCTTTTCATCCCATACGCGCGACGTATCGGCATCTTCCATGATCTCACCGGCCGCCACGCCCCCGTCTTCATGAAAGCTCAAAAACCCGACAGGCTTGTCATTTTTATACAGCGCCTTTTCCTTAATTTTGCCGCTTTTATAATAGGCAACATAGTTGCCTTCCCGCTTGTCGTCCG
Source organism: Syntrophaceae bacterium UBA2280 (assembly GCA_002347685.1). Taxonomy (GTDB): domain Bacteria; phylum Desulfobacterota; class Syntrophia; order Syntrophales; family Smithellaceae; genus UBA8904. The sequence goes on from DDWS01000041.1 coordinate 22,413, forward strand.
CAAAAGCACCCTTTTCCTTAATCTGGCCGCTTTTGAAGTAGCATACATACTCTCCATGAAATTTTCCGTTCTTGAAGAGTTCTTCCTCGCGCAACTCCCCCGTTTTAAAATAACGGCGATAAGGGCCGTCGAGTTTTCCTTTTTTATAATGCTCCTCTTCGCGGACATGCCCGTTTTCGTAATAAGACACATATTGGCCGTGCAGCCGGTCATTGATAAATTGCGACTGTTCACGCATCTGGCCGTTGGCGTAATACGTGACAGCCGGGCCGTTTTTCCTGCCTGCCGCAAAATGGATACGGGCCATGACCTGACCGTTTTGAAAGTAGGAGGTATATTCGCCGGCGAGCCTTCCCTCCTGTGTGTATTTCTTTTCCTTGAGGGACCCGTTGGCGTATTTGAGAGTGATCTCCCGTTGTGTCGTGTTTGCTTGAGTCATGGCTCTCCTCGTTGGTTTATCATTTTATATCCTTTGGGGAATCTGAATCCCGCCGTCAGCATCGCGCTGAAAAGGCGTGTCATCTTTGCTTTCATGTCATATTCCCCTGCGGCGGACTTGCCAGCATATCCATCCGTTTTCGCAACACCTTTTATCAGAAAAGGCAAGAGATGAAAACGCAAACCGACAAACCATCGCGACCGGCAGCAGCAAAAAAGCCCTCTTCGCCATGAATGTCCATCTTTCGAAGCAGAATTCTTAAGATTTTTAAACAATTCAGAGGGATATTGCAACCAAAAAGCACCGGGCAACCGAAATTTTGGTTTTACTTTCATTCAAAAGGCTATTAGAGTTTGACAGTCGAGCGCTTTATCATGTAATAAAGTTCAAATTTTGGAATGAAGAGCCATATTTATGATTGTTGCCAATTTAGATACAACACGAGTCGCCGTCATCGGGCCGGGCCGCCTGGGGACTTCTTTTGCCTACAAACTGGGACGCGACAACAAACGGGTGGCTATTTACTATCACAACGCGGATGTCTGCAAAGCCATCAATCGCGATCACCTGAATCCCATCCATTTAACGGAGGATCTGGCTAACCGTCTGGGCAGCATGGACCAGGTTCCCCGTCTCGCACCGAAAGTTTACGCGACCAACGACCTGGAGCATATTGTCGAAAACAATGATTTCATTATTCTGGCGGTTACCATGAACCGCCTGCCGGATTTACTCAGCTACCTCAAGCCGATGATCGATAAGAAGGCGGGGGACACCTGCTTGATTTCGCCGATCAAGGGTCTCATCTCGGATGACATTTCAACGGAACTGATCACCCCGTCCCAGATGATCCACAATCATCTGTACAATCTTGAACATAAATATCAGGTTGCCTGCATCGGCGGACCTTTCTTTGACGTGGATATCGCGCTTGGAAAACCGGTCTGCGTCACCGTCGCCGGGAAAAGCCGCACCGCGAGCATCATCCGCGATCATCTTTTGATGTCTAACCGCAAGGAGATGAATGCCTATTATAATTTTGACATGATCGGTGTGGAAGCCTGCGGAGCCTTGAAGAACATCGTGGCCAATATCAAGGGACTGACCGATTCTCTGGATCTGGGTGACTCCATCCCCGGAACCATTTTCGCCCGTTCCGGCGTCGAAATCCGCTCGCTGTCGCGTTTACTGGGCGGCAGTTTCCAGGCGTTTCATTCCCAGGCCGGCGTGGGCGACATGTATGTGACCCTTTCCTCGCTGGCCAGCAAAAATTATCGCTATGGAAAATATTTCTACGAATTGTACACGACCAATCCCATAGAAACCAACCTGCGCGTTTTAGGAAAAATTGACGGCACGCCGGAAGGGCCCAACACCATCCGCAACGTTTATAAGTACCTGGAGAAGAAAAACATGTACTCTCCACTGTTTTCCTGCGCCTACAAAATATTTAACAAGGGCGGAAGCAAAGAGGCGATCAAAGACATGGTCATTGAAGCCTGTCAGTTCGACAAGCGCAAGAATGAATATATCGGAACCCTTTCCAGGCTGATGTATCGCTTGTTTCCGAATTACTGGTATCGCCGTGACAAAGAACTATTTGACTGAAAAATAAACCTATATTGCTGTTGAATCAAAATTTCTATGCGTCACCTTCCGGGGACTTTTTTTACAGTCGGAAGAAATAATCACTTGCGGATCATGCGTCTTTTCGAGGCTCAAAGTCAGGCAAAAGGCAGAAGACTATGTGGAAAAATAAAATTGTCACCCCCGAACAGGTCCTCTCAAAAATTGAGCCGGGCATGAGCATTTTTCTGGGCACCGGCATGTCGGAGCCGCGCACGCTCGTGCGGCACCTGATGGAATCCACCCAGTCCAATCTTCAGGACCTCGAGCTGATTCAACTGGTGAGCCTCGGTGACACGGTCGCCATTGATGAGCGTTACGCGCGGAAGTTCCGTCTCAAGACATTCTTTTCCGGCTGGATCGCCTCCGAGTCCATCAGCGCAGGCCGGGTGGATTTGATCCCCAGCCGTTTTTCGCGGATTCCCTGGCTGTTTAAAACCGGTGCGATCAGTATTGACGTGGCGTTCATTCAGGTCACCCCTCCGGATGACAACGGATATTCCTATCTGGTCGGCGCGTCCGCCGAACGGCAGGCCATGGAATCCTGCCGGATCGTTGTCGGAGAAATCAATTCGGAAATCCCCCGGACGATGGGGGATACACTCGTGAACATGGGCGACTTCCACTACCTGATCGAGGCGACCGAACCGCCGCATTACGTGGCCCGCTGGCCCCTGCAGGAGATTTATCTGAAAATCGCGGCCAACGTGGCGTCCGTCGTGGAAGACGGCTCCTGCATCACCTATGGAATCGGACCGCTTTACGAGGCACTGGCCAAAACGCTTGCCACCAAAAAGAATCTCGGCGTTCACTCCCCTTTTTTTACAGATGCCCTGATGGATCTGGTCGTAAGCGGCGCCGTCACCAATCGCAATAAAGGCGTTTTTCGCGGAAAGTCCTGTGCATCTTATATCATCGGCACGAAAGATTTGATGAACTGGCTGGATTTAAACCCAAGGGTGGAATTCCAGCCTCAGGACATTGTCATGGATCCCCGCATCATTGGCCGTAACGACAATATGGTCGCGATTTTCCCGGCGCGGAAAGTCGATCTGACCGGCGATGTCGCCCTGCACACCGGTAAGGGCAATGTCACCGCCGGTCCCGGCAATGTTGCGGAGCTCTTTATGGGCGCGGTACTTTCCAGAAATGGACGGACCATCTTCGCGCTACCCAGCCGGAATCGAAGCGATGAGCCGAACATTCTGCTTTCCGTCGGGAAATATCCTTTTCAGTTCACCAACCGTGAGTCGATGGACCTTGTGGCGACGGAGTACGGCGTGGCGTATCTGATGGGCAAAACCCTGCGCGAACGGGCGCAGGCGCTCATTGAAATCGCCCATCCCGACGATCGCGGCGAACTGGTCCGGCAGGCCAAAGAAGCAAAAATGATTTACGCCGATCAGATCTATTTTGCCGAATACGGCTACCTTTACCCGGAAAAAATCGCCTGCTCTCACACATTTAAAGACGGCATGACCGTCCGCTTCCGGGCGATCAAGCCATCCGACGAAGACGAAATGCGCCGCCTGTTTTACCGGTTTTCGGATCAGGCCGTCTATTACCGGTATTTCAGCCCGATCAAGACCATGCCGCATAAAAAAATGCAGGAATATGTCAATGTGGACTACCGTCATACGATGTCCATTGTAGCCATCATCCATGAATCCGGTGTGGAAAAAATCATTGGCGAGGGACGGTATGTCCGCTCGCAGGTCGATGCGTTCGCCGATACCGCCTTTATTGTGGATGAATTCTACCAGGGCAGAGGCATTGCCACCTACCTGTTCAACCTCCTGATCCGGGCAGCCCGCGAAGAAGCCATCCCGGGATTCAAGGCCGACGTGCTTGAAAACAATAAAGCCATGCTGAAAGTTTACGAAAAAGCTCCCTTCCCCGTGCAGAGCGTTTTGTCCGGCGGCGTGTATAAAATCACAATTCCTTTTAAGACCGCGTAAACCCTCCGCCACCTTTTCGATACGATCGGAAATCTCTCAATGAGTTTTTCGTTGGGTTAATATACGATGATTCATTGAAGACAGGTCGTGCAAGTCAAATGGGGAACAGCTTCAATAGTGTTATCATGACACTTGATCATTCATTTGTTTTAGATAAGGTCAATGACAGGTTGTTTGCGCTAATCCTGGAGACTTGACAGGTGGTAAGGTTGCTTAAAAATAGAACATGGGAATGCCTGCGCGGGAATCGGTCAACGGTTAGCAGCATCCCTGTTTGTCTTTCCCGACCCGCTTGAGCGCCGCTTCGATGAACCTGGCAAACAGCGGGTGGGGTTCGGTGGGACGCGATTTAAATTCCGGATGGAACTGGCAGCCCAGGTACCAGGGGTGATTCTGAATTTCAACAATCTCCGCCAGTGAACCGTCCGGTGATGCGCCGGTGATGCGCAGGCCTTTTTCGGTCAACGTCTTTTTGAAGTCGTTGTTGAATTCGTAACGGTGGCGATGGCGTTCGGAAATATCCTTCTGACCATACGCGTCGAAAGCAAACGAATGATCATCGATGACGCAGGGCCACCCGCCCAGACGCATGGAGGCGCCCTTGTCCGTCACGCCGCGCTGTTCGGGCAGCAGATCGATGACCGGATATTTCGTCGTCAGGTCAAACTCCGAGCTGTTGGCTTTCTCCATTCCGCAGATGTTGCGGGCATACTCGATCACGGCCATCTGCATGCCCAGGCAAATACCGAAATAGGGGACCTGGTTTTCCCGCGCATACTGCGCCGCCTGGATCATGCCCTCAATGCCGCGGTTGCCGAAACCGCCCGGTACCAGCACACAGTCCACATCCGACAAATGCGCCGCCGCCCCCTCCTGTTCGATCTTTTCCGTGTCGATGAATTTCAGGCGCACCCGGCAGTTGTTGGCAATGCCGCCATGCGTCAGCGCCTCATTCAAACTCTTGTAGGAATCAGTGAGGTTGACATACTTGCCCGCGATCCCCACGCAGACTTCATGCTGGGGCTGATTGAATCTTTCCACGACAGTCTCCCATGCATCCAGCTTCGGGCGACCGGTCCACATGTTGAGCAGCTCGATGATTTTGGCGTCCAACCCTTCTCGATGAAAAACCAGCGGCACTTCATAAATGCAGCCGACGTCCTTCGCGGTGAAAACACAGTTAACTTCCACGTTGCAGAAAAGCGCGATTTTCGCCTTGATGTCGTCGGATAAAAAGTTTTCCGTGCGGCAAAGCAGCATGTCCGGCTGAATGCCGATTTCCCTGAGCGCCTTGACGCTGTGCTGTGTGGGCTTGGTCTTCACTTCGCCGGCGGTTTTGATGAAGGGCACCCAGGTGAGGTGGATGAAGATGGCATTTTGACGCCCCGCTTCATTGCGGAACTGCCGGATGGCTTCCAGAAAAGGCAGGCTTTCGATATCGCCCACGGTGCCGCCGATCTCAACGATGGAAACATCAAACCCCTCGGCGGTCTTGCGGATAAAATCCTTGATCTCATTGGTGATGTGCGGAATAACCTGAACAGTCTTTCCCAGATAGTCGCCGCGTCGTTCCTTGGTAATCACGGAAAAGTAAACCTGTCCGGTCGTAAGATTGTTGCATTTCCCCATGCGGGTGGAACAAAAGCGCTCGTAATGGCCCAGATCCAGATCTGTTTCAGCACCATCGTCCGTCACGAAGACTTCCCCGTGCTGAAACGGGCTCATGGTGCCGGGATCTACATTGATGTAGGGATCGAGTTTCTGATTGGTGACTTTCAACCCGCGGCTTTCCAGCAAAGCGGAGATGGAAGCGGCCGCAAGTCCCTTGCCCAGAGACGATAAAACGCCGCCGGTCACAAAAATGAATTTTGTATTCTTCATGAATATACACCCCTGTTATTTTTGTGATGGCTCGCCGGGTGGCGATTAAACCATGTTCTTTAAAACGATGCCCCGGGCTTTGAGTTCCTTCGGGTTCACCAGAAGGCCTTCGGCTGCGACACGGTCAAGCACATATATTAACTCCCCGCCCTCGCTTGCGTATTGCTGGCCATACGATATGGGAATTTCCGGCGTGACGTCCCCCAGCAGTGAGCGGGTAACGGACTCTGTTTTTCGCTGGCCGTAAGCCAGAAGAACAACGGTTTTTGCCTGGTAAACAAGCTTTGCCCCCATGCTGACGGCGTACTGCGGCGAATCCGACTTCTTGCGGAAATGCCCGTCGGCAATGGCGTTGGCAATGGTGTTGTCGTCAAGTTTGACCAGCATCACTGAGCTGCCCTGAAAAGGAATGCCCGACTCATGGAAGGCCACGTGACCGCGTCCCCCCACACCGATAACCTGAAGGTCGATTCCACCTGCGGCCTTGATTTTCCGGGAGTATCCGTCCAGAATCTCCTTTTTGATCCATGCCAGGTAGCCGGATTTTGGTTTCGCTTTAAGGGCGATGGATTTGCCTGCGTCGGTCCCTTTGAATACCCAGTCGCTTTTATTCTCCCTGAGCGCCCTGATCAACATGTTCTGGTCGATCAAAGAACCATAGGGCACCCGTGTCTCAATAAATTTTTTATTCAGATGGCTGAAAAGCTCCTGAATCATGAAATACGAATAGCTTTCGGGGTTTAAGACGCGCTGCTGAATATTATCCCCGGGCAGGCCGACATACTCGTCGAGGTTGAAGCTGCGGACGCGGCCGGAATCAAAAAGGCCTTCGTTGGCAGCTTTTGCAAAGCGCTTGTAGAGTCCCGTGGGTGAATTACCGGTGGCCAGCCCCAAAACAGCTTCGTCTTTTTTCTTTAGAATGCCGATCGTTTTCCTGACGACCAGGCCTGCGGCAACTTCACTCATGTGAGAAAAATCCCGCGTGACTAAAACGGTTGCACCCATGATGGATGATCTCCTTTTGGCTATCCAATTTCGCTTTTAACGATATCCGCGAGCTCACGACAATATTTCTCCGTCACTTCATCGGACGGCCCTTCCACCATGACACGGCACATGTTCTGAGTTCCGGAATACCGGACCAGAACACGCCCTTCCTCGCCCAGCTCTCTTTCTACCTGTGCGATGGCTTCCGCAAGCTTCGGAACTTTATCAATATCCGGCTTGCTTTTCACATCAATATTGATGAGTTTCTGCGGGAAAATATCCATCATGCCTGCCAGCTCGGAAAGCGGTTTTCCTTCCTTCACCATCGCGGCAACCAGCTGCATCGCTGCGACTATGCCGTCTCCGGTGGTGTGATGATCCAGAAAGATCATGTGCCCGGCTTCCTCCCCACCGATCACGGAGCCCATCTTCAGCATGTCTTCGAGCACATAGCGGTCTCCCACTTTGGACGCATGATGTTTAAATCCGTATTTCTTGCAGGCCACCCGCAATCCCAGGTTGCTCATGACCGTGCTGACCAGCAGATCGTTTACCAGCTTGTCTTCTTTTTTCATAATATTGGCGCAGATGATGAGAATCTGATCGCCCGTGATCTCTTTGCCCTTTTCGTCCACGGCAATCAAACGGTCGCCGTCCCCGTCAAAGGCCAGGCCGATGGCCGCGCCGCTTTCGAGCACTTTTTTCCTCAAATCCCCGGTATGCTGGGAGCCGCATTTGTCATTGATGTTCACGCCGTCGGGTGTATTGTGAATCACCTCCACATCCGCGCCCAGTTCGATGAACGCTTCCGGCGCCACTTTGTAGGTTGCGCCGTTGGCGGTATCCAAAACGATTTTCATCCCTTCCATGGAAAGATTGCGGGGAAAGGAATTCTTCAGAAAAACGATGTAGCGGCCGTGAACATCGTCAATTCGGAAAGCTTTCCCCATCCCTGCGGACGTCGGCAGCAAACCGGCGAGATTGTTGTTCAAGATGAGGTCTTCGATGCTGTTTTCTTCTTCGTCGGTCAATTTAAAACCGTCGCCGCCGAAAATTTTCAGGCCGTTGTCCTGGAAGGGATTGTGCGAAGCGGAAATGACAATGCCTGCGTCAGCCCGCATGCTCTGAGCGATGAAGGCAATGCCCGGCGTGGGCAGCACACCGACAAGATAAGGATAGCCCCCCATGGACGTGATCCCCGCTTCCAGGGAACTCTCCAGCATGTAGCCGGAAAGCCGTGTGTCCTTTCCGATAATCACGCGGGCGCGATGGCCGTTCTTTTTGAACAGGTGCGCGACGGCCTGCCCGACGCCGAAAGCAATTTCCGCACTCATCGGATAGCGATTGGCTTCTCCTCTGATCCCGTCGGTTCCAAATAATTTACCCATGGTATTCTCCTTTCTCCCTTGACTCACCAATGGCGAATCGACTTGCCCAAATGAATGCAATGCTATTTTTTAAATAAATCCATCGACGGCAGAATCCCGGCAACCTTTTTACTGCAGGCGTCGACGATTCCATTCAACCAGGCAACACCTTTTGACGAAACCGCTGCGGGCAGCCCCTGGACGGCCGAGATGTAATCCGCCCTGTTGCTTCCCACCACTTTTTGAAAATCGTTTAGAAAAGTATCGCGTGCCCGATCCGTCGCGGCCGGAACATCCGGCATTTTCCCGGTGAAGAGTCCTTCCATAAAACCGATCTGCTCATGCAGATCCTTCCTTTGACGGACATCACCGGCCCCGGATGCCATTGCCCTTTTTGCCATTGCTTTTAATCGTTTCAGACGTTCCTTTTTAGCCGAGGCAAGCTGTTCCATGACACCGGCATACAGAAGGGCGCCAAACGGCCGGGCTTCCAGAAAAGGTTTCCTGACGTGTGCGTACCATGCCTCATAAGCCGTCAGATTGGCCAGATACAGAATGTTGTTTTCCACAACACGCACCAGGCCGGGATAGGCTGCCGGAACATAGTCTTTCGAGCTGTTTTGCAAAGCCGTTTCAACGATCAGCTGATGATCACCGGGGTAATCATGCCGCAGGATGGAACCGGCCGCCACGACATTGCCGTATCCCAGGCGCACCGGACCGATGATCCCGCCCTGGCCGCCCAGAAAAATGGGGGGCTGGTTGAGCATCACCCCCCGGGGAACGTCGCCCAGCAATGACGGCGTTGTTTTATCGGCATCCGGCGTAAAATTAAAATGGATGTAGGAGCTTCCCACCTCACTGTGATGGCTGCGGCTGGTGCCGCCGGCCATCAGGCAGTCGCAAAAGTTGATCAGGCTGCCCAATGTCACAAAAGGGAAAAGGATGGTTTGTTTTAATCCTACACAATGGGCGCCGCCTGCCTCCTCCTCCAGGATGCATCCTTCACGAACATGCGCGCCCATGCCCATGTTCGCCTTATCCAGAAACACAGACTTGCTTGCGAAACCGCCCTTGAGTTCGACGGATTGACCGAGCTGGCAGTCTTCCATGGTGACCGGCGCCTCGTAGCCGAGCTTACAGCCCGATGAGATGACTGTTTTGGCACCATAGATCCGGCATCCGGGATAGATCGTCACACCCGTCTGAGAGATCTGATCGACATTGACGTCATCGCCGATATCGAGCGTTCCGGGACTGGGTATCGTCACACCTTTTTCAATCAGCTGCCGTATTTTTTCATGCGATCCCGGTTGAAGATCCATAGCACCCCCAAAGTTTCAATGATTCAGTTCAGCCGCAAGTCCTTACAGCCGACAGGCTGCCCTTTTAAACCACCCCGTAGGCCAGCATGGCCTTGGCCACTTTGGTAAATCCAGCAATGTTGGCGCCCGTGACATAGTCGCCCTTCTTCCCGTAGGCTTCCGCCGTGTCGTAGCAGGCCTTGTGGATGCTCTTCATGATCAGCAAAAGCCGGCTGTCCACTTCCTCGCGCGTCCAGGACAGTCTTAGGCTGTTCTGGCTCATCTCCAGGCCG
>DDWS01000071.1 GCA_002347685.1 Syntrophaceae bacterium UBA2280
TTTACACAGTTAGATTTACACTCCCCAGGATCATTTCTGATCCTGCCTTTTTGTGAATAGATCCTCCATATGTTTTTTTATTTCTTAACCCGAGAAATTCACCTGACCTATCAGAGATGTCGTCGCGAGTCAGAAGTCAGTGCCTACTTTATCTTCCACGTGGCGAGTTCGTTCGGTGTCCATCCCTTTAAAACCTTGTAAGATCCTCCGGGGCCACATCGCATGATCTGGACAGAATCCGTCCCCTGACGTCGGTCCTTATTCCATGTGATAGGAGCGCCAATTCCCTGCCAGTTCTCAAACTTATTGAGTTCACTGATAACCTTTTCAGTGCTGAGGTCTTTTCCTGCGCGCTTCAGGGCTTCAACAAGAGGTTCAGCAAATAATATGCCCGCTATAAAGAAGACACCCCACCTCTCTTCCGGAGCCAACCTCTTTGCCGCCTCGCGGTATTTCAACATCAGTGGATCGTTGGAATCAGGAGGAGGGACAAAGGTCCCTGTGATAACCCCTTCAAAAAGTCCATCCGAAATTTTGTACATGAGAGGGTAATCCGAAACGCCGGAAGAACTCAGCCACTGGGGTTTATATCCGATATTGGCGCTTGCTTTGAGTGCCATGACCGCCAGCGATGGACTCACCCACATAAATACGGACTCCGCCCCTGCATTTCGAAGCCGCAGAATCTGTGACGAAAGATCCGCTGTTGTCGGTTCTACGGGAAGTTCTGCAACCAGATCAATATCGTTATAAGTAGCGAGTCGCTGTTTACACCCCGTCAACCCTGTTTTACCAAAAACATCATTCTGGTATAGAAAGCCGATTTTCTTGTGTCCCAGTTCCTCCACTACATACTTTGTCGTTACGCTTGCCTCGTCTTGAAACAGCGGATAGGAGTGGAATCGATAAAGGCTGGGCGGATCCTGAACAGGATTGAGCGCAGCGGTACCAGGAACAACCCATAGAATCTTATTACGCTCAAGATAGTCCTTGACTGCGTGGAGACCGGCACCGGATACACCCCCCGTAAAGGCAAATATTCCGTGTCGGTCGACCAATTCCCTTACTCCAGACATTGCATGGGTCGGACTGTATTGGTCGTCCCGTATAAAGTACTTGATCTTCCTTCCATGAATTCCGCCTTCCTCATTAACAATATCGGCAAGAAGCCTGCCCCCCCGGGCAACAGCACCCCACGCGGCAGCAGGTCCTGTTTGAGGACCAAATTGAGCGATCCGAATTTCACGATCGTCGAAACCCGGCTCACCGGAAAAACCCGTAACCGCCGTTACAAAAAAAATCATCATGAAACCGATTGCCGAAATACATAAATATTTTTTGAAATTCATGTCTTTCCCTCCGTTTTTGTTGATGTTTTTTCCTGAACCGATGCGTGAACGGGCAACGGTTCGACCAGGACGACAATGCACTTCTCAAGCTTTTTACCGGGGGAAGCTTCCATGACATGGCCCCCCCACAACTTCCTGTCAGTCAGCCAGATGCTTTCTTTGCTGCAATTTCCTCTCTGTGCTCTTTGATAAAAAAGGCTCTATGAGCAGGGCACCCCGCCTCGTCATCGATCCTGCTGCTTTGGTCATTCGTAAATTATTTCATCTGCGGCTTGCGCTTCGGCCGCATCCAGTTCGTATTCCCGGGTCAACCCCGCCGCTTTTGCAGCGAAATACTCCTGATACCATTCGTGGGCGATGATCATGGACATGACTTCACTCGTTCCGGTCCAGATCGACGCCAGACGGACATCACGGTGTATGCGCTCGATGGGTAGAATGTTTGTGTAGCCAATTCCGCCGCAAACCTGCATGGCATTATGAACGACCTTCTGGCAGGCTTCCGTGATGAATTTTTTTGACTCTGAAACCATGCGCCTGACACGGTTCACATCAACGCCACTGTCCACTGCACGGGCTGTCACATAGGCCATTGAACGGGCAGCATCCAGCAGCATTGCCGCTTCGGCCACCTGAAAGCTGACCCCCTCGAACTGGGCGATAACCTGACCGAAGGCCTTCCTCCGGGCGGTGTAGTTCGTTGCCACCTCCAGGGCGGGGCGGGCGGCACCGATGGTCATCGCAGCGGTGCCGAGTCGCTCCGGAATCATCATCGTGTTGAAAACATCGTACGCCCCATTGAGTTTCCCGACGATATTCGCTTTGGGCACCTTGGCGTCCTTGAAGACAAGGCGGGCAGTTCCACCACCCCGGCATCCCATAAGACCATAGAGATACTTCGTCTCGACGCCATCTCCCCTATCCACGATGAACGCTGTTATGGACTTTTGTGGTTTGGTTTTGGGATCGAAGTCCGTCTTTGCGTAAAGAAGAAAGAAATCCGCGCCCTCTCCTCCAACGATAAAACGTTTCTGGCCATTAATCAGGAAATAATCTCCCATGTCTTCAGCTTTCGTGGTCGCCCCGAAGAAATCGGAACCGCCCCGGGGCTCTGTCAGGCATTCAGCGGCGAAAAGATCACCACGCAGGAGGGGCTTGACATATTTTTCTTTCAGCTCGTCCGTCCCATGAAGCATAATCGCATCGCAGACCAGTTCGCCCCCCACACCGAACACACAGGCAAATTCATAGCCGAGGGTCCCTATTTCCTCTGTGAGCATACAGGTCGTAACCCAATCCATGTCCCGTCCACCCCATTGTTTCGGATAGCGACACCCCAGCAGATTCCTCTTTCCTGCTTCCTTAAGAAATTCTTTAGGAAACTTGATTGTGTCTGCGTCCATGTCGAGAATCATCTGACGGGGAACCCACTTAACCAGCTCCCGGGCCTCATCCCTGATTTTGAGTTGTTCTTTGGATAACAGATAGTCAAACATAATAACGTTCCTTTCATTTAATGGCTTATTCTTACTGGCACTCCTCATTCAAACCCGTTTTTTTGATCCTGCCCGACAGGGTGCGCACTCCTGTTTCGGATTCTTTCTTGCTGTACTACCCAACGTTTCAACCGGAATAGTCACGATCTTCCGATAAAGGGATTCCTACTGTGTATCAGAAAGGACAGGCATCACACTTTTTTCGAAGATGAACGTGCTTCTCCTTATTGCGGCCATGTTTGCATGACTATGGCACATTATGACATATTGTCATATTTTTGAACAAAATAATTCGTCGAAGCGGGATCGATTCCTTCATTTGTAACGAATCGTGTTTTAAAATATCACAATTTGTTGTTTTTTCAAGAAATATTTTAATCCGACTCCATCCGTTATCACAGCTGGCCGGAAATAATCAGCTTCTGAACATGGCTTGTTCCCTCAGCGATCCGTAAGACCTGGGCATCTCTATGGATTTTGTCCATCAGGGACGGTCGCTTGTAGCCGCTCTGACCGAGAATCAGCAGGCCTTCCGTTGTTGCCCGTACCGCCAGTTCACTGGCATAGAGTTTGGCCATTGAGGATGCAACGGTATGATCCCTTCCCAGATCTATGAGACGACAGGCGCGCCAGACAAGGGCGCGGGCTGCCTCCAGTTCTGTAACGAGGTCAGCCAGGAGAAAGGCAATGCTCTGATTTTTGATGATAGGCCGTTTTAAAATGACGCGCTGTTTCGCGAAACGGGTGACTTCCTCTATGGCTGTGCGGGCAAGACCGACAGCCATAGAGGCGCTCAAAGCGCGACCCCAGTCAAGAATCTGCATAAGGAGAAGGTAGCCGCTTCCCGCAGGGCCGATCATGTTTTCCTCAGGAATACGGATATCCTCGAGATGAATGGTGGCGGTCGGTGCCGGCCGGAAACCGGGTTTGTCGTGGTAAGGTCCGAAACGGAGGCCTTCCGTCTTCCCGGGTATCAGAAACGCGCTGATCCCGGCGCGGTTCCTCGTGCCTTCTTCATTGGCCCACACAACATAAAACCGGCTCTGTCCCGCATTGATGACAGGACTTTTTTCGCCCCGCAAAATGAAGGATTTCCCCTTTCGGCTGAAAACCGTGGAGAAGGAAGACGTGTTCGACCCGCTTTCTTCTTCCGTGACGCAGAAACTCGAGACATGGCCTCCCGGTGGGAGAAGGAGGGGGAAGAAAAGCTTTTTTTGTTCATCGGAACCACCGATGAGCAGAGCCGCAACGCTGTGAAACGTCTGGGCATAGACAGCGGCGAAACCTGCGCATCCTGCGCCCAGTTCCTCAAAGAGAATAGCCAGGCTCACATGGTCCAGAGGCTTGCCTCCGTATTCTTTCGGAATGAGGAAGGCATTGAGGTTTTCTTCGGCTATAAAAGTCAGATAATCAGGATCAACTCCGGCGGGTGCGGCAGCATCGACCTGCATGGATCGGGGCTGCAATCGTTCAACGGCCAGGCGCTGAAAATATTCCTGCATGGCAAGCTGCTTCTGCGTCAGTTCAAATGAAATCATTTTGCGCCTCCTGTCTTGCTTTTTTGCCAAAGGATGTAATCCAGAACGGCTTCGCGCTGAATCGACTTCAAATCACGGGCGGCATAGAGAATATCCTTCAGATAGGGCTCACGCAGGATCGTCCCAAAATCATTAAGCTCTGCGGCTTCTTCGTTTCCGTCATCCAGAAAATACGTAATGGGTTTTCCCAGCACCTGACCTATCCTCTGGAGCTCAGTAAAATACAGTCGCCTTTTTCCCAGTTCATAATTGGATAATGCCGACTGTGTGTAACCCAGGACCTTTGCCAATTCCTCCTGGCTCATTCCCGCTTCCTCGCGGGCCTGCTGGAGTCGGTATCCGATTTGTTCATAGGCTTTCATAATAGAGATGCCTTTTCGTGATGATTAGCATGGCGGTTGACCTAAGCAATACGATGTGACGAACATACAGAGAATGCAAAATATTAGCTGACGCGATTCCATTTAGCACATTTCAGATGAAAATGCATTACGGTTCAGCACAGATCCCTCAACACCGCGTGCGCTCCACAAAAAATCCCCGTGAACCACCGCCTGGATATGATGACTTTCTAAAATTCCCTTGAACAAATGCGCATCCGCGGGATTGCGCGCCAGATAGACCCTTTTCATATTACCCCAGCTCCTTTGTCCTTCAGGCTTTCTTCAAAAACAAATTCCAGCCTGCCCGAAGCGATCCGGGGATCAAGTCGAGCGCACCGGACGCTTCGGCAACCGGCGTGAAACCGCAGGCATCGCAGTTGATCTCGCCACGGCTTTTGACATAACAGCCCCTCGTGACGGTTCCGTCCGGATCGACATTGATGAGAATGTCGTCATGACAACGCCAGGTGTTGTTGATCATCGCACGCAGCCTGCCTGCGGAATTCAGGACGGGAAAACCTCGTTTTTTAAGTTCGATGAGTTTTTCAACGGCGTCGCGCCGGTCTTGCGGTTTCAGGGCCAGGTCATCTTCGCCCCGGAGGTACGGATAGAAAAACTGGAAAGTCATCCCCTTCACGCTAGGCAAGTCTTTCACCCATTTGGCGATCGATTCCAGTTCAGCCCAGTTACGGCGATTGATTGTGGTGTGGGTAAAGACACGGGGATGATTCGTGGCCTGCAGGTTCGCGGCGACGCGATCAAACGAATCGCTGCGCAGCCCGTCGTGCGTGTCCTTGAGTCCGTCGAGACTGACCCAGATCATATCGGCGGGGACATCTAAGGTCAGCGTCCCGTTGGTCGTCACCGCGACGCGCAGAAAACGCTTGCGGGCATACATGATCAGGTCGTGCAGTCGATAGGACCCGTCACGCCACAGCAGCGGCTCGCCGCCTTCAAAGACGACGATGCGGGTTCCCAGACGGGCCAGAGCATCCAGGGCGTTTACGGCCGTGGGCCATGACATGCGCGAGTTTTCTTCCGCCCCGCGCAGATGATACGGACAGGCCCGGCATTTTAGATTACAGTGGTAGGTAACCTTGAAGCTCGCCAGAAGAGGAATTTTTCTTTTCAGGATTTTTCGCTTAAGAAAAAACCCGGTTAGATCCAAAAGCCAGGGCAGACGCGATCCGCGCGTTTTGTCGCTGACGGCTGATTTCCGGTCCTGGATCATCGTTTCGTGCCTCACATGATCCGCCTTCAGCCTTTGTCCATCTCCACAATCAGGTATTTCTTCTTTCCCTTGCGGACGCGCAATTCGGAATCTCCGGCAAAATCATCGGCGCAGAGCTTCTCATCGACGCTTTTTACCTGGCGCTCATTGATATAGATGCCGCCCTGTTCAATAAGGCGTTTGGTCTCCGACATAGACTGCGTGAGACCGGACTTGGCACAAATGGATGTGATGAGCAATCCGGAATCGAAATCCTTGCGGGAAACAGCGTAGCGGGGGATGGCCGAGGTGTCGGCTTCAGGGGCTTCGCGCGGAATGCCGCTGGACACAAACAAATCGGGATCGACCGGGCGCGAATGGAACGCCTCCATCGATGCGCGCCAGGCGGCCCTGGCCGCTTCGTCACCGTGTGTGACTTTCGTCGCCTCGTAAGCTAGGACGGCTTTGGCCATATTGAGCCGGGCGTCCGAAAGCGACCTGACCACGGCGATATCTTCGAGCGACAAAAAAGTAAAGAGCTTTAAAAATCGCTCCACATCGGCGTCGTCACAGTTGACCCAGTACTGGTAATATTCATAAGGCGAGGTCAGCTCGGCGTCCAGCCAGACGGTTCCTTTTTCGGTTTTGCCCATCTTCTGCCCCAGCGACGTAGTGATGAGCGGAAAGGTCAGGGCGTGCGCGTCTTTGGCTTCGACTTTGCGGATCAGTTCCGTGCCGGCAAGCATATTGCCCCACTGGTCGTTGCCGCCCATTTGCAAGGCGCAGCCGTGATTCTGGTACAGATACAGGAAGTCATAGCCCTGGAGCAGCATGTAGTTGAACTCGATGAAGTTCAAGCCCTTCTCCAGGCGGATTTTGTAGCTTTCCGCAGCCAACATCCGGTTGACGCTGAAATGCCTTCCGATGTCGCGCAGGAATTCAATATAATTGATTCGGGTGAGCCAATCGGCGTTGTTGAGAAGCAGCGCTTTCCCGTCGGTAAAATCGATGTACTTTGAAAGCTGCCTGCCAAGGCACGCGGCATTGTAATCGATCTTCTCGCGGGTCATTACCTGGCGCATTTCCGTTTTGCCGCTGGGGTCGCCGATGAGCCCGGTGCCGCCGCCGACGAGCGCAATGGGCCGGTTGCCGCTTTGCTGCATGTACGCAAGCGCCATGATCGGTACGAGGCTGCCGATGTGCAGGCTGGTGGCCGTGGGATCAAATCCGATATAGCAGGTGACGGGACCTTTGGAAAAAAGTTCCGTAATCAGGGCTTCATCAGTGAACTGCTCAATGAAGCCTCTCTGCTTTAAAATCTCATAACCGTTTTTCATGCCGACGGCCTCCGTTTATTGATCGAGCCTGACGCTCACTCTTTCGATGGCCTGCGCCCTGCCGCTTTGCGCATCAATATCCATCAGAACACCCTGCAGGCGGACATCATTTTTAGCCACCTCAAATCGATTGGGAATCTGTGTTAAAAATCGCTCAATGATGGCTTCTTTTTTAATGCCGATCACCGAATCGAAAGGCCCGGTCATGCCCACATCGCTGATATAGGCCGTGCCATCGGGCAGGACTTCGTTGTCCGCCGTCTGCACATGCGTGTGCGTGCCCAATACTGCGGACACTTCGCCGTCGAGATACCACCCCAGGGCTTTCTTCTCAGAGGTCGCCTCCGCGTGGATATCGACGATGATCACATTGGTTCTGGCTTTGAGACGGGCGATTTCTTTTTTGGCAACGACAAACGGACAGTCAATCGGCTGCATAAAAATGCGTCCGGCCAGATTGAGCACGCCGACATAATCCCCCGCGGGCGTGGGGAACAACACGGACCCCGCCCCCGGAACGCCTTCCGGATAATTGGCCGGTCGCAGCAGCGTTTCGTAATCGTCGATGAATTCCATGGCTTCCTTTTTGTCCCAGACATGGTTGCCGGACGTCAGGATGTCTACATGCGCCTCAAACAGCTCTTCGACAATATCGCGGGTGATACCGAAACCGGCGGCGGCGTTTTCACAGTTGGCAATCACCAGGTCGATGGAATGCCCGGCAACCAACGACGGCAGAAGCTCCTTGATCGCCGTTCGGCCCGGCTTGCCGATGATGTCGCCGATAAACAGTATTTTCATGGTTGCACTCCGTCCCCGTTTGCTACTTGGCAAAATTGGAGACTCGGGTTTCACGGATGACCGTGACTTTAATCTGTCCCGGATAAGACATCTCGTTTTCAATCTTCTTGATGATGTCATTGCACAGCATCACCGTGTCATTGTCCGAAATTTTTTCATTTTCCACCATGATGCGGATTTCACGCCCCGCCTGGATCGCAAAGCACTTGTCGACACCGTTGAAGGAATGGGCGATCTTTTCGAGTTCCTCGAGGCGCTGAACGTAGGTTTCCAGCATTTCGCGGCGAGCGCCGGGACGGGCCGCCGAAAGCGTATCCGCCGCCTGAACCAGTACGCCCAGAAGCGTGTTGTTGCGACCGTCGTCATGGTGGGTGGCAATCGCCTGAACAATGCGCGGGTTTTCTCCGAAACGCTTGGCAAAATCCGCGCCGATGGCGGCGTGCGTGCCCTCGATCTTGTGATCCACCGCCTTGCCGATATCGTGCAGAAGACCGGCGCGCTTGGCTTCCTTGATGTTCATTTTCAGCTCCGCGGCCATCAGGCCGGTCAGATAGGCCACATCGATGGAGTGCTGCAACACGTTTTGCGAGTAGCTTGTACGGTATTTGAGTGATCCCAGCATGGTGATGATTTCCGGATGGATATCGTGAACGCCGCAGTCGAAGGATGCCTTCTCACCGGTTTCCCGGATGATCTGATCCACCTCGGTACGGACCTTCTTCACGATTTCCTCTATCCGGCCGGGATGGATGCGTCCGTCCTGAATCAGTCGCTCCAGCGATATACGGGCGACTTCGCGCCGGACCGGATCAAAACTGGAGAGCACCACCGCTTCCGGTGTGTCATCGACAATCAGGTCAATGCCGGTTGCCGCTTCAATCGCACGGATATTGCGTCCTTCACGCCCGATGATGCGGCCTTTCATTTCTTCACTGGGAAGGTTGACGACCGATACCGTATGCTCCGCCACATAATCCCCCGCGTATCGCTGAATGGAGTAAGCGATGATTTCACGGGCCTTGCGATCCGCAGTGAGCTTGGCTTCCTCTTCAATTTTCCTCACCAGCACCGCCGCGTCATGTTTGGCGTCGGATTCCATGGACTGGATCAGGATGTTTTTGGCCTCTTCGGGCGTGATGCCGGCGATCTTCTCAAGCTGCTCTTTTTGTTCCTGCACCAGGGTATCGAGCCGCCGGTGCTTTTCTTCAAGTGCGCTCTCTTTCTGGCCTAAGGTCTTTTCCCGTCCTTCAATATTCGATTCCTTCTGCGACAGAGAATCCATCCGTTTTTCGAGACTCTCCTCTTTCGTCCGGATGCGTCTTTCCAGACCCTCCAGATCATTTTTAATCTCCTTGGTCTCCCGGTCAAAATCCGCCTTCATTTTCAGCAGATTTTCCTTGGCCTGCAACATCGATTCTTTTTTGATGGTCTCGGCTTCCTTTTTGGACTCCTCGACAATCCGCGCCGACAAACTCTCTGACGCCTTGACTTTTTTTGTTGTAAAAATCTTGTTGAGAACGAAACCGAAAATCGCACCGAACAGCACTGCCACAACTATCATCAGGACAAATAAACTGCCGTTTAACATGGTATTACCCTCCTCGTTGCCTTCTCGGAGCAGCGGCCGAACAGATTTACAAATCGGCCAACCGCTCTCTTTGTCAGGCTATATTTAAACCTCTCGACGAACGCGGAAAAGCGCGACATCGAAGGATTCATTGCATTTTTATGTTAGAAGAGACCAGGATGGGAAAAGAGAGTGTTTTACAGGGATGTAAAAAAGCCCCCGCCTATGCCGTGTTAATCACGATTTTGAACCTTTTTATAAGTGGGCGCCCGGTATTGTTTGTTTCAGGCTTTCTGCCATCCGACCAGCGGAAAAGGCTGACATGCACACCGCAAACAAGAATTAGGCCCCAGGTTCAAAGTGTTGGCTCAAAAACAAATGACAATCACGCACATCGCAGGGGGTATACCAATCTTTTATTCACTTGCACTTTCAATCAATCGAATCAATTTCTCGGACCGGCTCTCAAGTCTGTCGCACAGGTCCTTGTTTACGCCCTCTAACTTTAGAAAATCTTCCGAAATGTTCAAGGCTGCCAGGATGGCAACGTCTAGCGCCCTTAGCCCTTCCCTGGACATCACAACCGCTTCCATCTTTTCATTCACAAACCGGACAACGTTGGCCACTTGTTCATCTTCCGCATCACTTAAAACCGCAAGCTCCTGCCCTAAAATTTTAATATCGTAACGCTTTTTCAAAACTCACGCCCTGGAAGCTTATTTTTCCACCTCTATGTCTGCAAGTAAATCAAGCAGTGAATCCACCCTCGCGCGTACGCTGTTTCTCTCCTCATCCAGTACCCTAAGCTTACTTTGAAACTCCTCTATCTCCGATTCTTTATTTTTTAGCGCATCCTCCAATATTATGATCTGTTTTCTTAAAAAAACCTGTTCACTGACAATCTGTTTAATTTTTTCTTCAAGCTGTGCAAATTTTCCGATTTCCACGTTCGTTTCTGTCCTTCATTTTCGGATAGCCACTGTCAGTTTCAGTCGAGTTCATTTATGCCAATTCACCCAGGAGATGTCAAGTCATTATTTCAGAGGGATGAGTCGTGCAGCCGTTCGAAATATCTCTCCAATTCCGTTAACATCGAGTGATGATCCTTGAGTTTCCCGACCGATTCCCTAAACCGGCCCGAACCAGCCAACCCCTTGGTATACCAGAGCAAATGCTTGCGGAACGTCCTTTCGGCAAGCCTGCTGCCACAAAAATCGGCCTCCGTCTCCCAGTGTTTCTTTATGATTTCAAGCCTTTGTTGCAATGTCGGCCCTGCGGCTGTCTCCCCGTCTGAAAGCATTTGGCCAATCCCTTGAAATATCCACGGATTCCCAAGCGCACCCCTACCCACCATGACCGCGTCACAGCCTGTTTCACGAAGCATCCTGACTGCGTCTTTCGCCTGCCAGATATCGCCGTTTCCGATCACCGGAATGCAGACTGCCTGTTTGACACGGGCAATGACCTCCCAATCGGCATGACCGGAAAACCCCTGATCGGCCGTCCGGCCGTGGACCGTCACCGCCGCCGCTCCGGCATCTTCGGCAATGCGCGCAAATTCCGGAGCATTGATCGAACCGGGGGACCAACCGGCACGGATTTTCACCGTCACCGGCACCGCAACTGCTTTGACGACCGCGGTGATTATTCGGCCGGCCAGCGGCAGATTTTTCATCAGCGCGGCGCCGGAACCTGTTTTGATCACCTTTCTCACCGGGCATCCCATGTTGATATCGATGCAGTCCGGCTGGAGGTGCGCAACCCTCACGGCTGCCTGGGCGACAATGGCCGGATCGGAACCGAACAACTGCACCCCCAGAGGCCGGTCTCCGGGACAAGTAGCCAGATAGTGAATGGTTTTATCGGATTCGCGAATCAGCCCGTTGGCGCTGATCATCTCTGTAAAGCACAGCCCGCAGCCGAACGGACGCGCGATCAGCCGAAACGGCAGGTTCGTAATGCCGGCCAGCGGCGCAAGCAGCGCTTTTGAACCCAGGGCGTTGATCAAACCGGACATAAATTAATCCTGCCCGTCTTGCCGGTCTTCAAGATACCGTGCGGCCCGGTCCAGCTCGTCCGGTGTATTGATCCCCATCACTTCCATCGGATCGGATACGATAAATGAAACCACCCTGCGACCTTGGCGGCGGGAAATTTCAATGATATCGGTCAGGTAATATTCCCCTTGCGCGTTGTGATTGCCGATTTGTACCACTGCCTCAAAAAGAGGCGGGCTTTCCGCGCAATAAATGCCCGTGTTGATTTCACAAACCCGCTTTTCTTCATCCGAGGCGTCTTTTGCCTCGACAATCCTCAGGACCTCGCCATCTTCATCCTTGATCACGCGGCCATAACTGCCCGGGGCTTCCAGAACAACCGTCATGACTGTCACGTCCGCCTCACTTTCGCGATGGCGGTGAAGCAGGGCCCCGATCGTCTCCACGCTCAACAGGGGCACATCACCGCACAAAATCAAAACCGTGCCGGTAAATCCCTCAAAAGCCTCCCGGGCCTGCATGACCGCATGGCCTGTGCCCAAAAGACCTTTCTGCTCAACGAACTCCAAATCTTCTCCGGCAACGGCCGACCGGACAGCGTCCGCCTGGTGACCGACAATCACCGTCAGCTTTTCACAACCCGCGGCGCGGGCGGCCCCGGCCACGTAAGTCAAGAGAGGACGGCCCCTCAGCGGATGCAGGACTTTTGCCAGATCCGATTTCATGCGGGTCCCTTTCCCCGCCGCCAGGATGAGCGCGCGCAGATTCTTATCTTTCACGTTTTCGTTTTTCCTCGATCTCAACGGTTTTTCCCCTTTCCAGGTGCGGCGGGAAGACAACCCAGACGTCCTTGATGGATTTCTGGTCCGCGTTGTCAATCAGAAACGACACGCCGCCGTGCTCAAACTTTTCATTGCGCCTGGGGATATGCCCCATCTGCTGCATGAGAAAACCGCCGATGGTTTCGTAATTGCCTTCCGGAAATTTCACGTCCAGCATCTGATGCAGCGAATCCATCTCCAGTCGCCCCGACATCAGAAAACGGCCGGGAGCCACCTTTTTATAAAGCTTTTCACCTGCCACATACTCATCAATGCTGCCGACGATTTCCTCGCCGATATCTTCCATAGTGACAATGCCGACCGCACCGCCGTATTCATCCACCACGACGGCCATCTGCTCATGCTTTTTTTGCATCGCCATGAGCAGTTCACTGGCCTTCTTCGTTTCCGGAACATAGAAAATATCCGTCTGCATGCAGGACGCGACAGTGGCATCGCTATCGCCTTCGCCCCGACCCTTGAGCAGAACCTCCAGCAGATCAAAATAGTTGAGAATGCCGACAACATTGTAAACCGTATCCGAATAAACGGGAATGCGCATGTACTTTTTATCAGCAACCACCCCCGCAGCTTCTTCGATCTTCATGGTCTGGGGCAGGGCGGTCAGGGCGGAGATCGGCACCATGATCTCGTCCGCCGTCAGTTCGGAAAAATCAAACACCCGGCTGATCATTTCTTTCTCCGTGGTCAGAATATCGCCGCCCGTCGTTTTTTCGCCCAGAATGTATTTCAGGCCCTCCTTGGTGATATGCGAAGTCTGGACGGCATTCCTGTCGGAAGAAAGGTGAACGGTTCCCCGGGACACGGCCGCGATCACAAAAGCGATCGGATAGAGAATGATCGATGAGATTCGGATAAACCAGGCCACCCTAATCGCCATTGTTTCGGCGTAATGCAGAAAGATACTGCGGACAATGATCATGACAAACAGCGTCGGCAGCATGATGGCAAAAGCAATCCGCTCGCCTGACACCGGCCCGTAATGAAAAATCAGCAGTCCGGTCGTCAGCGTGGACGCCGTGATGATCGCGAGATTCGTGCCGACCAGCGCCGTCGAGATAAACCATTCCGGCTTTTCCTTGAGCTTTACCGCCTGCAAAGCGGAAGAAGATCCGCTTCGCGCGCGGTGTTTGATTTTATTGACGTCGGAGGCAAATAACGCCACCTCACCGCCGGAATAGAGCGCCTCCAGCAGAAGACAGATCGCAATGGCCGCAATAATCAGATAAAGAGTCACGTCTCTTCGTTTACCTCCCCGGAGGATTCCCTGGTGATCCGGACTTTCAGAATCCGGGTTTGACCCACGACTTCCGCGCGGAAGGTATAGCCGTCCGAACCAACCTCCTCGCCGCATTCCGGCATTTTACCGAACAGATGCAGAACCAGGCCACCGATGGTGTCGAAATCGTCTTGAGGCAGATCCGCATCCAGCAGATCATTGCACTGCTCTACAGACGTGTGACCGGGAACAATCACCGTCTGCGAATCGACCTGTTCAAAACCGTCGCAGATCGCGTCGTCATCGCCGAATGTCTCTTCGAACAAGTGTTCCAGAATATGTTCGAGCGTCACCATACCGGAGACGCCGCCGTATTCGTCCACCACAATGGCGATTTGTGAAAAGTTCACCTGGAAATCGTGCAGCAGGCCGTGGATCGTTTTTTCCTCCGGCACAAAAAAAGGCTTCACCAGCAGCTTCCGGATACTATCCGGCCTTTGGCCGCGCCAGACATGGTTGAGCAGATCGCGGGCAAAAAGAATGCCGATGATATCGTCGCGGTCCTGGGTATAGATGGGCACCCGCTCCTGCTTCGCCTGTGCAATGGACCGGAGAATGTCCTCCACCGGCATGTCCAGCGGAAGACAGTACATGTCGACGCGGGGAATCATGATATCCGTCACCGGCCTGTCACCGAGCTCAAAAATGGTGGTAATGAGCTCCCTTTGCGAATCATCGACCACCCCTTCACGGCTGCACGCGTCGATGATCGTTTTAAATTCGTCTTCCATCAGGGCTTCCGAATCCATGCTCTTACGAGACCCATACCGTCTCAAAAAAAATCCGGAGACCTTTTCCAGACCGGCAACCATCGGATACTCCAACTTGGAGACGGCGGCAAGCATCGGTGACACCATCGTGGAAACCTGCATGGGATAGGTTACCCCGAAGGTCTTGGGAATGGCCTCACCGACGATGAGCAGAACCCCTGTGGTGAAAACAATGGATACCCATTGACCATCGGCTCCCAGAAGTCCGATGAAAAAGGATGCGGCCAGAATCGAAATACTGATATTGACCGCTTCATTGCTGGTGACAATCGTGATGATCAGACGCTGGGGATTCGCCAAAAGTTTTACGACATAGTCGAAAAACGGATAACGGTCCTGCTGCATCTTGTGTAAATGCAGGTCTGTCAGTGACAAAAGCGCGGCTTCCGCCGATGAAAAGAAACCGGAGAACATAAAAAGGATTGCGATAATAATAATATCAGAGTCCAAACCCAATGCTGGATTACCCCACGACTTTTGTTGACTTATCGCCATTTAACAGATTACGCGAAAAAAAGAAACCGCGCATTGCCGATTTTTGATGATCCTGTGAACATCCGCCCCGTCATGATTATTCCATTGACATTGAAAAGCATCCTTCCTATACTCGCGCACACGAAAGGATTTTTCGCTAAACAAGGGCAGACGGGGAACCGCATCATGAAAAAAACGATCATCCTGAGTGTAATGCTTATACTGTTTTCATCTTCATCCGCTCAGGCATCCTTTCTGGATCTGCTCAGGGACACGCTGGACGCAGCGAGAAAAACCCAATCCACGGATACTAAAATCGAGAGAGGACTCAAAGAGGCGCTCACCGTCGGTATGGAGAACACGATCGCCTACCTGGGCAGAAACGACGGCTATTTTGCCAACCAGGCCGTCAAGATCCTGCTGCCTGAAGAAGTTCGCCAGGCGGAAAAAGTATTGCGCGGCGTCGGTTTCGGGCCGCAGCTCGATGAATTTACGCTCAGCATGAATCGCGCCGCGGAAAAAGCCGCGCCGCTGGCTGCGGATATCTTCGCCACGGCTATCACGGAAATGAGCTTCGACGACGCCAACAGGATTCTGCGGGGCGGCAATACCGCCGCGACGGATTATCTGAAGTCCAAAACCCGCGATAAGCTGCTTGAACGCTTTCAGCCGGCGGTTCGCCGGGCCATGAGTGAATACAACGTGGCACAGCAATACGAAGCGATCACCGGCAAAGTGCAGAATCTGCCCCTCATCGGTAACGTCATCCATCTCGACGTAAACCGCTACGTGTCCTCAAAGGCGCTCGACGGACTGTTTCATGTCCTGGCGCAGGAAGAAACGAGCATCCGCACCAACCCCAAAGCCAGGGTGACGGATCTGCTGAAGGAAGTTTTTAAATAGCCATTCATCTTTTTTCAGGAGTTTTTAGCCATGCCCAATATATTACTGGTCGGAAACGGCGCCCGTGAACACGCGATGGCCGAAGCCATTTCACGCTCCCGGAAGCATCCACACCTTTTTTCATACATGAAAGCCAACAATCCGGGGATCGCTTCTTTGTCGGAAAAGATTCAGCTCGGCAGTTATGCCGACCTGGCGGCCATCACAGGGTTTGCCAAAAAAAACCAAATCGATTTTGCCGTCATCGGCCCGGAAGACCCGCTCAACAATGGCGTCGTCGATGCGCTGGCCGCCTGTGGCATCGAATCGGTCGGCCCCAATCAAAGCCTGGCGCGCCTGGAAACTTCGAAATCATTCACCCGCAATCTTGTCAGCAAATACAATATTCCGGGCAATCCCCAATTTCAGGTATTTACATCGATGGACGGCGTGGAAGCCTTTTTAAATCATCTCGAAGGCATCGTGCTCAAGCCGGACGGACTGACCGGCGGCAAAGGCGTGCTGGTACAGGGTGACCATTTCACCACAAAAGACGAAGCGCTGAAATTGTGCGTTCAGATTCTCAAGGAGAGCGCCTCCCTGATTGTGGAAGAAAAATTCGACGGTGAGGAATTCTCCCTGCAATGCCTCTGCGACGGAAAAACTGTTGTCGGCACCCCCCTGGTGCAGGATCATAAACGGAGGTTCGACGGCGATCGCGGCCCCAACACCGGAGGAATGGGCTCTTATTCGCTGCCCGATCATGCAATGCCTTTTTTAAAGCCGTCGGATATCGAAGAAGGCCTCGAGATCACCCGCCGGGTTGCGGTAGCGCTGCTGGCGGAGACCGGCACCCCTTACCGGGGTGTCATGTACGGCGGATTCATCGCCACGAAAAACGGCGCCAAACTTCTGGAGTACAACGCACGCTTCGGTGACCCCGAAGCCATGAACATCCTGCCGCTTCTAAAGACGGATTTCGTGGACATCTGCCGACACATCATTGAAGGCACATTAGACAGGCTGAGAATCGAATTTGAGCACAAAGCGACCGTCTGCAAATACGTCGTGCCTAAAGGCTACGGTCTGCCCGCCGATCATCCCGACGCGGGCTCGTCCGGCGCGAAAATCGAAATAGGCGATGTGGGCGGAGCAAGGCTCTACTATTCCTCCGTGGATAAAAAAGAGGACGGCCTGTACCTGAGTTCGTCACGCGCCATCGGCATTGTGGGTATTGCCAACACGCTGGATGCCGCCCGCATCATCGCCGAAGACGGCGTCCGGGCAGTCCGGGGACCTGTGGCCTACCGCGAAGACATCGGCACCGACGCGCTCATTGAAAAGCGCATTTTGCACATGAAGAAAATCAGAGGCTGAATAAGATGCGAGCCTCCCGCATGAAAAAATGATTCATGACGTCATCGAATGTTCTCACCTGTGAGGTAGCACTGTGACTGTGATTGTTTTGATTGTATCGGTGGGAATCCTCGGCGCCATCACCGCGCTGGTCCTGCATCGCAAAGGAAAGACCCCGCCGGTCAGCAACCGGGATCCTTCGCCGGATAAAACCTTTCTGGAGGCCGCCCCGGACGAATCGCTTCCCGGGGAAAGAAACATTCAGGGATCTCTCAGCATTTTAACGGGTCATGACCAGACCTCCGCTGTTTATAAAGACCTCAAAGCGTATCTGAAAAACGGCCTCGATAGCATATTTGACGAAGACGCGCCCGCTCCGGAGGTTTGGAGCCTGCCACGCACGCCTGAAGAAAGTGATCAACATGTGCTTAAAGACGCGTTGGAGCGCTCACCTGGATTGAATCGATTCCGCACCGAACAGCTCCGCCTGCAGAAGCTCCTCAATGACCCCTCTGTGCAAATGCCGGATTTGTCCCGGCTGATTGTGTCCGACCCGGTCATGACTGCCAAGGTCCTGAAAATGGCCAACTCTTCCTATTTCGGCGTGACACAGAAGATTGACTCCATCAGTCACGCACTGATGATCCTCGGCCTGCAAAACATTAAAAACACATTGTATCGCGAAGGTGTACGCGACCTGTTTGGCAAAGGTTCAACTAGTGACCGCGAGGCGGTATACGCCCTGTGGAAACATTCCAATCTGACTTGTGTTTGCGCCCAGCATTTTCATGACTTGTTTGACGGGCTCAACCGGGGAACACTCTATACGCTGGGACTCGTTCATGATATTGGAAAACTGATTTTGATGGATTATTCCCGGGCCGGAAAGACTGATTCCTCTGTCGGGGAAGAATATCCCCCGGACATCCGGGTGGGCGAAGAGGACAAGCTTTTCGGGGTGAATCACGCGGTTATCGGCGGATACACGCTCGCCCACTGGAATTTTTCCGGGTTAATGGTGAATGCCGTCAACATGCACCACACGCCGTCGTTTTTGGAAGCTGATGAAGCAAAGCTCAGCCCCGAGGTGCAAAAATATGTCCTGGTTCTTTTTCTGGCCGATCAGGTGGCCCGATTATATGCCGACTGGAACGAAGGCATTGCCCACATTTATGTCTTGCGGCGATCGTATCATCCCCTCATCGATAGAAAGAAACTGCTCAATAAAATTCTGGATAACGGATTTCTAACGCAAATGAGCGCGGCCCAAAAAATTGCCGACGACGAACATCATAGACACAACACGTAAACAAAACCGCGTCAGCTTGGATAGACGGCATGAGGGTGGAATCATTTGTCTTGCCGCATATACCAGGGATAACGGGTGATTTCTTCAAATCCCATGCGCCGGTACAGCGGCGCGCCGAATTTTGTCGCCTGCAGCACGACGAACGCCGCGCCGCGCCGGAGCGCTTCGTTGGCGACTTCACTCACGCACGCTTCACCCAGCCCCCTGCCACGCGCGGCAGGCACCGTTCCCACCCAATAGATGCCGGCGATGGAATGCGAATGGATTACCATCGCGGCGGAAACCGGCAGGCCTTGATCATAGGCCGCCACCATATCGATGTGCGGCTGCAGGAGTCGCTCCGGTGTCGCGAATATTTTTTCTCCGACAAACGCGGGCATCCCGAGGCTTTCGAAACTCGCGATGGTGATGGCACGAAAATCGACAACGCCCGCGACGCTGTCTATGCGGCGGATTTCTACACCGGCCGGCAACATGGAGGCCTGAAGCGGCCGTTCGGTGATCATGCCCGGCGAATCGGAAACAACAGTCATTTTTTCACTCAGGCACAGGGCCTCCAGTGTCGCGTCGGCATGGCGCCGGATGTGGATGCAAAAAGGCGTTTTTCTCTCCCGGTAAAACGACCGGACGCGCTCCCATATATCCCGGGCATCGTCATGTTTGGCGTTGCTTAAATTCATCGCGGCGCTGGTGGTGGGAAAGCGGCTGAGGCCCATCGTTAAAAGCAGGTCATCCTTTTCGTGAACTTCCCCGCCTTTGTTCCACCGTGCCGTTTCGCGAAGGTACTCCGCCAGATTCAAGTCACTCAAACGAATCCTGTCTTCGTTCGTCATCATTTCTCCTGCACACAACCGCTAACGATTCTCCGCGACGTGTTTGATCGGCTTGACCATTTGCTCTTTGAGAATTTTTAAAAATTTCTTCCGGAAGGGAGGTATTTTCGTTAGCGTCATCATGAGCGCGTTCATACGGCGAGCCTTGTAATCCTTCTGCGGAAAATCATACAACCCCTGCTTCTTGTAATAGCGGTGGTCAGACTGGAAAACAAAACGCAGCATGCCGTAAACCTCGTCACGGAATACTTTTCGACCGCCGACCCCCAGAAAGGTCATGGGTGGCGCGTAGCCTTGCGCGGACGGGCGAACCAACGCGCCCGCAAGCTCCGCCAGCAGCGAATCGATCTGGCCGGCATCACCGGATTCGTCCGTGACGATCCCGGCGAGATTCGCCTCCTGAAATTCGGCGTAGGCCGACAAGATCTGCCTGAGATTGGAAATCTGCCCCAGCGGTCCGGAAATCACAAAAGCAATCTGCTTGCCGATCAGCGTCGGCACATGCGTGTTGAAAAAAGACCGGTCAAAAAAAGTCTTCCAACGCGCCGACAGGTAGCGGTCCCGAATCGCGCCCGCGAAAATAACCACATCCGCCTTCTTTACCTTCTCCTTGTAAAAGTCAATGTAGCCGTCCTTGCCGTCATATTCACAGGTATTGTCCAGGCCGCATTTACAGCAGCCCAGACAGCCACCTTTGATGTCGATATCCGCCAGGTCGACGACCTCGACATCTCCCCGGAAATTAGCCGCCAGCGTTGAGACCATCGCATCAATATTTTCAGGCGGCTTGCAGCCGTCTTTGAGTAACAGAATTTTTTTACCCGAGGCTTCCACGCCGGCCCGGAGAGGACCTGGCGTGTAGACAGAGCCTTGTGGCGTAAGCGGCGGATAAACGCGCGCATAAGGGATCCGGCGGGATGCGGAATCCAGAAACTGCTCCATGAAACCCAACCAGCGCGCGCGTTCGGGTTTTTTCATCAGGTCATACATCGCCGGCGAATACGCACCTAAGTATTTCATTTCCAGATCATCGCAGATCGCATGGATGTAGTTGTGCGCCGTGTGATCGAAAAAATGCACCGACGTGGACAGGGAGGCCGTGTATTTGCCCGCAAAAGCCGATTCCCGCCGGCGCTCAAAGATCAGTTCGATGAAACGCTTGTACTGGGCGCAAACCAGCAGAAAATACAATGGAAACGACCACAAAACCGCGTCGGCTTTTTCGACGGCGTCGAGAATTTCGCCAAACGCCTTTTCATCCTTCTCGAGCTTCCGGATGGTCTGAGCGACAGGAAATATGACAAACGAGTGATCGGGATATTTTCTGGCCGCGTAGCGGACGTACTGGAGGGTAACGCTTTGATCCCCTTTCGGGCTTCCGTTCAATACGACGATGTTCATCACTGATTTCCCTTTCTAAAAAGCTCAGATTACCAAACAGCACGACACGTTCAAAACATCCACGGGCGCAATTATTTGCACGGACCGGGTCGAAAAGTCAACCACGGTCTTTCATTCCTGTTGCCAAGTTCTCCCTCATCCGCTATATCGCAAGTCATGACCCATCATGCCGAAGAGATAAAAAAACCCTTGGTCCGAAAGCTGCTGACCTGGTATGGGAAAAACAAAAGAGATCTGCCCTGGCGGGAAACGAACGATCCTTATTGTATCTGGGTCTCCGAAATCATGCTCCAACAAACTCAGGTGGACACAGTCGTCCCCTATTACCTGCGTTTCCTGAAGGCATTTCCGGACATCGGTACGCTGGCAGACGCGCCTCAGGCCGACGTTTTAAAAGCATGGGAAAACCTCGGCTACTACTCCCGCGCAAGGCATCTGCATGCCGCGGCCCGTTTGGTCATGGACCGGTTCGGAGGGCGTGTCCCCGACAATCTCGCTGATTTGAGAAAACTGCCGGGTATCGGCGCCTATACGGCGGGTGCGATCGCAAGCATCGCCTGGGACGTTGCCGTCCCTGCCGTGGACGGCAACGTCCGGCGGATTCTTTGCCGGTTTTTTGCTGTTCATAAACGGATGGATGACAGAAACACAATGAAATATCTGGAAAAAATCGCCGAGGCACTGATTCCCGTCCGAAGCCCGGGTGTTTTCAATTCGGCACTGATGGATCTGGGCGCAACGATCTGCCGGCCTAAAAATCCGCGCTGCGAGGTCTGCCCGGTTAAGACGCTTTGCAGGGCAAAAGCCCTGAACCTGGAACACGATCTGCCCATCGTGAAAAAGCGAAAAAAGATTCCCCACCGCCTGGCCGCGGCCGCCGTCATCCGCGACCGCAGGGGGCGGTTGCTCATGGTGCAAAGACCTGCTTGCGGACTTCTGGCCTCCCTTTGGAAACTGCCCGGCGGCTTCCTCGATGGCCCGTCAAATATGCAAGAGGGTTTGTCCCGGCAGGTCAAAGCAGAACTGGGCATGGATATTCGCGTGGGTGTTGCTCTGGCGTCGGTCGATCACACCTACACGCACTTTCGCCTCACCCTGAATGCCTGCGCCTGCGATTGGGTTCGCGGAAAACCCGAGGCTGTCGGCTGTCCCGACTGGCAATGGGTCACGCCTGACGACATCGGAGGGCTGGCCGTCTCCAAGGTGGACCGGATGATTCTTGAAGCCCTGCCTCCCGTTTAAAATATCGTTTGAGATTTTTCATTGTTCATGCCTTAAAAAAACAGGGGCCGGTCATCCCCTCACCCGCCCCTGCCATAAAAAACATATCGGCCCTGCTATGCCGCGCCGGTGCCCGGACCTGTCACAAAGCCTTTGGAAGGAGGCCCCGTGTCCGCAGGTGTACCGGCGATCTGGGCCAGATAGGATGCGCCCAGTTTTTTGATATGGTCGCTGACATTGTCGAAATAATTAAAATGCGCCTGTTCCTCGTCGGTAATGGTTTCAAAGAGCTTTACGCTGATGCTGTCGCCGTTTTCGCGGCAGACGAGCAGAAACTGATTGTAGGCGTCAATCGTGTCGTCTTCGAGCCTGGCGTCAAACGGAAACACCGACTCGAATTTCTGCGCCTTTTGAACCTTGTCGTCCAGATCCGACGTCGGCTGGCCGCCGAGTTCCAGGATGCGTTCGGCAAACATCTCCGCGTGCCGCATTTCATCGATCGCGATGAGTTTGACGTTGGCCGCCAGATCGCCGTAGTCCATGTCATCGAGATTGTAATGCTGGTTCATGTATTGATGGATCGCATAGAGTTCCATCGACCGCGCCTTGTTCAACACATCAATGACTTTCTTTTTTCGTTCATCTTTAGAAGTTTGCGCCATAAATCCTCCCTTCAATGACTTTATTCACCCTTGAACACCGGCGGGCGCTTTTCCAGAAAGGCCATCATGCCTTCTGTGGCATCCTTGCTCTGGGCCAGCTTTTGCGACCAGGCCTGGTCCGTGCGCAATCCCTCCTCCAGGCCTTTTTCGAGCCCGACGGCCATACCTTCCAAAGTGGCGCGCACCGCCAGTGGCGGGCGGGCGGCAAGCAGTTTGGCAAAAGCAAGCGCTTCATTCATCAAATCGGTGGCGGGGATGACTCGATCCACCAGGCCCAGGGCAAGCGCTTCGGGCGCCGTCAAACGTTTGCTAAACAGGATCATGTCGAGCGCTCTGGATTTGCCGACCACCCGCGGAAGGCGCTGAATCCCTCCCCAGCCGGGCGTGATGCCCAGGTTGACTTCCGGACAGCCGATGAGCGCCTTGGGATTGTCCGTCATGAACCGGAAATGGCACACCAGCGAAATCTCGCAACCGCCGCCGAGGGCGTGTCCGTTGATCGCCGCAATGTATGGTTTGCCGGAACGTTCGATTTTATTGAGCACATCGTTGCCGTTGGGACCCTTGGTGATGTTGGCAATGTCGCTGACATCCATTCCCGCGCAGAAACCTTTTTCTCCTGCACCGGTGATGATGATAACGCGAGTTTCCTTGCTTAGTTCCAGTTCGCTGACAGCCTGATCGAGTTCCTCCCGGATTCCCAGATTCACGGAATTCATCGGCGGACGATTGAGCGTGATGGTGCTGACAAAATCGCTCGTTGACACCAGAATATTGCTGTACCCCATAAGACACCCTCCTTTTTTTCATTTGTTTTTCGTGACACCCCTCGCCAGGGGATTCAACCCAGGGCCAGAGGCTCCCTTGAAGACTGCCTTGCAGCCCTTTACACCTCACGGTTCATCCGGCACGCACCGGACTTACACACCTGACGCCTCAAGCCCCTTCCTTCACCCGGCTTGCCGGCGAATGAGGGTTTTTATCATAAAAAAAATACCGGCTGCGTCCCTCGTCTTTGGCCCGATACATAGCCACATCGGCTTTTTTGATCAGTGCGTCAAAATGATCCGCATGATCAGGAAACAGGGCCACGCCGACGCTGACGGTTGCCATCACTTCGTGTGCCTCCAGATAAAACGGATTTTGAAAGGCCGAAACGATCTTGGTGGCGATCTGTTCGGCTTCGTCACGGCAGTTCAGCGGCGATAGCAAGATGGCGAACTCATCGCCGCCGTGACGGCTGACGGTGTCGCTTTCGCGAACCAGTGACTGCAGGCGGTGGGCAACCTGGCTAAGCAGAGTATCCCCCGCGGCATGTCCCCACCGGTCATTGACTCCCTTGAAATTGTCGAGATCCAAAATCAGGACGGCGACGGTCTTCTCGGTCCGTAACGCTCTTTTTAAAGCCATGTAAAGCCGGTCGCTGAAGAGAATGCGGTTGGCCAACCCGGTGAGCGGATCATGAAACGCCTGCCTGCGAATAGTTTCCTGCACTCTGTTTCGATCGGTAATATCACCGATGATGCCGCGAAAACCTTTCGGCGCCCCCAGGGTATCATGCATCAAACTGACTGAAAGCTCCATCTGACGTGTCTCGCCGTTTTTATTAATGATGTCAAATTCCATGTTTTTGATGGGGTTACCTGTTTTAAAAACGGCATTGTAAGCTCGAAAGACAATATCGGCGTTTCTCTTGTCGACATAGCTTCGGTAGTTCATTCCTCGCATCTGCTCAGCGTCATACCCGAGCAGTTTGAGGTAAGGCATGTTGAAAATCATCAGATTACCGGCCAGATCGACCTCGTAATAGGCATCCGCAATACTGTCGATAATGGTGCGTGACCGCTCTTCGCTCAGTTTTAGGGCATCCTCAGCCTGTCTCTGGCGTGAAATGTCCATCTGGATGCCGAGTGTTGAGCGCCTTTCCCGAAATACAATGGACGTGACCATCCCTACATTCCATGTGATCGAGCCGCTTCTGGCGACCATGCGATACTCATAATGGGAGACGGATTCTCCCCGCAAAATAGCCCGGACACTAGCCGTTACGTAATCACGGTCATCCGGATACACGAGTGATAAAGAGGGCATACCGATCAGGTCTTTAGAATCATACCCTGTGTTTTCTTGAAATTTAAGATTGGCCCATTGGAATTTCTGATCCTGAATAATAAAGAGGCCGACAGGCGATTTTTCGGCCAAAGACTGATAGATATCCATCCAGTGGGGCAAATCACGCTCACCTTGCTGCTCATTTTTCGTATTGGTTTCCACCAAGATTCCCACCCGTTCATACCGTGTGCCAAATCAATGTCTCTGAAAAAAAAAGGCGTTGACTTTCTTCGAAAGTATATGGAAGACCTTCATGAAGTGTCAAGAGTTTTTAATCCCTCAGGCAGATTCAGATCGATCAAAAACGGCTTTCGACCCGGACACCGGGAAAAAAAATAGTCGAGAAACAGATTGACACGAAACAACATTTTTCCTATACTCCGATCATCAGGTTGACGGAAATAATACTCTACGGGGGGCAAGAAATAATGAAGATAATGGTTGCGTATGTCGGCGGACTGGATGTGGACAAGGCGGTTCTTGATTTGGCTAAAAAGCATGCAAAAGCGTTCAAGGCAACCGTCTATGTCACATGTTCCATGGAGCATGTTGCTGAAAAACAGATGAATGCACTCGAAAAGACTGAAAAGAACCTCCAATACATTAAAGGAACGTTTGAAGACGAAGGAATTGACTGCGAAACGCACGTGCTGGTTCGTGGCCTGACGCCCGGGGAAGACATCGTCGAATTTGCGACGGATAAAAAAATGGATGAGATTATCATCGGCATTGAGAAAAAATCCAAGGTCGGTAAACTGCTGTTCGGTTCCAACGCCCAGCACATCATCCTGGAAGCTCCCTGTCCCGTTGTCTCTGTAAAATAATCAGTTTCAACCAACGGATTTAAAAAAGGCTTGCTCTCCGTAAAGGAAAGTGAGCCTTTTTGGTTTTCATGATGCTAACAGCGATTGACCTTCATATTCACACCCGCAAATATTCCGGTTGCTCCTTTATTTCCCATGAAGAGGTAATCGGACAGGCGCATGCAGCCCGTCTTGACGGCATCGCACTTACGGAACACGGTATGCGCTGGCCGGATGAGGAATTTAAGCGCTTCCGAAAAGAAGCTGCCGCAAACGGCATCATTCTGATCAACGGGCAGGAAATCCACGCCAGAAATTCCCGCGGCCAATCTGAAGGCGAATACTTGATTTTCGGACTCGGGCGCAGCGTGACCGAGCCGCTTTGCGCCAGGGAACTTGTGGCAACCGTTCACGCCGAAGGCGGCATCCTTATCGCTGCGCATCCCTACAAATTATCCCGCGGCGGCCGGTCGCATTACTACGGAGCGGGCGATTTGATCTACAACCTCAATATCGACGGCATTGAACTTTGCCATCCCGATCACAGTGACATGGCGATGAAAAAAGTCCGACAGGCGATGGATGTGATGAAAATTCCCGGCACGGGCGGCAGCGATGCGCACAAGATCCTCAATATCGGATCCTGCGTCACGCTTTTTGAAAAACCCGTCCGCGACGAAAAAGATTTCCTGCAGGAAATCCGCGCCGGTCGCATCCGAGCGGAAAAAAGAATTTAGGAATGCCCGGATACAGCCCTTTCCCAGGAATCCGCAAAAGCATCGGCTTCTGGATTCCCGATAAAAAAAGCGGGCACAGGGAGATTCCCGGCCCGCCGTGAGCTCCTATTTGGTCTGTTTGACCACACTCATGGCCGTTGCGATCAGTGAGGAGATGTCTCCGAAATTGGCCGGCAGAATCAACGTGTTATTTTCTTTCGCCAGGTTGCCGAACTGCTCAACCAGCTGTTCCGCCACGCGCAACTGGACCGCCTCCAGACCGCCCTGGATCTGAACAGCCGCTGCGACCGATTTCAGACCGTCCGCCGTCGCGGAGGCCACCGCGCGGATGGCTTCCGCCTGGCCGTTGGCTTCATTAATCTGCTGCTGACGCACAGCTTCCGACTCGAGCACCACTTTCTGCTTCTGTCCTTCGGCAACATTGATCGCAGACTGCTTCTCGCCCTCAGACTTCAAGATAATCGCACGCTTTTCCCGTTCCGCCTGCATCTGCTTTTCCATGGCTTTTAAAACCGTCTCCGGCGGCACGATATTTTTAATTTCATAGCGCAGAATCTTCACACCCCAGGTGCGCGACGCGTCATTGATCGCCGCCACGATCATGGAATTAATGGCAGTTCTTTCTTCAAAGGTTTTATCCAGATCAATCTTTCCCACTTCGCTTCGCATGGTCGTCTGGGCCAGCTGGATGATGGAAAAAAAGTAGTTGCTGATTCCGTACGAGGCCATCTGAGGATCAAACACCTGAATGAAAATCACGCCATCCACACCCACCTGAACGTTGTCGCGGGTAATACAGATCTGTTCGGGGATATCTACGGTCTGTTCTTTGAGCGTGTGCCTGTAAGCGATCCGGTCAACAAAGGGGATGATATAACTGATGCCCGCATTGAGGACCCGGTTAAATTTCCCCAGCCGCTCGACCACGTAGGCGCTTTGCTGCGGAATAATACAGACCCCCTTCACGATGATGATCACCGCCAGTGCAGCCAGGACAATCAAAACAATCTCCATAATCCGTTCCCCCTTTTTTTACGTCACAGATTTGACCTTAACACGGATGCCTTCAATGGCCAGGATTTCCGCCCAGGCGCCTTCGGGAATGGTTTGCGCCTCATCGCTGAAGGCAATCCAGTCCGAGCCGCGATATTGGATGGTGCCTTCTTTGCCCGCGGGGATGTCCTTGATTACCGCAACCCTTTGTCCCGTATAATCGGGCGGTAAATCCCCGTGTCCCGCGAACAACTTGCGGGCTGTCTTGCGCAATAGCAGCATCAGGAACAATGACGACGCTGAAAAGACGATCAGTTGACTGCTGAAGGATGTGGTCAGTCCGATCCAGGTAGTCAGCGACACGATCAATGCGCCCAAACCGATAAAGCAAAGGATGAAACTCAACGTCGCCAGTTCGCAAATCAATAGAACCAGGCCGATTATCGCCCAGATCAGCGCCGGCGAAAAAGAAAAATCCAACATGAATCAGACCTTTCCGCGGGATGATGCCGTCCGTATCCCGCCGGGTTGTGGTTGTGATGAATATCCCATTAAATCATCACAACGGGGTGCAGTATAAGGAGAATGATAAAGAGAGTCAATACAATATTATTTTCAATATTATTTTCCTGCTTGAGCATTGACTTTTCGCCGCATTTGCTTTATCGCATAAACCCTGGAAAATGAACGTACGTTTAATTTATCAGTGGAGGCCATCATGGATCATATCGTTAAAAATGCGCGACAGGAAGGACGCCTCGCCCTCTCCGAAACCGAATCCAATAGAATACTAAGCCGCTTCGGCGTGCCGGTTGCACCGGATGCGCTTGTGAACTCTGAATCCGAAGCCCTTGAGCATGCAAGACATATCGGTTATCCTGTTGTTCTAAAGGGTCACGGACCGAAACTCACTCACAAGACCGAGCGCAGTCTGGTGCGGGTGAATCTCAAATCGGACGCCGAACTGCGCACGGCCTTTCATGAAATCACAAAAGCCGCGGGCGAGGACGGCGAAGGGTGCCTTTTACAGCCGTTTATCGAAGGCCGGCGCGAATTTGTCGCAGGGCTGTTTCGCGATGCGCAATTCGGACCGGTCGTCATGTTCGGCCTGGGCGGTGTTTTTACCGAAGCCCTGGCCGACACAGCCTTCCGCATAGCGCCGTTTGATGAAACGCAGGCCCGTCAGATGATCGGGGAAATTTCATCAAAAAGTCTGCTGGGTTCCTTCCGGGGCGAAGCGGCCGCAGATCTCGACTCGCTGATCGCCGTCCTCACCGGGCTTGCAAAACTCGGACTGGCTGAGCCGGAAATCAGGGAAATCGATATCAATCCGCTGATCATCACACCCCGGGGCAAAGTGGTTGCCGTAGACGCCCTGGTGCTTCTGGAGGATAACCACACGCCGAAAGAAAACAGCACGCCGCCCGATAGCCTGAAAATCCATCGAGCCCTTGAAGTCATGACCCATCC
Organism: Syntrophaceae bacterium UBA2280; assembly: GCA_002347685.1. Taxonomy (GTDB): domain Bacteria; phylum Desulfobacterota; class Syntrophia; order Syntrophales; family Smithellaceae; genus UBA8904. Next base: position 28,823 of record DDWS01000071.1, read on the forward strand.
GAAGTCCATCGCCGTTATCGGCGCGACCCGAACGCATTCAGAGGGGTTCCCCGGTATGTTCGCCTGCATCGATGCTTTCGGCTATCCGGGTGAGCTCTACCCGATCAACCCCAAGGCAGACGAGATTCTGGGACACAAGGCCTATCCGACGCTTTCGGCCATCGGAAAACCGGTGGATCTGGTCGTTATCACCGTCCCCGCACCTTATGTACCGGCAGCACTCAGAGACTGCGTCGCGTCCGGATCAAAAAACATTCATATTTTTTCGTCCGGATTTAAGGAAACGGGAGAAGAAGACGGCATCCGCCTTCAGCAGGAGATTGAAACCATCGCAAACGAGGGCGGTCTGCACATCGTCGGTCCCAACTGCATGGGCTTATATGTCCCGGCCGCCCGTCTGGTGACGTGGGTGAACGTTTCCGATCAAAGCGGGCCCGTGGCTTTTATCAGTCAAAGCGGCGGCAACGCACAGGATTACACCGCCTACGCCTCTGAAAAACTCGGTGTGCACTTCAGCAAGGTATTCAGCTACGGAAACGCCCTGACACTCGACAGCACGGATTTTCTGGAATACCTCGAAACCGACGACGAAACGAAAATCATCACGATGTATCTCGAAGGCGTCAAAGACGGCCGCAGACTTCTGGAATTGGTGACGCGCATCAATAGATCCAAGCCGGTTATCATCATCAAAGCCGGGCTGACTGAATCCGGGGCGCGGGCGGTGGCCTCCCATACCGGATCGCTCGCGGGTGGTGAAAAGATTTGGGACGCGTTCTTTCGGCAGACAGGCGCAATCAGGGTCGAATCCCTCGAAGAGATGGCGGAAGTCACCTGCGCCTTCCAGCGGCTCGGTAAAACCACCGGACGCGGCGTGGCCGTCATCGGCACGGGCGGAGGCGTGGGCGTCGCGGCGGCGGATGCCTGCGCGCGCGTCGGCTTGAATCTTGCGCCTTTTTCCGATGACCTAATGGTAAAACTGCGAAAATTCATTCCACCGGCAGGCAACATGATCCGTAATCCGATTGATGCGCATCTGATTCTCACCGAACCGGAGCTTCTGGGTAAAACACTGGAAATGCTTTCGGCTCAACCTGAATTGAATATGTTCATCATCTCGCTGCATATGGACTGGCTGTTCAGCCGAGGCCAGGGAGAAATCTCTCAACGAATCACAGACTATATCGCCACGCAAGCCGCAAAGCATACATCCGGGAAACCCCTGGTCGTTTCCCTTCGGCAGTACAATCCCAACACAAATATCCGCAAAAATATGGAAGAAGTCAAAAAAAGATTGCGCAGTGCGGGCGTACCGTTTTATGAAGGCATCCCGAGGGCGGCGGCCGCTTTGGCAAATATCGTAAAATACTGTGAATCTCAGGAAAACATGAAATAACGGATCAAAACGACGAATCCATTCCTTCTTATACAAGTGAGGAATGGATTCGTGTTTTCAGATTTCTTCAGCGATAAACTGAGCGATCACTCGCTGCCGCCCTTATACATCGATTCGATTAAATCGCCATACTGTTTATTAATGGACGTTCTTTTCACTTTCATGGTAGGCGTCACTTCACCGTCTTCCGTGTAGAGCTTCTTGTCCAGTATTGCAAATTTCCTGATATTCTCGACTCGGGCAACCTGCTTGTTCACTTTGTCAACTTCCTGCTGAATGAGTTCAATAATCTCCGGGGCCTTCGTCATCGTAGCAAAGGTTGTGAATTGAACCTTATGATCCTGTGCGTATTTTGTGACGTTTTCCTCATCGATAACGATAATGGCCGTGAGGTACTTTCTTTTGTCCCCGATGACCACGGAATCATTAATGTAGGGTGAAAATTTCAGCAGGTTCTCAAGGTACTGAGGAGCGATGTTTTTACCGCCCGCCGTAATGATCAGATCCTTTTTCCGGTCGGTCAGCTTGAGATATCCTTCCTCGTCAATCACCCCCACGTCACCCGTGTGCATCCACCCGTCAACGAGAACTTCCTTCGTCAGTTCCTCATCCTTGTAATAACCCTTGAAAATCCCCTTGTGCTTGACGAGGATCTCCCCGTCTTCAGCAATCCTTACTTGCGTTCCGGGCAGGGCCTTTCCGACGGTTCCAACTTTATATTCCTTTTCACTCGACATGTGTGTGATGCCGGTTGTTTCGGTCATGCCGTATCCTTCACGAATCGGAATACCGATACTCTGGAAAAACTTCAAAACGTCAGGCGAAATCGGCGCTGCCCCGGACGCTCCGAGGCGAACCCGGTCAAAACCGAGACGTTTTTTGAGTTTTCTAAACACCATAAAGTACAATGTATGGTAGGCAAGGGCAAGATGCACAGGTACTGGCTTTCCGGTCAGCGCCCTGTTGTTATATTTTGTCCCGACTTTTATGGCGATGTTATAGAGTGTTCTTTTGAGCCAGGTGGCGTCAGCCATTTTCAAAACGATCGCAGAGTAGTATTTCTCCCATATCCGCGGAACCGCATGAAACAGCGTGGGAGATACATCACGCATATCCGCCATGACGGTATCCGTGTTTTCAGTGAAATTCACGATATGCCCCTGGTACAAATGGAACATGATGTCGTATATCTGCTCATAGACGTGATTGAGGGGAAGAAACGATATCGTCTCATCATTAACATTTCCCTGCATGACCTTGTTGGCCGCCTCGGCGATCCAGAGATACCCTTCATGAGCAAGCATCGCCCCCTTCGGTGGTCCTGTCGTTCCGGACGTATAAATAATGCCTGCTACATCGTCGGGTTTGGCAAGCTCTGCGAGCTCTTTGAACAGATTCGGATTTTTACGATCCGCTTCCCGTCCCATTTCGAGGAGTTCATCAAAGCTCATAAACATGGGATCATTGAAATGCTTAAGGCCTTCCATTTCCCAGACGATCAGTTTTTTCAGTTTCGGTGTTTTATCTCTGAACTCCAGAGCTTTATCCAGCTGCTCCTCGTCCTCGCATATATAAACAACCGCATCAGAATGATCCACCACGTATTGGCATTCCACCGCAGGATTGGTCGTGTAGATACCGACCCAGGCGCCGCCGGCACATACCGCACCGATTGCCGAATAGAGCCACTCCGGCCTGTTTTCCCCGATGATCGATACCCGGTCACCATATTTCACGCCAAGAGCGTTCAGCCCCAGAGCGACATGTTTCACGTTTTCGAGATACTGCGCCCACGTAACGTCACGCCAGATACCGTAATCTTTCTTTCTCATGGCGACTCGGTTTGGCTGTTTTCCAACAATGTTTAATAATGCCTTGGGCAACGTATTGATTGCCATTCTATTTCCCCCTTTAAACTCGTAAATCGACAAAAACGGTTTATAGCAACATCCTTAAGGCGATGGACACACAAGCTACCGAAACCGGACCTTGCGTCTGTAACGCTTGTAACCTTTTACAGACTGCTCGGCCGCTATGCCAAGGTAAAATTCCTTAATGTCCTCATCCTCGCGAAGCACTTCTGGTTTGTCGGCCCGGACGATACGTCCGTTTTCCAGCAAATATGCAAATTTAGAGTATTTAAGCGCCATATTTACATTTTGCTCGACCAGAAGGATCGTTACGCCGTCTTTCTCGTTGATGTCCTTGATGATCCCGAATATTTCCTTGGTTAGAATCGGCGACAGGCCCAGCGACGGCTCATCCAGCATCAGCAACTTCGGTCTGCTCATTAGGGCACGGCCGATCGCCAGCATCTGCTGTTCACCACCACTCATCAGCCCCGCCTGTTGATTTGATCTTTCCTTGAGTCTGGGGAAATGGCGGAATACGTTTTCAAGATCGCTTTTAACGCCCTGACGGTCATTTCTCGTATACGCCCCGATGGTGATGTTTTCCAAAACGGTGAGCTCGGGGAATACTTCACGTCCTTCAGGGACATAACCGATTCCCATCTTTACGATATCATCGGTGTCTTTTCTGTCAATGCGTTGACCGAGAAATTCAATCGTTCCTTTTTCAGGCTGCTCTTCTTTGAGATCGTAAAAAAGGCGCATGATGGTCTTTAAAATCGTTGTTTTGCCTGCACCGTTGGAACCCAGCAAAGCTACAACATCGCCTTGTTTTATCTGAAAGGAAATTCCGTGAAGCGCCCGGATTAAATCGTACCATGTTTCTATATTGTTCACCTTGAGCATCAGCCGATTTCCTCCTCTCCGAGATACGCTTTAATAACCTCGGGATGTTTCTGCACCTCATTTGGTGTCCCCAATGTTATTTTCTGCCCCTGCTGCATTGCGAAAACGCGATCCGATATCCCCATAATCATATTCATGTCATGTTCGATCAACAGAATCGTCATATTATAGTCTTCCCGAATGTCTTTGATCCAGATGGTCAGGTCGTCCTTTTCCTCTGTATTCATGCCTGCGGACGGTTCATCGAGAAGCATCACCTTGGGTTCCAGCGCCAGTGCGCGACCCACTTCAACGAGCTTTCGCTTCCCATAGGCAAGGCTGCCGACGAAGGAATCCCGAACGGATTGAAGTTCGAGAAAATCGATGATTTTCTCCACCTCTTCCCTGTGCTTGACTTCCTCTTTGGCGGCTTTTGAATGCTTTCCAAACATGAAGGCACCGCCGAATATCCCTGTGTTCATGTGCATATGCCTGCCCAGCATGAGGTTATCCATGACGGTGGCATTCGCAAACAACTCAATATTCTGAAAGGTGCGGGCGATACCTTTTAGAGCGACATGGTCGGGTGTTTTTCCAACCATATCTTCTCCCTCCATGATAACCGCGCCGCTATCCGGTTTGTAGATACCGCTGATCAGGTTGAAGATGGTTGTTTTGCCCGATCCGTTAGGACCGATAATCGAAAAGATTTCATTCTTCTCGACACTGAAGCTTATCCCGTCAACCGCCTTCAGCCCACCGAAACTGATGCTTAAATTTTCAACGCTGAAATAGCCCATGAAATATCATTCCTTCTTTCTCAAATTCTTTATTCGCATGAAGACAAATCTGTCGTAAAGACCGCCTTCCTTAAGGATCAGGGCGCGGCATGATCAAATGCCGCGCCCTGAAACATGCGCCCTATCTCTTTTTAGGCAGGTCGTTCTTGGTCCAATCCTGTTTTATGATTACCTCTCCTTTGGGACCGCACTGCCAGACGCGGAACTCCGCCGGAGGCAGATGACTCGTCGCCGACCAGGAAACTCTCGGGCCTATACCTTTGAAGTCGTTCATACTGTTTAGTGCTTTGACAAGGGCTTCCGTGCTCAGATCTCTGCCGGCCAGGCGAAGTGCGTGCACCAGAGGTTCGGCCGCGACAATACCGGCCGCGTAAAAGATTCCCCATCGTTCGCCCGGAGCAAGCCGCTTTGCGGCGTCCGCATATTTTTTCATATTCGGTATGCTGTAATCAAAGATATCGTCCGTGAATGCGGAGGTCATGACACCTTCTTTGGCCCATAAACCGTCTGTAATATGGTTCATGAGGACAAAATCCGTCAGGTTGTAGGAATGAATCCACTGCGGCCGGAAATCGACGGACACAGCGTTTCTCAGGGCAATGGCCGCCTGGGTGGGGGCAACAAAGGCCATCACCACATCGCAGCCTGCCGCCTTGAGCCGGGAGACCTGAGAAGACAGATCCCTTTCGATCGGCTCAACGGGAACCGCAATCGCCAGCTCCATGTTGTACGTCTTCAGGCGCCGCTGAGCCGCCGCGAGAGGATCAAGACCGTAATCGTCGTTCTGGTAGAGAAAGCCGATTTTTTTTGCTTTTAGCTTCTGCACAACAAACTGCGCCATAACCGATCCATCATCATCGTACATCGGCCACATACCCCACAGCCAGGGGTTATGAGGCACATGAAGAGTTTCCGCACCCGTCATGACGGCAATCAGGGGAATTTTGTTTTGCGCAAGA
>DDWS01000048.1 GCA_002347685.1 Syntrophaceae bacterium UBA2280
TGGTCAGCCCCGAGGCAATGAGAAATAGCACCATCCCATAGGCTATCCCGTGTATCCCCTGGGATACGTACATCGCTGTTGTTGGATCCATGGATTTTCTCCCTTAAAAAAAATCATCCCGAATGCAGTCTGTTTTAGACACATCAGAGATGTTGTTTTTTATCCCAGTATTTGTATCACAATATTTTTGGTCCGCTTCAGAATGCACAGAGGCACGGCGAACGCCAATGACAATGAATTGTTCAAACGAGCAAATGGTGTCGGCACGACAAAAAGCCTTACGTATGGTTATGCTGTGCCGGGGGCATATATCTTTTACCTGCAAGGCATGAATCATTTTTTATCCGTAAAACATTTCGATGTGTTTCGTCAAATTCCTTTTATTCACAAACCACTTTCCCAGTTGCCGGGAGGAGGTGTGAAGGGTCGCGGGATCAGCCCTGTCCGAAAAGCAGGGCTGATCCACCCTTTTCGCATTAGGCCGCACCGATTCAAATGAATCTCGCGGCATTGAACCTGTTATTCACCCCAGTCATTCTTGCCTGCGCACCGATTCAGCTTCTGGTCCATCCAGGGGAGAACCTTTTCCGCCGGAACGACATGAACAGGCCCGACATAGGAGGCATTCTTGAACCAGTAGTAGGGCGGGATATTCATGGCCACCTTCTGCTGTTCCGGCGGCACAAATTCGGCAACGCCCAGATCAAGGATCATTTTGTGATCGCAGGCTCTCATCTTGACGACTTTGCCGTTGACATACTGATAGGTGTCATTTTCCCATACTTTGATAATCTTTTCGGGATCCGTGCTCTGGGCCCGCTCGATCACGCTCATCAGCCAATAGGTTGTCATGATCCACCCGGCCGTATTCGCCGTGGCATGGGTAAAGGCGATGCTGTTGTAAGGCGGTGTCTTCCATGTCTTTGCCTGATCGGCCCAGGTCTTGTAGAATTTGATTTGTTCCGGTGTTTTGAAAAACGGGGTGGTGTGGAAATAGGCACTCACATTCACCAGGCCTTTCGTACCTTCCACGCCAGTTTCATTCAGATAGTTCGGTTCATCGATATACGTATTGGCAAACGGAAGCATGATACCCGCCTGACGGGCCTGCTTCAAAAGATTGCCCGCATCGGGAAGCCAGTCGCCTGTGAAAATGACTTCGGCGCCGGATGCTTTGATCTTGGAGAGATAAGGGGCATAATCCGTAAGAAAGAGTTTGTGGAAATCCTCACCGACGAGCTGCGCTTTGGGATAGTATTCCTTCAAGCCGTTCTTGAAGGCTGCCGCAAAATCGTGTCCAAACGCATAGTCCTGATTGAGAATATAGAATTTTTCCTCTTTTTTACGAATCTGACCGTAATAGTAGGCCAGGGCACGCGCAGCCGAGCCGGTAGAAAAAGCCGCGTGGAAGGCATAACGGGAGAAATTGGTGGCATCCTGAAGCCCGTCGGCCATGCAGGTGGCGTTGACGGAAATGATCTTGTACTTGTCAGCCGTATCATTAATGACCTTCATGAAATGGCTGCCGTCGGTGCCCCAGAAGACATGAACTTTTTCCTGAAGCGCCATCCGTTCGGTGACTCTTTTGACCTGATCCATCTTGGACATGTGATCCGCCTTGATCACCTCGATGAGTTTCTTTTTCCCATCCACCATGATGCCGCCCCGCTTGTTGATGTCATGGGCCACCCATTGGACGAACGCATAATAGATCTGACCATTATAGGCACTCGGTCCTGAAAAGGCTGCGACAACGGCAATTTTGATGGTATCCCCCGTGGGGACAACGGGATTACCCGGATCAAAATCCGACATATCCCCCATTTGATTAACATCAAATACGGCATTGGGTTTGCCGAGTTGAGCTGCTGCTGCCGGAGACGCACCCAGGGCAACCAGGCATGAAACCGCAAAAACAAGAAAAACAACTGAAAAATACTTAAACATCCGCTTCATCTTTTTTTCCTCCTTGTTACTAAATTTGATGACTTATCAGGAAGCCGGTAAACTTTGACCACCTGTTGCCATTGTTTTCTAGAGGTTGCATGATTCTGTGTTCTGCTTTTCCCCTCTGCACGATCAGGATTAAAAATGTATTTTTTTACTAAACTTCCGGGATTTCCTGTTGTGGTTTACCCGGAGGACACACGACGTTTTGTAGCTTTTCCCATGTGGCAACAGCCTAAAAAAGCACTCTCAACCCAATGTTTTATTTTTCCTATACTAATCTTTCATCAATGTCAAGAATATACGTTACACACATTTTAATAAATATTATCATATACTTATAAGATATATACACCGGATTAATAAAACGTACGTTTGTTCATTTTCCTCCCGGATCAAACCTGTCGCGACATTCCTTTTTTGACCCGTATCTCTTTTTGTATTTATTATACCTTTCTTACATAACTGCTGTTTTGCAGGCTGATGATCGGAAATCTGAAAAGCTCGTTGCGTTTTTGATTGAAGACCCCCGTACGGATCATGAATCCGTTCGGCTGATTCGCGTTTTCCGGATACGCAGCTTCACGGACAGGCACTCGTTTGAAATCCCCGGCCGGCTCGTATCCAGTCGGTTGGCGAATACGAACCGGCCGCGAAATATTTTTGTTATTATAAACTGATTCTCCATTTTTCTGCTATTTTTTCCTTTTCGCTTTTTCTTCATCGCTTAAGGTCTTTCTCAGAATCTTACCGACCGACGATTTCGGAATCGATTCCCGGAATTCCACCATTTTGGGTACTTTGTACGCGGCAAGTTTCAGCTTGCAAAAATCGATAATTTCCTTATCCGTGCACTGCTGGCCTGGTTTGAGAACCACAAAAGCTTTTACGGTTTCTCCGCGATAATCATCGGGAATGCCGACGGTCACGCCTTCGGCCACCTTCGGATGCTGGTAGAGAATTTCGTCCACCTCACGCGGATAGATATTGAATCCCCCGGCAATGATCATGTCTTTCTTTCGGTCCACAATGTACAGGTAACCATCCTCGTCCATCTGGCCGATATCGCCGGTGTGCAGCCATCCGTCCGTCAGTTGGTTGGCCGTTTCGGACGGGTTGTTCCAGTACCCCTGCATTACGGAAGGCCCCTTGAACAGGATCTCGCCGGGCTCCCCCTGCTTCACGTCATTGATGCCGTCTTCCACATCCACGAGCCTGATTTCGTTATCGATGGTAGGCACACCGATAGCCCCAACTTTGGCTGCAAGAATCGGATTACTGATGCCGACTGATGTGGTTTCACTCATTCCCCAGCCTTCACCAAAAAAGACACCCATATCCTTGATCTTCTGAATGAGTTCCACCGGCATCGGCGCGCCGCCTGAACTGATGAGCCGGATTCGCTCGCCCAGTTTGAGTTCTTCCGCCCGGGGATGATTGGCGATGGCCGTGATCATGGTCGGCACAGTGGGAAAGAAGGTGATTTCCCGCTGTCCGGCCAGCATGGACATGAACTCTTCGAGATCAAAGCGGGGGATCATGATCTGTGTGGACATGCTGAACATCGACCAGTTCATGGAGGAAATACAGCCATAGATGTGAAAATAGGGAATGACGCTGATGACCGACCTTGTCTCAAAGGGTGCATAGATAGTAATCGAATTTCCCCATAGAGCGCATTGGAATGTGGCCGCGACAATATTGCCATGCGTCAGGAGAGCACCTTTCGGCAGGCCCGTCGTTCCTCCTGTAAACTGGATCAGCGCCGGATCCGCCGGCGCAAACTGAAGTCTGGGGATGCGCTCATCCGTGGATTTTTCGATCAATTCCGAAAAATGCGACCAGCCGGTCTCCAATTTGAGACTTTTGGAATCACTTACACCGGACGCACTATGGTCATAATCCGTCACGCTGGTGACGATCACACGCTTGAGGCCCAACTCCTTCGCCAGCGGGCGCATGGTCGGCAGAACTGTGTCATAGGTAAACAGTGTCTCGATCCCTGCATTCTCCATCATGAACTTCAGTTCATGATGCGTGTAGAGTGGATTGAGGTTGACGACAACGCCACCTGCCGACAGGATGGCGTAATAGGCAATCACATACTGCGGGCAATTGGGGAGGGCCAGCCCGACCCGGTCGCCCTTTTGCAATCCCATCTTGATCAGGGCGTTGGACAAACGAAGCATCTGGGTCCTGACCTGACGAAATGTCAGCTCTGAACCATTGAGGTTGGTGGACGCCTTGTGGGGAAATTGCGCCGCCGCGAAATGCACCAGGTTCTGCACGGGGAATTTGGGATAACGGATGGTGGTGGGGACGTTGTAGTCATAATTTTTTTGCCAGAATTTTGCTTCCAATGTTCATCTCCTTCATCTTTTTTTTCATCAAGCATCCGGCCTGTAAGAACAGCTTTCAGGACATTCATTCCCTTTAACAGTCAGGGATGCATTTTTGATTCTGAAACACGCCGGAGGCTGCGAACCTGTGCGGGCGCCATCGCGACTGTCGAGTCGATAATAAATAATAGCAGATTATTTGTCAAGATAATTAATTAGTTGAATGAAAACGCTTGTTTTATTCATTCTGAGAACATGCCTGAACATCAAGAGGAACTGCACGCTGCATTCCTTGCGTTGATGTTTGCGGGATTTATCCGCTGACGGTTTGGAATTGCGAAAATGAAGGAAAATGGCGAACAGCGACGAGAGATCATCACTCGAAAACATAAGGATCCGGCGTCAAAGACACCGACTGATTAAGGGAAAAAGCAAATGCAGAGGGGGAACAGTTTCCAGGGAATTGCCTTTCTAAAAAAACCAATGCTTCACTTCAGTTGTTTTCAGCCACGATCCGTCAGGATCCCTTTGAGAATCGATTCTTCAGAAAGGGCCAGAAACTCTTCGCTGGTATATTTCTTCAGGTTCCAGTTCCTCAAAGGGTACAGTGAAAGTTGAAAGACAAGCATATTGGCCGCGAAAAAGGGATCCCGCACCTCAAAGAGTTTCTTTTCCACACCCCTGGCAATGATGCCTTCGAAAACCCGGATAAGGTCGCCCTCTTTTTTCAAAACGATCTTCAGGAATTTGGGGGGCAAAACCCTCGTTTCCCGATACATCATCAAGACGTCATTGGTGACCTGATGCATCATTTCCAGCATCTGACGAACGGCAATCTTGAGCTGTTCTCTCGGATCCTCGATATCGAGGACACCGCCTTCATTGAACCACTCCATTGCGGGGTCGTGATATCTGCTGAAAGCGAGGCACAGGATATCCTCTTTGCTGCTGATGAAATTGTACAGGTTTCCAAGATTAATCCCCGTGGCTTTCGAAATGTCACGCATGGTGGTCTTGGAGTATCCTTTTTTTATGAAGAGCTTCGAAGCCTTTTTAATGATTTGGAGCTGTCTTTTATTGGTAGCATCCCTATTGATGCCCTGGAGCTTCGTTACGGCTTGTTTGCGTTGACGAACCATATTTGCAGTTTCGGTCATGGATTCCCTCTCTAAAGAACAGCTTTTCGCTCCATATCGCTCTGACGTTTTATTGCCGAGACATCTGACCCGATCACATCATCATCTCTTCCGCATGGTCACGACGTCATTACCAGACCATTTTATGAAAAGCAAGGTCGGATCAGACATCTTTGCATAACTCATCGAAAAGTGATCTTTTTCCCGCCATGGAACATGCAGATCATCTCTTCACGGGTTTTTCTCTTTCAGGAAACCCAGGTACACCGACGATGTTTCTTCCGGCTTTTCCATCATGGGGAGATGGCCGCATTCTCTGATAATGGCCAATTTCGCGTTTCGTATATTTTTTTCAAAAACAGCGGCGGCGGAAATGTGAAGTACCTTGTCCGAATCCCCCCATACGATCAGCGTCGGCGCATCGATCAAATGAAGATTGCCTTCCAGTTCGGTGAGACCGGTGTTCATCAGGTCCTGGAAAATTTTTACGTTAAAGGGAGCGGCCTTCATAGCGTTTTTCGCAAGATGCCTTTTGATGAACGACGGCAGAGCGGGCGGTTGGACAAAATTGATCTCCAATAACCGGTCAAACCCTTCCGGATCTTCGACCAGCAGAGGATTGACGCCTTTTTCCAAAAGCAGGGTCAGCTCGCTTTTTTCCGGAGACTGCACACCCGCCGAGTCAAACAATCCGAGGCTGTAAACCATTTCCGGATAAGCCGCGGCGAAACTGCCGGCAATGTTGCCACCCATTGAATTTCCAACAATATGAAATCCGGGCAGTTCCAGTTTCCGGGCAAATGTCATGATCGTTTCCACCTGAAACTCGATGCTGTAGGTCACATCCTGAGGCTTGGAACTTTCTCCAAAACCCGGAAGATCGGGAATGATGACCCGATAACCGGGGGTCAGGTACTTGGCAAAACTCAGCCAGTTTTCCTTGCTGCCGCCAAAGCCGTGAAGCAGAACGATCGCGTCACCGGCCCCCCCGTCGGCATAAACGATTTCCATGCCGTCGAGGCTCACCGACTGAATCGTGAGCCCGGCTTCCCTGTACATACCATCGACCGCCCTGCCGTATAAATAAGAAGGACCGGCAAAATAGATCAGCGCAGAAACGATCACGATCACCAGGACAATTGCCGTAAATATTATTTTTTTTGAAAGTGCTTTCATTTTAACCCCCCAAAATATTTTATAAGTTTTTCCGGACTCCTGAAAAATACGCTTATTTGCGATTCCCCTTTTTATGCTTCCCTTTGCGGCCGCCGATCCTGCGGGCCTGATGGTTGATTCTCTGCTTGTATTCGTTGATGAATTCCACGGACGACAGGTATTTGTCAGCAAAAGACACGATAAAGGATTCTTTATACATCGGAGGAACCAGTGTCAGCGGCCACATGTGCTTCCTGATAATGTCCTCTTCGACCTCATTGATCGGGAAATGCTTTTTCGCGTTGATTGTGGCAATTTTGGGGTGCTCGAGGCCGTGATATTTCTCTTTGGGAAGATCCGGCACATCATGATTACGCCAGTCATACAAAAAGAAATCATGCAAGAGCGCGCCGCGCGCCGCGGAACGGTAATCGAGCTTCAGATATTTGCAGATCCGGTAGGACAGATAGGCCACGTCGTGCACATGATGATAGATGGAGGAATTATGATGAAAGTAGTCTTTGAGCTTCAGAAATTCCGGATGCTCGCAGATATCCTCGATCATCTCGTAATACTCCTTTTCAAAGGGCTTTCGCCCCGCCAGCTCCAAAATGATTTTCTCCTGAATCGGCTTGAGAAATGTATCAATTCGATCTTTGATCTTGTTATTGATGTTGTTGCTGATGTATCGGTTCAAGGCCGGGAAAGCGCTGCGGTATCGCTGCAGGGATTTCATAATCGTCTCTATTTCTGTATTGCTCAGATTAAAATATTCCGAATACAGATAGGCGACTCGTTGCCGGAAAGCACCAAGCGCCATCACGGAGCAGGTGTAATCAATCAGAAAATAAGCTCCGAAGGCGATCATGGCGGTTTGAAGGATTTCAGAGCTCAACAAAACCACGAAGCCCGACACGGCGGGGTGGATCACAAACAAAAACACAACGGCCAGCATCGTCCAGGCCGCCGAAAAATGGAGACAAACCCTACCATGCAGATTGAATTTGCTGTCCGAGTAATCCCACAGCTTCAATTTGAATACTTTTTCAGCCAGCGCGCCTACTGCATATTCCATTGCGGTCAGCGCAAGGCCGAATATTATAAACTGCCAGACATAGTTCCACTGAGAAAAATAGTGGTGCAGCCAGATGACGACAACCGCCCCCGTCCCGTATATGGGAACGAAGGGCCCGAAAAGAAATCCGGCATTGATATATTTCCTCTGACGGACTGAACGGTAAATAACCTCCAGCACCCAGCCGGAAAAGGAATAGATTGCGAAAAAAGCCAGATAGTATAAAACGTTCAAACCATCGTCCGGCAGCATAGCCCGCATGTCCCCATGATAAAATAACTGTCTTTTGTTGATCTTGAACTAAAAGTTTCTGGATTTTGTCACATTATTTGTTTTCATTCAAGGCCTTTCACAAATCATGGCACAACCGCACCGGTTATGGTAGGTTCACTGAAATCCAAACCCGGAGGAACGCATCGAATGAATCCCTATCCGATACGCGCCTGTTCGCAAGATGACAGCGATACGCTTTCCGAAACGATCCGGGAGGCATTTCTCGATGTGGCGGAGCGCTTCGGGCTCAATTGCCACAACAGCCCCCGCCATCCCTCCAACTGCCGTACGGACTGGATTCTCCGCGATATGAATCGCGGCGTCGTCTACTATATTCTGGAAAAGGACGGTCAGTCCGCAGGCTGCGTTGCGGTGGAAAAAATCAGCGACGAGACCTGTTATCTGGAGCGACTTGCCGTCATTCCATCCCAACGACATCACGGATACGGCGAAGCGCTTGTCTTCCATGCGCTGGCGCAGGCAAAGGACATGGGCGTCCGGCGCGTGGAAATCGGCATTATCGCTGAAGACCACGCGCTGAAGAACTGGTACGAAAAGATGGGATTCATCGAAAAAGCGGGCAGAGACTTTTCGCATATGATCTTCAGGGTCACCTTTTTATTTTACGACTTTGATCTGTGTCGTCCGTGCCCCGGACCCGAAAGCTGAAGACAGGGTGTTGCTTTCCGGCAATGATACTTGTATATTGTCAATCTTCATCCGTCATTGACGAATGCGTTTTTTTATGTGTTTTCCCTTATTCCATCAATCTCATCGGGAGGAAGCTATCATCATGAACGTTGTCTCGTCATCTGTTATCGCACTGCTTGCGGCTGTTTTATTTCTGGGTTCGCCCGCCGTATCCTTCTGTCAGAACACACTCGACCCCCTGCTGAAGCCTTATCTGAAAAGCCATGAACTGCCGGCTCTGGCTGCGGCAATGGTCAAAGACGGAAAGATTATCGCCGCAGGCGCTGTGGGAACCCGCAGGATCGGGCATAACATCCCGGTTACGGTCAACGACCGGTTTCATCTGGGTTCCGACACGAAGGCCATGACCGCTCTTTTGATCGCGATGCAGGTGGAGAAAGGTGAAATTGATTGGGATTCGACTGTCGCTCAAATCTTTCCCGAAATGGTCCCCGGGATGCCTCCGGATGTCCGAACCATTACTGTTTTGCAACTGCTTTCCCATACCAGCGGGGTTCCCGCCGACAATGAGGTCCTCTCCCGACTGCTTGCCCAGTCGCTTTCCGAAACCGGAAATCTCAACGAGCTTCGCTACTGGCTTGTTCAGCAGTGGTCCAAGATCCCGCTGGAAAACAAACCGGGAGAAAAATTTGAATACGCAAACATGAACTATGTCGTCGCCGGCGCGATCGTCGAACGACTTGAAGACAAGACATGGGAAGAAGTCATCGTCGATAGAATCTTTTTTCCTCTGGATTTGAAAACGGCCGGCCTGGGCCATCAGTCTTCACTGGGCAAAATAGACGCGCCGGTCGGACACGCGATTGTCAACGACAAGGCCCTGGCAATTCTCGCGGGTCCCTGCGGAGACAATCCGCCGATTATCGGCCCCGCCGGAACCGCTCACATGTCCATTCTGGATTTCGCGAAGTGGGCATCATGGAACGCCGCTCAGGGAAAGCGCGGCCCGCAGCTTGTCACGCCCCGGACCCTGATGAAATTGCACACGCCTGTCACGTCCATGCCGGAAAGAAAGGATGCCGCCCCGGGCACTCCGTCTCAGGGTGGATATGCGCTGGGCTGGGGGCAACTCGGCGTTGATTGGGCGCCCTACCCCCTCCTTTATCACGGCGGATCCAACGGGATGAACCTCGCGCACATCTGGGTGGATACAAAAAAAGATCTGGCGATGGTGATCGTCACCAACATCAGCGGCGCGAAGGCCAATGAAGCGCTTCTGTCCATCGCCGGCGAGCTTTATAGACAACACGCGGGAAAATAACGCGACGGGAACTATTTTTTCACCCAGTTGATTTTGTCGAGGTTGGGAATCACTTCCGGCAGGGGACAAATGAATTCAACAAAGCCTGCAAACAATCCGTTTTCAAGGCGGGGTGCCTGATACAGCATGACGGTGACACCCTTGATCTCAACCGTGTAGGCGTAAGGCTGCTTCTTTTCAAACAAATCGAGAATCTTTTTTTGCGCCGCAGGCGGGTGGCATTCCATCATGTTTTGGCCGATCAGATCCCGCCCGCCGGATTTTTTAAAAATCAAGGCGGCGCGCTCATTCATCGACACAATGATGCCTTCCGCGTCACAGACCGTGATACCTACCGGCAATTCATCAAACCATTCGGTGCGCATGCTGATTATCCTTCCTGTGTGCTTCTTTTTCCGTATGGGCAGACGGACACGCAGATGCCGCAAATGTGGATTTTCCTGTCAAGCCTTTCGATGGAGAGCCTGCGGCAGGCATCGCGGCATTTGAAAGCATCGTAAAAAACATCCCTGTCGAGTGTATCCTTCCACAGCCTGCCGTTGGCCGCCTGCCCCGGGCACGCATCCACGCAGATATTGCAGTTCCCGCAGCGACTTTCCGTGAAAGGAACACCCGGCTTTTCAAACCGGTGATCCGTCAGCACCGTTGCCAGGCGGACGCGAGGACCAAATTTTTCGGAAACCAGCAAATCCGTTTTACCGATCCATCCAAGGCCCGCGCGGGTCGCGGCCATTTTGTGGGAAAAGTTTAATCGCAGTGTCGCGGCGAAACGCTCGCTCAAATCGCTGTCTGTCATGGTGGATTGAATCGGAACGCAGGGAATGGCATTTTGTTCCAGAAACCGGGATATTTTCGCCGCAACGCCATTGAGCTCGTCGTTGGTGGATTTGTATAATTCATAGTAAGCCGCCGTCGGACCGTTTTCAATTTCATCGATGATCGTGTCATCGAGCCTTTTCCCGATGGCAATGGCGTAACGGAAGGGGTAATGGTCGCGGATCAGATCACCCATGTCGGCAAACCCGATTACGTAATCCTTATCGTTCGGAAGAATATTGATGATTTCGTTTTGCATGGTTCAGGTCGCCCCGGCTTTCTTTTGATCCGCCGGAAGCCCCCCCCCGCGTCATCTTCATGCCCTCTCCCTTACTCTTCGAGGCTCTCGACATCGGCCAGATCCTGCATCCTTCCTGCCGCGCGTTTGTTCTTCTTGAGATTTTCCTTATCAATGAACTGGACCGGCACACCCTCTATCGCAATCCCGACTCTCAAAGAGTAGCAATCATCAAATTTAACCCCCGGGAGAGTGGTCCAGATATCAATCCGGGTGGGAGGATAGCCCAACTCGATGATCTGGTCTTCTTCCGTAAAATCCTGCTGCTTTAATCCCAGAGATCCGAATCCGAATGCTTCGAGCGCTTTGACCATCCGGACCGCGTTGTCCGGCGCATGATCTACCCAGATGTCCATGTCCTTTGTGTAGCGGGGATGACCGTGAAACGCCACGGCGTAACCGCCTACCAAAAGATACCGGACATCATGCTCGTTTAGTGATTTTATAAACTCTCTGAAGTCCTTGCTCAGCATGATACCCCCATGAGTTGTATTCGTTTCTTATCTGTTCGAGCGCATCAAGGCGCTCCTCATAAGATTTTGTCCGCCAGAATAAGTAGTCTTTGGGCTGCTCGTGGATTTTATATTTGTGAAGGACCCTGCTGATCACCGTTTAATCTCCCTTTGTAATTCATCAAAAAAAGGACTTCACCGGCCGTCATGTTGCAAATCCTGTGATGTGATCATAGCATATCGTTTCGATTCTGTCATCCGGTGGATGTGTAGTGAATAACTCCGGCAGAAACGTTTTCTTGAATCGCACCGTCTTTTTTAAGAGCCTGAAGATAAACATAGGTTTCATTGAGTGCCATGAATTTTTCCCAGTCGTCCCAGTTGGCTGCGGCCGCGCCGATGATACCGGCGCAGATGTTGTAGGTGGTTCTGGGCTCCCGGCCGATGCTTTTGTGCAGCGCCTGCTTTTTTATGGTGTGGTGGGCGCGGATTTCTCTGATCCGTTCATCGATGCCTGAAAAGGCGTTTCCGTGACCCGGGTGAAGGGTGGTGATCGGCAACCCTTCAATCAAGTCGAGCGATTCAAGATAGCTGCCAAGCGGCTGAAAGTCTTCATCGTGGATGTTGGGGCTGAGGGAAGGTGCAATGTAGGGCAGGATGTGATCTCCCGCCAGCAGCACGCCTTCATCGCGGAAGAAAAAACATACATGGCCCGCGGCATGTCCCGGCGTGAAGATCACCTCAAAGGACCGTCCTCCAAACCGGCGAATTTCGTTTTCCTGCAGAAAAGAATGGACTGTAAACCCTGGAATGCGGCTGCGCATGTCTTCAATTTCCTCGACGATGGCTTCGACATCGGGGCCGGACATGCCGTGTCTGGCATAAAACATCCGGGCCTGAGCGATCAGATTATCCGCATCCTGAAAATGCGCGTGAATCTGATGGGCAACGCCGGTCAGATGAATTTTCGCTTTGGATTTCTCCTGAATCACGCCGGCCATGCCACAGTGGTCAGTGTGAACGTGCGTCAGATAAATATCGCGGATCGATTCGACGGAAAGCCCGATGCTTTTAAAATCACTATCCATCCGCTCAAAGGCGCCCGGCATGATCATGCCGGTATCAAACAGCGCGACATCCTGACCGTCCACCAAAGCATACACGTGTACGTGACGAAGGCGAAAGGGCATGGGCAGGGTGATGCGGTAAAGATTATTTTCAACTTCGCTGATCATACAGTCTTATGATTCGTCTTTTTTACTTTTCATCTGACGGCGCGTGGCGTCAAGTTCCATTTTACGCAGGCGGATACTGAGGGGCGTTACTTCCACCAGTTCGTCTTCGGCGATAAACTCGATGGCCTGATCCAATGACAAAATGCGCGGCGGGCGAAGGATCACCGTGGCGTCGGATCCGGAGGCGCGCATATTGGTCAGCTTTTTTTCTTTGATGATATTGACATTCAGGTCCTGAGTGCGGTTGCGCTCACCGACAACCATCCCCCCGTACACATTTGTGCCGACGGCCACAAGCATCTCGCCTCTGTCTTCCATGGCGAAACTGGCGTAGTTTGTGACGCGCCCGGCCCGGTCGGCCACCAAGGCGCCGCTTTGTCGCTGGGGGATCGCACCGAACCACGGCGCGAAATCTTCCAGAAGCGAATTCATAACGCCGCCGCCTTTGGTGTCGGTCAGAAACTGGCTGCGGAAGCCGATCAGGCCGCGCGATGGAATCAGAAACTCCATGCTGACCCGGCCGCTACCTTTATTCACCAGGCTCTCCAGACGCCCTTTACGGATGGACAGTTTTTCCGTGATTTTCCCGACAAATTCCTCGGGAATATCCAGAAACAACCTTTCCAGCGGCTCCAGGGTTTTACCGTCTTGCACCTTCGTGATGACCTGAGGCTTCGAAACCATCAATTCAAATCCTTCGCGGCGCATGGTTTCAATGAGCACCGCCATCTGCAGTTCGCCGCGTCCGCAAACTTCAAACGCATCAGTTCTTTCTAGTTTTCTGATTTTGATGGCCACATTGCGAAGCGACTCTTTCTCCAGCCGCTCCAGCAGATGCCGTGATGTGAGATATTTTCCCTCTTTTCCGGCAAAGGGTCCGTCATTGACATAGAACATCATCGAGACGGTCGGTTCATCCACGATCAGGCGCGGCAATGCCACGGGATCTTCAAATGAGGAAATGGTATCGCCGATGGTGACGTTGTCGATACCCGCCAGCGCGATGACATCGCCTGATTCAGCGCTGGTCGCGGGTTTTTTGGCCAGACCGTGGAACTCATAGAGCGCCGAGAGCTTCACGCCGCTGACGGTTTTGTGCTTTGCGCAAAGGCTGTAAGCGGTATTCATCGCGAGCGTGCCGCTTTGCAGGCGTCCGACGGCAATCTGCCCCACATACGCATCGTAATCCAGATTGGTTACTAAAAATTGCGTTTTGGCGCTATCGTCACCCACAGGTGGCGGAATGGACTCGATGATGGCGCGCAGCAGCGGCTGTAAATCCCCACTGTCGTCACCCAGTTTCGTGTGGCTGACACCGGTTTTGGCGTTGGTGTACAGAATCGGAAATTCGATCTGCTGCTCCTCGGCACCAAGGTCGATGAAAAGATCGTAGGTTTCGTTGATCACTTCTTCGATCCGCGCGTCGGCACGGTCGATTTTGTTGATGACCAGAATGATCGGAAGCTTAAGGGCCAGCGCTTTTTTCAACACAAAGCGTGTCTGCGGAAGCGGACCTTCGCTCGCGTCCACCAGCAGCATCGCACCATCCACCATGTTGAGGCTGCGTTCAACCTCGCCGCCGAAATCCGCGTGGCCTGGCGTATCGACAATATTGATTTTTACCCCGTTGTAATCCACGGCGGTGTTTTTCGCCGAAATGGTAATCCCGCGCTCTTTTTCAAGCGCCATGGAATCCATCACGCGGTCTTCCACCGCCTGGTGGGCGTTGAACACCCCGGTTTGTTTGAGCATGGCATTGAGCAGCGTGGTTTTCCCATGGTCAACATGGGCAATAATAGCAACATTTCTTAAGTGATCTTTTTTCATCTTTCTCTTTCTTATCGGTCATCGGGGGTGAATTAGTATCGGATAGAAGGAAACTATTCTTTACTGAAGGGATGTCCATTTGTATTCAGTTTCTGAAACGTTTTATTCATAGCAAACTATACGGCATTTAACCAGTTATTTTTTATGGATAATTCCGATTCTTCGCCTTTTTCGCGGAAGATCGGATGAATTCTTTATAATGTTGTGATGTTAAAAGCGAGTCTTTACAAATCGCCATCGAATCATTATATTTTTTTACGTATTCAAAATCAGAGCCAAAGGCGGCGGATATGACTTACATTAAAATCAATTTCGGAAGTAATTTTGAAGATGAGTTTCAAAAAGCAGTGGATGAAGTCTTCCATCTGGTGCGTCCGGCCTTTAAGAATTACGAATGCATCTGGCGTCCCAACATGGATGTATACGAATCGGCCGAAGAGATGATCGTGCTGGCCGATATGGCGGGGCTCAACAAAGAAGAACTGCATATCGAGGTGAACCGGAGCTCCATAAAAGTTGCCGGCATCCGTAAGGCGATTCAGCTTTTACAAAACGCGCGCTACTGCCAGGCGGAAATACCGCACGGCTACTTTGAAAGAAATATCACCCTGCCCGCGCCGGTGGACGCGCAATCCGCGTCGGCATCCTATGCGGACGGCATCTTAATCGTACGGATGCGCAAGTTGCCGGCCAATAAAACACATCGCGTACTGGTGATGGCAACAAAGTAACCAACCGCCGCGAATCCGCAATCAACGACAACACCCGGAGGTAATCATGACGGAACAAAACGTCACCGAGAATAGGAATAATTTTAACATCCCGGAAGTCATTCCCCTGCTTCCGCTGGAAAACGTGCTGGTTTTCCCCAAGACCATG
Organism: Syntrophaceae bacterium UBA2280; assembly: GCA_002347685.1. Lineage (GTDB taxonomy): Bacteria > Desulfobacterota > Syntrophia > Syntrophales > Smithellaceae > UBA8904. The sequence goes on from DDWS01000048.1 coordinate 15,405, forward strand.
ATCCCGCTGGAGGTCTCGGGCTATGCGTCGGTTCTGGTGGACGAAGCTATGACCAGGGACCGCCTGGTAGGCCTCATCATGTCTAAAAAAGAACCGGAAACACCCAATCACTATACGATCGACGACTTGCATACCGTCGGCACCTGCGCGATCATCCTCAAAATGGCCAAAACCGCCGAAAACCGCACGCAGATGCTGTTACAGGGAATGAGCCGTTTTTCTATAGAAGAACTTGTGGAAGGAAAACCCTATCAGCAGGCACGGATCAAATTGATTGAAGAAAAGGAAAGCAAGGACATTGAGACGGAAGCGCTGATGTCGAACCTGCTTTCCCTTTTCGACCGCATCTTGAAGCTGTCGCCTTTTCTGCCGCCGGAGTTCGGGCCGATGGCCAAGTCCATCACGGAACCGGGCACGCTGGCCGACCTGATCTCGTCGATCATCAACGCACCGGTGGAGGAAAAGCAAAAGATCCTCGATCTCTCCGATATTAAGAAACGCCTCAAAGAACTGACCCGCATGGTCAATCACCAGATGGAAGTGCTCGAGCTGGGCAACAAGATTCAGACCAAGGTCAAAGACGACATCGATAAAAGCCAGCGGGAATATTATCTGCGCCAGCAGCTCAAAGCCATCAAACAGGAACTGGGCGAATCAGATGAAAACGCGGTGGAAACGGATGAATACCGCAATAAGATCGAGCAGAAAAATCTGCCTCAAGAAGCTAAAAAGGAAGCCCTGCGGGAGCTGGAGCGATTGAGCCGCATGCATCCGTCCTCGGCGGAATACACGGTATCCTCGACGTATCTGGACTGGGTGACGTCTCTGCCCTGGCATGACGCGACGGCGGACAATCTCGATATCGCCAAGGCGCGTCAGGTGCTCGATGAAGACCACTATGGCCTGGCCAAACCCAAGAAGCGTATCATCGAATATCTGGCCGTGCGCAAACTGAAACCCGATTCCAAAGGCCCGATCCTCTGCTTTGTAGGGCCTCCGGGCACGGGCAAAACATCACTGGGCCATTCCATCGCGCGCGCCCTGGGGCGCAAATTCGCGCGCATCGCCCTGGGCGGTGTGCGTGATGAAGCGGAAATCCGCGGCCATCGCCGCACCTATATCGGCGCATTGCCGGGACGTGTGATCCAGGGGCTCCGTCGCGCGGAATCGAACAATCCCGTGTTTATGCTCGACGAAATCGACAAACTCGGCAGCGATTTTCGCGGCGATCCCTCGTCTGCGCTGCTGGAGGTTTTGGACCCCCAGCAGAACAACACCTTTACCGACCATTACCTGGACGTACCGTTTGACTTGTCGAGTGTTATGTTCATCGCGACGGCCAACATGCTCGACACCATTCCACCGGCGCTTTTGGACCGTCTGGAAGTGATAGAGTTGACCGGCTACACACAGGAAGAAAAGGTAAAAATCGCCGAAAAATATCTGATTCCCAGGCAGCTTTCCGAAAACGGCCTGACGGCGGCCCAGTTCAAGATAACAACCAAGGCGCTCACCTCTGTGATCACCGGCTACACACGGGAAGCGGGCGTACGCAATCTGGAACGCGAAATCGCCAACGCCTGCCGCGGCGTGGCGGCGCAGATCGCCGAAGGCAGCATCAAGTCCAAAACCGTGACGGATAAAGACATTCCCAAATTTCTTGGGCCGGTGCGCGTACCGACGGACATCGACGCGCGCATCACCAAACCCGGCATCGCCATCGGCCTGGCCTGGACGCCGGTGGGCGGCGACATGCTTTTTATCGAAGCCACTGCCATGAAAGGGAAAAAGGGACTGACGCTCACCGGTCAGTTAGGCGACGTCATGAAGGAGTCGGTCACGGCGGCGCTGAGTTTCATCCGTACCAACGCCAAAGAACTTGGCGTGGATCCGGATTTCTTCGACGAGCGGGACATCCACATCCATGTTCCGGCGGGTGCGACGCCTAAAGACGGTCCATCGGCTGGCGTGACAATGCTCACGGCACTCACATCCCTTCTGACCAATCGGAAGGTTAAAAAACAACTGGCCATGACCGGAGAAATCACATTGCGCGGGACGGTGCTGCCGGTGGGCGGCATCAAGGAAAAGGTGCTGGCGGCCTATCGGGCAGGCATCAAAACCCTGATTCTGCCGGCATGGAACCAGAAAGACATCGAGGATATCCCGGCCAATGTGCAAAAGAGCATCACTTTTCATTTTGTCACCGACATGATGGATGTCGTGAAACTGGCGTTGGAAAATGGCGATTGGAAAAAACCGGTCAAGGCGCCGCAGCAGACGAAAACCGCAGTGAAAAAGCGTCCGAAACCGGCGGCAAAGAAACAAGTCCGGAAGCCTCATCCAAAACCGGCAACGACCGCAAAATCTGTAAAGAAAAAGAAATAAGTCTGTTGATTCCCCGGCGGGGCCCGAGGAAGCCGCAAGACGAGTCGAAACCCCATTCAACTCCCCTTTTCTGAGCACTTAAAGGTAGTGTGAGGGGGATTTAACTTCGCACGCAAATAAAATCTCCCCTCTTTTACCCTAAAGGGCACGCGAGAAAAGAGGGGAACAAAAGGTATTTGGACAAAGCCCGGGACGGCCCCCCTTTTCTAAAGGAGGATTTAAAAGATAGAATAAAATCCACCCCGACCCTCCTCGCGCCACCTCGTGTGACCTTCAGGTCATCAGGTGGTTAGAAAAGGAGGAGAGTCTCTAAATTTTTGCGAGGGCTTCGTGGAAATCAAAAATTCAAAACCAAAAGTCGTCATCATCGGCGCGGGATTCGGCGGCCTGTGGGCCGCCCGGACGCTCGCGCATCAGCCGGTGGATGTGGTCGTTGTCGACCGCAACAACTATCACACCTTTCTGGCACTTCTATACCAGGTCGCGGCAGCCGAACTCGACGCGGAAGACATCGCCTACCCGGTGCGCAGCGTTTTCTGGAACAAACCCAACATCGACTTTATCCTGGCGCACGCGCGGCGGGTGGATCTGCAGAACAACCGCATCGAAACCGACGGAGAGACGATACACTATGATTACCTGATTCTGGCCAACGGCAGCGTCACATCCACCTTCGGCGTACCGGGCGTGGAAGAGCACGCCTATTTTCTCAAAACGCTCGAAGAAGCCGTCGCACTGAAAAACCACATCATCTGCTGTTTCGAAGCGGCCTCGCGCGAAACCGGCAATGACAATAAAAAGGCGCTTTTGACATTCGTCATCGTGGGCGGCGGCGCCACCGGCGTGGAATATTCAGGCGCGCTTGCCGAACTGATCCACGGCCCGCTCATCCGTGATTATCCCACCATTGATTTTGCCGACGTCCGGATTGAACTTTTGGAAGCAGCGGACCATCTGGTCGGTCACATGCCGAAAACCCTCCGCGATTACACGGCGCGTCAGCTGCGGAAGATGGGCGTGGATGTGCGGCTGAAAACGGCGGTGGCCGAAGTGACGAAGGATAAGGCGATCCTGAAAGACCAAGAGGCAATCCCGACCCGTACCGTGATCTGGACCGCAGGTGTGCGCGGAGAAGAGCTCCCCGCCGATTCCGCCATCCGGGTCGGGCGCGACGGACGCGTGTCCGTGCAAGACACCTTGCAGGTTCAGGATCATCCGAACATTTACGTCATCGGAGATCTGGCGGCCATTCAGGATGACTCGCGCGTGCTGCCCATGGTCGCCCAGGTGGCGATTCAATCCGGCGTCACCGCCGCAAAAAACATCCTGCTTCAGGTCGCGGGAAAATCCGCCGCTGCCTTCCGTTACGCCGACCGCGGTTCGATGATCGCCATCGGCCGCAAGGCGGCGGGCGTCGCCATCGGAAAAAGAACCTTCAAAGGATTTATCGCCTGGATCATGTGGCTGATCATTCACCTGTTCAACCTTATCGGCTTTCGCAACCGGGTCATGGTGCTGACCAACTGGGCGTGGGATTATCTGCTCTACGAGCGCGCCGTGCGCTATGTCTTTCCTTCCAGGATGCCTTCGGGATCGAAGGCCTGCGCCTGCGCGCCTGCGTCGCACGAAGATGACAAACAGTGTGCAGACTAACTTCTGCCAACAGGCGGTCAAGCCTGCCCGCGTTACTTCATTGCTGATTCGTGCAGCTTCCGCATGGTAGACATAACGGGCATTCGAGATGGCCTTGTCGCAAGATTGATTGATTCCCCGTCTTGCACGCTTAGGTCAAAAAGCGTTTCTTTCCCACTTCTGCGTTCCTGAAGATACTTGAACCGGCCTTCCGGTAAATCCGCCACCATGCCGGAAATTTCATAGGAAGCCACGCAGACTGCGTTTCTGGAAGCCGGAATTTGCAGCGGCACGCCGGACCAGTCGGCCGGAACCGGCGCGCCGATGGCATGAAGCATTGTCGGGGCAATGTCCACCTGGCTGACAAGCGATCTTTCGGGATAGTCAGCGTTTTGCCCGTCATAAATCAGCACAGGAATCCGCACCACCGGTTCCGAAGGTTTTCCGCCATGACCGAAGCGGTCGGTTTCTCCAAGAAACTCGCCGTGATCGGACGTGATCACAACCAGAGCCTCATCGAGAACTCCCTGATTTGCGAGGAAATGAAAGATTTGTTCAATCGTATGGTCCGCCTGCAGAATGCCGTTATGATAATTGTTGCGGCAGGAACGGGGGGTTCGGGTCAGTTTTAGATAATTTCTCTCTTTGTCGGGCTGCCACTTTTTGAAGCGTGGATCACGAATTCCGATGGCATGCGCAGACATCAGGTGCGCATACAGAAAAACGGCGCGCCGGGAATTCCAGCTTATCTCATCCAACCACTGCAAGACCATCCGATCATCGTTAACACTAATTTCTGACGCGAAGGATCCGTCACGGTACAGATCAATGTTGCCGCCGAAGACCTCGCGAATGCCGAAAAAATTGACATGATCGCAGCTGTGGAAAAAATGGATTTGATAACCATGCCGTTTCAGAATATCGGCAAGATTTACCGGCGGTTCGTTTAGCTGATGCCAGTACTTTGACGCAAGCGTTCCAATAATGCCGCAAAAGGACGTCGTACAAACTGAATAGGCATTCTCAAAGCGATGAAGCTTCCCCTGCTGATGCAATTCGGATAAAAAAGGCGTGTTATCGTGATCCGCCCCATACACATCCATCAAATCGCTGCGCAGGGAATCAACAATAATCAGCACCAGGGGACGAGGGTTGACTTTTTTGGCACAAGACACGATTTGATTTGTTTGTTCTGACCATTCCAACCGATTAGGATTTTTATTCATAAACAGCCCCTGGGGCGCCTGACGCAGAAAACCATGCCCGTTCATCCATGCGGCATGAAGAGGTTCCGTAAATAACCACGCCGGCCTGGTCGCCCCATACACGATAATCAGCAAAAAAACGGCGCACCAGACCCAGCCGCGCCAAATTGAATGAGATGCTGTCGCCTCCGAGCCGCGCGCTTCGAGCGACATCACTAATAACCGGCTGAAATGATAATATGTCCCAACGATGATCAACCACATGGCAATCGCAACCGCGACTGTCCACGTAAGAGACAGGCCGTACATGTCCATAAGCACATGGATCTGCCCCGCGTAAACGCGCAAAAGCTCCAGGGTGAAAGGCCCGCTCCAGCTTTGATGCCCCAGGATCGTCAGCGCGTAAAACCCCAGCATCAGGCTCTGCAGGCTGCCCATAACCAGCGCCAGGACTCCCCGCCTGACAGGTAAGGAAATGGAACGCGCCGCCTTCAGAGTAAAGGGCGTGATGCAGACCACCAGCAGGAAGACCACCAGGGCCAGGTGCATCAGAAAGCCCAGACGGCTGCCACCACCGTATTGAAAGAGAATGTATCCCGGAAAAATTGCGGATTGGACAATCCACACCAGAAACAGCCAGAAGACCGGCCAGGGAGGCACGGAGTTAAGCAACAATCTTTTCAAACAGGCCATCCATCCACGAGACAAAGTCGGCAGGTTAAATCGTCTGGTAACTTTCCCGACCGGCTCAAATATACACTTTTTTTCATGAAGTCAAAGGCAATATTTGCCTGAAACCTGGCGGGAAAAATCCTCTGATTCTGCATCGTTTCTCTGACCGGACTATGGTTCCGATCAACCGGGCGTGGGATTATCTGCTCTACGAGCACGCCGTGCGCTACGTTTTTCCTTCCGGTATGCAAGCCGGACCAAAAGCCTCTTCCTGCGCGCCTGCTTCGCATGAAGGCGACAGACAGCGTACCGACTGACTGCTGCCAGCGAGGGAATAGCGCCCGTATTACTTCACCGTTGATTCGTGCAGCCTCCGCATCGCGGTTATAACATAATTACCCCGTTTCACCCATCCTGTTATTGAATAGTTTCTGCCAGAAAATCCATCGGATCGTTGGATGCACCCTGCCAAAGTTGTGCGCACAAATCAATGAAGGTAAATGAGAATATTGTCTGGATGACCGGCGAATCCGCATTGTAATTCATCCGACGCTTTGATAAAGTTCTGTATAGTTGTATGAACCCGCGTAAGGAGGCATGGAGTATGCGTACCGCCTGTGAAAGATTGCAAAACAGACCCGAAGTCCGGGAAAGCCGGCGTCAGTTTCTTAAGCAGTGCCTGACAGGGTGTGCTGTCGGCTGCGTGGCCATCGCCGCTCCCGGCATGTCCGTTGATGCCTTTGCCGTACGACCGCAACACCCGATTGTCAAAACAAACCCGAAGCGGGCCCTGGTCATCTGGAACAGTCAGACCGGGCATACCCGACGCATTGGCCGTATGATCCGCCATGTCTGGGAAAAGGCGGGGCTTGCGGTGACGGGGTCGGATTATCGGAAGATTGAAACGGCCACAATCAATCAATATGATCTGATTGCCATCGGCACGCCTGTACATTACGCGAATGTGCCGGTTCAACTGCAGGAATGGATAAAAACGCTGCCGAGCATCGAAGGGGCTTCCGTGGCGGCTTTCGTAACCTACGGCGGCAACGGCAACGGACAGCACAACACAGCATGCGGGCTTCTTGAGCAAATGACGAGCATCGGCGGAGCGCCGGCGGGAATGGGGCTTTTCGGAAATATGTCAACCTTCGCGCCGACCTGGTCTACCGGCAATGTCCGGCGGATTCTGGCATTCCGGGACCGGCCCAATGAAGATACTTATCAGCAGGCGCGTGCGTTTGCCGAAACCATATTGGATAATGTTGCTCAAGGCCGGACGTTTACAATCAAACGCGAATTCGGGTTGGACTCCCTGGTAGGCATGCTTCCACAAATCGCCATCACCAAACTGATGATCACCAATCACCATATTGATCCGGATCTTTGCATTCGATGCGGAACCTGCGTTGGAGATTGTCCGGTGGCCGTCATCCGTTTGGAAACCGGATCTGTGAATACAAAACGTTGCATTGCCTGCATGGCATGTATCAACAATTGTCCGACTCAGGCGATGAAGATGAATTTTCTGGGAAAACCGGTTTACGGTTTTAAGGAATTTCTGAAACGTCATCGGATCGAAATTATCGAACCGCCTGAACTTTCCGCGTGACGACAAAAAAGCTCAAGCGTCGGGAAGAATGAGTTTAAACGGCGTGCCTTTTTCATTTTTTGCAAAAAAAAAGCTGAACGGAAGGGGGCGCATCATCCCGCCACGCAATTCATAAGAATACAGGCTACAGGATGATGCGATTGGATGGGCAGCAGTTTCCTTATTATAATCAAGAATTAACAACATAAAGGTGCGGCGCCTGCTGAAGCGTTTTCTGGTAATTCTTTATTAGTTCATGTATTTGCGGGTTCCGGAGCAGATATTGACCGAATTGCACGTCGAGTTTGACGGTATGATCAACAATCCAGGATTTTAGAAAGACCATCATGCTTTCTCCCAGGCCAGGAGAATCGTTTGCAAAATCTTTGAGAAACCCTTCAACCGCTTCGGTGAATTTCTGATGTTCCCGGATCTGCCTTGAGCAGCCGGGGTAGTTGGACATCATCATGGCCATGTGTTCCTGATGAAATTCAAAATACAGGTAATCGACCAGTCCTCTGATTACCGGCAAATAATGACCGGAACCGCTCTCCGCGGTAGAACTGAGTTGGTTGAACAGGTTGAACAATTTTCTGTGCTGGGCGTCCAGGAATTCGAGGCCGACGCTGTAGGTTGGATTCCAGTTGAGACGGGGTAATTTTTCCATGATGCATTTCTCTTCTTTTCTTTTTTCAGGTTTTCCGTTCCGAGTATCGTCAGTCTGGGCAGGTTCCGGCTGTTCCAGATGGCACTAATTCATTTTTACCGCTTTTTTAAATATCCGTATCCGTCTTTCTGTTTGATTGACACAGCAACAGGTATGCCATGGACTCATTATGGCAAAATTTTTCATAAGCATTATTAACAATTTGATATTTAACAGCTATTTTCGAAACAAGCAGAATCTTATTTGCCATGGATTCATGAATGATTCATGAATTGCAGTCCGCCCTACAAATTGTGTAGATAATTTGGCTGTAATATATCGAATAGATCTGACTGTTTTATTTTTTAAGGCACCATGGGAGAACCGCCGGTTCCTGGACGCCCTTCGACAGAGCAAAGCTGAAAGGTGAAATGCTGATCCTGGCACTGGCGATCCCTTGCCGGATGTCACCGGCCAGAAAGAGAAACTCTTCCTCTGAATTGATGCCCACCCGTCAGACCGCCAATCCATATAAAAAACCCCTCGAAGAAGGACACTTCTTACGAGGGGTAAACGAGATCCACCTATGCCGTCTTGTCTTTTTACTGGAGTCCATCATTTGGATTTTCGGTCTTTTTCGGGTGATCATCACCACATAGACTCTTTTTCTTCTTTTGTGTTAACATCCAGTAGAATAGACTCAATACGTGCATCGCAGACTCTCGAATGCTTGATCCTGCTTCCAACCTGTCTTTCAAAGAACATAATAAAATTGCCAAAGAGTGCTGCAATGTCTGCTTCTTTGTAGGCTGTAGTCAGCCTTTTGAGTAACTGCCCTTTCGGCAGTTCATGATTTCCATCAGTAACTTTCTGTGCTTTTCTTCTTACCTCCCAGTGAAATGATGTAATATCCTTCAAATCCCAGAGACATAATCCAAGCCGCACATTGCAGCACCTTTATGATCTTATTATGTGGATGCTTCCTGTTAATGTCAATGAGTGCCGGCATAAAAGAGGGTGAATTTCGACCCCCGAAACGCAGCAGTCGGTTATTCCGACAGATACCCGGTCTTCAGATACACAAGATTCAGGGGGCAACAATTTACCGGAGATACGAGTCTCTTGCTGTTAATGTACTTTCCCCTCAGCGAATCCCTCAATATATCGAGGCTCCACTAAATATTGAGGCCAAACAATTTTCTTGTTATGCCTCTTATGGACCCTCATCATCCAACCCTCTGTTATTAGAGGATGAATATCGTATCTGAATTTCTTTCAGCCTCTGGCAGGTTCCTTGCTATTGTAGGTTATAATTCTTCTTATTCTTTGCTGATCGCACACAGAGAGAACATCAAGATAAAAACAACATACAGGAGGCAATAAAATGAAAAGGTTAATTTTGGGAACAGTGCTTTTAGCACTGGCAATGGCATTACCTGTTCCAACAATGGCCATGGGGGGACGGGTCGATGTAGGTGTTAGCGTTCCTATTCCTCTGCCGCCACCCATCATGTTTCCCGCACCTCCAACGCTGGTCGTAATACCTGAAACGTATGTCTATGCTGTTCCTGATGTAGATGTAGACATCTTTTTCTACGGTGGCTGGTGGTGGCGTCCGTGGGAAGGACGCTGGTATCGCTCGCAGCGTTATGATTCAGGCTGGAGCCATTATCAGGGAATGCCATCTTTCCACCAGAGCGTTCCATCCAGTTGGAGAAATGACTACAGGCAACGCCGCTGGAAAGGTCACCAATGGGACCAACGAAGAGTACCCCATCAACAGGTTCAGAAAAACTGGCAAGGATGGGAAAAGGACAGGCATTGGGAGAAACAAAATCATTGGGGCGTCCGGGGCTTGCAGTCCCCTCCTAAACCATCGAGACAACCCTCTGGCAGGGTACAGTCAAAACAGCCGCCGCCCCCATCCCGGGATAACCAGCGTCGGCAGCAACAGGACAAACGCGACAGGGGCAGAGATGATGATCGTGACAGGGACAGACGCGGGAGATAAGCATCTTTAAAGCAAGAAATGGCAAGATAACGTGGACCTACTATTTAAATGAAACAGCGATCCAGGACATAATTTATTTGGAACCATCCTATGAATGTATTGCGACGTCCTGCCTGCTATGCGTGCAGAGAAGGCAGGACGTTTCTGATGAACGCAAGACCGGCCAGGTCCTTGTTAAAGCGCCTGGCCGGTCTTTGCTGACGTTTCTCCCTTTATCAGCCGTCGCGGATGAACGGCTGCGATGAATCAGCGGATCTGAATGGTAACGGTCGGAAAAAACAGAGTGAACACCGGCATCTGGGGATGCGTAACATAGACGACGCGCTCAAGGGGTCGTACCGGCGTCCTGTGCACAACGATAACCTGTTTCTGATAAGGCGCTTGATGGCTGATGTGGCGACGATGGTCGTATTTGTAATGCTGTATGCGTTCGGGTTTGCGAAAATCGGATTTCCGGTCTCTGGAGCCGCCGGGCGCCGCGAAAGCCGCGGTTGCCAGGCCGGCAATCATCATGATGGTCATCAAAACAGTGATCATCTTTTCATGGTGCGAATCTCCTTTCAGCGTTTATGCTGGTTTCGATCCTGTATGAGGCACGGACCGTGCCAGCCCCACCATGACAACTATAATCAATTGAAATATGAAAGATATTTAAATTAGAAGCGCTTGGAGAATAAGAAAAAAAAGACCAGTGGGTATCCGTATGGATAAAAGTGATTCAGACAATTGATCAAACTGGATACATAATATCCGCATCAGAATCTGAACGATATCCTGTCAATCCAAACCGGAGTGGATGTCCGGATCGCTCCATTCTAAAGAGCCTGTCGAAAACTGCAAAAATGGCGGATTATTTATTTCCTGCCTCAATGATTATGGTATATATCAAAGAAAAATTTACTCTATGGAAACTTCAGAAGGATTTATGAATCAAATCGAATTCACCGACATTGAAAACATCGAAGTAGGACACGCGCAGAACCTGGATTCCGCGACCGGCTGTACGGTGGTCCTCTGCAAAGAAGGCGCGACAGCCGGAGTGGATGTCAGAGGCGGCGCTCCCGGTACACGGGAGACGGATCTGCTCAATCCCGTCAATATGGTGCAAAAAATTCATGCGGTCATGCTGGCCGGCGGCAGCGCATTCGGGCTCGATGCGGCAGCGGGTGTGATGCAGTACCTCGAAGAAAAAAACATCGGTTTTGATGTCGGCGTGACCCGCGTGCCGATCGTCTGCGGTGCCGTTCTTTTTGATTTGACCATCGGTGACTTTAAAATCCGTCCGGATAAGGACATGGGCTATGCCGCCTGCGTCAACGCGACCAATCAGGCATTTTTGCAGGGGAATGTCGGCGCCGGCACAGGCGCGACGGTCGGCAAGATCCTGGGCATGGATCGGTCAATGAAAAGCGGCCTGGGCACATATGCCTTGCAGACAGGAGAGCTGAAAGTCGGCGCATTGGTAGCGGTCAACTGTCTGGGGGATGTAGTTGATCCGGAAACGGGCAGAAAACTTGCCGGACCGCTGGGGGATGATGGCCGGACGCTTTCAGACACGGAATCAATTATGATTCAGAGGTACGCCGACAGAAAAAATCTTTTCAGCGGCAACACGACAATCGGCGTGATCGTGACCAATGCCGCTTTCGACAAGGCGCAGGCGACCAAACTCGCCTCAATGGCCCATAACGGTTTCGCGCGTACGATGCGTCCCGCGCACACCATGGTGGACGGCGATACGATCTTCGCGCTGTCCACCGGCGGCGTCTCGGCGGATTTGAGCGTCGCGGGCCTTCTGGCCGCCCGCGTGATGGAACGCGCCGTTGTTTCCGCCGTTACAAGCGCCGTATCCCTTTGCGGCTTGAAATGCCACGCGGACATTTGCACCACATGAAACAGAACCCGTCCGCAGCCAAATCCGCTGGTCGTAACGGCCCACCCCCCTGGTCTCAACCATCAGTATTTCCACCACGGGCAACTGCCCGCAAGTGAAGAAGGCCGCAATCCTGACTGTCCTGGCCGCTCAAATCATGAATGCCAAAACACTATGGAATCATGCTGCGCTATTCGACTACATGGACCGTTATATGGCCATCACCAGGGAAGATCCCGACCCATTCGGGGTTTCTTGCCCTGATCAGGAAGCCGGATGGAGATCAAGCAGCACCTTTGTGGCGAACATGTGGAATACGTACCGGACGAGTTATTGACGATCCCGTACGTCGGTTCTCAGATGAAAACCGCCGCACGGGACAAAAACGTCAAATGGCTAGAGAAACACATTGATAAATTCGTTTGCGGGAACCTGATTTTTATTTTTAATGGTTCTCTTGCCGCCCGTCTGATTCGTGACGGCGCACTTTTTGAAAACGGTACAATTTCCATCCTTGTCCGGTTTGAATCCGCGACATACCCGCAGAACATCGGGGGAGATTTCATCGATCAGCACGATCTTTCCGTCTCCGGATTTCAGCCTGCCTAATTCAAACTTGCCGTCGATGACATGAAGGCCTTTGGATGTAAATTCCTTCGAAACGATGTCGGCGATTTTCTTGACCAGCTTGACGCTGTCGGCAATTTCTTTTTTGGCAAGTGCGCCTGTTTCCTCCAACGCCTCGAACGTAATCAGAATATCGCTGTCCCCTTTGGTCCACGCCTCGACGACTTTGTGAACGTTCTTGCAGGGACGGACAAACGGATAGCGCCTCCAGAAGCTGCCGGTTGCGTTGTTGCGCCAGGTGAATTCGAGGTTCGCAAGCGGCTCCGCCCCCGCGATCCCGGACACCGCCTCCTTCATGCCCAAAGGCTCAGCCGGTTCAATGATCATTTCATTGTCGCTGATGGTATCAATGTAGTGGGTGGCAACGCCCCTGGCTTTGAGCGCCTTAAAGAAATGGGTAGCAAAGCGGCACGCAATCGCCCCTTTCCCGGAAATTTCACCAACCATCACATCGTAGCCCGGATCGAACACCGGTTTGCCGTTCTCCATGTAGCCGGTTGCCCGGTCGGTAAAAACAAGTCGATACTTTCCTTTGTGCGTTCCGCTCGTGATTTTGAAAACATCCTTCGACTTACCTCGGTAAACCAGATCTTTCTCCGCCATCAGCTCTCTCCTTAAAGGGGTTGTCGTCAGAAAACGGCTGCGTTTCCATCTGTCCGTTCTCTGTATTTTCAACGAAGCGATACACTATTTTTCAGGGAAACTCTAGAATAAATCGTCAAACCTGCCGACGTGGGGATGAAAGGCGCAAGACAGCCTGCTCCATTCTCAAGAGGGCTTCAGAAAGCGTGCTGCACGGGCAGCCGAAGTTGAGGCGCACAAACCCCGGGACTCCGAATTCTTTGCCGTCGGACAAACCGACGCCGGCGTCTTCAAAAAATAGCGTCGGGTTTTCAGCGGGAAGTTTTCGGCAGTCGATCCAGGCCAGGTACGTCGCCTCCACGTGCGGCATGCTTAGACCGTCCATGCGTGAAATAAAAGCCTCCAGCAGATCGCGATTGCCTCTCAGGTAGTCGATCAGCGCCAAACGCCAGTCTTCCGAATCGCGGTAGGCGGCAAGCGCCGCGGTCAGGCCCAGAATATTCACATGCGGCACGATACCTTCCATCGTTTTTCGAAAAGATGAACGAAGTTTTCCATCGGGGATAACGGCCAGAGAGCAGCCCAAACCGGGGATGTTGTAGGTTTTACTTGGGGCCAGAAGCGTGATTGTGCGGGCGGCAATGGCTCCATCCAGTGCGGCCAGCGAAACGTGTTGTTTGTCTGAATCGAGCACCAGGTCGCAGTGGATTTCGTCGGAACAAATGACCATGCCATGCTGAAGACAGATCTCAGAGAGCCTGTGAAGTTCCTTTTGCGAAAAGACGCGCCCCGTCGGATTTTGCGGATTGCACAACAAAAAGAGTTTCGTCTCCGGTGTGATGGCTTTTTCGATGGCGTCAAAATCGAAGCCATACCGTTTGCCGTCGCTTTGATGCGGCACGGTGATGAGTCCGCGCCCGCCCAGTGCCGGCGCGGATAAAAACGGCGGATACACGGGCGTGCACGTCATCCCCGCGTCGCCCTGGCTGCCGACTGCCCGGCAGGCGACATTGATTCCCGTCACCAGTCCCGGAAGCCAGACGATCCATTCGGACTTCACCGCCCAGCCGTGCCGATCTTTGAGCATCGCTACAACGCTTGCGGTCAGTTCCTCCGATGGATAGGTATAGCCGAAAACCCCATGCTCCACTTGCCGGTGCAGGGCATCAAGAACAGCGGGCGGCGCCTTGAAATCCATATCCGCCACCCACAGGGGCAGAATATCTTTGCCCTTGTACCGGTCCCACTTGACGCTCGCGGTATTTCGCCGGTCCACCGGACTGTCGAAGTCGAAGGAATTTGTTGTCATCGTGTCATTCCAATCCTTTTGCAGGGCGCAATCCTATAAATGAATATGCCAGGTAATATGCTCAAATATATCGTAGAAATCAAGGATGGAGTTAAGATTCTTAATCAAACAGGCAGGGGGATATCGAAACCCCGATGGGCAAATTTCTCTATCGTTCGTGCATCGGGGAAACGTAGAGTGCCCGGGGGTGTTTCCCCCCGGGCACGGACTGGTGTTTGTTACTTCTTCGCCGTTTTGGGAATGCTTGAGTAGGATTCGTCATAGGCGGGCATCTTCACGAATTCCTTCTGCACGGGTAACTTTCCGTAGGTGGGATCATCCTGCCACCCATCGATATCAGCAGCCCGCTTCGCCGCCGCCTGAAACTTTTTCCAGTCGGCGCTGGCGTAAAGGAACATCTCCTGGGCCGCCATGGATCCTTCGCCGTGAATGGTGTCCACCTGCCAGTGATTCCCGGTAATGTCCTTGATCAGCCGCATGATACGCAGACGCTCTTCCGTGGGAACACCATCCTTTGCCGCGAGGTATTTATCGATGAAGGGCTTGAGCTCGGGATTGTCCCAGTCCCGGAAAGCGGGAGCGGTGGTGGTCAGGCCGCCGCCGATGTCCTGCATGTGCTGACACATCTGGTGAAAATTGCTGGCATAGGTGAACTTCGCCGCGTTGATCGCCATCCTGTTGGGCATCATCACGTCCATACCGAACTCGGTGATCGGATCCAGGCACGCCTGCTTCCCCAGCATCTGCACGGCTTCAGTAATATAGGCCATCCAGGCAAGCTTGTTGCGGACGTGAGGGACTTTCTGGACACCGTTGTATTCGGCAACGAGGCTTGCCGCTCCCGTCATCAGCTCCAGCGTCCCGGTAATCTTGCAGTGCCCGAACAGGCGGTGATAGCTGGCAAAAGCGTAGGCCAGGACTTGTGAATACTGCCATTCTCCGCACATGAAAACGCGTTCCCAGGGCACAAAGACATCGTCAAAAATGATCAAGGATTCTGTGGGCTGCAGGTGGTTCGTACAGGGGTAGTCGAAGGCGCCTTCCTCGCCGTAAACCCGGGCGCTGGGCTCGACACCGAGCAGCTTCACGCCGGGCGTACCCACGGGAATCGCAAAAGCAAGCGCGTAGTCCTTGTCGGCTTCGCCGTGGGTTCTGCACGGCAGGCAGAGCAGCTCGTTGGCACAGGGGGATGCACTGATATGGACCTTCGCGCCACGGACGACAATACCATCCTTCTGCCTGTCCACCACTCTCAGATAAAAGTCCTTATGCTGCTTCTGCTGCGAGGGATGGAGGCTTCGATCCCCTTTCACGTCTGTAACGGCGCCGGTCAGGGCCAGGTCGTTTTTCTGCAGGTACCGCCGATAATTCTCGACGCGCTCCATGTAATTCGTTCCCAGTTTGCTGTCCATGACCTGGGCGGCAACCGTAAAGGAGGCCAGTGCGTCGGCACCCATGCAATGGACGAGCACGCCGCCGCCTGCCCTCATGCCTACCATATAACATTCCCTTCTCCTCAGAAGTTCTTCTGCCGTTCTGGGTGAAGTGAGCAGAAAATTGATGTCTTCACCATCCTGGTCCTTCGTAACGAACAAATGCCGGTAATCAGGGTGATTGGGGAGGACATAGTCCATGCTGGCCATTTCGATGATGCTGCTGATCGTCGGATGCGTCCGGACATCGGCCACCTTTTCTCCCAGACACCAGACTTCCCTTCTGTCATTTAAACTTTCCAGATACTGTTCCACGGTTTTTATCATTTCATACCCTCCTTTGATGATCACCATCTGCCAAGATAATGAGTTCCGCACAGGGCAGCGGGTTACGGTGCCCTGCGATTCTTAATTATATTTATTAATTCATATATTAATTATATGTCAATGTCAAATCATATAATATTCAATATATTCAATTAGTTAAATACAGTATACAGATAGCATAGAATACGTACGTTTGTTTTATATGTAGATCAATTCCTGTCCCGCCGGACATTAATTCCAGGAAACCTTCTCCCGGTAAATCGCCGAACAGTATCATGACGGGATTCATTTTTCGCCTGCGGGCTTCACAAAACAGGAAAAGGAATGTTCTTTTTATCGCTGCCTTCCAGGATCAGTCCGCCTGCGATCCTGGCGGCCTTTCCGGCCGGCAGGCGGCATTTCCGGATGGCGTCTGCCGCGGCGAAGGCCTTCATGTCTTTGCCGTCGGTCAAATCATAGCTGCGTCCGAAAATATGATGCTGCACGTCGCGGCAGTTGCAGCTTCCAAAGATGGCTTCAAACTCTTTGCACAACTTCCGGCAGGCCATGGTCGTTTTCTGCACAGCCTGCCAGTCCTCAGGGTTGTCCCGGCCAAAGGCAAGCCCCACGGCCATCATGGCCCCGATAACGGCCCCGCAGGTCTCGCCCCGGAGGGCAATTCCCGGCATGGCCGTTGCCGCCTTGAGAACCTCGGCGTTTCCCAGATTGAAGGTTTCCTGCAGAGCCAGTAATGTTCCCTGAGAGCAGCTTGCGAATCGTTCCTCGTAATCACCGGCTTTTTGCTCAAGGCCATTGAGAGTCTCTTCCTTGTTTAATTCCTGCGACATGATTCATTCTCCCCTCCTCCGCGATCAGAGGCTTGTAGGTTTGTCCTGTTGTTGCCTGTTGCGACACCGCACCTGTACTGCGCTTCAGGGCAGGATCATCACCTTGATGGCTTCCGGATCCTGCAGCTGCGCCTTGAATGCCAGGGCGGCCTGATCCAGAGGGAATCTGTGAGTGATCAAGGGTTTCGCGTTGACTTTTCCGCTTTTGAGAAGCTCGATCGACGCGGGGAAATTGCCCCCCAGACAGCCGATCAATGAGAGATTCTTGGCAATCGCGGGCAGGGGATCCCAGGTCAGCGGTTGTTCGTAAATCCCGACCAGCATGATCTTTCCGCCGCCGCGGGTCATGGCAACGGACTGATCGAAGGTCGCCTGCATTCCCGCGCATTCCACCACGGTATTGACACCCATGTTGGATGTCGCCTCCATCGCCGCCCGGACAGCGTCATCCTTTGCCGCATCGATGATGATATCGGCCCCGCATACTCCGGCGGCCTTCAGCCGGGATGGCCTGCGCCCGCTGGCGATGATCTTCGAAACCCCCATGGTCTTCAATACCTGAACAGCGTAAAGTCCAATCACGCCCAGACCGATGACGGAAACGATATCGGTTGGTTTGGGCTGAGCCCTGTTGACGGAGAAATATGAAATGGAAAGAGGCTCCACCGAAGCCGCGTCCTCATAACTGAGTTCATCGGGCAGCGGGAAGATGTTACGCCCCAACACGGCAAAGGGGATATGGACATATTCCGCCATGGCACCGGGAAACTGGTAGCCCAGAAGCGCCATGTCGGAACAGCGATGCCCCTTGCCCTGCGCACACCAGAAACAGGTTCCGCAGGGTTTGAAACCGACCGCCGTTACACGTGTACCCGGCACGATCCCCGTAACCTGAGCCCCGACTTCGACGATATCGCCGCTGAATTCGTGCCCGAAAATGGTGCCGTCCTGGCCGTCGCGTTTATACACATGCAGGTCGGAACCACACACCCCGCATGCTTTAACCTTGATGATGACCCCGTGGGGTTCAACCGTGGGATCGGGGACCGTTATGGTTTTGATGTCCCTCGCACCGTGCATCACTGCTGCTTTCATAGGCTTCTCCTCTTTTGAATTCTTTTACTCTTCTTGCGGCGGAAATTATGAGTGTGCTCATACCGTTGCATCCCGATATCCGGACCCTCAAACCGCCGGCTGATTCCGCGTTGATCCGAAGGGGATCGTTTCCTTCTCCGGGAAGTACGCAAGATCCCGTTTCTCTATTTCAAAAATTCAAAAAGCTGTCAAGATTATAAGGGATTGCCGCGATTTCCGCGCCGGCATAGTGTTGATTTTTATAGATAATTCTTGACATAACAATTTTCATTGTATAGACGTAAATAAAACGATTGTTTTATTTATTTGGATGACTAGTCATGCATACAATTGATTTTATTTATCTTATTAGTATTTAATCATCCATTTGGTGGATGTCATGAAAGGAGAAGGCATTTGGAAAACAAGAGATTCAGTGACAAAGTCATCCTGGTGACGGGCGCCACGTCCGGCATCGGAAGGGCCACCGCCGTGGCCTTTGCCAGGGAAGGCGCGCAGGTGATCATGGCGGCCCGCAGGGAAAATCTCGGGCGGGAAGTGGCAGACGAAATCAGCGCCCTGGGCGGCAAGGCGGTTTTCATCAAGACGGATATCCGGAATCCTGATGAAATCGACCATCTTTTTGAGGCCATATCGAAACAATACGGACGTCTGGACTGCGCTGTCAACAACGCCGGATTAAGCTCCCTGACGATGCCGCCTGCGACCAAGATTCCCGAAGAAGAATGGGATGACATCCTCAATACCAATCTCAGGGGCGTCTGGCTGTGCATGAAGCATGAAATCGGGCGGATGCTCAAGCAGGGCGGCGGCGTGATTGTGAACACCGCGTCGGTGCTGGGCCTGATGGGGTCATCCGGTCTTGCGGCCTATTGTGCCAGCAAACACGGCGTGATCGGCCTGACGAAAACCGCCGCCCTTGAATACGCCCACAAGAATATTCGCATCAATGCGATCTGCCCAGGACCGATACGAACGAGGATGATGGAGGCCCCTATGGAGATCTACCCCAACATGCTGGAAATGCTTCTTGCCAAAACACCCATGAAAAGAATGGGGGAATCCGAAGAGATCGCCGGCGCCGTGCTGTGGCTGTGCTCGGATGAATCGTCCTTTATGACGGGCAAGGAACTGGTTGTGGCCGGCGGACAAGGGGTTGCGGCATAATGAACGGTTGTGCGAGAAAGGAGAAAGAATTTGAAAGCAAATAGATTTCAAGACAAGGTGGCTTTGGTGACCGGCGGCAATTCCGGCATCGGTCGTGCTGCCGCAATGATGTTTGCCGCGGAAGGCGCGAAAGTCGTCATCGCCGCCCGCAGAAAAGACCTGGGCGACAGTGTCGTGCAGGATATCAAAAATCAAGGCGGCCAGGCGGCTTTTATCCGGACGGACGTCACCAGGCGGGAGGACATTGAGAGCCTGTTCGAAGCAATCACCACTCAATACGGCAGGCTCGATTGCGCCTTCAACAATGCCGGGGTGAGTTCGTCCGCAATGAGACGCACCGTTAATACCACCATGGAAGACTGGGACTGGACCATGAATACCAATCTGAAAGGCGTGTGGCTTTGCATGAAGCACGAGATTCCCCTGATGCTGAAACAGGGCGGCGGCGCCATCGTGAATAACTCGTCGATCGCCGGCCTGCGTTCGGAGGCGGGCATATCCATTTATGCGGCCAGCAAACACGCCGTCCTCGGTCTGACCAGGGCGGCGGCTTTGGATTACGCCCATCGCAAGGTCCGCATCAATGCCGTCTGTCCGGGATTCATCCACACGCCCATGCTGGAGGAACCATGGCAGCTAAACCCGAAGATCCAGGATTTGACAAGGGAGATGGTTCCCATGAAGCGCTTCGGAAAACCCGAAGAGATTGCCGGGGCGGTTCTGTGGATGTGCTCCGGGGAGGCCTCCTTCATGACCGGCCGCGAAATGGTGATCGGCGGCGGCCAGGCCATTCATTCGTAGTCCGTCCGTGGCAGGGTGAATGATCCCGCTTCCACGAAGCCCTGAAATTTCAGACGCGTCGCAGTCGGCGCCGTCGAGTTTACGGACACTTCGCCCGGACAGGATCTCCGACAGTCTGCCGGCTATACGCCAAGGCATACCGGATATGCCCGGCAGACTGAGCTTGTCAAAATCCCGGAAAACGGTGTCAGGTTGCCCGGCAGATGCCCGGGTGACCCTTCCCCGCCTTTAGTTCACCATCTGACGGATTTCTTCAAATTCAACTTTGCCTGCCAGCGCGGCTTGAATGACCTCTTGAAATGAAGGCTCGCAGCGCAGGCAGATCCCGCAGTCCGAGCTGATTTCTTTGGGGACGGGAATCAGCTTGTGCGGCAGTTTTTCAGCCTTGAGAATTTTCTCCGCCTTCAGGGCGTAGCTGACCGCCTTGAAGAGCATCACGAAATAGGACACGGATTCGCTCATGGGGTCAGCAGTCGTCCGGCCCGGCTCATGGTTTGCGCAATGTCGTACATGTTGGATACGATGCCAACCGCCAGCTGGTCCTTGATTTCGAAGTAGTTCAGGCAGGTACCGCAGACGAGCAATTCCACACCCGCCGCAGCCATCTCCTTTAAATCGTCAAGCACCTCGGAGCCTTGCACGGTCAGTTTCACCCCGGTATTATAGAATATCAGAACATCCGGTTTGGCCTTCTCCAGACAGATCGTATGTAAAAAGGCGCGCATCAGGACGTCTCCCAGCTCATCATTACCGCGCCCCATTTTATCTTCGGCGCAGACAATGACGAAAGGCCCGGCGGTTGATGGCGCGGCATTGCACGAAACGGCGATGTTCTCCGAAGGCACGGGCGCACCCGCCTGGCGCGTCAGCAGAATTTCAAAAAGCCCACCGTTCTGGGCTTCGACTTTCACATCGCAGCCCAGCTTGTTACCCAGTCGTTTGACATTTTCCAGCGCCGTGTCGTTATCGACAATGACTTTGACCTGCTCGTTGGCTTCAATGGCCTGCTTGGCCAAAACCACCGGCTGCGGGCAGGCAAGCCCCGTGGCGTTGACAATTTTTATTTCACCCATTATCACGTCCTCAAATCCTGTAGGGAACCGCTCGCGAGCGGTTCCCTACAATTATTTTTATTGCGCCATTTCCAGCATGGCTTCCACGCGGGTGCGCAGCTGCCCCACATCGCTTTGCGAATAATCCGTTTCGATTTTTAAAAACGGCAATCCGTATTTCGCGGCGATGCGTTCTTTAATTTTCTGTGATTCGATATTGTACGAATGGCACGCATGCAGCACGACATCCACCACCGCATCCGGCTTGAACTTTTCAATAATTCGGTCGAGCTCCGTCAGGCGATTGGTGTTGGGCGTCATGCAGGAGCAGGGTACGTCCAGATACCGGCGGGATACCGCGCGATACGGGTCTTTTGCATTTTCCTCAAAATGTCCCGCATAGGCTTTCATTCCCGTGCAGGCGTCCAGATACACGATAACGCCGCCCGCCTCTTCAATGATTTTGAAAACCTTCGTCGCATCGCCGCCCACCGGACAGCCGGTAACCAAAACACGGGGAGAATCCGTCGTGCCATGACAGATGCCATCGGCCACGCGCTTCTGGAGTTTGATAATAGACGCCTCCAGAAGCGGCAGCATATCTTCAGTGGAGGCCACCTGGCCCAGATAGGTCAGATCATAGATCTCCTGCCAGGTGATGGGTGAAGGCGTAAGCGCCGCAAAATCGAAGATCTCATTGAGAAGCTTATTTTTCAGATTTGTATTTTTTATTTCTTTTTCAACGTCCGCATCCGAGACTTTGCACTCGAAGGTCTGCTCCAGAAATCCGGCAAGCTTCCGGATCATCACCGTCCAGTTGTCCTGGGCTTCCTTCTGATCCGGAAGCTGGGGCAAATCCATCACGTGGGTGGGTTTGACGTCCGCGATCAGCTCAAACATTTTTTTCTTGCCGTCACAGGTCGTCTCGGCAATCACCGCCTCAGACAGAGAATAAAAAGGACAAGTGTCCGTCCGGATAAATCCGTAACTCGATTTGATGAGCGGACAGAGGTTTGCCGGCAGCACTTCCTCACCGGCGGCGATGGTCTTGTCGGCAAAGGCGCACAGCACCGCTGGCACCATTCCTGCCGCGCGGATGACTTCCATCGGTGCGTATCCGCAATAAATCCCGACTACGTTTTTACCTTTTTCCCGTTTGGACTGAATATAGCTTAAACACCTTTTTGCCGGCTCACCGGCAAATCCGTCATTTACCAGAGGTTCAACACCTTCTTTCATAGGTTCCTCCCTATTTCTTGTTTTCATTTTTTGTATTTTTCGTGCGCCTTTTTCAGGAAAGTCTCATCCACAACCAGCACCATGGCAACTGGCGCTGTGATGAATTCCACGTCCAGACCGAATTTTTCGGCGGCTTTATGACCGTCTTTTGTAAAATATCCGTCCGGAGAAAGTGCCTTGAGTGTAAAGGCGATGGTTTCATCAAAGACTTTGAGATCTGCGCTGGAAAACGTGGGTCTGGCTTTTGCCGCCACTTCGGCGGGGCTGTGGCTTTTCTGCCAGTACATGGCGCGCACCACGGCATTGGTGAAGCGCTGGATCATATCCGGATCATTCTTGACCAGTGCGTCGTTGACCTGCACGACAAACAACGGATATTCATCATACCCGATGACCGCTTTGTGCTGGGCCGGTTCAACCATGTCCACCAGCGGCTTGTAGCCGCGACGAAGAAGCTCAATTTTCATGTTGTCAATGCCGAGCACGCCGTCAATATCGCCTTTTTCCAGCGCGGCGATTTCGGAGCCGCGCGGAATGTTCACAAACATGACGTCTTTATTGGGATCGAGGCCGCCGTATTTGACCACGGCGCGGGCAAACGACCGGTAGGACGACCCCTCCAGTCCGCCGTCAATTTTCTTGCCCTTCAGGTCTGCGATGCTATTAATTTTCTTTGAACCGAAATACGACCAGGGATGAAGCCTCGTGGTCGTCATAATCATCTTCGTGCTTTTTCCCTGCTGATAGGTCTTGAGCACCTGCTCGTAGCCGGTCAGGCCGAAATGCGCATCGCCCTTGATGACTGCCGCATGAACATTGTGTCCGCCCATGACGGTCACAAATCCGACGTCCAGGCCCTCTTCCTTGAAATATCCCAACTGATCGGCCAGATAGATCGGCAGCCACGGCACCAGATAATTCGGCTGGACGATGACGACTTTCTTGACGGTCATTTTCGACCCTACAGCCGATTTGCTGTCACACCAGGCGGGCGTCGCCGCCAAAGCCAGGCAAAGCACGCCCAAAACCAAACAACACAATTTTTTCATACAAATCTCCTTTTAGAGTGAAATTATCCGCACGAGGCGGTTGATCTAACCTTCCGAGGGGCGCCAGCGAAGAATCCGGTGCTCCGCGTATTTGACGCCTTCATTCATCAGCATCATTAAAATGGTCATCACCAGAATCGTGGAGAAAACTCGTGTGGTGTTGAACATATTGCCCGCATATTGCACCAGATGCCCCAGTCCGGCCATGGACCCGATGTACTCACCGACAATGGCGCCCAAGAGCGCCACACCCAGCCCCGCGCGCAGGCCGGTAAAAAGCCACGGCAGGCTCGACGGCAACACGATTTTGAAAAGAATTTGGGCGCGGCTGGCGCCCATGAGTTTTGCCGCGTTGATCAACCGGGGCTCGACGTTTTTGAAACCGCCGTAGGCGTTAAAATACATGATGAAGAATACCCAGACGAAGGCCAGAAAGATTTTTGAGTTGATGCCCAGACCAAACCACAAAATAAACAGCGGCCCCAGGGCAAGCTTGGGAATGCCATAAATGGCGACAATGAGCGGGTCCATGATCTTTTCAACCATTTTAAAGCGCGCCATGACAAACGCCATGATCACGCCGCCTGCGCACCCCAGAAAAAGTCCGATCAGCATCGCTTTCATTGTGATCGAGATGTGGGGCCAGATTTCACACGAGGCAAAAAGATTTTTAAAATCGATCAGGATGGAAGAGGGCCTGCTGACATAAAATGGATCCGCCCATCCCCAATGGGCCAGCGCCTCCCAGATCAAAAGCAGCGTCGAAACAAAAAGAATCCTCAGAATATTGGTCTTGAGCCGATCGGACATTTTATTCCACACAATGCACCCCCGAGCGAGACCGCTCCACTTCCACTTTCAGATCACGCCAGATCAGCCGATGCAGATCGATAAAGGTCGTATCGTATCGAATTTCCAGAGGAGACCGGGGCCGGGGAAGCAGTATGTTGTATTGCGCCTTGATGGTGGAGGGCCTGGCCGACATCAGCACAAGCCGGTCGGCAAGTGTAATGGCCTCGGTCAGATCATGGGTGACAAAAATAATCGCCTTTCGCGTCTTTTTCCAAATCTGGAGAATGTATTCCTGCATGAGTTCGCGTGTAAACACATCCAGCGCCGCAAAGGGCTCGTCCATGATGATCACTTCCGGATCGATGGCCAGCACCCGAATAATATCCACGCGCTTTTTCATGCCGCCGGAAAGTTCGTGCGGATAGTTATTTTCAAAACCGGAAAGGCCCGACTCCGCAATCAGGTGCATGGCAATGGCTCTGGCCTCTTTCTTTTTGACGTTGCGGAATTCAAGGCCGAACGTGACATTATCCAGAACGGTTCGCCATGGGAGCAAGGAGTCCATCTGAGAGACATAACCGATTTTTTTTGAAATCCCCCGGAGTGCTTCACCGTCTAAGAGCACCGATCCCTCCGTTGGCATAAGCAGGCCGGACATAATGTTCAACAGAGTGCTTTTACCGCAGCCGCTCGGGCCGACGACGGACAAAAACTCGTGCGAGGCGACATCAAAAGATACGTTGTTTAAAACTCTAATGTCCGCCTGAGCGCCGTTGGAGAAGGTATGGCTCACGGCGCGGACGATGAAGCGCAATTCTTGTTCATCCGAAGCGGATGCAAGGATAGCGTCCTTTAAAACTTCCTGGCCCATGAACAGGTCTCCTGATTAGAATGGTAGAATCGGGGGAATAACCGAAAAAAGAATACTAAAGAAAACCCCGACATCCTGCTTTGTGCGGGTGAACCGCACGTCGGGCTTTATATATGACGAATACCTATAGATCAAATTCATTATAGTTATATATCCAGCCGTCATATAACTATAATGAATTTGTCTGGCGTATCGGTGCGTCATGATATGGAAGCCCCACAATCATGGTGATATTAAAGAAGGCCGGTATGGATCAGGCCATTAGAAATATGGTCCGGAATGAGACCTGTGCATTCATAAATGATGCGGCAAGTCTTCTCAATGAAGATCAGTTGGCGGTCCTCAGTACGCAGAAGCCTGATCGTTTCCGGCAACCGTGCTTGACTTGACGCGATAAAAAAACCACGGTCGCGGCATATCGCCACACTTGTCGTTGACCTTCCTTACGAAAGTTTTTTGACCATCTTTTCCGCAGGTCCCAGAGCTTTGACTTTGGCTGTAGCGCCTTTGATGACTTGCGCAAAACGGTCGCCTTCGGAGGCGGATACCCAGGTAAAGAGCGTTCTGTCGCCTTCCACGCCAATGTAATTTAAGAAACTTTTTAAGGCCGCAAATTTTCGGCGGGCTACTAGGTTACCGGATATGTAATGGCATTCACCCGGATGACAACCCGAAACCAAAACACCGTCTGCGCCTTCCTGAAGCGCCTTGACGATATAAAATGGATTGATTCTGCCCGTGCAGGGCACGCGGATGATTCGAACATTGGGCGGATACTGAATCCGGCTGATACCGGCCAGATCGGCTCCCGCGTACGTACACCAGTTACAGACAATAGCGGCGATTTTCGGTTCCCATTCTTTGTTCGCTAAATTTTCAGACATGTATTCTCCTTTTTGCAATGTATTTTCAGCAAACGGTTATTCAAGCGGGGCGGCCCGCAGACTTTGCGGAACCGGTCAATATCAAAGCCCCATGCTCTTGCCAGGTTGTCGGCATGCTGTTCATTTTCCAAATTGTTATCCCAGAACTTGAAGTGACGGAGATGATCATGGGCCAGTTCGTGGGCAATGAGAGCCATCGCGATGTCTTCATCAAGTTCATTTAACTGCTTTGCGTCGATTCTGATGCAGTGATCTCTAGTGACCTCTGCTGTGCCGCCGGAAATGGTGCTGCCCTCCATCACCGATCCAAAGAATAAATCACGGTGAAAACCGGACTGAACAATTTTTCCAACGGTCTTGACGAGCAGTGCCCTTATGTCATCCGATGCAATGTCAATGCTCTGAAAGAATTCTTCCACTTCCGTAATCCGGCGAAAAAGGGCACCAGGAAACATTTCCTGTGCCGGTAATTTCTCACACAATTCGACAGGGTTCACGACGCTTTGTTTTTCCATCATAAAATGAATAAAAGAGGTGAAACCAATCAACTCATCAGCAACTGCAAGAACCGCAACAGCCGCCCTGGGACTGGGGCAAACTGGAAGTCAATTTGAAACCCGCGCCTTCGGGTGTCGAAATGAAATCGATATGGATCGGTTTGACCTGTTTCAAAAGTTCTTTTTCAATGACAAACGTCGTGCCGCCAGCCTGTATCACCTCATCTGCTTCGTTTTGTGTTTCATCTAAAGCCATTCCCAGAGAGGGGCCGGAACATCCCATATTCATAAACACGCGGATGGACGCACCTGCCTGCTTATCCTTCATAAAATCCGTGATGACTTCCGAGGCCTTGTCTGTAACTGTCAACATGCCTGATCCTCCTTATCGGCGACTATGATATCCTATTTTTGAAAGGGCCACTTGTTCAATATGTAATTTTATGGAATATGTCAAATAACTAAAGAGAATAAAAAAGAGGGGGTTATTACCTGTGTTAATAGCAAGGTGTGAGTCGTCGAGTTGGCGGCCTTACTCGTTTAAATGAAAAGAAACGCTGCCGCTGTCAAAAGCTGAGTGGCGCAGCAAATCGAGAGCATCGAGAATGCTTTGCGTAACCACATCTGCCGCCATAATGGCATCCACAGCCGCCCCTTCCGACTGAATCACGGCAATGCCCAGCGCCGCTTCCCTTATCAATCAGCCTGTGGGAAAAACCAGGATGTAGGCGGTGCCCCGAATTCCGAAGACCAGATAGCGGTATTTAGCAAAGCTCATATTATGATGCATACGGGAGAATTTGTTTTTCAAGTTTTTATGAGAAGGCGCTGTGTTCACATCTCCGGAACACCCGGGAATTCGTTTCAGCTTTTTTCAATGATTTCTCGCAGCTTCCGGGAGAGTTCCGCCAGGGTGAAAGGTTTCTGGATAAAGCCTTTGCAGCCTGCGGCCATAATATCTTTTGCCTGGTTGTCCAAACTGTAACCGCTCGCAAGTAGAACTTTCAAGGAGGGCTTCTGCTGATGAAGAATATCAAATGTTTCTTTGCCGCTTAAATCCGGCATAATCATATCCAGAATGACCAGGTCAATTTTTTCTCTGGCGTGTTGAAAAACATTAATGCCCTGTTTGCCGCCTGTGGCGGTCAGGACTTTGTAGCCGAGCTCTTCCAGCATTCTGGACCCAACGTCAATAATCATCTGTTCATCATCAATGAGCAGGACAGTTTCCCTGCCCTCATGAATTTCGTCATTTTTTATCAGTTCATCTTCCGCCTTTTTGTCCGACGCCGGCAGATAGATCATGAAAGAGGTGCCGACGCCTTGTTGACTATCTACATTGACAAACCCGCCGTGGTTTTTCATAATTCCATAAACGGAAGCCAGGCCCATCCCCGTGCCGTGACCCCGCTCTTTGGTGGAAAAGAACGGCTCAAAAATACGGGATTTGGTGGTTTCGTCCATGCCTATGCCCGTATCCGTTACCGTTAATTTCACAAACTTTTGCTGGGTTGCGCCAAAAGCGGCCATATCCGTCTTGCTCAGTTCGGCATTTTCTACCGATATGTAAAGGTCGCCGCCGTCGGGCATGGCCTGCCATGCGTTCACGAACAGATTAAGAAGCACCTGATCCATCTGGCCGCGGTCCACATCCACGTGCCAAAGGGAGCCGCTTATCTTATGATGGATCGAAATGTCTTTTTTGGTCCTGCCGAACATTTCCGCGCTTCGAAGAACAAATTTGCCGAGGTCAGTAGAGCGGACTTCATACTTGCCTCCGCGGGCAAAGCCCAGAAGCTGCCGGGTAAGACTGGATCCCCGGTGCACATAATCTTCCATAACCTTCAACCGGTCATAAAAGGGGTGGGTTGTGTCCAGGTGCAAGAGCATGATGGAAAGATTGCCGAGAATGCCCATAAGCAGGTTGTTGAAATCGTGTGCGATACCACCTGCAAGCGTACCGACGGCCTCCAGCTTTTGCGCTCGCAGGAGTTGATCCTCCAGGGCCTTTTTTTCGGAAATATCTAAAAGGAATCCTCTGAGGCCGACAGGCTTCCCGTCCTTAAAAACGCCTGTGCTGCGAACCAAAGCCGGAAACATTGTCCCGTCCTTTTTCTTTGCAAGATACTCCCTGAGACCAAGCCGTTCCCCCCGGCTAACTTTCTGGATAATTTCCTGCAATTGTGCATGCTCTTGCGGCGCCAGAACATCCTGAAGGTACAACCCTTTTTCTATATCAGCCTGCGTAAAACCGAACCGGTCAAAAGATAGTTCATTCACAAAGGTAAATTTCCCGTCCATGTCAGCTTCGAAAACCGTTTCCGGCAGAAGTCTGGCCAGATCTCTGAAACGTTCATCGCTTTGCCTGACTGCGGCTTCAGCTTTTTTGAGATCGGTTATATCGAAGAGAGAGGCCACACTGTTCCGGGTACCGGGTATCATGGCCACGCTCAGGAAGAAATGCCGGATTTCTCCTGTTTTTGTCGGCCCCCTGAATTCATAAGTAGGAGGAACGGATTCGGGGCTGATTCTCCTTATCACGTGCCGCTGCTGCATGATTTCCACATCCTCATCAATGACAAAGCGGGTCCAGGACATGTGGTTTTCTACTTCTTCTTTGGAATACCCCATCATTTTCTCGAAATTTACATTCACAAACAGGACAGTGGTGTCCTCGGCAAGGATCATGTTGGCTGTTGCCGTATGCTCAAAGATAGCCCGGTAGTATTCTTCGCTGTTCATCGGGGTCTGTTTTGTTGCTTTGCTTTGTGTCTCGTCACTGGGAATGCCCGTAAATGGCTGGTGAGGTGCTTGGGAGATCGATTTTGTTTCTGTTTGCGGATCTTTATGGGTCTTCTTATTGCTCATTTTTTGTTCCCAATGGAGATTAAACCACGGAGACTGTGCTGATTACAAACATCTGAAGTCACATATCGAGAATGACATTTTAAATCAAATGCCTTGAACAACTAACCCACGAAAAGGTTTTGCTTCTGATCTTTAATAAAATACCACTACTGTCCGGAATAGAATTATTTAACACCAAGTAACATAAAGAATTTATTTATTAAAAATGCTAATTACACGAGTTACCGACTTGAAAATTTATTGCCGATTTGAGCATTCCCCTGTGACTTCACAGGAGGATGTAAATCATGTACACCGGCAAACTCGTTTTCTCTCAAGTCATGGACTTCATGCCACTGCATACCTTTCGGCGTTGCGTTGCCCGGTATCAAGGCGATTACAGAGTGAAGAAGTTCACCTGCCTCGACCAATACCTTTGCATGGCCTTTGCGCAAATCACTTATCGCGAAAGTTTGCGCGATATCGAAATCTGCCTGCGTGCACAGGAACAGAAACTTTACCATATGGGCATCCGTGGCAAAGTATCCCGATCAACCATTGCAGATGCCAACGAACAGAGGCACTGGCAAATCTATGCCGATCTGGCTTATTCGCTGATCAATACAGCCCGAAAACTATACCGCGACGAATCTTTCGCTTTCGAGTTGGATCAAACGGCTTACGCGCTCGATGCCACAACGATCGACCTATGCCTGTCCATGTTTCCATGGGCCAACTTCCGAAAGAACAAGGGAGCCGTCAAGCTGCATACCTTACTGGATTTGCGTTGCAACATCCCAACCTTTATTCATATCTCCAACGGCAAGCTTCACGAAGTCAATACACTCGACATCGTTCCTTTCGAACCAGGAGCGTTTTATGTCATGGATCGCGGTTATCTGGACTATTCCAGATTGTACAACCTTTCACAGGCCTCAGCCTTCTTCCTGATCCGTGCAAAAGCCAATCTCCAGTGCCGGAGAATCTACTCGCATCCGGTGGATCGGTCAACCGGTTTGATCTACGATCAAACGATCATGCTCACCGGATTCTATCAGAGCAAAGACTATCCCGAAAAACTGCGACGTATAAAATATCACGACGCCGAATCCGATCTTACCATTGTTCTGATGACCAACAATTTCAATTTGCCGGCGCTCACCGTCACAGAGCTTTATCGTTCACGCTGGCAGGTGGAACTCTTTTTCAAATGGATCAAACAACATCTGCGCATCAAAAGTTTTTACGGCACATCAGAGAATGCGGTCAAAACACAAATCTGGATCGCCATCTCCGTTTACGTTATTGTGGCTATTCTGAAAAAACAACTTCGGCTCCCTTACAGTCTCTACACTATTTTACAGGTTCTGAGTGTCACGGCTTTCGAAAGAATCCCGCTTTATCAACTATTTACAATGGTAAACTACAAAACGGAAAACCCTATGTCATCTAACCAACTAAATTTATTTGACGAAATACCCGGACAGTAGTGATAAAATACCACAAACTCCCAGACAAGTTAAGAAGTTTTATGTAAATAGATAGTTATTTAACAAGAACATTCAGCGAGGGATGAAGTAGCATGAAAGTAAAATCACAGTCCATGAAGACCGCTTTCGCCTGCTCCAGATGAGACGCGATTTCATCTTCGGGATCATCCGATTCTTTATCCCGAACGAAATCCAGCCCGAGTTAGGCGCACATTCCCTTAAATAAAACGCCTGTGGACACCAAAAGCCCATTCAAGCCGTAGCGGCCGGGAAAGGGATTTTCCGGCCAGAGTTGTGCTGCCGGGACGGTCTATATGTGCTATTGGGGTGCGATCAAACATCTTTCTTTGGCCTGCTGTTCCGCTTTGTGTTTGCCAGTCCCGGAGTTGTCATCACAACAACCTCAATTGTAATGACAATGATGATTGACATCCAACACCTTGTTTCTTATAGTCAAAGCATAAAGAAGCCCGGTCTTTGCGAATCGATTAAGATCCGGGCATCCGGTGGGGAGGTAGAAATGCAAAACAAAGACCTTGTGCTCGGCATGGATATCGGCGGAACAAAAACCGCCTTCGGATTCGTCGATTGCCAGGGAACGATTTACGGCGCACATACCATGACCACCCAATCAGGCCAGTCCGCTCACGATTTCATGGCGAGGCTTTATGCCAGGATTGAAGAAGCCAGAGAGGCCCTCACTTTTGCGTACCGCTTATGCGGGATAGGTATCGGCGCGCCAAACGCGCATCACGATCGCGGAACCATCGAGAAAGCCGTTAATCTGAACTGGGGAGACACGGTCGATTTTGTCGCTTTGGTCAAGGCGTATTACAACCTTCCGATTGCCATCACCAATGACGCCAACGCCGCAGCCTTAGGAGAGATGCTCTTTGGTCACGCCCGCGGCATGAAGCATTTTATGGTGATTACCCTTGGCACCGGCCTGGGCAGCGGCATCGTCACCGATGGCCGATTGCTGTATGGCGCAAGCGGCTTTGCCGGCGAACTGGGACACACCGTTGTTGAGCCGGATGGACGGCTGTGCGGGTGCGGGAAAAGGGGCTGCCTGGAAGCCTATGTATCCGCCGCAGGGCTTAAGACAACGGCGCTGGAGCTCATGGTCGGGTGTCGCGATCAAACGAAGCTCGGAGACATGCCAAATGAGGATATCACAGCGAAACAAATTTTTGATCTGGCGATGAAAGGCGATGCGATTGCCCTGGAAGCCTTCGATCGGACGGCGCGGATCCTGGGCATGAAGCTGGCCGACGCTGTGGCCCACCTGAGCCCGGAGGCCATCTTTCTTTCGGGTGGATTGTCCGAAGCGGGCGATCTCCTGCGCATACCGGCACAGAAACACATGAACCATTTCATGTTTGGTGCGTATCAGGACACGGTGAAACTACGGCCTTCGGGATTGGAAACAGGCGCAAGTGCTGTTATGGGGGCGGCGGCGCTCATTTGGAACGATCTTGCCTGATTAAGTGAGTCGGATTAAGAGCGTGGCAAGACTTCAGCAACGCCTGTGGGCCCTGCCGGAAATTCGCATGGTCATGAATGCCAAACTCGTGTATGGAATGCGTCATGAAAAGAGGAAGCGGCATATTGCTGGGCATATCTGCGCTCCCCGGCCCATTCGGTATCGGAACACTCGGTCAGGGTGCAAGAGATTTCGTAGACAATCTTCAGCGCGCATCGCAGCGTTACTGGCAGATTCTGCCGACATCGCCTACGGGCTTTGGCGATTCACCCTATCAGGCCTTCAGCGCCTTTGCGGGGAACCCGTATTTCATCGATTTCGATGATCTGTATGACGAAGGCCTGCTGCCCCGAAATGCGCGGGAAATGTGTGACAGGCTTTTCGGGAATGATCCGTGCGCGGTGGATTATCACGCGCAATATATCGGCAAGCCGCAGGTGCTGCACCTTGCCTTCGAGCAGTGCGCATCGCGTATGGTCCGCGAAACAGAGGCATTCAAGCGCAGGCACGCCGACTGGATTTCCGATTATGCCTTGTATATGGCGCTCAAAGGCGACCATGCGATGAAACCTTTTTACGAGTGGCCCAAAGAGCTTGCCGAAAGAGAGCCCGAGGCGCTTTTGGCCGCTTCGGTGCGCCTGGAAAAGACGATTGACTATCATATCTTTGTTCAATACCTTTTCTTCCGGCAGTGGGAGACGTTGCGCAAGTACGCAAACGAAAAAGGCGTCAGTCTGATCGGCGATATGCCGATTTACATCGCGCAAGACAGTGCCGATGCCTGGATGTGCCGGGATATTCTGGATCAACAGGGCCGCGTCGCGGGCTGTCCGCCGGACTACTTTTCGGAAACGGGGCAGCTCTGGGGGAACCCGCTGTATGACTGGGAGGCACTTAAAAAAACAGGTTATGCGTGGTGGATTAGCCGTATCGCTCATCAGGCATCCTTGTGTGATTTCCTGCGTATTGATCATTTCCGGGCATTCGAATCCTACTATGCGATTCCCGCGGACGCAAAGACCGCCGAGGAAGGGCAGTGGATTTGCGGTCCGGGCATTGACTTTTTCCGGCAGGTCAAAGATCAACTGGGGAATCTGGCATTCATTGCCGAAGATCTGGGTTTTTTGACGCCGGGCGTGTTTGATCTGCTTCGGGACACGGGTTTTCCGGGCCTCAAGGTGCTTCATTTTGCTTTCTCTCCCGAAGGCGACAGCATGTATCTGCCGCACCGATATGAGCAAAACTGCGTGGTTTATACCGGGACGCATGACAACGACACGACGATGGGCTGGTTTACCGGGCTTAGCGCGGATGAACGCGCTTTTTTGAAGGCCTATCTTGGCGATATAAATGAAGCGCATGTGCACTGGCAGTTGATCCGGCTGGCCATGGGCTCCGTTGCGGACGTGTGCATCATCCCGATGCAGGACATTCTTGGCCTGCCTTCGTCTGCCCGGATGAACCGGCCGCAGACCGCTCAGGGAAACTGGCGCTGGCGGCTGTTGCCCGGTCACTTCGATGACGAAACCCTGCGCAAGCTTGCCCACATGACCCGGGTGTTTGGTCGCGCAGGATGAATCGGCAAACGCACGCTCTCGACTCTGATTATATAAATAAAGGTTAAGTGATTCCACCTATGCAGGATTATCAGCCATACATCCATACAGACGAGATTTACCTGTTCAACGTCGGAGAGGCCCAGCAGGCCTATGCCACGTTCGGGTGTCATCGGATCGATGAACTGGCCATGCACCGCTTTACCGTGTGGGCGCCTCAGGCCAAGCAGGTTAGCGTTGTGGGCGATTTCAACGGCTGGGATGCTTCAAAAAACCGGATGGAGAGGCTCGATGCCGGTGTGTGGGTCGCGTTTGTGCCGGGTCTTCAGGACGGGGACTGTTATAAATATCAGATTCTCGGTTACGATGGCCGCACGGTTCTCAAAGCGGATCCGTTCGCTTTTCATGCCGAGGTGCGGCCGAAAACGGCCTCGAAGGTCTGGAGCCTCGACGGCTACACCTGGCGCGATCAGGAATTTCTCCGCAAACGTTCAGAGCAAAACGCACAAAGCCGTCCTATGGCTATCTACGAAATGCATATCGGCTCCTGGCGCACGCGCGAAGGGTATCGCTTTGCCAATATGCGCGATGTGGCCTGCGAGCTTTCCGACTATCTGGTGGAGATGGGGTTTACGCATGTGGAAATCATGCCGGTGACCGAATTTCCGCTGGACGATTCCTGGGGCTATCAGGTCACCGGCTATTTCGCGATCACCAGCCGCTACGGCACGCCGCAGGATTTTATGTATTTTGTGGACACCATGCACGCCAGCGGGATCGGCGTCATCATGGACTGGGTACCCGCCCATTTTCCCAAAGATGAACACGGGCTGGCCAGTTTTGACGGCACGTGCCTCTATGAACATGAAAACCCGCTTCAGGCCAATCACCCGCAATGGGGCACGCTGATTTTCAATTATGACCGTCCGGAGGTGGTCAGTTTTCTGGTTTCCAGCGCCATGTATTTTTTTGACGTCTTCCACATCGACGGCATCCGGGTTGACGCGGTCACGTCGATGCTCTACCTGGATTATGCGCGCAATCCGGGCGAATACGTGTCCAATGCCGATGGCGGAAACATTGATTTTTCCGCGGTGGCTTTTCTGCAAAAACTCAATTCCGTGATCCTGACGAGGCATCCCGGCGCGATCACCATTGCAGAAGAATCGACATCATACCCGATGATGACCAAACCGCCCTATGACGGGGGCCTTGGTTTTGTCTTCAAGTGGAATATGGGGTTTATGCATGACACGCTTAACTACATGTCGATGGATCCTTTTTTCCGGCAAAATCACCATGACAAACTGACGTTTTCCATGCACTATGCCTTTACCGAAAACTTTATTCTGCCTTACTCTCACGATGAAGTGGTTCACGGCAAAAAATCTCTGCTGGATAAAATGTTCGGCTCATACGATGAGAAGTTTTCATCGCTTCGCGCCCTGCTCGGTTTTATGTATGCGCATCCCGGAAAAAAACTGCTGTTTATGGGCAGTGAGTTCGGGCAGTTCATTGAATGGGACTATCATAAGCCACTGGACTGGTTTCTGCTTGAGCATGAAAGACACCGTCATATGCAGCAGTATGTGAAGGCGCTCAACGCTTTTTACACCGGATGCCCCGCCCTGTATCAGATCGAAGACGACTGGAATGGATTTACCTGGCTCAATGTGGATAATGCAAGCCAAAGCGCGCTTTGTTTTTTGCGCCGCAGCCTGAGCCCCGGTCACGCCTGTGTTTGCGCTTTTAATTTCACGCCGGTTTGGGTGAAACAGTTTGTCATTGGGCTCCCCGGCGCAGGTACGCTGCAACAGATATTCACCAGTGACGAGGCTCAGTTTGGCGGATGCGGCAATGCGGCCCCGGCGGCCATTCCCGTGACCGCTTTGGCGTTTGCCGGTCATCCGTACCGCGCGGTCATTGATTTGCCGCCGCTTTCAGCCGTTTATTTTGATTATAATGAGTCTCCCGACCCGGAGACTGTTTCGTAATTACAATTTCGTCATTCCGTACAAGCGAAGCGCGATACGGAATCCAGTATTTCAGTGAGTTATGGATTCCCGCCTGCGCGGGAATGACAAATTTGATGGTACTTTTTACTTGCGCTTGATGTCCCCCGCTGGCGGGGGCCAGGGGGTGGAGTTTTTTCATAGCTGTAATATTATGCAGTTACAATTTGGTGGTCCTATTTCCACCTCCGTCACTTCGTGACACCTCCGCTGGCGGAGGACATAGAATGGCACTTCTTGGCAAACGAGACGCAGTCTCCGGCGGGGAAAAATGCGCAACATCACCGAAAAGGAATCGGTATGAAAACATGAAGAAAAAAGTAAAGAAAAGCGGTGCTTTACCAGACAAAGAGGCCCTGCCTAAAATCCTGATGACCGGCGCCGAATGCGCCCCTTTTGCCAAAACGGGGGGGCTCGCAGATGTTATCGGAACGCTGGCCCGGGAGCTTCACGCCCAGGGATTCGATATCCGTCTGATGCTGCCGTTTCATCGCATGATCAAGGATCAATATCACAAACAGGTCCAACACGTGGTCAGCTTCAGCGTGGAGATCGGGTGGCAGTCCATGTATGTGGGCGTGGAATACTACGACTGGGAGGGCACCCCGGTCTATTTTATCGACTGCGAACATTACTTCGGCCAGGCGATCTACTGTGGTGGCAATTTTGAAGGCGAACAATACGCCTACTTTTCGCGTGCGGTGATCGAGGCGTTGCCTTTGATCGGATTCGAGCCGGATATCGTCCATGTCAATGACTGGCACACCGCGATGATTCCCATGCTGCTTAAAACCCAATACCATTTGCAGCCGCAGGGCCGGTGCCAAAGCGTCTTGTCGATTCACAACCTGGCCTTTCAGGGACGTTTTGATTTCAATTTTGCGGCAAACCTGCTGCAAATCGATGGCCGTTACAACCATCCGGACGCCATCGAGTTTCATGGGGACGCAAATTTCTTGAAAGGCGGCATTGTCTTTGCCGACAAACTGGTGACGGTCAGCCCGACCTATGCCCGCGAGATTCGAACGCCGTTTTACGGCGAGGGTCTAGACGGCGTCCTGGAAACCCGAGCAAATGATCTGACAGGCATCCTCAACGGCATTGACACCGTGGCCTTTAATCCGGCCTCAGACCCGATGATCCCCTATCCCTATAACGCCTCGAGGCTTGCGCAAAAGCAGAAGAACAAAGAGGCGCTGCTTGCCGAGATCGGACTCGCCATCAGTCCTGACAAGCCCCTCATCGGCATGGTGACGCGGTTGACCAAACAAAAAGGGATCGATCTGGTGGTACGCGTATTAGATGAGATGCTTCAGGCGGATGCGGGGTTTGTACTGATCGGGACAGGCGATGCTCAATACGAACAATTCTTTCGCGATGTTGCGGCCAAAACGGGATCGCGGGCGGTCGGCCTGACCCGGTTTGATGATCCGCTTGCGCACCGCATCTACGCGGGATGCGATTTCTTTTTGATGCCGTCGCTTTTTGAGCCGTGTGGGCTCTCGCAGATGATTGCGCTTCGCTACGGCACGCTGCCCATTGTCCGCGCGACAGGCGGGCTCAAAGATACTGTTTTCCCCTATAACGAATACACAAACGAGGGAAACGGGTTTTCTTTTGACAGCTACAACGCGCATGACATGCTGCATACCGTGCTCTACGCCCTGACTATTTATAAAAAAAAGACGCGTATGAACGCTCTGAGGAAAAAAGCGTTGAGGCAGGATCTGGGTTTTGAAAAAAGCGCGCTTGCCTATGCGGATCTCTACAGGGGGCTTTGCGAAAAGTGATCCGAAATGATTTTCGTTGACAGGCGTTTTGTCGTCCCATAAAGGGTCTTTTTCTTACAGCGGGAGCTTTGTCTCTCAAACAGGGTCATGGAAGGTACGCAGGTGAAAAACAGAATTTCAGAAATTAAAGAAACCATCGAAGGCAAATTAAAGCGCTATTACGGCCGCACGCTTTCGAACGCCTCGGATGAGCAAATGTTTCAGGCGGTGGCGATGAGCATTCGCGACCTGATTCTTGAGCGGCAAGTGACGGCCAACGACGCCGTTTTGCAAAACGGGCAAAAAAGGCTGTGCTACCTTTCAGCCGAGTTTTTAATGGGCCGGGCGCTCGTTAACAACATGATCAACCTCGGTTTACTGGAAGACTACCGCGCCGTCATGGCCGAGATCGGCTATGACTTTGCAAAGCTCGAAGATCAGGAAAACGAAGCGGCTTTGGGCAACGGGGGCTTAGGCCGGCTGGCCGCCTGTTTTCTGGATTCGCTCTCCACGCTGAATCTGCCCGTGACGGGCTTTGGCATCCGCTACGAGTACGGCATGTTTTGCCAGCGGATCGTCGATGGCGCGCAGACGGAAGTCCCCGACGACTGGACGGCCAAAGGCGATGTCTGGGAAATCGAGCGGCGGGAAGAACAGGTGGAGGTCCGATTCGATGGCACGGTGGACGAAGTCTGGACGAAAGACGGTCTCACGATCGTGCACAAAAACTGCTCGACGGTCCTTGCGGTGCCCTACGACATGCCGGTGATCGGCTATGACAGTACGCTTCCCGCAACGCTTCGTCTGTGGCGCGCGGAATGCCCCGCGGTTTTCGATCTTCATTCGTTTAACAAGGGCGATCTCATCTGCATGCTGCAACAAAAAGAACTTGCCGAGTCGATCTCCAAAGTCCTGTACCCCAAAGACAACCACATCACCGGAAGAATGCTGCGCCTCAAACAGTATTACTTTCTGGCTTCGGCGACGATGCAGAGCATGGTGCGTGAGCACAAAAAACTCTATGGCGATGTGCGCACGCTGCCCGAAAAGATCGTGATCCAGATCAATGATATGCATCCGGCGCTGGCAATTCCGGAACTCACGCGCATTTTGATTGATGACGAAGGCCTGGGCTGGGACGATGCCTACGATATCGTGCGCCGCGTGTTTAACTATACCAATCATACGATTATGCCGGAGGCCCTGGGATCGTGGCCCGAGCAGCTGTTTAAATCGATGCTGCCGCGCGTTTACGCCATCATCTGGGAAATTAACGAACGTTTCAGCCGTCAGATCGCCCTGGCGTTTCCGGAAGACCGCGACAAAATAGCGCAGCTGTCCATTATCGGTTATGACGAGATTCGCGTGGCCAACCTGTGCATTGCCGTGTGTCAAACGGTCAACGGGGTTTCGCAGCTTCACGGCAGAATCCTCAAGAGCAAGACCTTCCGCGATTTTTATGTGATGTTCCCCAAAAAGTTTACGGCCATCACCAACGGCATGACCCAGCGTCGCTGGCTTGCCGCGGCCAATCCCGGGTTGTGCGCGCTTTTGTGCGATACCATCGGCGATACATTTATTCGCGATTATCGCGAGTTTGCCCTCCTCAAACCGCTGGCCGACGATGAGCGTTTTCAGGCCGAGTTCGCGCGCGTCAAGGAACAAAACAAAGCGCGCCTTGCCGAATATGTTTTTAAAAAACAGGGCGTGGTGCTGGATGTGCAATCCGTCTTTGATGTGCAGGCCAAAAGGCTGCACGAATACAAGCGCCAGCTTTTAAAAGTGCTGCACATTTTACATCTGTACAACCGCTTGCTCGAAAGTGATGGGTTTTCTTTGCCCCGTCCGGTCACCTTTTTGTTTGCCGCCAAGGCATCGCCTGCCTATCACAGGGCCAAGGAAATTATCCGGCTCATTCATGCCGTCTCCGCGCTGGTTGCCTCCCATCCGCTCACGAAAGACATCATACGGGTTGTTTTTCTTGAAAATTACAATGTGACTCTGGCCGAACACCTGATTCCCGCGGCGGATATCAGCGAGCAGATATCCACGGCGGGATACGAGGCCTCCGGTACGGGAAACATGAAATTCATGCTCAACGGTGCAGTGACGCTTGGCACTCTGGACGGAGCGAATGTGGAAATGTTCGATGAAGTGGGTGATGATAATATTTTCATCTTCGGCGCGCGTGCCCACGAGATTGCCCGCATGGAAAGCGATCACTCCTACAACCCCAAAGAGTACTTTGACCGCAATGCGGATATTCACGCCGCGGTGGCGCATCTGGTGGACGGAACCCTGCCGGGCTTCGGAAAGGACGGATTTGAGGACCTTTTCCGCTCCCTGCTTTTTGGGGACTATGACCGGGCGGACAAATACTTCCTGCTGTATGATTTTGACGCTTACCGCGACATGTTTGAAACCGTACTTGCCGCGTACACGGATCGGCCCGCCTGGACGAAAAAGGCGATTCTCAACACGGCTTCGGCAGGTTTTTTCAGTGTTGACCGAACCATCGCCGAGTATAACGAGAAAATCTGGGGGCTAAAATCCATTTAGGATTTCAAAAGGAGCAGCGACCATGCTGATCAACTACCGAAATGAAATGCTGCACGATTCGTCGCTTGGCGCTTTCCGCGACCCGGTCGGGGCCCTGCCCGCCGGTGCGTCATTAACGCTGCGCTTCCAGTCGCGTCTGGCGAATGTGGAGAGCGTCTATCTGTGCCTCTTTTCCGAGTCGTTCCACGAAGACCATCTGATGCGGCAGACGGATCAGACCTGGCAGGTCGATCTTGCGGCGCCGTCGGTTCCCGATGTTTACTGGTATTATTTTGCCGTTAATGTCGGCGGCAGACTTTGCTATTACGGCGCCGCCGGCAATCGCTCAGGCGGCAGCGGCTGTGTGTACAGTGACCCGCCGCCCGCTTATCAACTGACCGTTTACCAGCAAGGCTATGACGTGCCCGCCTGGTTTCAAAAGAGCGTCATGTATCAGATCTTCCCGGATCGATTCCGCCGAAGTGACGACGACACGGCGCAAAAGGGGATGGCCTACCACCGCTCCAAGGGCCGCCGGGTTTATGAGCATGAGACGTGGAACGAACAGCCGTTATACAAACCGCTTCCGGGCGAAGCGGCGTATGATCCGTGCGATTACTTCGGCGGAACGCTCAAGGGCATCGAGGCGTCTTTGGACTATCTGCAAAGCTTAGGCGTTGGCGTACTGTATTTGAATCCGATCTTTGAAGCGGCCTCCAACCACCGCTACAACACCGCCGACTACCTGCGCATCGATCCAATGTTGGGCGACAAAGCCGATTACGTGTCGCTTTGCAAAGAGGCGGCTGGGCGGGGCATCCGCATTCTGCTCGACGGTGTTTTTTCCCACACCGGCTCCGACAGCCTCTATTTCAACCGTGAGGGCGCCTACGAAAGTCCGGGGGCAGCCAACAGTCCGGACTCGATTTATTATCCCTGGTACACATTTGTTCGGTATCCGGATAAATACCGATGCTGGTGGGGATTTGAAACCCTCCCCGAGATCAATGAGGAAAATCCGGACTGGCAGCAGTTTGTCATTACAAGCGAAGACAGCGTGATCCGGCATTGGCTCAAAGCCGGGGCCAAAGGATACCGCCTGGATGTGGCAGACGAGTTGCCGGACGCAGTTCTTGCGATGATGTATGCCGTCGCCAAAAAAACAGACCCCGAATCTGTGCTATTAGGCGAGGTCTGGGAAGACGCAACGACGAAATTAAGCTATGGCGCCAGACGCCGCTATGCCCTGGGCGGCATGCTCGACTCCGTCACCAACTATCCGCTGCGCGCCGCCATAATCAGCTTTCTTACGCGAAAGTCGCAGGCTTTCGATCTGAAATATTTCCTGGTGGACCAGGCCGCGAATTATCCCCGTCCGATGTACTATGCCCTCACCAATCTTCTGTCGTCGCATGATGTGGAGCGAATCCGCACCGCTTGCAGCACCAAAATGGATCCCCATGAGCTGACCCGTCAGCAGCAGGCCTCTTTCGTCATTACCGACCGGCAGAACCAAAAGGGCGCCGCGCTCCAACGTCTGGCGGCCATCCTGCAATACGCGCTTCCCGGCGTTCCCTGTTTGTATTACGGCGATGAAAAAGGCATGAACGGCTTTCTCGATCCCTTCAACCGGGCTCCTTTTACCGGGGCGCCGTATGATCTGACAAAGGATTACCAGCGGCTGGCGCAGTTGCGTCAGGCGGCGGATGCGCTGCAAACGGGGCATGCGGTATTTTTCGCCCCGGATGCCGACTGCATTGGTATTCTGCGTTATGTGA
Organism: Syntrophaceae bacterium UBA2280; assembly: GCA_002347685.1. Lineage (GTDB taxonomy): Bacteria > Desulfobacterota > Syntrophia > Syntrophales > Smithellaceae > UBA8904. The sequence continues at coordinate 57,448 of DDWS01000048.1, forward strand.
TTGAAGGCCAGGATGCGCTGGGGCGGCAGGCTATAGACGGTATTTATTTTGTGGCGGTCAATCGGTCGGATGCGCCACGGCTGATCGTGTTTGATTTTCTAAGCAGGCATTCGCTGTTTTCGGAGGCACACCAAAAGGCATTGCGCGGTGCGCTGGCCGGTACTGCCACCTGTCAGTTAACCCAGAAGCGCTATCCGCTGGATGAGGGTTTGCTGGAAATCGACCTTGCGGGCTTAAGCGCAGTCTGGCTTAAGATCGGCTGAAAAATTCCCCAATCGTCAGATGAGTCAAACCCGGCAGATCGATTTGTTGTCAAACATCGGGTCCTGCCCCATCATTTCCGGTGTCACCAGCACAATGCCCTCTTCGCTGATATGGAAACGCCTGGTGTCTTCGGCGCAGTTTTCACCAATGATGGTGTTGTCGGGAATGATCGTATTTTTGTCAATAATGGCGCGGACAATACGGCAGTTTCTCCCGATGTACACATTCGGCAAAACAACGCTGTCCTTGACCAGACTGCCGGTTTCAATGCGGGTTGCGGAAAAGATCACGGAGTGCTCCACATGCGCGCCCGCGACGATGCAGCCGCCGCTGATGAGCGAATTGATCGCTTCACCGCGCCTGGTGGCATCATCAAAGACAAACTTTGCCGGCGGGAGTTGGGTCTGGTAGGTCCAGATCGGCCAGCGCTTATTATAAAGGTTTAAGTCCGGTTCAACCGCGCACAGCTCAATATTTGCCTTCCAGTAAGCATCCACAGTGCCCACGTCGCGCCAGTAAGCCATGGTGCCATCTTTGTTGCGGAAAGGATACGCCATCGCCTGACTGTTGTGAATGGCAGGCGGGATGATGCTTTTGCCGAAATCATGCGCGGAGTTTTCATCTTTGGAATCTTCAGTCAGGGTGTTGTACAAAAATTGGGTCGAGAAAACATAAATGCCCATGGAGGCAAGCGCCGTATCGGGCTTGCCGGGCATGGCTTCCGGATCGGCGGGCTTTTCCGTAAACCGGGTGATGCGTAGGTTTGAATCCACCGACATGACGCCGAAATCACGCGCTTCCTCGCGCGGCACTTCGATGCAGGCCACCGTCATGTCCGCTTTGGATCGAACGTGCTGCATCAGCATCCTTGAATAATCCATGGTGTAGATATGATCGCCGCCCAAAACCAGGACGTAATCCGGCGAATGGCGGTGAATGATATCGATATTCTGGTACAGAGCATCCGCCGTTCCCTTGTACCATTCTTTGCCAATGCGCTGCTGAGCCGGAATGATCTCTACAAATTCGCCAATTTCAGCGCGCATGAAGCTCCAGGCCTGCTGCAGATGGCGGATCAGCGAATGCGCTTTATACTGAGTCAGAACGCCGATGCGGCGCAGACCCGAGTTGACGCAGTTGGAAAGAGGGAAGTCGATCATGCGGTATTTGCCCCCGAAAGGGACGGCGGGCTTGGCGCGCCATTTCGTCAACTCTCCCAGGCGGGAGCCCTCTCCGCCTGCCAGCACCAGCACCAGGGTCTGGCGCGTGACTTCGGTGGCAATTTTGGTTTCTACATAACCGTAATAATTTTGCTGATCGGACTGCTCTTCGTTTTGGTGGTTCATAATGTCTTCATCCTGGCAAAAAAATTAGACCCTTTTTACGGGGATTATAAAGGAACCTTTTCTTGCCTGTCAATATGAAAAGCATGAAAATCTTCGGCGCTTCAAGCGCCTTGGCCCGGCTTTGTGATACGGTTGGCCTGAAATCAAGCATCATCTGGAATAAAATGTAAAGAGAAACACAATCAGCCTGTTTAGGCTTGCAAATAAAAGCATGGGGATTTATAAATCGTATACGACTTGATTCGGGAGGCATCATTTTATGAAAAAAAGGATTTCGGTTTTTATTCTCACATGGGTGCTGGCTTTGACCTGCGCCTTTCCTGCTTTACAGGCCGGCGCCCAAATGCCGAAAACAGCGCCCCCCTACCTTGTGGGGCCCTGGCTTTCATCCGATCAGGCCTTTTTTGATGGATGGTTGGGGAAACTCGTCCGGGAGGCGGAATCTTCAAAAGAGCCTCTTTTGCCGGTCATTGAGGAATTCAAAAATATCATCGAAGAAGACCCGCAGTTATACATGCTGTTTCATCAGATGTTTGAGCAGGTGCCGCACAATAAATTTTTCAGCAAGGACCCGACAGGCAAGCCCAATATCCAAAATTATCGCCAGATGCTGGCCGTCATGAACCGGATTTTAACCACAGCGCCGGAATTCAACCAAACCGGTCTGGTCGGCTTTCCGATCAACGCCATTCTCGACTGGCCCATGGGAACGCCCGCCGGAACCACGGCATTTCTAAATGACAAGGTCAACCGGCGGCTAAAAAAAATATTGAATCACTGGGCCATATTTCTGAGCTCGCCCGCCTCCCGCTATGTGTTGAGCGACGATCCCGAAAAAGGATGGTTCGGGCGTGACGCCAAAAAAGCGATGCCCGATTTTGTAAACGACTTTGTCTGCAACCCCGCATTGCCCTACCACGGATTTTCCTCCTGGGATGATTTTTTCACGCGCACATTCAGAGAAGGGCGGCGCCCGGTGGCAAGCCCGGACGACGACGCGGTGATTGCCAATGCCTGCGAGTCTGCACCCTACCGGATTGCCGCAAACGTGAAGATTTCAGACAGATTCTGGATCAAAGCCCAGCCTTATTCGCTTTCGCATATGATGGCGATGGACCCGCAGGCAGGTATTTTCGCCGGCGGCACGGTTTATCAGGCATTTTTAAGCGCGCTTAGCTATCACCGCTGGCACAGTCCGGTCAGCGGTAAAATTGTCAAAACCCGCCTGATTGACGGTTCGTACTACGCCGAAACCCTGTCGGAAGGCTTTGACCCGGCAGGACCCAACGAATCCCAGGGCTACATCACGCATGTGGCCTCGCGCGCGTTGATCTTCATCGAAGCCGACAATCCGGATATCGGCTTGATGGCCGTCTTGTTTGTCGGCATGGCGGAAGTGTCCACAAACGAAATCACTGTCCGTGTCGGGCAGCATGTGAAAAAAGGCGATCAACTGGGAATGTTCCATTTTGGCGGTTCCACCCATTGCTTGATTTTCAGACCGCAGGTTCAACTGAAATTCGACCTGCACGGACAAACCCCCGGACTGCATAGCGCAAACATTCCCGTCCGGGCCCGCATCGCAACGCTTGTGAAATAAGCACCATAGCGCAAAAGAAACAAAGAAGGCTCAAGGCGATCCGCCGCGAATATCGGAATATCCTGTCTCGTACCGGGTGGAAAGGAGTTGTAGCGAAGCGCCGGGATGGATGCCTTTAATAACCTTTAGCCCTCAGCCTTAAATCCTTATCCCATCCACTATTCACCATGTCCATGAACGGTGAACCGATAGTTGCCATGTATTGTCAAGAAAAGGTTTGACCCTATGGCCCCCGACTTGATTCCCCATGGGAATATCCTGTTATGCCTCTTTGATTTCCCGTTCAGCAGATCTTACCGCAAGCGTCAATGATTGCATCATGGAAATGGAAATACTCATTGCCATCTTTACCGGGTATGTTATGATTCGATAATCCTGATCTTTTCAGAGGGTGGCAATGCATTACCATGAACCAAAGGATCTGGCCGATTTCCCGAACATCGGCGAATGTAACAAAGACTGGGGGGAAAACCATCCTGGGCATTACCGAGAGGACACCGGGTCGGGAAAACGAACCGGGCGAGATCAATCAAGTCTCGCGATGACCCTCGCCATGTCGCCAAACAACCCGTGTGCATGGATTCCGGTGTCACCAAAGCCCCATTCACGGGCGCAACCCGAAGGGTATAAAGACCCATGATGATTTCTGTCATCATCCCGGTTCTTCATGAAGCCGAACAGATCAGCGATACGCTGCAGGCCCTGCAATCTGATGCCTCTGGCGTCTCGTATGAGGTGATTATCATCGATGGCGATCCCGCAGGGAAAACCATTGCCCGGATTTCCGATGAAAGTATCGTCAGGCTGATCGCACCCCGGGGCAGAGCAGTCCAGATGAACGAAGGCGCGGCAAGGGCCTCCGGGGATATCCTTCTTTTTTTGCACGCCGACACCATTCTGCCGAAAAACGCGTTTTCTAAAATTGTCAATGCGCTAGACGACGGCCGTTTTGTCGGCGGCGCGTTTGATCTGGGTATCGCCAATGCGCGCTTGATCTTTCGCCTCACCGCCTGGTGCGCATCACTCAAGCACCGACTGACGCGAGTGCCTTACGGGGACCAGGCGATTTTTTTGCGCAGGGCATATTTCGAATCTCTTGGCGGTTACACGGCCATTCCACTGATGGAGGATGTGGAAATCATGAAGCGGATCAAACGCAGAGGCGATCGGATTGTGATTGTGCCGGATCCTGTAGCCACCTCGTCTCGTAAATGGGAAAAGGACGGCGTGGCCTATACGATTTTGCGCAACTGGATCATCCAGGCGCTTTACCTGTTCGGTGTGCCGGCTGAAAAATTAGTGAAATACTATTACAAGGAATAATGATGAAGCGAATACTGATATTTTTAGCCGCAATTATGATTTTGAGCGCCCCTCCGCTTTACGCCGGGCTGATGAATCAGGGCTTCCGTGAGGACTTTGCAACGCTGGACAACTGGAAACCTCTGACGTTCCCGAAGATTCCGCGCCATACCGTCTATCGCATTGCAAAGGAGGATTCGAAAAACATCCTGGCGGCCGAAGCAAATGCCTCCGCATCCGGCATCATCTACACGAAGAGCTTCAATATTTTCAAAACGCCGATCATAAAATGGAAGTGGAAGGTCTCCAACATCTATCAGGCAGGCGATGCAAAAAAGAAATCCGGAGATGACTACCCTTTGCGCATTTACGTTGTATTCAAGTATGATCCGGACAAGGCCGGTGTTTTCGAAAGGGCTCAGTATGCTGCGGCAAAGCTGATTTACGGCGAGTATCCGCCGCACAGCAGCCTCAACTACATCTGGGCCAATAAAAACCATCCCGAGCGAATTCTGCCCAACACGTACACGGCCAGAGCGCAGATGATTCTCCTGCAGAAAGGCCCGGAGCGCACAGGGCAGTGGGTCGATGAAAGGGTAAATGCTCTGGAAGATTACCGCAAAGCCTTCGGAACGGACCCGCCCATAGAAGCAAGCATCGCCATCATGAGCGATGCGGACAATACCGGAGAGAAGGCCGCAGGTTATGTTGATTATATTGAGGTGTCCGCATTTTGAAGGAAAACGCTCTAATTTTGTTTCTGAAATATCCGAAGCGGGGCGAGGTGAAAACGCGCCTGGCCGCCACGCTGGGTGATGATTTTGCTTACCGGCTCTACCAGTGTTTTCTCGCGGATGCTGCGACCATGACGCGCCATGTGAATGCGCAAACGGTGATGGTTTATTCGGGCCCCGCCGGTGTAACGTTTCCGGGTTTTTCCGGGGTTCCATGCCTTGAGCAGCGAGGCCGCAACATCGGCGAGCGCATGTATTTTGCCCTGCTCGATGTATTCGCGCTCGGCTTCGAACGATGCGTACTCATCGGAAGCGACATCCCTGATCTGCCCGCCGGCATGATCAACGATGCTTTTGAAATCCTCCGCTCGGTGGATATTGTGCTTGGCCCCGGCACCGACGGCGGATATTACCTGATGGGTTGCAGGCAAGACACCCTGCGCGAGTCGGTTTTTGCCGAAATTCCCTGGAGCACACAAGCCGTCTTTTCCGAAACGCTCAAACGCATTGCCACTGCCGGACTTGAATCCGCAGAGCTTCAACCATGGTCGGATATCGATGATTTGGATGATCTTAAAAAGTTTTACGAAAGAAACAACGACCCCGCCTCAACATCACAGGTCATCCGTTTCCTGAAAGCAAAGGGGATTTTCCATGAACCATGACTATGATTTGATCATTCTGGGCGGAGGCGGCGCAGGCATCACCGCGGCCATGCTCGCACACGGGCTGGGGAAAAAAGTGGCCATGATCGACAAGAAGCGCTTTGGCGGCGAATGCACCTGGTCGGGCTGCGTGCCGAGCAAATCGCTTTTGCATGCGGCAAAAGTTGCAGCGACGATCCGTGACCTTGAAAGCTATGGACTTTCGTCCACAGGCCCCATCAGCATCTCAACTAATCGGGTCATGTCTTCGGTCCGCAAGATCGTGGCCGAAATCTACGAAGATGAAACACCCGCAACGTTTGAGAAGCTCGGCATGACGGCGATGGAAAACGCCAAAGCGCACTTTATCGATCCGGGGAGCATTGAAGTCAACGGCAAAACCATGCACGCACGGAAATTCCTTATCGCTACCGGATCCTCACCGATGGTGCCGCCCGTCGAAGGTCTTGCCGAAGTCCCTTACTATACCAATGAAAATATTTTTTCCCTCGAAACACTGCCCGAATCGATCACCATCCTGGGCGGCGGGCCGATCGGCATTGAACTGGCACAGGCGATGAACCGCCTCGGGGTTGCCGTCACCGTGATTGAAATGGCGCCCGCCATCCTGATCCGGGAGGAAGCCGAACTATCGGCGATGCTTGCCGGCATTCTTGCACGCGAAGGCATCCGGCTTCTTACCGGCGCGAAGGTGTTGAGTGCGGAAAATCCGGAAAAACCCACCGTGGTCTTTGAAAAAGACGGCAAGTCCGAAAGGATTTCCGCAGACGCGCTGTTGATCGCCGCCGGCAGAAAACCGAACACGGAAGGACTGGGCCTCGAAACCATCGGCCTGGCTCATGATCGCAGCGGTATTGCAGTTGACAACCATATGCGTACCAACGTTAAAAATATTTACGCGGCGGGCGATGTCGTCGGACCTTATCAGTTCAGCCACATCGCCAACTATCAGGCAATCGCAGCCACGTCCAACGCGCTTTTGCCGATTAAGCGAAGCGTGAATTATGATGCCGTGCCCTGGTGCACCTTCACCGACCCGGAACTCGCCCGAAGCGGTCTGACGGAAGCTCAGGCGCAGGAAAAATTCGGTTCAAAAATCCGCGTTTATCGGGCGGAATATGCGAAACTCGATCGCGCCCGCACCGAACACACCACGGAAGGACTCGCCAAGTTTGTCTGTCATGCCAACGGCAAAATTCTGGGCGTGCATATCCTGGGCGAGCGGGCCGGCGAAGTCATGCATGAAGCGCATGCCGCCCGGACGCTGGGCATCCCGTTGCACCGTCTGGACAAAGTCATCCACACGTATCCGACCTATTCGGAGCTGATCCGCCAGGCGGCCCGCGCGGCATACATCGACCGGATATCATCCCATCCGCTGGTGCGGTTCATTAAATTATTTCGGAGATCCAAATGAAGCCGGTTCATAAAAAAATCCTCATTGCACTTTGCATCGCGGCGGCCATTGTCGCCATCCGTGTGTTCGGCTTCGACCAGCTGCTCAGTCTCGAAACCTTCCGGCAATATCGTGATCAGCTCCTGGAGTTCACCGCGCAGCATTATATCCCGACCGTGGCGGTTTTTATTCTGGTCTATATTGTCGCCGTCGCGCTGTCGATTCCCGGTGCGACGATTCTCACGCTCACCGCCGGTTTTCTTTTCGGTTTTTTCGGGGTGATCTATGTCAACATCGGCGCTTCGGCAGGCGCTGTTCTGGCATTTCTTGCCGCCCGGTATCTTATCGGCGACTGGGTGCAGAAGCGATATGGTGAGAAGCTTGCGTCGTTCAACAGGGAGATTGCCGATAACGGCTACAACTACCTGCTGACCCTGCGCTTCATACCGCTGTTTCCCTTCTTCCTGATCAATATCTTCGCAGGCCTTACCCGCGTGCCGCTTGCGACGTTTGCCTGGACCACGATGGTCGGCATTCTGCCCGGATCGTTTGTTTACATCTATACGGGCCGCCAGCTGGGAATGATCGACAAGCCCGGCGATATTCTGTCGTGGCAGATTATTCTGGCCTTTGTGCTTCTAGGCCTGCTGGCTTTAAGCCCGGTGCTGATCAAAAAGATTATGAAAAAGAAAAGCAGCCATTCGACAAGTGTCCCCGCAAAGGACTGAAAGGAGATGATGATGAAGGGCTTATGGATATATCTGCCGGCGTTTTATCTGATGGGCGGCATGTGCTTTGCGCAAGTCGGCACGCCTGCGGCGGTAGGCCCGCTTAAGGCCTGTCCGAAAAGTCCCAACTGTGTTTCCTCACAGGCCGGGGACCCCGAACATGCCATCGCCCCGCTTACCTATGCCGGCAGCCGCGCCGATGCCGTCGTTCGATTGAAAAAGGCATTAAGCGGGATGAAGCGCACGACGATTGTTGCGGAAAAAGAGGATTATCTCCATGCCGAGGCCAAATCACTCATCTTCCGTTTTGTAGATGATGTCGAGTTTTACTTCCCGGTGGATGAGAAAATTATCCACGTGCGGTCAGCCTCCCGCGTCGGCCAATCCGACATGGGCGTCAACCGCAAGCGCGTCGAAGAGATCCGCCGGAGATTTGACAAACATTAGCTGATCGTATGGACATGACACATCATCATCCCGCCCGATATTCCTGTGTCCTGTGCTGGCGGAGGGCTAGGGACCGTACAGGATGAAACGGTCATTGTCTGATGTCCCCCGCTGGCGGGGGTTAGGGGGTGGACGTTTTTTATACTGCCGTAATATTTAATAGTAAGTATTTGAAAGATATTTTTCCACCTCCGTCACTTCGTGACACCTCCGCCAGCAGAGGACATAGAATGACATTCTTTGCAATTGCGACACTGTCTTGCCTGCGGGAACAGACCGAATAGGGCTAAATCATCATCAATCCATCATCGCTGTTCTTTGTCGTGGAGTTTTTATGAAACAACTGATTCTGGCAGGCGTGGGGCACGCGCACCTGATGACGCTTCGCAACCTTCCGGCGTTCACCCGCGCGGGCGTTTCCGTGACAGTGGTGGCCCCCGGAGATTTTCATTATTATTCCGGTATGGGTCCGGGACTGCTCTCCGGCATTTACCGCCCCGAAGAAACCCGCTTTGACGTGCGGAAAATGACCGAGGCGCGCGGTGGTTCGTTCATTCAGGGCACCGTCGATCGTATCGACGCGCCCAACCGCCGCGTGATCCTTACAGACGGGCGGACGCTTGCATACGATCTGTTGTCGTGCAACCTGGGAAGCGAGGTGATCGGCCTTCCGGGCGCATCGCCGCATTTAATTCCCGTCAAACCCATCGAAAATCTGCATCGGGCTGGCGCCGACATCCGCAGCCGTTTGAAAGAAGCCCCTTTGCGCGTCGCCGTCATCGGCGCAGGCCCGGCCGGCGTGGAACTGGCGGGAAATCTGCTTCGTCTGGGGGCATCCGCCGCGCATCCGCTTGCGGTCACGTTGATCAGCCGCGACAACCTGCTCATGCGTTATTCGGCGCGGGCAAGAAGGCTCGCTTTGGCCTCCCTGCGTCAAAGGGGCGCAACCGTACTGGTACGGCAGATCGTCCGGCAGGTGGAAGCATCGCGCATCGCACTGGAAGGAGGCGATCCGGTGGCTTTCGATATGGCCTTCAACGCCGCGGGCATCGTGCCTTCATCCGTCTTCAGGCCTTCCGGCCTGCCGGTTTCTCAAGACGGCGGTCTGCGCGTGAATCAATATTTGCAATGCGTATCCGATCCGGTCGTGTTCGGCGGCGGCGATTGCATCCATTTCGATCCCCGGCCGCTTGATCGCGTGGGCGTGTATGCGGTCCGGCAGGGCCCGGTGCTTTGCCGCAATCTGATGGCCGCGCTTGGCGGCAAGTCACTTTCGCTTGAGGCCTTTGAACCGCAATCGCGCTATCTGTCGATTTTGAACCTGGGCGACGGGAGGGGCATTCTCGCCTGGCGGTCTCTGGTTTTGTCGGGACGTTTTGCCTTTTGGTTTAAGGATTCCATCGACCGCGCATTCATGCGGCGGTTTCAGAAGGAATAACGTCTTGCAGGGAGAACATGACGGCAGATCCGTATTTATTGGCGTAACTTAACAATTTACGGGCGTCCCCAAGTGCCCACAGCGTCCCTATGTCCCAGCATTTTTACTTTTTAAGCACTGCCGCCCGCAGAAGAAGTGTTGCCGTCCAGTTGATGGCATTTATGGTATCAAAATAGGTATGCGGCGTGGAATTCAACCAGCGCAGCATGATATGGCTGAAGCAGCCTATAAAAAGATTTTTAAAGATGCGATTATTTATATCAGGACGAAACAAACCTTTGCTTTTGCCCTCATCGAGAATAATATCCATCGTGTCCATATAGGCCGCAAAATCTTCATAAGCGGGTGAATGATAAAAGTTTTCGTTATAGATGCCGCCGGCAATGAAGTTGCGCGCGAAGAAAGGTTCTCTAAGGTAGAGAAAATAAGTTTCTTTGATGAACCGGCTGAGTTTTTCTATGGGGTCAGACGCAGTTAAAGTTTTTTGTGTGCTCTTTGCATGATCAATGAAGTGATTGCCCATGCTGGAAAACAGAATCTCTTCCTTGCTGTTAAAATATTCATAGAGAGTGCCTTCGGCTACGCCGGCTGCCTGCGCTATGTCTATTGTTGTTGATTCATCGAAACCGTTTTCAGAAAATATTTTCTCGGAAGCGGACATTATCATCTTCTTCTTATCGGCCCTGCTTGCCGTTTCTTTTTCATTGTGCTGAAGAACTGAAAGCACCAAATCAAGAATGGCATTGAAATCGTCTTTAGCGCTTCCGCTGCGCTTGCCGGTAAACACTAATATGTTCTCCATATCGAGCAGACCGAAAATCATCGCGTTGACCACGGAAACAGAAATATCAGCCGAAAAGCTGCCCTCGCGGATGCCGTCTTTGAGAATATTGTCTAATTTTCTCATCCAGTGAAGAAAATACTCCGACCCTTCGTGCCGGAAAAAATCCCGGTGAGCGCGCGAATCGAAAATGGTGAATTTCGCGTATTCCGGTTCATCATCGTGATAATTGAGTTGATACCAGATTAACTTGCTCAGACGGCTTACGGGTTCGCGGATACCTGCCAGATACCGCTCCAAGTCGGCCAGTCTTATTTTAACAGACTGTGCGGCGGCGTAAAAGAGGAGATCTGTTTTATTTTTAAAGTAGTGATAAATGACGGAATCATTTACGCCGGCGGCGGCGGCTATTTCCGAAATCGTGGCTTTTTTACCCCTACGGGAAAGAACTGTAACGGCTACGTCAATTATGTGTTGTTTTTTACCTGCAGAAGCCATGCGTCTCCTGATTCGTAGAACGAAAATATAGAGTTTTACTGCGCGATTAATATGCAATTATTATTTAAAAAAAGCAAGTTTCTAATTGAATATCAGGTGCCAATAGCTTTATTTATTTAATATTACAAATATTTTTACCGTAAGCGAAATACGGCTTGACAGGCATAACCCTTTTATGTAAATAGAATTTCGCTCATAATTGCTATTATTCGTAGTGATAATCTTATTCTTAAAAGCGCTAAGGAGGACTTTTTATAGGCTTCCATTAATCAACATTACCGATATTCATATTATTTTTTGCCTTGCCGGAAAGCGAACATACATAAATGACTACCCAGGCCAGGCAGGAAGGAGGTAAAAGCACGCATGTAATCAGTTAAGGTGTGCCTGTCTGCTTCTTTTTCGACAACTAACCATTGTATTTTTTACATACGCAGCCGAAAAAGCCCTGCTGTGGAGCACACGACAGAAGCCAACAGTGATAGATTTTCGCGTTGGTTACCGCCGGGCATTGTACCAATAACAATAG
>DDWS01000063.1 GCA_002347685.1 Syntrophaceae bacterium UBA2280
CTTTAACCGGGAAATAGAAATAAATATTCACAAAAGGTCACTCCTGGACCTTGCGATGGGATACATCGGGATGTTCATTGGTATTGCGATGATGACGACACGTAAAGGAATAGCCAGAGCAGCCTATGTGTGCCGCCCCTCGGCAGAGTTGATGATCATGGCCGCCGCTATAGCGACACAGGGCGGTTTGATGTTTCTGCTCATGCGATATTTTCAGAAGTAGTGGGGTACTATCAACTAGGGCCGTAAAAACCCAGTCCTTCAGGCCGGGAGGATGTGAAGTGGCATAGCAATAGCGGAGGTAATGTGGACAGTATCAGGGGCGGCAGAGCACGAGTTACTTCGGGCGTCCTCCTAAAGTGTCGTGTATCTGCCCTCTCTGGTCGTCATTTCCACCAGACGAAAAAAAGCCAAAATTAAAATATAGCCAAGTATTCAGCAGGCAGGCAAAACAAGCAAAAAATGAAAATTTATGAGCAAATAAGTAAAAGAAATACATTGGCCAATAAGAAGTGAAATTTATGAAGCCGCCCGTGTCCTTGGAACGAAAGGGGGGGCGGTTCGGAGTGAAAAGAAACTAGCTGCTGCGAGGAAGAATCTCCAAAAAGCCATTGGAAAGAAGAAGGGTAATAAGTATCCGGGATTGTATAATGTGGAGAGAATAGCTGCGCTCAAAGCGCAAAAGGCGACCCGCATTGTCCAATATGAACTGGGAACGCAGGCACAATTGCTCGGCCGGAAAGGCGGTCTGGTGAAAAGTGAACGCAAGGCCCGTACTTCAAGAATGAACGCCCGCGGCGGGCCTGAAGGAAAAGGGAAGAAAGCGGGGCGAAAACCGATCTATCATTTCACCAAGCAGATTCGTGCCATGATTGGTGTCAAGGTTCGTCGTCCCTGTGTCATCCCGGATGAGGTCGGAGCTAACCTAAAGAAATATGCCGAAAAGACATTTCCGGCGATGGCGCAATACCCGGACGGCACGCTAAAGCGGGCAAATGTCCGGATCGTCAGACGCGACGAGAAAACAGGACTCTGGATTCTGACACAGTTCTACACCTAGATATTGCCCGCCAAGACTTTTTGCTGTTCGGCCCCTGGGGGCTGGTGGCGGCGGGGGGGGGGTGAGGGCTGGTTTGATTCGCTGAGAACATTTTTTCCTGGCGCATAAAGTTTCATTTGAAACTTTTTGCGCCAGGAAACGGGCTTTTTTGTGCCAGGAGATCACCCGTTCTTCGAAAAATCACGAAAAAAAGACAAAATCTGGTCAGCCTCGAACAGATTGATCGACACCATTGGGACGCTCGCCCCGTACTGCTTCCCCTACATGGTGATCCTTTGGATGCTGATCCTGCCCATGCTGCGTCCCGGAGCCTACAACCTTTATTTTTTCCTGCTGGGTGCCCCTGTGTCGCTGCACCTCATGGCCGCGATTACAGATTTCATTTCGCAATCGCGTATTCGGGAAGGGACGGACATTCACATCGTAGGCTTTGGCTTTTCGCTCATTGTAGTGTTATTCATGAACATCCTGATATACGGGACAGTGCTGGCAACCGTCCTGGGGGGCTGGGCGGGGACGAAAGATTTTGTGGTGTTTGGTCCGTGGGCGCTCTGGTGGGCGGCGGGGGTTCTTTGGGTGCTGGTTTGATTCGCTGAGAATTCTCCTGGCCCATAAAATATCATTTGATATTTTATGGGCCAGGAGAATAGGAGTCACCCGTTCTTCGAAAAAACACGAAAAGATAAAATCCGGTCCGCCAGGGAAAATTCTATCACAAAGTTCACGAACTTAGTCCTCAATGCGGGGCTTTCCTTGATTGCTTCGAACTTGATTCCCGGCTCCGTCCCGTTTGCCCACTTCTGCCCCCTCTCGAACTGCCCCAACGTAAAAGTGGCCCCAAAATCCGTTATCAGGGCACTTACTTCTTCTTTGTCCAGGCAGTCCACATACTCGAACACCTTGTCTTCCTTGTATTTGTAGTAATGATTGGCGGCGATCTGCTTTTCTCTTTCTTCCGTCTCCGCGGTTTCCCTGGCCTTTGAAGCCGCGTTGTCTTTTTCCAGTTTCTGTTTCAGAGAGCTTATACGGGCCGATAATCCTCCTCCAGGGCCTTCATGATATATCCGCCTACATTCCGCACCGTGCCTGTCTGGATTTTATTATCCACAGAGTCAAGGATCTCATTGACGTATTCTATCTTGTTTTTATAGGTCTTCAGGATCGCCAGAATTTTCTTTTCCTTGAATCCGTAACCACTGAGCCTGTCGTACAGCGGTTCATTGATCTCGACATCATCGAGGGCCTGCCGTGTTTGCTCCGCAATTTTCTTAATGTTCTTGAGCTTTTTCAACAATTCGTTTGATGTGTTCGGGCCGGGTTCGATTAAAAATTTCAGGTGGGTTACTTTATGGCCTTCCCCTAGCCGCCGATGATCCACGCTGACTTTAAGGTCTGACTTTGTATTGATTCCCTTTATGGGCGTGACAATCACGGCACGGTTAACATACTTGAATTCGTCGTAGTGTTTGTCTTCATGAGTGTCCATCATGTGCTTGTAATCATCAATAGCAATCCAAGGGGTCGATCCCCTGTCGTACTTGGCGATAAAAAAGGATCAAAACCGCCATCGCGGATATGAGCGGTTCGACCACAACAAACTGCCGGCAACACGGAATCGCTCAACGACATCATGTCTACGTTTAAAACGGAAAACGATCATCGTCTAGCGCATTCAAGCCCGGCTAAGAAAACACCAGGGCAGTTGCGTGGAGGGTCAGGTATAAAGAAAGCCGGCCAATAATCGCACCGGAAGAGATCATCCCCCTGGATGTGCGGGGATTGTTTTAACAAAGTGTTGGACTCGTAAAAAGCGTCATCGCTAAAAAGGTTAGAAAAAATAAACCATCTAAAAGGAGAAAGTTTTATGAAAAAGATTCAAGTAATGGTAGTCGTCTTGTCATTGTTCCTTGCGGCATCTTTTTGTTTTGCCCAGGATAGAGGAACCGCCGCCGAAGCAAAAGCACTTCTCGACAAAGCTGTGGCCCTGATCAAGGCGGAAGGAGAAAAAGCCTATCCTAAAATTCAGGATTCCAAAGGCGAGTTCATCAACAAAGATTTATATATCTATGTTTTCGCCGCAGAGACGGCCACTGTGGCAGTTCACCCCTACGCTCCGGGAATGATCGGCAAATCCTGGATCACATTGAAAGACGCCAATGGGAAAGCCTTTGTTCAGGAAATGTTGGACGGGGCAAAGACCAAAGGCAAAGGGACCGTAGATTACCGATGGACCGATCCTCAAACCAAAAAGGCAGAAGATAAATCTGCTTATTACGAGAGAGTCGGAAACATGGTTGTCGTTTCCGGATTTTACAAATAGCAAAAAGGCAGAAAGCAGCTTAACTCTGCCGACCAGGAGATCGTAAAATGGCCTGGCCCCCGTGTTCCGGAAAGGAGCAAAAAGGGCCAGGCTTTTTTGCGTCAAGAAACGAGATACACCGAGATACACCGAGAGTTAACGAGAGTAAACGAGAGTAAACGAGATGCACTCGCAAAGTGGATCTCGGTGTATCTCGGTGACAGTCGGTGTATCTCGGTGTATCTCGGTGACACTCGGGCTTAGTTTTCAAAGGTTCTGGAGGGTCGAGGGGGAGGATCTGGCCCGAGGGTAGGGAATCCTTTTTTACTGCCCATTTCGATGGCACTTTTTAGTAGAAATTGCCAGACGAGGGTGGTAATATACAAACAATTGCTGCAGTAGTCCTAAATTGGACGAATAGGAATCTCCAAATTACCGTTTTCAAAACCATCCTGTGTAAGGAAAAATCCCGTACGTTATATTTGCGCTTTGATTTCACTTGTTACCAGTTTGTTACCATATACATATAATAAATTATATGTCTCCCGCTTTTTAGACCCCCAAAAACGGCAAAAAAACCAAAAAAACGCATTTTGGAGCCTCCTGAAACCAGCCCCCTCGGTTGCCCATTGCCTGCCTTTTTGAACGCCGCCCTTCGCTGCCTCCCACTTCGTTTGCCCCCTCGCACGGATGCCATTTTAGGCACGCCCATTGCCAACCCCCTCTGCCCCTGCGCAACATGCCCCTTGCTCTGCCTCCACGCACTGCGTCCTGTATGCCCCCGGTGCTCTGTGCCAGGGGAGCTAGGACTTTGCCCCCTGCGCCCTGCAGGCATACACGTTAATGTTGGAGGCGGACCGTCGCGGGATGATGGAGGGGATGGAGTACGAGGTCGAGTTGACCGTGCTGCGGATTGTTGCCTGCTGGATGGAACGACGAACGAATCCGGCTGGCCTTCAGTATGGATTTCTGTGATAGAGAAGTGATGAGCCATGTGGCCACGACCGGTGGCATCTCCGGAGATATGGTCCGGGACCTGATGGCGGAATCCATTGAATCCTGTTTTGGGAATACGTGTCCGGTGAAATAGGGATAACTCCAGTTGCCCTTGAAGAAAATACTTGGTTTCGAACGATAATCAATAATCATATGGACAATGTTTGCATTGTTGATCAACACATTTTACGCACGAGTTCAGTAATAATTGTTTGATTTTAATGGAATATTGGCGTAAATAATCAAGCATTAAATCAATGGCGCTGTTTGATAAACAGCGGAATTATGTATCAGGTGTATTCGGCATTCATTATCTTTGAGACAAGGATGAGAAGCAGATTGCCCCTGCTGCACTTAATGCAAATGAATGAATAAACAGACCGTAAGGATTAACCCATGATTCGTTTCCTTCACACCAGCGACTGGCAATTGGGCATGACCCGCAGCTTCCTTTCGGAAGAAGCTCAGGCGCGTTACACCCAGGCGCGGTTTGATGCCATACGAACAATGGGCCGTATTGCCAAAGAAAAACAATGTCAGTTTATGTTGGTGTGCGGCGATTCCTTCGAGTCAAACCAGGTAGACCGTAAAACCGTTGCACGGGCAATTGAAGCACTCAAAGAGGTGACGATCCCTGTTTATCTCCTTCCCGGTAATCATGATCCTTTGAATGCGGCTTCCGTTTACTGCTCCAGCACTTTCATGGAAAAGAACCCGGCTCATGTCCACATCATCGAGAACACGGTGCCTATTCCAGTTGGTGATGGTTTCGAACTGGTAGGCGCACCTTGGCTGTCCAAACGGCCGAACGGCAATCCAATTGTTGACTTGCTCAACGCGCTGCCTCCGGCAGGGAGTATAAAGCGTATCTGTGTGGGGCATGGCATTATTGACATTTTTACTCCCGATAAAGAAGCAGAAAATGTAATTGCGGTTTCCAAACTTGAGACCGCAATATCGGAAGGAAAGGTTCATTTTATAGCTCTTGGCGATCGCCATTCCCTCACAAAAGTGGGTTCCGGCGATAGAATCTGGTATTCCGGCACGCCCGAATCCACCGATTTCCGCGAAGACCATTCAGGGTACTGCCAAATTGTCAATATGGATGGCGCCGATATCAGTACCGAAGAAGTAAAAATTGGACAATGGAGTTTTATCGACGAACTAGTGGACCTGAATACCGAAGCCGATGTGGAATCTCTCCGGAAAAAGCTGGAAGACATCCCGAACAGGGAACGGTCAATTGTAAAACTGGTTCTTAAAGGTACGCTCACACTTTCTTTGCACGGAGTTCTTCAAAACCACATTCTTGCAGCCAAGGATGTTCTGGCAGGTTCTGCGATCAACGAAGACGACCTCCTCGTCATTCCCAAGGATACAGACTTCACCGACCTTGGTTTTTCCGGCTTTGCCGATGCAACGGTAAAAAGGCTCCGGGAAAAAATAGACCAGGGTGGGACCGAAGGCGCTGTTGCCCGCGATGCATTCATGCTCCTTCTTCGCCTTGCCAAGGGGGTTGCATGAAACTCCTTCGTCTTAAGGTTGCCAATTACCGGGGCATTAATACACGCGAGATAAACTTCAGTCCCCTGGGGATTACCCGCATAGAAGGCCCGAACGAGTCGGGGAAGTCCAGTCTCGGCGAGGCCATCAACACGATTTTGGACTATCAGGACAATAGCAAAGGTAAAGACATTCAGGCCATCCAGCCTGTTCATCAGGATGTGGGCCCTGAAATTGAACTGGAAATGGAAACCGGCAAATATGTGTTTACCTATTTCAAGCGATTCTTAAGAAAACCTGAGACCAGCCTTTCTATCACAAAACCGAACCCCGAAAACCTCACAGGCCGTCAGGCGCACGACCGAGTCAATGAAATTCTCAAGGAAACACTGGACGTCGATTTGTGGAAAGCTTTGTCTATCATGCAGGGTGAGGCGATTGACCAACCGGAACTTAAAAACAAACAAGCGTTGTCTGCAGCGCTCGACAGGGCCGCAGGGGTTCAACCGTCCGCTTCGCAAGAGATCGGATTGTTCAAAAGGATTTCGCAGGAATATGAACTCTACTATACGATTGGTAGGGGTACCGAGAAGAAGGAACTCCAGGAACTGCGGAATAAAGTGACCGAAAAAGAGGCGGAGATCAGGTCGATTGAACAAGACATCCGTGCGCTCGAAAACGATATCGAGCGTGTCCCTGTATTGCAAAGGGAGTTGGTCCAGCTCAAGAAGCAGGAAGAAGATCTATCCCAACAGATGATAGACATCACGACCAAGCTTGAGCAAATCAGCTCACTCGAAAACACTCTTTCTGCGGCCGCTTTAAAACTGGAATCTGCTCAAAAAACACTTCAGGCAGCTCAGCACGCAAAAGAAATTCGCCAGGCGATGATTGGTGCAGCAGAAACCGCCGCCAATGCCCACAAGGAGCTTCAAGAAAGCAGTTCAATGGCCCTGCCGGCTTTGTCTCGGGCCGAGGAAGCCCGCAATATAGCCAAGGTTGCGGCGGACGAAGCCGAACAAAAGAGAAAGGAAGCGGAATCTCGCGCCACATTGAATAGGTCGGATTTCGATTATTATCATGACAAGCTCGATCTGGATCTGTTACTTGAACGCAAACAACGGATTGACCAGACACGCAAAGACGCCGCCCAGGCGGAGACGGTGTTGGCGCAGAACAAGGTGGACGCCGAAACCTTAAAAAGAATAAAAGATGCTGAACTCGCATACAATAACGCCTGTGCCAAGATGGAAATAGGTTCGCCAAGCGTTCTTCTTCATTCCAGATCTAAATGTCGCCTCTCCATTGACGGTACAGATGCGGTACTCGACATTGATGAAGTTCGTAAAATATCCGTCTCAGATAAGACTACGGTGTCCATTCCTGGAACGCTTGATATCGAAATAACCGCAGGCTCCAGCATAGAAGGGCTTGCCCGAAAGGCCGAAGACGCTCGACAGGCTCTCCATGCTGCCTGTGCCGCCGCTAGTGTGGCTGGGCCGGATGAAGCCAGAAAAGCGTATGACGAACGCCAGGAGGCAATGCGGGTCGTTGAAAACAAGGTTCAAGTCGAGAAGGATAACCTCAGGGATATTAGTTACGAAAGCCTTGAACAAAGGTTGCACAGTCTCCAGCAAAGCGTGCCGAACTACCTTGTCAGACGAGTTAAAGAACCAGCGATTTGCCCTGATTTCGACATGGCAAAAAAAGATCGGACAAAGGCCGAAGAAAATCTTCAGGCTGCGAATGGCGAATTAGAAACTACGCGTAAAGTTCTCGAGTCTGCCCGCTCCTTCTACGACAGTATCAATATCAAGCACAGAGAAGCCGGGGCAAAGCTTGAGCAGTTGGCCAAAGATCTCAAACAGACTCAAGAAAACCTCGATAAGGCCCGTAAAAAAGAATCTGATGAAACACTCGATGGAAACTTGACTTCTGCCGATCGGGCTGTGCTCGCAGAAGACACTGCATATCGTGCAGCCGCAGACTCTTTAAAAGCTTTCAACCCTGAACAAATAAAAGCCCTGGCAGATTCTACCAAAGGGTCCTTGAAAACGATAAAAATCAGCCATGATTCAAAAGACAGGGGGCTGCTTGAGATCCAAACCCGTCTTAAAATTAAGGGCGAAGAGGGCCTTCACGAAAAATTAAACGCGGCAAAGAATCAACTTGAACAATTACAGCTCAAAAACCAGGCGACCACCCAAAGAGCTATCGCGGCCAAATGCCTTTTTGATACCATAAGCGAAGAGCGGGACAAGGCGAGCCGGGCTTATGTGGCCCCGCTTAAAGAAAAAATGGAAAGACTCGGACGTTTGGTCTTCGACCCTTCATTTCAGGTGACTATCGACGATGATTTAAAAATTACCAGCAGAACAGTCTCTGGTGTCACGGTTCCCTTCGATTCCCTTAGCGGTGGTACAAGAGAACAACTTTCTTTGATGTACCGGTTGTCGTGTTCCATGATAGTGGCAAAGGATGGCGGAACACCGGTTATTTTAGATGATGCGCTGGGTTATACCGACCAGGAGCGTCTAAAATTGATGGGCGCCGTATTGGCGGTAGCCGCACGGGAATGTCAGATCATTATCTTTACCTGTGTTCCTGAAAGATATGCTTTTATCGGGGAGGCAGCTGTTGTTCCACTGTAGCAGGCTATACCTAACTCAAACGTTCGCCAGTTGCTTATCAATCTGATCAGTGCTTTTCAATCGGCGTAGAATGGGACTTGCTTTTTATCCATGATTATCATTAAATCCGATAATCATGGATCACAGATCATCATGGTGCAGCCGCCCGTCGGGGAGGAAATACAAAGAGTACGCGAGTGCAAAGACAACAGATCGGATGCAATGAATTGTGACGGTGAAAGGTGAGATGAACAAGAAGCTGGGACGTAGAATTATCATCATTGCCGGGCCAAACGGTGCCGGCAAAACGACCTTTGCCGAGGAGTTTCTACCCAATGAGGCCGACTGTCCCATTTTTGTCAACGCTGATTTAATTGCCGCCGGACTTGCTCCTTTTGACCCGGATCGAGTCACGGTTAAGGCCGGGCGGTTGATGTTATTGGAAATCTTTGAACATGTTCGACATCGAGACAGTTTTGCATTTGAAACAACTTTGAGTGGTCGAATTTATGCAAGACACATATCCGTGTGGCGGGAGCAAGGATTTATGGTAAAACTCTTCTTTCTGCGCCTTGCATCGCCCGAATTGGCCATCGCGCGGGTGCGTCAGAGGGTGAAGGCGGGCGGCCATAACGTTCCCGAAGAGACGATTCGCCGCAGATTCGCATCAGGTCTCCGTAATTTTGAAGAAATATACAAACCGATTGTCGATGAATGGGCGCTTTATGATAATTCATCGAAAACGCCGATACTGATCGAAGAGAAGGGGATACAATGAGTGCGAAAAAACTGGATTCCACCGCAGGTGGGAAAAAACGCGATCCTGATTTTATCAATGCGGAAATTGCATTAAAGCGCGCAGCCCGGAAGGCCCGACAGCGGGCCCAGCAGGCAGGCGTTGGTGTCATTGTGCTTCAGGATGGCAAGATCATGGAAGAACAGCCGGATCACCTGTAAAGACTGACGTAACCCTGCCTAAGTATCAGATAATCTCCCCAATAATTGGGGAAACATCGCTGATGATACCCCCGGAATCACGATTATGCTGTTGGTAAACCGACTAAAAAAGGGAGGAACGTATGCCAAGCAATGCCAGATTGTTATCTTTACCTGTGTTCCGGAAAGATATGCTTTTATTGGGGAGGCAGCTGTTGTTCCACTGTAGCTTAAAACATTCGATATGAACGAGAGACAAATAGACAAAGGAGAAAAGCATGAAAACTTATCGAGATATAGATGGAGACACAGGAGTTGCGGCATATGAATATGGACCGGACTGGATTCAAGTGGAGTTCAAGACAGGGTCTGTATATGAATACACTTACGCAAGCGCAGGACAAAACAAAATCGAGACGATGAAGCAGTTAGCTGACTCTGGTGAAGAACTAAATGCATTCATAAATAAAAATGTAAGGAAGCTTTATTCCAGACGAGTGCGCTAAATGGGAATAATTTCAGTGTCATAATGTGCTGCAAGGGAGTGAAGCCATGTTTATCGAGTCTATCAGGGTTCAGAACTTTCGATCCATTGTCAACGAAACGTTCTCGTTTGATGCGCTGACCGCACTGGTTGGCCCGAACGGAGCCGGCAAATCAAATTTCCTGCGCGCCTTGGTGTTGTTCTACAGCCCGTCTGCTCGCATTGACACAGAGGATTTCTATAACTCAGACACGACGGTTGAAATCGTCGTGAGTATCACTTTTGCCGGTTTATCCAAAGAGGCAGCCGAATTCTTTGGGGGATACTTGCAGGGTGACAAATTAACCGTTGAGCGTGTTTTCAAATTGGATGGTGGCAAGTCTACGGCTACATATCACGGTGCCTCCTTACAGAATCCCGATTTTCAAGGAATTCGAAATGGTCTCGCCGTCAAAGACCGTGGAAAGACGGCAAGAACTGAATACGATGCAATCAGAGTAAAATCTGAATATGGCGATCTGCCGGTATGGAGCAACCTTGCGGATGTAGAGCCCACCCTTACAAAATGGGAAGCGGATCATTCAGATATCTGCAAACGGCAGCGCGATGAAGGGCGTTTCTTCGGGTTCACAGAGGTTGGTCGTGGCTACCTTGGTCGGTTCACTCGTTTTCTTTTTATTCCAGCAGTGCGGGATGCCTCAGCCGACGCGGCAGAAGGCCGCGGGTCTGTTCTTACTGATTTGATGGACATGGTCGTTCGCAGCGTTGTCGCCAACAAGGAATCATTCAAGAAACTGCGGGAAGAAACACAGCAGAAATATGAAGAGATCATGCGCCCAGAGAATCTTGAAGAATTGAACGGTTTGGCGGGACAGCTTTCCACGACCTTACAATCGTTCGTCCCGAATGCTACCGTCGATCTTCGTTGGCTTCCTCTGGATCAGATAAAAATCGAAATGCCAAAAGCGGACGTGAAACTGGTCGAAGACCGTTACGCAACTGCTGTTAACCGAACTGGGCACGGACTACAAAGGGCATTCATCTTGACGATGCTTCAACATCTCGCAATGGCTCAATCCGTGAATGAGGGTAAGCCGAAAGATACAACGGAATCGTCTCCATCGTCAGAGCCAAAGCCAGAGGCCAAAGTGACGTTGCCCAATCTCGTCTTGGCGATTGAAGAGCCGGAACTTTACCAGCATCCGAACAGACAAAGACATCTCGCAAAAATCTTCCTGCAGCTGGCAAACGGGACAACACCTGGCGTCGCCGAAAAGACGCAGGTTATCTACACCACCCACTCGCCGCTGTTTGTAGGACTTGACCGATTCAATCAAATTAGGCTACTCAGAAAATCCGATAATGGCTTAGGGAAGCCGCGCATCACTAATGTTGTCGCAACAACATTGGACAAAGTAGCGGGAAAAGTTTGGGAAGCCGACGGAAGCAAGGGCGATAAATACACAGGCGCGACCCTGATCAGCAGGCTTCAATCAATCATTACGCCTGCGGTGAATGAGGGATTCTTTGCAGATGCAGTAGTACTTGTTGAAGGCGAGGATGATTACGCTGCGGTTATGGGTGCTGCTCGCACCATGAGCAGGGATCTCGAAAGCCTCGGTGTGTCTGTCATTCCGGTCAATGGCAAGCGCAGCATGGATCGTCCAGCAATCATTTTTCAAGAGTTCGGAATTCCTGTCTATCTGTTATGGGACTCTGACGGTGAAAAAGGTGAAACCGCAGGAGTCTGTAAAACATGCGGGAAACCCCTTGATGGGAAACCAGACCCCTGCGATAATCATCGCCTCTTGCGCATTGTTGGAAAACCTCAAGAGGATTGGCCCGAACACCGAGAAAAACATCATTGCTGTTTCAAGCGCAACCTTGAATGCACGCTCAAGGCTGAAATCGGCGAAGCCTTGTTTGAAAAATTGCTCGGAGACTGCCAATCGGAATTTGCGATTCCCAAGCGCAAGCACGCCATCAAAAACCCGGTCGTCATTGCGGCGATCATTGAACGTGCGCAGAAGGAGGCGAAGCCCAGCACAACGCTTCAAAGCGTCGTTGCTAGCATCCTCGCCCTCACTGGCGTGGTGGATGACAAGAAAGCGATGTCGTAATGTTCAACATACCGCTAAGGAGAGAGTTTTTATGCCACGACTGACTGAACAGGAACAGCAGGAAATCATCCGCTTTATTGAGGCAGAAAAACCGTTGCCGGATAAGTATCGGTTTCTACTGTTTGCCGACAAGCGCGAGGTCGAACTGGTCTGGAATGGAAAGACCAGCGAGGTCTGTAATATCGTCCTGCCGTTTCAGGTCATCGAGCAGGTGGACGAACCGCGCGCCGAAAAACCAGAGGATACGTCATCACAAGGATTGCTTTTTGACGAGCGTGGTCGCCAGCTAAAGGGCTGGACGAACAAACTGATCTGGGGCGACAACAAGCTCATCCTCGCATCGCTAAAGAACGGCCCGCTGCGTGAGGAGATCGAGAAGCAGGGCGGCATCAAGTTGATCTACATTGATCCGCCCTTTGATGTGGGTGCGGATTTCAGCATGGACATCGAGATTGGCCCTTCGACAGGCTCAGGGCAAACGGAAACCTTCACCAAAAAACCCAACATCCTGGAAGAAATCGCCTACCGCGACACTTGGGGCAAGGGCGCAGATTCCTTCATCGCCATGATCTACGAACGGCTGGTACTGATGCGCGATCTGTTGGCCGAGGATGGGAGTATTTATGTGCATTGTGATAATAGATTGAACCACTACATGAGGACAGTACTGGAAGAGGTTTTCTCAAAAGAACGGTTTGCAAACGAAATATTATGGCAAAGAAGCAGTGCTGGAAAATCAGTTTATAAGAATCTTCCAAACAATACTGATTACATAATGTGGTTTTCGAAAAGTAGTAATTACTGTTTCGAACCTGTCACAAAGCAATTATCTGATGATGACATAAAGACATACAACCAAGAGGATAACGATGGGAAAGGCAAATATACCACTCAGCCTTTAATAAACCCTAAGAAGTCCGATAGACCAAATCTGCGATATGATTATACAGATTTGGCAGGTAATGTTTGGACGCATCCTCAAAGTGGGTGGCGGGTTAGCAAAGAAAAAATGAGCCAACTCGAATTAGAGGGCAAGTTGTATTTCACAGGCAGCACAATTCGTGAGAAGTACTTCCTCGAAGAAAGGGAGCTCAAAGGAAAGCAACTGCCGAATATCTGGACCGATATTACAGCTAATGCTTTGGGGTACAGTGAAGAAAGCGTTAGTTATCCAACTCAAAAACCAGAAGCGCTTATTGAAAGAATTGTAAAGGCTTCGTCGAGGCTTGGCGATCTGGTCGCCGACTTTTTCTGCGGCTCTGGTACCACCGCAGCCGTGGCGGAGAAACTGGGACGCAAGTGGATCATCTCCGACCTGGGTAAGTTCGCCATCCACACCACCCGTAAGCGGCTGATCGGCGTGCAGCGGCAACTCAAGGCCGAAGGCAAGGACTACCGTGCTTTTGAAATTCTCAATCTGGGCAAGTACGAGCGCCAGCACTACATCGGCGTCAATCCCAATCTGCGCGAGGAAGAACAGCGCAAGCAACTGGAAGAAAAAGAAGCGGCTTTCCTCGATTTGATTCTGCGCGCATACCGGGCGGAGAAGACGGATGGCTTTGCCAGCTTCCACGGCAAAAAAGCCGGACGGCTGGTGGCTGTAGGACCGGTGAACCTGCCGGTGACGCGGCTGTTCGTCGAAGAGATCATTCTGGAATGCCGGAAAAAGCACATCACCAAGGTGGATGTTCTGGGTTTTGAGTTCGAGATGGGGCTGTTCCCCAACGTGCTGGACGAAGCGCGGGCTAAGGGCATTGACATCGCGCCGAAATATATTCCTGCCGAGGTGTTTGACAAGCGGGCCGTGGAGAAAAATCAGGTGGTCTTCCACGACGTGTCCTACATCGAGGTCAGACCGATTTTGCGTGAAGGAAAGAAAGGCCAGTTGCCTGCCGTGGCCATGGAGCTGACGGACTTCTCGGTGTTCTACTCGCAGGATTCGATTGCCAATGCGGAGGCGGCGATCAAGAACAAAGGCAGCCGGATTGTGGTGGAGAAGGGGCAAATCGTCAAGGTGAGCAAGGACAAGGACGGCATCGTCACGCGCGAAGTGCTGACCAGGAACTGGACAGACTGGATTGATTACTGGTCGGTGGACTTCGACTTCGAGAGCAAACGGGAAATCATTCGGGTACCTATAAATTCCCCCCAACCCCCCTTTGGAAAAGGGGGGAGCAATGGTGAATGGGAAGAAGTCTGGACCGGCGATTACATATTTGAGAACGAGTGGCAGACTTTCCGCACCAAGAAGGATCGGTCTCTGGAACTGAAGAGCGTCTTTCACGAATGCACGCCGGGACGGCGCAAGATCGCGGTTAAGGTGGTGGACATCTTCGGCAACGACACGATGACGATTGTGGATGTGAGCGTGGGTAAGAACGGAGGCAAGAAATAGTGGCAAAGGAAATTAAGAAGACAACCGGCGGACATACATCGCCTTTTGAGAGGATCAAGCGCACGAACGATGCGAATAACGAGTATTGGGAGAGCCGCGACCTGGCAGATGTCCTGGAATACACGCAATACCGGAACTTCGAAGCTGTAATAGAGAAGGCTAAGCTGGCGTGTTTCAATAGTGGGCATCGTATTGATGACCATTTTGCTGACATCAGCAAAATGGTCGAGATTGGGAGTGGCGCAATCCGGGAAATCAAGGTCATGTTGCTTTCACGCTATGCCTGCTACCTCGTTATTCAGAACGCTGATCCCAACAAGGAGATTGTGGCGCAGGGTCAAACCTATTTCGCCATCCAGACGCGGCGGCAGGAATTGGCCGATGCGCGCGGCGAGGATGAACGGCGCGTTTTGTTGCGAGGAGAAATTCGGCGTCATAATGTTCAATTGGCCGACGCAGCCAAGGGCGCTGGCGTCATCGAACCAATAGACTACGCCATCTTTCAGAATCACGGATACATGGGGCTTTATGGCGGGCTGAAACAAGATGACATTCACCGCCGGAAAGGCTTGAAAAAGAGCCAGAAGATTCTGGATCACATGGGCAGTACGGAATTGGCGGCAAACCTGTTTCGCGCGACTCAGGCAGAGGAGAAGCTGCGCCGGGACGAGGTGAAGGGGAAAGACGCCGCGAACCGGACACATCGTGAAGTCGGCGCAAAGGTGCGGCAAACCATCCGGGAATTGGGCGGTACAATGCCCGAAGAATTGCCGATGGTGGAAAGTATCAAGAAGATCGAGACCCAACAGCGCAAGCAACTCGGCAAGGCTCAGATGCCCGCAAAAAAGAAAGGCGAGTAACCGGACATGGCACTGCATAAAGACTTTCCGAAATCCCCGCACGCAATTCTTGATCCGGAAATTCGTTGGTTTCCCGCCGATGAGGCGCTGCGGGAAAGCAGCATGGAGAAACTCATGCCGCCGCTGGTGGCGGAGCTGCGCCGCAAGGTGAAAGAGTTTCGGGAGGGCGGATACGCGGGCGCGGCGGACACCAGCCGGAGCCTGCTCAATTGGTGGTTCAAAACTCCGCACCTGTTGCCGAAGACCGACGGAACAATGGTGGAGTATGAATACTACTTCGCCCAGCGCGAGGCGTTGGAGACGATCATCTATCTCTACGATGTGGTGGGAGTTAAGGACAAGCACGATTTGATGCGTTTCGATGCAAGCGGTCTTGTATCCGGGAGCATGTTCGACGAAACCTGGCGGCGGTTCGTGGTGAAGATGGCGACAGGCAGCGGCAAGACCAAGGTGTTGAGCCTGGTACTGGCATGGAGCTTTTATCACAAACTGTATGATCCGGAATCGGAACTGGCGCGCAATTTTCTGGTCATTACGCCCAACATAATCGTTCTGGATCGGATTTACCGGGATTTCCAGGGGCTCCGTATCTTTTTCGAAGATCCGGTGCTGCCGGATAACGGCGTGGACGGGCGCAACTGGCGCGACGATTTTCAACTGACGCTGCATCTGCAAGACGAAGTTCGTATCACCCGGCCTACGGGCAATATCTTTCTTACCAACATCCACCGTGTTTATTCGGGCGACGACATCCCGCCTTCACCCGATGATGAAGACATGCGGGATTATTTTCTGGGCAAGCGTCCCACAGGAGCGACCACAGATTCCAAAGTGGACTTGGGCATGATCGTTCGGGATATTGACGAGTTAATGGTGTTGAATGACGAGGCGCACCATATTCACGACCCGCGCATGGCCTGGTTCAAAGCCATTGAGGATATTCACAACCGGCTGAAGCAGAAGGGGGCGGCGCTGAGTATGCAGGTGGACACGACGGCCACGCCCAAGCACAACAACGGTTCTATTTTTGTGCAAACCGTGGCTGATTACCCGCTGGTAGAGGCCATATCGCAAAACGTGGTCAAACATCCCGTTTTGCCAGACGCGCCGAGCCGCGCGAAATTGCAGGAGCGCCAGAGCGCGAAGTACACCGAGAAATACGAGGACTATATCCATTTGGGTGTGATCGAGTGGCGCAAAGCATACGCTGAACACGAGAAGATGGGCAAGAAGGCGATCCTGTTCGTAATGACCGACGATACGCGCAATTGCGACGATGTGGCCGAGTATCTGGAAGGGCATTACCCGGACTTGAAAGACGCCGTACTGGTCATTCACACCAAGAACAACGGCGATATTTCCGAATCCGCCTCCGGCAAGGACAAAGATGAACTGGAGAAACTGCGCAAACAGGCCAATGAGATTGACGGCATGGACAGCCCATACAAGGCCATCGTCTCGGTCATGATGCTCAAAGAAGGTTGGGATGTGCGCAATGTCACTACCATAGTGGGACTGCGCGCCTATGCCGCTCAGAGCAATATCCTTCCAGAACAGACGCTGGGCCGGGGTTTGCGCAAAATGTATCCCGGCGATGTCGAAGAATACGTCAGTGTGGTCGGTACAAATGCCTTCATGGATTTCGTGGAATCCATACAGGCTGAAGGCGTGGTGCTGGAGCGCAAAGCGATGGGCGAAGGGACGGGGCCGAAGACGCCGCTGGTGGTCGAAGTTGACAAGGAGAACGTGAAGAAGGACATCGACGCTCTGGACATTGAAATCCCGGTATTGACGCCGCGTGTTTATCGGGAATACAAAAGTCTTGGTGATCTGGATGTGGGCACGCTGGGGCATCAGCGATTGCTGTATTTGCAGTTCAGCGAAGAGCAGCAGCGGGAGATCGTCTTTAAGGACATAGCCAACGGCGAGACAACGCATACCACAATTCTCGACACGGCAGGCGTTGCTGACTACCGTAGCGTGATCGGTTACTTCGCGCAGACTATTATGAAGGATCTGCGTCTGGTCAGTGGCTATGACGTGCTGTATGGCAAGGTCAAAACGTTTGTACAAGAGGAGTTGTTTGACCGTTCTGTGGAACTGGAAGATCCCAACACATTACGCAATCTGTCGGAACTGGCTGCCACCAAGACACTGATTGAGACCTTCAAAAAAGCTATCAATGCACTGACTGTCAGGGACAAAGGCGATGCCGAAATTCGCGACACGATCAAGTTGCGCCAGACCCGGCCTTTTGTAGCCAAGGATCAAGGCTACCTTGTGCCGAAGAAAAGCGTCTTTAACCGTATCATTGGCGACAACCAACTGGAACTTCAATTCGCCAACTTCCTGGAAGGTTGCGACGATGTGGTCTCTTTTGCGAAGAACTACATGGCAGTGCATTTCAAGCTTGATTATGTCAATGCCGATGGTGACATTTCCAACTACTACCCGGATTTTATGGTCAAGCTCTCCAGGAAGCGGATTGTCATTGTCGAAACGAAAGGTCGGGAGGACTTGGATGTGCCGTTGAAAATGGCACGGCTTCGGCAATGGTGCGAAGACGTCAACCATGTGCAAACAGACGTGGAGTATGACTTTGTTTACGTGGACGAAGAAAGTTTTGAAAAATACAAGCCCATTTCATTCCAAAAATTGCTGGAGGGATTTAAGGAATACAAAGGGGGAAAATAGCAAATCTCTGCATGGCTGCCGGTGAGATTTGATCGTTTGATCAAATCTTCCGAACACAGCTATTTTCAAATCATTTAGTTGTAGGTAACCTTTGTAGACCAGGATAGGACTTCACTGGACACTGAATGTGAAGCCAAGAACAGGTCAAATTATATTATTAATTTCTAAATACTTGTTTAACCTTTAATATTACCAATCGGATGAAGCTTCTGCAAGGCCAGCAAAAGAGTCTGTTCGAACATATATGCCCTGGAATTCCATTTGCCGCTGTAGCTTTGATCTTCCGATCAACTTCTTGGCTAGTTTAGTTCACCCGGCGTTGTTCACGAGAATGTCAATACGATTCTCGACCCAACCGGACAAAACGTCTTCATCGCTGAGGTTGTGCATGTACTTGATGAGGTAATGCAGGGAAACCATCAGGCGAGTGCTGATGGCCGGGCGACCCTGATCCGGGCTGTAGGTCGCGCCGAACAGCTCGTCGAGTCGATTCCAATCAACCGTTTTGGTCAGCCTTACCAGGGGGGGCGCAGATCGATGATCTGGCAAAGCTCCGAACGAAACAATTCTTCTTGCCGACTGTGCTGGGGTGATCGCTTTGGTTTCATAGGTAAAATTTGCAAGCTTTCTGTGGTTTTGTTGTCGAAATCCTGCAAATTACATGGCATTAAATCAATCGTTTGTTCTGTTATATTATATAGATATAATGTTTTTCAGGATCGACTGATTTAGGGTATTTTGACTGCAAAAAAATTCCCGGGAGAATTCATATTGAACTCCCGGGAATCCATGCTGTTTGGCAAGTACACGATTCAAAGCTTGCTGGATCAATTTGATGTGATCGAATGCTTTGGCAGACCCGGAAAAGACTTGCGAGTGGGCGACATCACCAAGAAACAATAGGAACTTTACAATACCCTTGGTGTGGTTCCGCCTTCATCGTTATGAGGTGACGGGAATCCAGGCTTGAAGCGGTATTGCCAGGAAAATTCAGGGAGATTGTTGAGGAAAACATCAGAAAAGTATTGGACGTTGAAGTTATTAATAAAATACCTTTATATTTTGACGTCGCAAGAGATAGGTATAGAATATTATTGCATTCAAGGACATCGGAACTGGAGAGAGATTGAGGAACTGCGCCATAATTTGGAGGACGCGACTGAGAGGCATAAATTGCAATTACGAAGATTGTCTGAAGAACTTCTGAAAGACTACGCCCCCCATCAAAGAAGAATCATCGAAATCAAGGAGGAGATATCGAAACATGCAAACGAAACACTGCAGAATATTTCCATAAACGTTCCCATTGATAAACGTCATCGGTTGAGCGCTCCATTGTTTAATTCATCACGGCCATTTAAAGAACAAACAGAAAGAATGGATAGCTATAGATCATTTAAAAGAAAGAATATGATCCCCCGTTCAGAACCACAAGACGAGGAAAAAAATGGCTGATGTAACATCTAATTATTATAAGCAGATAGGCTTTCCGCTCTGATCTTGCCGCCTTTTAATGAAATCCGCTGCAGGAAGGCATCTGATTCCGGTGCAAAACGGCAGTTATTTATGATGTATCGGGATGACCTGCCGCCATGGCGGAAACAGATGCCTTCATCCTGGAATGAAACTACTCCCTGTGCTCTCGGGAAGCAACGGGGATCTCCCTCGGCGCCATGCACAACCCCAACCGGCTATAGATTGTGGCTGAAAAGATAGAGTAAATAGAATGCATGCGCCGTTCGCGAATGTCCATCCACAATTCATCACATTCACTTCCTTGCAATATATTTTTTTTTGACTTCATTCTCTGTCCTACCAGGACATGGAAAAATAGCTGGAAAATAGCTTGACATATACTAAGCGTTATGGTATAATACGCATAACAAAATTTGGTTGTTCATGTTAGACAAGGAAAACGAAATGAAATAGTCCAAGCGATACAAGAAATAACAATATTAAGCGAATTACCGTTCCTGCCGGTAAGGGCAGAAATGCGAAGACGGCAGGAAATTTTCTTTAGCCGGTACAAAATGGAGAAGAAAAAATAAAATTGAAAGGCTATGAACGAGTCGGGTGCCGAGGTGATTATTTGTATTTTTGGGAAGTTTGGAAAGCCTTGGACACGACAATAAGAGAGTGGTTGAGGTGATGGGTTCATGAGTTCTCAATTTAAAAATGTCCTCCAATGGTGGTCATGTAATATTCCCCGCGGGTGCGGGGGCGAAAGGAGATGAAAGTGGATTATTTGACCAGAATTAATGGCATGGGCGGGGATGACTACCGGGTTCACCAGGATCTTAAAGAGTTGTTCGAGGGAAGATTCCTTTTTCAGCGCAATCGCTACGAAGTGCTTGTCCTTAGTGAACAGGCGCCCAGATATACTCGGGATTTCCTGGTTCATTTCCGGAATGTGTCAGGTATCATCGACATGATCTGTGAAGGCGATGAGCTTGCTTTTTCGCTGCGGGTCAACCCTGTGGTTACGAAGTTCATGGACGGCAAGAACCGCCGGCTGCCCATCGAGGACTACCGGCTGAAGGAGTGGATCGGCCAGAAGTTGAAGGACGCGGGCCTCGAAGCCAGATTTGTTTTCAAGACCGAAGGGGGAAGGCGATCCACGCGGAAGGAAAAGACCATTACCCTGTCTTCGGTCATGGTACGGGGTGTCGCAAAGATTGCGGACATTGACGTTTTTCTGAAGGCTCTGGACAGTGGCATCGGGCATGCCAAGGGTCTCGGTTACGGGTTTCTCAATATCTTTGGGGAGGATGAGCCGTGAGCCAATGCAGTTCCGCGCCCGTTACATGGCGGAAACCAGGGCGATTGCGGATAACGGAAACAAGTACAACACACAGGTGCACCAATACAATGTTTGCACCGGCGCGATAGGCGCGGCGCTTAGTTAGGACGGAGGCGAAGTGGACAAGGGCTTTAACCGGGAAATAGAAATAAATATTCACAAAAGGTCACTCCTGGACCTTGCGATGGGATACATCGGGATGTTCATTGGTATTGCGATGATGACGACACGTAAAGGAATAGCCAGAGCAGCCTATGTGTGCCGCCCCTCGGCAGAGTTGATGATCATGGCCGCCGCTATAGCGACACAGGGCGGTTTGATGTTTCTGCTCATGCGATATTTTCAGAAGTAGTGGGGTACTATCAACTAGGGCCGTAAAAACCCAGTCCCTCAGGCCGGGAGGATGTGAAGTGGCATAGCAATAGCGGAGGTAATGTGGACAGTATCAGGGGCGGCAGAGCACGGGTTACTTCGGGCGTCCTCCTAAAGTGTCGTGTATCTGCCCTCTCTGGTCGTCATTTCCACCAGACGAAAAAAAGCCAAAATTAAAATATAGCCAAATATTCAGCAGGAAGGCAAAACAAGCAAAAAATGAAAATTTATGAGCAAACAAATAAAAGAAATACATTGGCCAATAAGAAGTGAAATTTATGAAGCCGCCCGTGTCCTTGGAACGAAAGGGGGGGGGCTGTTCGGAGCGAAAAGAAACTAGCTGCTGCGAGGAAGAATCTCCAAAAAGCCATTGGAAAGAAGAAGGGTAAAAAGTATCCGGGATTGTATAATTTGGAGAGAATAGCTGCGCTCAAAGCGCAAAAAGTGACCCGCATTGTCCAATATGAACTGGGAACGCAGGCACAATTGCTCGGCCGGAAAGGCGGCCTGGTGAAAAGTGAACGCAAGGCCCGTACTTCAAGAATGAACGCCCGCGGCGGGCCTGAAGGAAAAGGGAAGAAAGCGGGGCGAAAACCGATCTATCATTTTCAAAAGATATGGTTGGCCGATTCCAAGCCGCCTCAGGGGGGACAATTCTATTGGACGAAATAGGCGACGTTTCTCCAAGAATACAGATCAAGCTTTTAAGAGTTTTGGAAGAAAAAGAATTCGAGAGAGTGGGTGAATCCGTTCCCACGAGGACCGATGCTCGTGTTATTGCCTGCACGAATCAGGACCTGAAGGAATAGGTCAGATTGGGTGAATTCAGGGAAGATCTTAACTATCGCCTGATGGTTGTAGAGTTGAAAATACCCTCCCTTAAAGAAAGATCGGAGGATATTCCGCTGCTTGTAAATCATTTTGTAAATATGATGAAAGAGGACTAGCTGGACCGTTTCACCTTGCGCGGCAAAACAAAGGTCAACGCGCAGTGGATTTTCTTCTGCATCGTGCACGATTTAATAAAGATCCACCGCTATCAGGAGGGATATGCATAAGAAAGAGGCCCATAAGCAGGAAACGGATACTTCAGTACTCCGAGCTCCGAGAAGATAAAAAGAGTAAAAAAAGCGTAAATGATTTAGCAATAGAAAAACCGGCAACAAAGATCGATCAACAGAAAAATAGAATGGAACGTTTATTCCACCTCAATAAGAAATTAGGAGATATCTTTACAATCACAAAGGTGCACTTCGATGACACTCTATACACCCCTTTGCAGCCCCTCCGAGCCATGCGCTGTCTGCGGCGAGATGACCATTGCCCACAAAAATGCTGCAATCGAGTGATGGACAACGTATTTGCATTCCCTGCGCACAAAAAAAGCTGACCGTCATTATCAGGGAATGTGCTTGCCCTGCGTTGCCATCATAAATCCCGCGTGCTTGACGCTCTTGATGGACTTGAGCTTCTGAAAGAGCTCTTCGATTTCTTTCGCTTTTCCCCTGGTCACGATAATTTCAAAGCAGTTGCGGTGATCCATGTGAATATGCTGACTGGATAAAATGCAGGAATGATAATCATGCTGGACATCCAGCACTTTGGTGACCAGTTCGCGGGTGTGGTGATCGTAAACAAGTGTGATTGCACCCGTTACTTCCTTATTTTCCGTCCACTCTTTTTTGACTAGTTCTTCACGGATCATATCGCGCAGAGCTTCGGAGCGGTTGGTGTATTTCCTCTGCTTGATCAGTCGGTCAAACTGGGTAAGAAGATCTTCCTCCAGCGACACTCCGAAACGGACTAGTTTTGACATATTTTCGACCTCCCCGCGCTATCATAGTAACACGAAATATAACAATAATAATACCATACGGTCAAGGATTATTTTTTGGCCTGGATGTAGTAGAACCCCGGTTCGTCAATGAAGATCTCAATGTAAAAACCGCTGCTTGTTATCATCTTCCGCATGGTTTGTTCGTCCGGCAGATGGTCGTGCATCACGGCATGACAGGACTTATGATGTTGATTGATCCCTTCCGAAGAATTGAAATGCGCAATGACCAGAACCCCCTGTGGCTTCAGGATGCGTTCAAGGGCGGCGATGGCTTTTTCCTTGTCCTGAAAATGCGGAAAGCAGGAAAAACATACCGCGACATTGCAGGATTCAGCGGCAAGCGGCGCACGCTCAACGTCTGCTACGATAAAGCGGATATTATCCTGCCTGTGTAGCCGCCGGTTGGTCTCAATCATCTTTTCGGCAAAGTCCAGCTCATAGAGTGTACCGGACCTGCCTATGCTATCCAGGATATACGGAACCATAATGCCCGATCCACATCCTGTATCAAGAACACAATCGTCCTGCGCAAGCGGCATCAGCGAAAAGAGCCGTTCGAAGTCTTCCTTATGTTTTTTTTGTTGCCCAGTTTCGGGATCACGGTACCACATCTCAATCCACTTTTCGGCTGCATCGTTAAAAAATTGTTTTCGCGCGCCATAGATTTCATCGGACGTCATTTTCATATGAGGGGTTCCTTTCATTGCGTTTGATCAAACGGCGTTTGGGTGAGAACAAAAAGGCCAGCGCAAAAAGAAGCGTCGCTATCAGAACCACCGATGCGCCTGACGGGATATCGAAAATATAAGACACAACAAGCCCCAACGCGCAGGCAAGAATTCCGGAGATAGCAGATATCCAGAAAAAAGACTTCAGGTTATAGGTTAACTGAAGCGCCGTCGCTCCGGGCTGGACCAGCAATGCAAAAATGAGGAGTCCGCCGACGGTGGCCAAATTGGAAGATACCACTGCGCCGGTTAAAAAGAGGAGCATGTAATAAATCATCCGCTCCGGCACACCGGCCGAGGCGGCAACACGCCGGTTAAACAAGACGGCGCGGATTTCC
Organism: Syntrophaceae bacterium UBA2280; assembly: GCA_002347685.1. Classification (GTDB taxonomy): domain Bacteria; phylum Desulfobacterota; class Syntrophia; order Syntrophales; family Smithellaceae; genus UBA8904. The sequence goes on from DDWS01000063.1 coordinate 24,053, forward strand.
TTGAAAAACAAAATGACAAACAAAATGAGAACCGCCGTTACCGCCGTCAGTACCCATACGTCCGTTTCGGATAAACTCAAAAGACTTCCCCACATCAGATTGAGCGCACCCGCCTTGGTCTGGGTGAGAATGCCCATGCCCAGAAATGCGATGCCCATCAGAAAGGAAAACAGGATACCCAGCAGGTTTTCAGGGGCGATGTCCGCCCGGTCCGACAGTGGGCCCAGAACGGCCGCCACCAGTAGGCACAGAATGAAACCGCTTAAAAAAGGGTTAATACCCAGCAAGAGCCCCAGCACCGCGCCCGCGAAAGCCGCGTGCGACATGGAGACGCCAATAAGCGGCATTTTCATGAGTACCACAAAGACGGACAGCAGCGCGCAACTGGCGCCGCAAAGGACGCAGGCTATGACGGCGCGCTGGATGGGCGGATAGCTTAGGATGTCCAGAAGCTGCTCAACCATAAGAGACAAACCGCCTCCCGTTGCGCTCGAAGGTTTCCAGCGGATATTGAAACAACCGGCTCAAGGTATCGCTTCTGAGCGCTTTGTGGATGTCGCCGTCAAAAACCTTTTCCCCGGCTTTGAGCATCACAACGCGGCGCATCCGCTCAGGAAGCATATTGAAATCATGCGTGACAAAAAGAATAGTCAAAGCTTCGCGTTTGGATATTTCATCCATCAGATTCAACACCTCTTTCTGAACGGCAATATCCAGATTGGCGGTTGGTTCATCCAGAAGCAGCACATCCGGTTTCTGAAGGATCGCGCGCGCAAGAGATATTTTTTGCCTTTCTCCGCCGGATAGCTGACCTAGCGGCCGACTGGCCAGATGGGCTATGCGCATCATCTCCATGAGCCGCACGGCCTCTGCGTGCTCTTTTATACCGGGGTTCCGGAAAAGTCCGACTCGCCCCACGGCACCTGTCATCACGGCCTCAGCCGCCAGAATCGGGAAACCCGGATCAACAGGAAACAGCTGCGGTACATATCCGATGCGCAACCTTGTCCGGCGGACTCGTTTCCATGTCTCTTTTCGTCCGAAAACATGAAGCTCTCCGGCAAATTCTTCAAAGCCTGCAATAACATTGAGTAACGTTGTTTTTCCCGCGCCGTTGGGACCAATGACACCGACAAATTCGTTTTCCGACAAACGAAGATGAATGCCCTTCAGCACCAGCGTCTTTTGTTTACGGACAGAAACATCTTTTAATGTCAGGATATCCTGTGTCATTTCCTCGTCACCGCCAGTACGGCATAAACGTTCTCTTTGAGGGTTGTCAGATAACCGCGTTCAGTCGGAAAATTATTGAGAACGATATGCGGCCTTCCCAGCGTCTCGGCAATGCTCTTTCCCGTCTCGGGTCCGGATTGCAGATTGTCGACAACGGCGATGACATCCTTATCCCGTCCGATTCTCAAAAGATGGACAACATCTTTTGTGGACAGTGATTCCGGCCTGCCGTATTCTCCGACAATTTGAAGTCCCATCCATTCCAGCGGCTCTTTCTGCAGGGAGGAAGCCAGCACCGCGCGGCCCGGAAGCCCAGCCTGCACCATCTGCTTTCTGAGTTTCTGCGCTTCGTCGCGGACCAGACGAATATTTGTTTCCTTTCTTTTCAATATTTCTTTGCGATCTTCAGGAAATCGTCTGATAAGTTCACCTGCCAGACGGTTCAAGCCGAATACATATGAGTCTGGCGCCATCCAGTTTCGTGTGTCATTATCAACAACCAGCCTGGCCCGGCCACCGGCATTCGGTTTCTCCATAAACGGCATGCCTCGAAACAAGATGATCAGATCAGCTTTATGAATTTTTTCGATATCTGAAAGCTTGACGTCATAGTGGCCGGGGCATTGGCCGGGCGGGAGTATCGATTCAACTCTGTAGCGCCCGGCAGGAAGAAGCACTTCCGCCATACCGGAAAGAATTGTATCGGAAGTGACGATCAGATAACGCGGATTTGTGTTTTCCGCGCAAGCGCTGTTCGGACTCGCGGAGAGATGCCCGAAAAACAATGCGGCAAACGTCAATACGATCATTACCTTTTTTTTCATCTATCCAAACCACTATCAAATCATGAGATGGGGGCTTGCACCCCCGTCCGCGTTAACTATTTATTTAAACTTCAGCGTCAATCCCGCAAACACAGTAATGCCGGGCATGCTATAGCCCTTTGCATATTCATAATGCCGGTTGAAAATATTATTGACCGCCACATACACTTCCGAATCGCCGATGTGCAGCGGTTTATAATTAAACAGATAACCCAGTCTGCCGTTGACCAGTACAAAATCCTCCAGTTTATTGTTGTCGGTCAGCAACCCGTAGTTGAAGGTGCCGGTTCTGATGCTGGTGGCCGAATAAACATCCTGCAGGTATTGCATGTCCAGACGCAACCGGAAATGCTCCAGAAAGGACCAGTTTGCGCCCGCCTGAAACTGAGTGCCAGGCGTGTAGGGCATGTGATTGCGTTCGATGCCATCGCTGCCACTCGCTTTCGCATCCATCAACGTGGCGCCGGCAAAGCATTCGAGGTTTTTAACCGGCATGAAGGTACCCGTCAGCTCCAGTCCGCTAATTTGATATTTGCCGACAGGATCATTGAATGAAACAGGAATAGGTCCAAACATATATGCCTGGTAGCGGTTCTTGCCCATATCATAGAAAGCCGTCACGCCTAGGGACGCTTTCTTCGGCCAGGTATGTGTTAACCCGATTTCGTAATGATCGACCGTCTCCGGTTTGATTTTCCCCCAGTATTGTTCGGCGTCGGCCGTGGGATTATTCGCCAGAACCATATTCATCAGCACAACAGCAGAGGGGTAATTCACACCGCGGGCATAGTTGATATTCAAGTCTGTATGGGCATAACCCGCAACGAGTCCTGCCTGATAAGACGATACGGACTCGAACCTGTTATGATGCAGGTAACGATACCCGGCAGACGGCGTTGCATGAAAGCTTTCCGGACGGCCGAATAACTGACTGATGGCGACATATGGGGATAGAATCGTTGTCTGGGGAAATTCCCAGATCCGTTCGGCGCAGCCGCCGTTGACACCGGATACGGCGATACCAGAGTAAGTTCGTTGCGTGTTTCTCATCTCGGCCAAATCGACATCCATACCGGCAATGATTTCTCCGCCTTTCCAGAGGGTCATTTTTTCCTTTATTCGAAGTCCATATAGCCTCATGTGCTGCCTTGACCACAAACCGCCACTTTCATTTCCGTAGCGGACTCCTTGGTTAAGTTCCTGCAGGAGGTCGAAATCCGTTTCGTTTATATAGGCTTTGAGATAACCGCTTGCCTTTTCATAGCGATTATTCAACGACAGAGTCGAAAGAAATGTCCCGGTATCAAATCGTTCGGCCATGGGCCAGCTGACACCGTTGTTGGTTGTCGGCCTTGTTTCGGGCATCGGCGCAACTGTCTGGCTTCCGACATAATTTGCTAAAATACGGACATTCCAATTTTGCGTGAGATCATAGCCTGCATTGACGTAGTAACTTTGCTGCTGTGCCCGGGAATGGTCTACATGTCCATTCGTGGAAGCCCAGCTTTGCGACACGTAGATGTCATATGGCCCTTTCTTCATGCCGGCGGAGAGACTCTGGGCGAATGTGGCGAAGCTCCCGCCACTCACATCAATGATGATCTCCTGCCCTGCTTCCTTCATGTATCGGGGCTTGACATTGACAGACGCATAACCGCTCCCGAATTCGGACGGTTGAGGACTTTTGAATATTTCGATGCTTCCGATCGTGGGAAGTGCAATCCCGTCCCCCAGCACCTGACCGAAAAGAGCGCCGAAACGCGGCACATCATCATATAAAATGGCAAAATCGGAACTGGGATGGCTCGCGCCCCTCCCGCGGACATACAGGCTATGGCTGGTCTGGCTGCCCATCATGTTTTTGCTCTGAAACATCACACCCGGCACTTCACGCAACGCGGATTGAAAATCAAAGCCATTCTGCTCTTTGAGTTGTTCTTCAGTGACTACATTGTGTTGAGTCCCGTAACGTGTGGTTACCGGGGTAACCGGATTAGGAAGAGGCGTTGTGGTTACAACAATTTCCTTGAACTGGGTAATATCCTGATCTTGTGTTTTGGCGGCGGTTTTTTCTTCGGCAAACGTTATCAATGGTAAAATTAAAAAAAATAATAAAAACAACATGAAATAGATATTTCTGGCCATTTCTCTTCCTCCTCTGTTTTTTTCATTCCACCTCCATCCGGGCAGGGCGCCCCAGCCGTAGGTATCACCCTGCTCCTGTTACGTTGCTTACATTACTGCAAGCGGAAACTGACCGGAAGTAGCGCCCAAGTTGCCACTTTGACACCTCCACGATACCCAGGCGCATAGGTTGATTTTTTCACCGCGTCTATGGAAGCTTCCGTAAAGCCGTATCCCGCAGCCTCAACGACTTCGACATTCACCAATTTTCCATCCGTATCGATCAGCAGTTTGAGAAGAACCCTGCCCTCTTTTCCCATTCTGCGCGCCAGCGCCGGATACACAGGAATTTCCTGATAAACAAAAACGGGCGCTCCGCGATCGCCGAAACGTGACTCCGCCACGCTCACCGTGGCCTCCCCACCAGATCCATCTCCGACAGGAAGTCCGGCCGGCGGAGATGCAGTGTGGAGATTTACGGCTCCCGTTGTTCCTGCAACCATTTCGGTCGATAATTGAACGATTTCCTTTACTGACACTGAATCTTCGGAAAAGGGGCTTTCGGCAATCATGACAGGTTTATTTTTTTCAAGAACCAATGACCGGTCGTGGCCATTGGTGATCACCTGCTTGATGTTAGGCGAATGGTTGCGAGTGGTCGTTTTTTTTGATTTCTTATCTGCTTGAAAGCTCATGGCAGGGCTTGCGGCCGATAACCCCGTCTCATTGGGAAAGTCAACGAATATGATTTGTGAATGTGGAATATTTTTTATCATTGGTGATGTAAAAAGAAGCAGAATAATCCCCAGATGCAATATCAACGAAACCATGACCGCTTTATGTCTGGCGTTCAACGCAAACGCAAATGAATGGGTAACAAAGGATTGGATCTTTTTCACTAAAAAGCCTATCAATTGTTTTAAGACTATTTTTTTATCGATACTGAGCTGTCGCCACCCGTCTGTCATCCTATCTTGCGCATTATTGACGTGTTACAATCAATGGCACGAATGTACAGGAAGTATTACGAATAAGTCAAGGTGTTTCTGATTGCCGAATTGTCTCAAATAAAAAGTTACCGAAGGAGCAGATGAGAAAGAGGTACGTTGACTCATGAACCGATGTTACCAGATATGGCTCCCTAGGCAAAAGATGAATACATTGAGGCTCTCTAGAAGCGATACAAAGAGGCAAGTCGTCAGGAAAAAACTTCGATTATCAATGAATGCGGCGCCATTTGCGTTATCATCGGAAACCCTGGCCATGGGAATGTAAGTGAAATCCTTACACCAGACGTGGCTGGCACGGCCTATTTGAAAATCCCGCAGAAGATGCAGATACTTTGCGTGTTTTGGATTTATCCAGGAGAGTTTTGGTTTAATATACAGGGCTTCGATCCACATTCGTCGCATTAGGCGACGCACCCGATATCGGCCCACATCATATCCTCTTGATCGCAGCTCGTTGCGAAACTTCCTGCTTCCATAAAACGGAAAATCAAATGGATCTCGTCAATCTGGCGTATCAGTTCTCTATCGGCCTCACTCAGCGGAACAGGTTTATAGTAGATTCCGGATCGGTTCAAATCCAGAATCTCGCATTGCCGCGTGACAGGCAGTCTGTCTTCTTTATCAATTATCGCTTGGCGCTCGCACCGTCTATGCGACCGAGCGCGATGGATGAAAAATCGTTTTCCATCGATAGCTGGCCGATTTTAGCGTGAAGATCTTTTACGTCTGGTCCTAATGCCGCCTTCTTATCTTTGTTGAACACCTCGGCGGCGTTTTCCAATATCTGCTTCTTCCTTTCCGTGATCTGGTTGGGATGAACCTGAAACCTCTGTGATAGCTCAGCCAAGGTATGATCCCCCTTCAAGGTTTCAGGACGACCTTCGCCTTGAAGGCCGGGGCATGATTCCTTCTTGGTCTTTTGCTCATATAACGCTTCCTCCTCTTTTTTCTTCTTGCATTATAGAGCAGCTTTTTCTCCATTTTGCCAGACCAGCTCTCTGTAATGCGATCAGAAAAAGCCCTTCATAACTCTAAACAGTAAAGCACCTTATGAATATGCAAAGAAAAGTCTGTGGCTCATGAACTGTCACTTTTCCTTGTACGAATAAGAGCTGGAATGTATCCTCTAAAGCGATCCTCAATTAAATTGCACTATCCTATTTTGAACAAGTATGGTTATTTATCGAGAAATGCTGTATAATACCCGACGTGATAGATGGTCTTTTCATAAAAAGACCTGGTTGCGTCTGGAGGTGGTGGGTATGGCTGGACCCACATACAGCACAGAGAAAAGCAGGATCTGCAGTCTTGAAAGTGAATTGAGTAAGTCACAGCTCACGATTGCTCAACTCCTTGAAACAGAGCACGAGCTTTCCAATGTGATAGAAGCCATCCCCATCGCAGCCTTTGTCATCGACAGAAGGCATCGGGTTATCCACTGTAACAGGGCCTATGAATACCTCACCGGATTCAAAAAAGAGGATCTCCTCCATACCAATAAACAGTGGTCCCCCTTCTATACCCGAAAGAAGAAGACCCTTGCTGACCTTGTCGTGGACAATGCAGCAAGGCTGCAGATCGAAGATTACTATGGGAAGGATTCCCGTAGGATCAGCCACAAAGATGGAGAGTATGCGGTTGAGCTCTTTTTCCCCAATCTCGATAATAAGGGGAAATGGATCTTCTGCACGGCCGCGCCCCTCAAGGACCGGGATGGGGTTACCATAGGTGCAGTGGAAACGCTCCAGGATCTCACCTCCCGAAAGGAGGTGGAAGAGGCCCTTTTCAAGTCCGAAGAGAAATCTCGGATCATTCTCGACCAGATCGAAGACGGTTACTACGAGGTTGACCTTTGGGGAAAGGTCATATTTTTCAACGACGCCTTCTGTACAATCATTGGGTATTCCAAGACAGACATGGTGTGCATGTCGTACAAGGTGTTTGCCGGCCCTCAGTACATGAAAAAGATCTTCAGCATGTACAACCGGGTTTTCAGGACCGGCAAGCCCGTTAAGACCTTCGAGTGTGAAATCGTCAGGAAAGATGAAACAAAACGGCTCGTGGAGTTCTCCGTGTCCCTCATGAGGAACGCATCAAAAGCACCGGTGGGTTTCCGTGGGATCGTGCGCGATGTCACGGAGGCCAGGAGTGCGGAGAGGGAACTGCGCAGGTACAAGAACCGCCTCGAAGAGCTTGTGCAGGAGCGAACTTCCGAGCTAAACAAAACCAACAAGAGGCTGAACAGGGTGATCGACAACCTTAGAAGGACGGAGAAGAATCTGGTGAAGCAGCAAAATTTCTCCGAGAGCGTCATCCGTTCGCTGCCGTGCATCTTCTATATGATCGATAAATCCGGCCATTTCATTAAATGGAACAAAAAAACTGAGGAGATCGGGGGTTATTCGACAAAGGAAATGAACGACGTTCATGCCCTAGACTTCTTCCCTGAGAAGGAAAAATCTAACATCGCAAACAAAATCAGTGAGGTATTCAGCAGGGGCAGGGCGTTTACCAACACCGTCGTACTGGATAGGGATGGCCGCGAAACTCATCACTACTTTACCGGGGTGCGTACGCATATCGACGGGAAGAGGTATCAGGTAGGGGTGGGGATCGACACCTCTGACGCGGTCCGTGCGGAGAACGCTCTCAGGGAGAGTGAAGAGAAGCTCACCGCAATCCTTAGCTCTGTCACTGACTATATGATCATTGTCGATAGGTCGTGCTCAGTGGTATGGGCCAATGAAAAAGCGCACTCGCTTTTCCCGGACCTGATTAACAACAAATGCCACCAGGTCATCCATGGCAGCAAGCTGCCTTGCAATCCATGTATCGGCGAAGTGTGTTTCCGTAAGGGGGGCACTTATGAGCGAGAAGGTGTCTGCATCACCCATGTCAGTGGGGAAAAGATGGATTTCTGGAGCACCACAAGCATCGTGACAAGGCATGGGGACGGCTCGCCTGAGCTTATCCTGGAGCTCTTCAGGGACATCACGGAAAAGAAAGCATACGAGGCCGAAGCCGTGCGTGTGGGCCAGCTCGCATCGCTGGGTGAGCTCGCTGCCGGAGTGGCCCATGAGATCAACAACCCCATTAATGGGATACTTAACTATGGACAGATACTTCTTGAGAAAACAGGGAGAGCATCTGCAGACCATGAGATCCTGCAGAGGATAGTCCAAGAGGGGGAGCGGGTTACGGGTATAGTCCATAATCTCCTTTCATTCTCCCGAGTAAGAAAGGATGAGTTCGTATCTACCTCACTGGATGAGGTTATCAGTTCCTGTCTCGGGCTTGTAGCCAAGCAACTGGCCAATGACGGGATCTCACTGAGGATCGACACGGACAGCGGGCTCCCGAGTCTTTATTGCAACAGCCAGCAGCTTCAACAAGTGTTCCTGAACGTCATCAGCAACGCCCGGTATGCACTGAATCAGAAGTATGGGGGGGGCCACAGGAACAAGATCATCGAGATCCGTGCAGAAAAGACGAGGATGAAGAAGAGGAAGGCGCTGAGGATAATCGTGTGCGATCACGGCACAGGTATATCGTCGGATATACTCGACAAGATCGGTTCCCCCTTCTTCACCACAAAACCCATGAATGAAGGAACAGGGCTCGGGCTGAACATCAGCCATGGCATCATTAAAAACCATGGGGGCAGGCTGTGTTTCGACAGCACTGTCGGTGAATTTACCAAGGTCATCATCGATTTGCCGGCACGTTAATCGAGGGGGAATCATGGCAGAGCCTGAGAAGAAGAGCCTCAAAAAAAAGATTCTCGTCGTGGATGACGAGGAAAGCATCAGGTTCACCTTCTCCCACTTCCTAAAGGAAGAGGGGTATGATGTCGTCACCGCATCGGACCTTAAGAGCGCCCGGAAGATCCTGTTCCACACCCGACTAGACATCATCTTCATCGATATTGTGCTTGGAGGAGAATCTGGTCTGGACTTGCTCAAGCAGGTGAAGTCGCTGCATCTTAAGCATCCGGTGGTCATGATAACAGGGAATCCTACCTTGGACAATGCGACCGATGCGCTCAGGCTCGGGGCCTTTGATTTCCTGCTAAAGCCTGTGCGGAAGGACAACTTGCTCAGGGCCGTCTCCCTGGCCATCAGCCACAAGGTACTCATCGATGAGAAAGAGCTTGTCACGAAGGAGAAGGAGAAATACCGCACGAACCTGGAGGCGATCTTCCAGAGTGTAAACGAAGGAATCATAACTGTGGATGAGGACATGCACTTGTTCGATGCCAACAGAAATATCGAAACCATCTGCAGCATATCCATCAAAAAAATCACCGGCCAGGCTTTTGATGATTGTTTCACGAAATGCAGCCACAACTGCTCCAAGGTGATAAGGGAAACCCTCAAACAGAAAAAGCCCATACGGGAGCTCCGGATGGAATGCGAGCACTATGACCGACCCCGGCAGGTGGTGCTGCTATCGTGTTCCTCCCTGATGGACGATGAAGATACATACATGGGGGCTGTCCTTGTAGTCCGGGATATCACGAGGCTTCACGATCTCGAGGAGGAGTTGAGAGGCAGGAGCAAGTTCCAAAACATTATAGGAAAAAGCAAGAAATTTCAGAATATCTTCAAACTTGTCGAGGCCCTCTCGGATATCGGTACCACGGTTCTCATAACCGGCGAGAGTGGGTCCGGCAAGGAACTTGTGGCAAACGCCCTTCATTATTCGGGAAAGAGGGCGGGCAAACCCTTCGTGAAGGTGAACTGCGCAGCACTAGCCGAGAACCTTCTCGAGAGCGAGCTCTTTGGACACGCCAAGGGGGCGTTCACGAGTGCGATAAAGGACAAGCAGGGCCGATTCGAGCTGGCAAAGGATGGCACCATTTTACTGGACGAGATCGGAGACATTCCGCCACGCATCCAGGCCAAGCTCCTGAGGGTCCTTGAGGCAAAGACCTACGAGCGTGTGGGCGATGCCACCCCGAAAAAGACTGAGGCAAGGGTCATAGCCAGCACGAACCACAACCTGCGGGAAAAGGTCAAATCGGGGGAATTCAGGGAAGACCTGTACTACAGGCTCAATGTGGTCGAGATCGACCTCCCGCCATTACGAGAGAGACCTGAAGACATCCCCCTGCTTGTGGATCATTTCTGCTCCATGTTTGAAAATTCGTTCAAAAAGTTGATCAACGGCATCTCAGATGAAGTGATGAGGATATTCATCAATTACAGCTGGCCCGGGAACGTGAGGGAGCTGGAGCATGCCATTGAGCACGCGTTCGTTCTTTGCAACGATCGTGTCATCCTGCCGGAGCACCTCCCTGCATACATGCTCGGCCTTGCGCTGAAGACAGGTACTGGGGATAACCAGTCCGGTGGTGAGATGGAGCTTATCCTCAATATCCTGACACAAACCAACTGGAACATCGCCAAGGCCGCACGCATGCTCTCCATGAGCAGGCCCACCCTGTACCGGAAGATGCGCGAGCATGGTATCGTCAAGCAAGGATAAGGCGATTAAGGATGATCTAGGGTCAATTGCTTTTACGCTGCAATTTTTTTACACTTGTGTAAATTACACTTGTGTAAAGGTTTAACATATATCCAGCGCATATCCGACACCCTGCTTTTCAACTATCTTAAATTCCAAAAGATATCTTGTTATACCCCTCTTGGCACGAAAATTTCATTAGAACACTATCAGGAGCCCTTCGGGGCAGTAGTTTCTTTAAGCAATTAATTCTACCGTGGTGTGGTGACATGAAGAGAAAAGGGAAACGGGAATATCCCATCAAGCTCATCAATTTCAATGAGTTCGACCAAGAGATTGATTCAACAGGCAAGCCAGTGCTCATGCTTTGCATACGTAGGGATTACGAGTTCAATAGCCAGACGGATCTGATTAGAGATGTGCTCGGCAGGATGGTTCAAGGGTTTCCCATAGACCTGAAGGTTTGCCTGGTGGACGAAGAGTCCAGACCGGCGCTCAAGGACAAACTTGATCTTCAGGGAAGCCCCGCCTTCTTGCTCTTTGAAAGAGGAGAGGAAAAGAATCGCCTGCTGGGTATTGCAGACGAAGAAAGGCTCAGGGGCTTTCTCAGCAGCACGCTGGGCTAAAACATGTAAGGGCGGTTTAAGTTGAGTTTAATAGACAGGAGGAGAAAAAAGTATGCCGAATATTGATGATTTTATTAGGCCGAAAGAATGGGTTTCCGATTTCGTTACTGATATCGGAAAAGTGTTGAGGGAGTGGGGGAAGGACAAATATTTACCGGTCAGACAGAATATCGACGAGGATTGGAAGCACCACAAGATCGTCGAACCCCTGTTGAAAGAGGTACTCGTAGATCTTGGAATCAACGCTGCATTTTTCCCGTACGAGGTGGGTGGGACAGATATTCCAGACGTCTGCACACTGATCTGCATTCTTGGAGAGGAGGGAGCAAGAATTGACTCAGGATTTACTGTTGCCTGCCTGTGTTCCGTATGGCCAATGCTGCCAATCATATTGAAACCTCACCGCAACATGAAACTTCTTGAGGAATTTGGACCGAAATTCTGTGGCTCTGAGCTGTATGTTGGTTGCAATGCCATGACAGAGCCTGCCAGCGGGGCGGACATTGAGAACGTTGACAGGATGCAGGGCAGAACCATTCAAACTACCGCAAAACTCGACGGTGATCAATGGGTGATCAACGGTCACAAAATATGGCCTACAAACTCAGGCGATACGGCAAACCTTTATGGCGTGGTATGCACCACGAAAAAGGGGTCAACGGATCTGGACGATTTTGCTTTCATTTACGTGCCTGCTGATGCAAAGGGGGTCTCAGTCGGAGGTCCTTATCAGAAAGCAGGAATGGCGGCAGACATGAATACTGATATCTGGTTTGATCAAGTGCGTGTGCCTCAGAGGTATCGCGCCCATGGACCAGGCGATGATCTGAAATATTTCAAAGAGATGATAACCTATGGGAACATGGCGACTGCCGCCATGTGCCTGGGGGTAATGAAGAACGTTTATGAGATTATCAAAAAATGGACCACTGAAAGGATTATAGCAGGGAAGCCCCTCAAGGAACACAGCATGGTGGCCGCAGCCCTATCTGATATCGCCATCAACATCGAGGCGACATCTGCATGGATCCATATGTACGCACGGGAAGTTGATCGCCCAGACATTTATGGAACAAACCCGTGGGATGACACGCTGGTGCATAAGACACGCGGACTATCCACATTTGCCTGTAAGGCAGTAGAGAAAGTATGCAGCTCGGCCATGGATTACATGGGCTCATACGGGTACTCGAGGGAATTTGATCTCGAGAAGCACTGGAGGGACAGCAAAATGCTGGGACTCTGGATGGGCGGCCTGGGATTGAAGCAGATGGAGAATGCCAGATACTGGTATGAACTGGAGACGTTATAGGCAAGGGATACAATAATCGGAACTCGTGAAAGAAAAAATCAATTAGGAGGTGAGCCAATGGCTATTTATCCGTCGCAGGAATGGTGTGATGAATGGAAAGATGCAATGAACAATGATCCGGCATGTGTGGAAACCGGGAAAAACTGGGGCTTGGATTTTCCTGGAGATTTTCTTTTTGAGATCACCCCGGGATCAGGGCTGGACAAGACTCACTACATGTATGCCGACATCAAAGGGGGAAAATGTCTTGAATTGAAAATGCTCGATAGCCAAGGAGATAAAAAGCCCGGGTTCTATGTCACTGGATCCTATGGCGACTTTAAACCGGTGGTTAAGGGCGAAAAAGACTTCATAGAAGGCATTGTTCGGGCGCTCTTCATAATGAAGGGGGATATGGGGAAGATCATGCGCAATGCCAAATACATCCGGGCAATGGCAGCTTCCATAAGCTCATTTAAGAACGAGTATCTCGGCGAATGAGGGCCAAATGGGAGAAATCCGCATCATCGGCGATCTCAACGGCTTAGGTGCCAGTCTGCTATCCATAATGGAACAGAACATCGACAATCCGGAGCGGATGAAGAAGATCCGCAGGATTTCGGGCAACCTCGTGGCGACGGAGAAGAACATTGGTGTGGCGATCACCATTATCTTCGACAAGGGAAACATATCGCTTAAGGATGGCTCGGTTGAGAAACCCTCGGCTGCGCTGTGGACCGATTTCGACACATTGGCTGCGTATAGCTGCGGCGAGCTCAATCCCATCGTGGGTGTGCTCAAGGGCAGGATCAAAGTGAGGGGAAACCTCCTCAAGCTCCTCAAGATGGTGACCATTGTGCGGTCTGACTAACACGATACGGCAAGGAGAAAAAGACATGTCTGGTTTCATGGGAAAGATTCTCAGAGTGGATCTTACGCATAGGAAGGTAACGGAAGAACCCCTTCCTAAGGAAGACGCCGCCCTTCTCTTGGGGGGATGCGGTCTTGCCACCAAGTACCTGTTTGAAGAGCTAAAGCCCGGGACTGACCCCCTCGGGCCAGACAACAAACTTATTTTCATGTCAGGGCCTCTGACGGGCACGCTCTCTCCCAGTTCCGGCAAGTCCAACGCGGTGACCAAATCACCGCTCACGGGACTCTGGGGCCAGTCAGGCACGGGTGGGAAGTGGGGCAGGGAGCTCAAGAGAAGCGGCTTCGATGGCATCATCATCGAGGGGGCTTCCGAAGAACCAATCTACCTAAGCATTGACAATGGCAAAGTTACGTTCAACGACGCTTCCGGTCTTTGGGGAAAGAACGTGTTTGACACCACAACGATCCTCGAACAGCAACTTGGCAAAGGTTTCTGCATCGCCTGCATCGGTACGGGGGGGGAAAACCTCGTCAAGTATGCCGCCATTATGAACGAGCGCCACCGGGCACTGGGCCGGGGTGGATTCGGTGCGGTGATGGGATCCAAGAAGCTCAAGGCAGTAGCGGTCAAGGGTGAGATGAAGATCCCGATCTTTGACAAGGACGCCTTTGAAGCGGCGGCAAAGACGGCATCCGACTTCATTAATGAAAGCCTCCTCAAGATAACACTTGAGGTGTACGGCACCGCCATGGTGCTTGACCTCGTCAACATCAAGGGCGGTCTGCCCACACGCAATTGGCAGCGCGGTGTCTGCGCATATGCAGACAAGATTAATGCACCGGCCATCAATGATAAGATTTTGGTGGGGAGGAAGGCGTGCTACGCCTGTCCTATTGCTTGCGGTAGGAACGTGGACATCAAGACTGGGAAATATGCCATCAAGGGCGAGGGACCGGAGTATGAGAGCATCGGCACCTTCGGATCAATGTGCGACATCAGCGACATCGAGGCCATCACCTATGCCCATATCCTGTGCAACGACCTAGGTCTTGACACGGTTTCAGCAGGCAGCACCATCGCCTTTGCCATGGAGTGTTACGAGAAGGGGATACTCAAGAAGAAGGACACGGGGGGCAAGGAGATTCTGTTTGGCAATGCGGACACCATGGTTGACCTGGTCCGTAGCATTGCTTCCAGACAAGGTATAGGCGACCTTCTGGCCGAGGGGACCCGACACATGGCCGCTCAACTCGGACAAGGCAGCGAGCGGTTTGCCATGAATGTCAAGGGCATGGAGCTGCCCGCCTATGACTGCAGGGCCACAAAGATCACCGGCCTGGCGTATGTTACGGCAAACAGAGGCGGCGACCATGTAACTGCCTATATTCAAGGTCCCACATTTCTTGACATCCCATTTCTCATCGTGGAGGAGAACACCATCGAGGACGTCACGAAGGAAAATCCTCTGGAGGCCAAGGTCGTCAAGGATATGGAAGATGCCCTGACCACCTTTGATGCCCTGGGTGCCTGCAAATTCATGGGCATGGCCCTCATGGCCGACGATCTCTTACCCGTGATCAATGCCGCCACGGGTTGGGACCTTGATGTGGCCGGATTCAGGCGTGCGGGTGAACGGATTTTCAATCTGGCCCGCGCGTTCAACGTTCGGGAAGGTTTGAGGAGAAAAGACGACACTTTGCCGCTCAGACTGCTGGAAGATCCGCTGCCTGACGGTCCTGCTGCTGGACTCACCGTGGACCTCGAGCCGCTTCTGAACGCCTACTACGGATACAGGGGCTGGGACATACACACCGGGATACCCACAAGAGAGAAACTTCTCGAATTGGAACTTGATTTTGTGATTGATGAGTTAGGAGACTGAAGAATGAGTGACTATGATAAAAGACCTTGGATAAAGAAATACAAGCTCGGACCGTACGACCTGGCTGATACCATGACACCGTATCCGGTGGTGTCGCTCAGTGCCATCTTCGATGAGACAGCGGCAAAATATGCGAAGAGGGCGGCATGCGAGTATCTGGGGAAGAAATATACTTGGGCGGAGCTGAAGAATCTGGTGGACAGGCTTGCAACCGCTCTGGCAGGCCTCGGCATCGTCAAGGGAGACAGGGTGGCGACCATCCTGCCCACATCACCCCAGTTCATCATCAGCGATTATGCAATCCTCAGGGCAGGCGCCGTCCACGTGCCGTGCAGCCCACTGCACCGCAGCAGGGAGCTCGCCTATGAAATAGGACAGTCCGGGGCGAAGATCCTCATCTGTCTCGAGGAATCTCTCGATCTAATCGACGCAATAAGGGACAAGACTGCAATCGAACACATCATTGTTACCAATGCACATGATTTCTCTGCAGAAGAGCCTGCTGCCAAGGAAATATTCGGGACACTCCAGCTCAGGAAGGTGATTGCGGACCATGAACCTATGCGGGTTGCGGTCAGCGTGAACCCGAAAGATGACCTTGCAGAGCTCGTATTCACCGGCGGCGCCACAGGTGTGCCCAAGGGAGTAATGCTCACGCACTACAACTTGGCCACGAACACTATCCAGACATTGCCCTGGGTCCTCAAGCCCCTGGAGAAGGGTATAATAGGCAAGGCATCCATGCTCATCGGGATACCTACGTTCCACTCCTATGGTCACTGGACCATCAGGGTGTCTGTGTTCTGGGGGCTCCAAATGCTCCTGCTGCCGGACTCGAGAGACACGGAAACCATTGTATACTTTCTCAAGAAATACCGGCCCTTCATGGCACCTCTGGTCCCTACCCAATATATGCGGCTCGTCGAGAAGAAGATCGGCAGGACGAATACAACCTTTGCATCAGGGGCGGCGCCTTTGCCAGAGAAGGTGAGGGCCGATTTCAAAAAAGAGACGGGTATGCCCATCACCGAGGCATACGGGTTGACCGAGACCAGCCCGGTTACGCACTTCAATGTGTCCAGCTTCTCGAAGATAACAGGCTTCATGCCCTTCGAGAAGGTTGGCTCCATCGGAGTTCCTGTAATTGATACCGATGTCAGGGTTGTGGACGAGGCAACGGGAAAAGACCTCGGTCCGGGCGAGGTGGGAGGGCTCTATGTGCGCGGACCTCAGGTAATGTTGGGGTACTGGCCCACGCCGGGTTCCGGCCTCACGGACGGCTGGCTCAAGACCGGCGACCTCTGCAGAATGGACGATGACGGGTATTTCTTCCTCGTGGACCGCGACAAGGACATGGTGAATGTCTCGGGCAACAAGGTCTACACCACACTCGTCGATACGGTTCTCTTCGAACATGCCTCTGTGGCCAGTGCGGTGGCAATCGGTGTCCCCGACCCGGAGCGAGACGGCAGCGAGCGGATCAAGGCGTTTGTAGTTCTGAAGGACAGCTGCAAGGGAACGGTAACAGAGTCGGACATCATCGAGCACTGCCGTCAGAACCTGGCAGCGTATGCAGTGCCCAGGTCTGTGGAGTTCCGGGATAGTCTTCCCATGACCGTGACGGAGAAACTTTTCAAGAAGCAGTTGAGAGATGAAGAAATGCATAAACAGCAAGAAATAAAGGGATAAATGGATTGAGGGAGAACACCGAGACAAAAATGGGGAGGATAAAATGACAGCGTTAGAAGAGCTGAAGAAATTACCTACACGCAAAGAAAATCCGTATATCAAAGAATGGAAGGGAAAAGGACGCAGTATAGTAGGTTTTACCTGTCATTATGCCCCGAAGGAAATTTTTTATGCGGCAGACATATTCCCTTACCGGCTGGAAGCCAGGGGGACAAGAGAAACGGGGCTTGCCGATGTATACTACCATCGTTTTAACTGCACTTATTCCCGATGCATTTTGCAGGAAGGCCTTTCCGGCGGATATGCATTTCTTGACGGACTGTGCTTTCTCAATGGCTGCGAGCAGATACGGCGGATGTACGAGGTATGGAAGGAACACGTTCCTACAACCGATTATCAATACATGATCACTATCCCTCACTCAATCTATGATGAGGGCTTTGAATGGTACAAAGAGGAGGTCTTCAGATTCAAAGAAGATCTGGCAAATAATTTTGCCACACGACTCACCAAAGGCGACCTGCGGGCAGGCATTGATGTGTATAACGAGAGCAAGCGCCTGCTGAAAGAGCTCTACGAGTTACGGAAGTCAGATCACCCTCCTATCAGCGGCGCAGAGGCAATGAAACTCATATTTGCCGCTGATATCATGCCTAGGGAAAAGTATAATACCCTCCTCAAGGAAGCCATGAAAGAAATCAGATCACGTGACGGAATTAAGGATTACAAGGCTAGGATTATGGTAGGAGGATCCCCCCTTGACGATACTCAGATCATCGAGATCATCGAGAACCTTGGTGGGATTGTTGTAACAGACACCCTCTGCGGCGGCTCAAGAAACTTCCAGGAGTTTGTTGAAGTTGAAAAAGATGGGGATCCCCTGGAGGCGATTGCCAGATGCTATTACTATAGTAATCCCTGTCCTCGCATGCTCAACAGCTTTGACTCCCGATGCGAGTATACGGAGAAGATGGCCGGGGAGGCGAACGTGGACGGTATCATCCTCCAGAAGATTGTATTCTGCGATAACCATTCCGTTGAGTGCACGATGATCGCAGATGAATTGGAACCCAAGGGCATTCCCGTACTCAATCTCGAGAGGGAACATATGTTGACTGATGTAGGGAGAGTAAGAACCAGGATCGAAGCATTTATCGAGAGAATTTCAAGGAGGTGATTCTGTGGCTGAATATAGTGACAGAAAAGACAGGACAATCACTACGAGGTGGCAGACAACTGGTGATTTGGCAAAATTTATTCTTTCTCATGATCTTAATCACCTGGATGATTGGGGTGGAAAAGAAGCGGTTCGGGAGATATTGCCTGAGCACTTTCAGAAAAACTTCGATATGATCCAGACCGACCTGATAAACTGCCTCCTTGAAGAGAAGAATAAGCAAACGGCCATGGCATTTGCAGATAATATCTCGAGTTGGGGTGAATGGCTTCATGCTCAGCTGGATGAAGGGAAGAAGGTTGTGTACCATTATTTCATTCACACGATCGAACCCTTACTGGCCCTTGATTTTGCCCCCATATGCTTCGAGATCCTTTCAGGTTTGACATCAGCGCTCTATACTGATGGGTGTGAAGAAGGCATCGATGCCATTGAAGCCGAAGGATATCCCGATCACCTCTGTTCTTCCAATAAGGGAGCGGCCGGGTATCTCCTAAAAGGATACATACCTCAGCCTTCATGCTTTTTAAAGGGAAGCGCCCCTTGCGATACCAGCAATAGGATTTATGAATGGGCTGCTCATAAATATAAGGTGCCCCTCATTGTTATCGAAGCTCCCTATTACATGAATGAGCGTGCTCACAAGTTCCTGACGGAAGAAATGAAGAGAATGATTGTAAAACTGGAAAAGATCGCAGGCAAAAAGCTGGAGCAGGACAAATTGAGGTATTATATCCAATTGAGTAACGAAGCTGTGGATTATGTTGCAAAGATCCAGGAGTTGAGAAAGATTGTTCCATGCCCAGATACGGGGTGGCACCGTCCTGCTGACACCATTTTTACGGCCCAGCTTGGAACACCGTTTGCCAGGGATTATTTCAAGGCCCTTTACGAGAATGTAAAAGAGCGTGTTGACAAGGGCCAGGGTGTAATACCCGAAGGCAAGAAAGAGAAACGACTGGCGTGGGGGTATACTTGGGAAGCCTTTGATCTGCCGTTTTTCAACTGGCTTGAAAATAAGCACGGTGCGATCTACACCGAAGATACACTCACGTATTTTCCCATGGACACTGAGATGATTGATACGACCAATATGGAAACCATGTTGGCGGGGCTGGGACGAAGAATGATGCAGATGCCCATGGCCAGGCAGGTCATGTCTTTCTCAGACGTCTGGATAAAAGACTTTGTCGACATATCAAGGGCGTATAAAGTCGATGCCCTGGCAATAGGCGGTCATATGGCCTGCAAACATTTCTGGGCGCTGAACAAGCTTCTATCCGACAAAGTAAAAGAAAAAACCGGTGTTCCTACCTTACGTTTCGAAATGGACATGATGGACAAGAGGTTCACCAGCCCCGCTGAGTTGAGACGGATAATGGACGACTTTTTTGCAACTTTCTGAACCTTTATCTGAAGACGTAGTTTATTAAGGGGGGAGAATTAAATGTTGATACTTGGTTGTGATGTCGGTGCCATAGCCACAAAGACCGTGATCTTTGGAGACACTGGTATCGTGGCATACGATATAACCGTGAACAACGGCAACCTGAAAAAAGTTGTAGAGAAAAGCGTGGACACTGCGATTTCCAAGGCAGGTATGTTGCTGGAATGCATCGAAGTAAAGGCGGGTACAGGGATGGGTGAGCAGTACATCCCCTTTGAGCACACCACGGAAGGCATTATCAAATGCCTTGCAGTGGCTGTCCATCGGATCCATCCTCATGCGCGAACTATTGTGGATATGGGGGGCTTGATAACCACCGTTATCAGTATCAGCGAGAAGGGGAAGGTGCTCGAGTACAGAACAAGCGATAAGTGCGCGTCAGGTTCCGGTTTTTTTCTGAAGCTTGCTGCACAGGCACTTGAATTGAACGTCGAAGATCTTGGGGATATTATTATTCCCTGTGGGGAAAGGGCCCATATGGGCACCCAGTGTGCAGTATTTGGTGAGAGTGAAATTGTCAGCCATATGAATGATGGGGAAGCGCCCGAGAAGATTGTTGCCGGGATCAACTACTCATTGGGCAGCTCTGTTGCCACGATGATCAACAGGCTGGGCGGGATACAAGATATCGTCGCCACTGGTGGGGTTGCGAAAAACAAAAGCGTACTGCGTGCAATAGAGGAGATACTTGGCATGGAGGTGATTACCCTTTCATCGATAGACGAACAGTTGGTTGGTGCACTCGGAGCAGCATTGTGTGCACAGCAGCGCATGCAGCAGTGATAAGGAGGGATAGTAATGATCTATGTGGGTTGTGATGTTGGTTCCCTCTCAGGCGAAGCAGTGATCATCGAAGATGATTCTATTATTAAGTATGAGATTATACGTGTAAGGCCGAGACCTGAGCAGACCGCCTTCGAAGTGACGAAGAAGGCCCTTGCCGAAGCAAAGATGTCGTTTGATGACATAGATTATTGCGTGAGTACGGGCTATGGGAGAGAGAAGATCCCCTTTTCAAAGGGCAGCATATCGGAGATCTCCTGCCATGGGAGGGGTGCGCAGTGGGCAAACCCGAGTGTCCGGACGATCATAGATATTGGCGGTCAGGATGCCAAGGTGATCAAGGTGGACAAGCTTGGCTATATGGTCGATTTTGTAATGAATGACAAATGCGCAGCCGGGACGGGTAGGTTTCTCGAGGGGATGGCCAAGGTCCTGGGTGTCGATCTTGAGGATCTTGCAGCACTGTCTTCCGAAGCAGCCTCTCCTGTTGCCCTTACAAAAACATGTACCGTATTGGCCCAATTTGAGGTCCTGTACATGCTCAATGACGGGATAGACCGGTCGAACATAGCTGCCGGGATCAACCGGGCAATGGCTGAGAGGATAAGTAAGCTTGTCAGGCGTGTCGGAATCAAGGAAGGGGTTGCCATAACAGGCGGTGTTGCGAAGAATTTCGCGGTTGTTCAGAGCCTGAGCGAAGTTCTTGGTCTGCAGTTTGTGAGCCTCGGGGAAGTTGACCCTCAGATTGTTGGAGCCTTGGGCGCAGCCCTATTTGCAAAGGAACGATGGCAAAAGGCTCGGCAGAGAGAGGCCACCCCGACCGGGGGAAACAAGGAGACAAAGAGCGTATATGTCTGAGGGCGTCACATCTATGCAAAGGAGGAAAAAATGTGCGAATGCTGCAACTCACACAAGAGACCCGTTAATGAAATCATCGCTGTTACTGGAAAAGGAGGAACCGGGAAGACCACGTTTGTTGCAGTTATGGCCAAGATATTGGCTTCCAAGGGTTTTAAGGTTCTTGCAGTGGATGCAGATCCCCCTATCAGTTTGACTTATGCCCTCGGGGCCACACCCTTAAAAACAATTGCCCAGATCCGGGCCAAGATGATCGAAGATCCGAATGAGAAAAAAAGGATCAAAGATCTGCCCATTGAAGATGTCATTGCGGATGAAGCGGTAATTGACCTTGACCAGTTGAGTCTGTTGATCATGGGTAAGTCGGAAGGACCAGGGTGCTTTTGTTCCATAAACGAGCTTTTGAAATATGGAATAAGCAAACTATCTAAGAATTTCGATTTCACCCTTATCGATTGTGAAGCCGGTATAGAACAGATAAACAGACAGGTTATCGACAGCATTAATAGGATGATCATGATCTCTGATACCTCTGCAAAAGGGCTGAGGACAGCCCTCCATCTGAACAATCTTGGTAATAGTTATGGGGTACAGGGGAACTATAAAAAAGGTCTTGTCATTAATAGGGCCGGGAAAAAAGAGATCCCGATCTTAGAGGAAAAAGTCAAAGAAATGAACATAGATATTATCGGCTTCATTCCCGAGGATCACAAAATAACAGAACACGATTTATTCGATAGGTCTATATTCGAACTCCCCAAAAATGCACCCAGCTTTGTTGCCATCCATGGCATCCTTGAAAGGCAGGGTATATTAATCTGATCCGGAGAGTCAAGATTGTTAAGAATAATAAGGTGGTCTGGGTTCTTAGGACAGGGAACAGGGCTTTATAAGTGGGAAGATGCCCTGGGTTCCAGCCACAATAGCCTTAGCGTGACGCTTTTCCGGGTTAGTTCCTTGCGGATATATTCCGGCGACGGCATGCCACGCTGGCCTGCCAATGGCACCGAATCTGTCGGGAAAACATGCTGTTCCAGAATGCTGTCGTACCAATCGGCCGGCAATGGCCAGGTCACACCCGACTGTTCGGCACGAAACAAATAGTCTCTGACCGTGCTACGGACAATGTTGCAGCTTTCGGCAATCTTTTTATTGGATAACTTCTTTTCTACTTTTAATCGCAGTACTTCTCTGATCGTTCGCATGGATAAACTTTCTGCCGCCATAACTGCCTCCCGGGGTTTTTTGTGTGACCTATAGCGGTTTTTTGTGGGTTTATCCAGCGTCCCTTATTCGCTTCCTGAGAGGTGGCGGAATGAATCGGAATCGGGTGGCGACTTGCGCCGGAATACTCAGCCGCGGTAATCACCCAAAAATGCGATCTTGAGACTTCTCGAAAGAAAAACGTTAGTTTTTTAATGGGTTGAATTTACTTATAATGATAGTGAGAGTGACGAGCCGAGATGGGACAGTGGCCTTCAGGTTAAAAGGTGAAAGAAACGGAAAGCGCCCCGAAGTGCTGTTTGCTCTTTTGCGTATCAAACTCATTGGTTCTGTACACGTGGGAGTATGTTATTTTTACTTGGTGGATAATGAGTCCCATGCCGCCGATCAAATCAGCGACGAATGGTTTTTTCGAAACGCTGTGAGAGTCCTTGAATGTGTTGCCATCCAGTAGAATATTTCGTGCCACAGCTTTGCCGTCTACCGCTAAAAAAAGGTGCAGGCCGAAGCGGTGGAAGGGGAGGAAGAAGCGGGGGTCCGAATCATCCAGCGAGGCGCTGCTATCGGATCCGGGCCGGATCAGATAGGTCCCGAAATCGTTGGGGATGTTCCAGCCCAGGCGTAGCTGGCCGCCCATATTAGTTCCGATATAGGCATTGCCTAAAGCCAGCCCCGCATGCGGGATGCAGTCCAGGCCCAGACCGTCTGCGTTTCTAATTTTCAGAATTTTCCACTTGCGCTCAAAATGCACATTGACGATGGGTTCGTCGTGCAGTTGGTTTGTCCAGCCCCGGGCGTCTGCCGAATCCGTCCAGTGGTGAACGGTTTTCTGGCAGTCCTCCGCATAGGAATGCGGTCCGATGATGCCGAAATTTAGCTCCAGAGTGTCCATCTGCAAAGCGCTCCTGCTGTGCAGTCCTATGCCCAGGTAGGTGATTCCGGCATACGGACGGTCGTCAGGGATCAGGGCGCTTTGTTCCTTATCATCGGGTGTGTAAATATTTTGTCCGAAAGACAAAGAGACCGTGTACCTGCGGCCCGGATGGTTGATCCAGGGCAAGCGTTTGATGCCCGTCTCCATCCAAACCGGTAAGAAACCTGCGTCCCGATAACTCAAAAGATCTCGCGACACCCAGGAAATCTTGGAACCGTGGGTGTAGTAACGGTCGGTGTCTTGCAGAAAATCATTTTCCAGATAAACGGTCAGCGTATCCGAAGTTCGCGCTTTTACGTCCTGGGCCAAAGCCGGTTCGGGCGCGATGAGCAGTGCGAAGGCCAACGCGGTCAGAAGAAAAATATGGGTTTCATGATACATCGTTATTCCGGGCATCGGCTGACTAAACATTTGCACTGCGGTTTGCCACACAAGGCTGCAGGCCTGTTTTGCGGACTTATTCTTCGCTTCCCATGTTTTCCTTCTTTGCGTCTCCTTTGTTGGTCTGACTCTGAATGTCTCCGGGCGTTCGGAGGGTAGAGACGTAATCCATGGCCCGTCGGTAGTTTTCGTCAGCGCTGGCTTTGAAGCATTCATAGTTTTTATTGTATGCATGCAACCAGTCACTCATCGCTTTCTTGCCCGCTTCGGGCATCCAGCTGCTCTTTTCGAGAAATCTAAGAATATACTGTTCCGACTGGCTCTGAAAAAGTACAAGGGCTTTAAAGTTGTTGTCGAATGCTGCTTTATTGAATTCCATCATTTGTCTGAAAATCTGTTTCTGGTCCATGTTGTCCTCCCATGTAAGTATTTTCCAATTTATGATCGCTTCGTTTTGATCCTCGGCAACTGTCGGGGCATCGGTCATTTCATACGCCATCGTGAACGGCTAATTTTTAAAATTTGGTTTTCTCTTTTCTTTTTGCGCTTTGATTCCTTCATCAGGATCATTGCCTCTCAGCACGGGCAAGGCAGTATCAATCTCCAGTTGCAAGGCCTGTTCAACCGATAATCCCCGTGCCTGTCTGTTAATTTTGATAATGCCCTGTTGCGATTTCGGACCGAAACCGGCCAGCCTTTGAGCAATTCCCATGGCATGATCCAGAAGATATTCCCTGGGAAGAACTTCGTTTAAGAAGCCCCATTTCAGTAACGTATGAGAAGAATAAATGTTGCCCGTCAACAATATTTCCAAAGCCCGTGTATTGCCGACAATGGCGGGCAAGTAGACATTCGCACCGCCCATGGCTTGAATCCCCAGCTTTGTTCCGCGCATCTGAAATTTCGAATCTGTGGATGCAATGCGCAGATCCGCGCCGATGGTCATTTCAAAACCGCTCGTGAGACACCAGCCATTCACGGCGGCAATAATCGGTTTCATCATATCTCTCTTTCGCAGGAGCGCTTTACTGTATCCGGCAAAACCGTTCTCTTCACTGAAAAGGAATATTTCTTCATCGGTTCGAAGCGGTTTTTGTCCGGTCAAAAGCGGGAGGCTGTCCGCTAAATCCATGCCTGAGCAAAAGATATCCGGTAAAGCGGAATGCAATACAACCGACCTGATCCGGTCGTCATTGCGGCATTCGTCCCAAGCATGACACAATTCCATAAGCACGCTCGATGAAAGCGCATTTTTTGTTTCCGGGACATTGAGTCCAACTTTGGCCACATGGCCTTCTTTAATAAAATCCACTCCCATTTGATTTGTTCCTTTCTTATTTTACAGATCTTTTTCGCCCGGCATGGCCTTATACCAGGCTGCATACATGACCGGCAGCACCAAAAGTGTCAGCACTGTTGCACCGAGCAGTCCGCCACCGATGGCTACGGCCATGGGCCCCCAGAAGACACTGTTAGCCAGCGGCACCATGGCCAGAATGGCCGCCGTAGCCGTGAGCATGATGGGACGGAAACGAAGGATCGTGGCATTAATGATGGCGTTCCACAGCGATTGTCCGGCGGTGATTTGCCGGTCGATCTGATCGATAAGAATGACGGAGTTGCGCATGATGATACCCGCCAGGGCCAGCATTCCCAGTTGCACGACAAACCCCATGGGGCGTCCCGTGACGAGCAATCCAACGCTCGCGCCGATGATGCCCAGCGGGGCCGTAAGCAGTGTCAAAATCACCTTGGGAATGCTCTGCAACTGAAACATGAGCAGTGTAATGATCACCAGAATCATGACCGGCACCGGTTGCATCAGCCAGGCCATGGCTTTTAGCCTCATTTCCGGTCCGCCGCCGATTTCGATGCTGTAACCCGGCGGCAGTGATTTACGATAGCTCTCCAGTTGCGCAAAAGCATGGTTGGTGCGGTCAACTCCGGACGCACCGGTTATTGTATTGGCCTGGACGGTGATGGTTGGCTTCAAATGTCTGCGCCAGATCAGCCCTTCTTCGGCTTCCAGACTGATGGTTGCGATTTGATCCAGCGGAATATACCGGCCGCCCCCCAGGTGAATGTTGAGATCTTTTATCTTCGAAAGATCCTGCCGGTTTTTTGCATCCGTCCGGAAAACGATGCTCACTGTTTTGTCTTTTTCCCGGAATTCGGCAATCGGCGCGCCGGACAGATAGGCCTGGAGGTTAAGTGCCAGTGTCTGGCTGTCAATACCCAGAGATCTGGCCTTGTCCTGATTGATGGCCAGACGCATGGCCTTGTTCTTTTCATTCCAGTTCAGATTGACATCTGTCAATTGCCGGTCTTTGATCATAACCTGGCTTACATGTTCTGCTATTTCACGAACCTTCTCGTGATTGTTGCCGGAAACCCTCAGCATGACCGGGTAACTGTCGGATGGCCCGAGCTGAATGATTTTGACATTGCCGCGCACATTGGGAAAATCGGAAGCCAAAAGCTGCTGGGATTTTTTGATCAATTCGGTGCGCGCTTCGAAATCTTTGGCGACGATGACAAATTGTGCGTAATTGGTGTCAGGCAGTGTAGGTTCGGCGGTGAGAACAAATCGGGGCGCCCCTTGCCCGACGTAGTAGGAGTAATGGGCAACATGATTGTCGCCATCGAAGTGCCGGGCGAACTTGAGGGCTTCCGTTTCCGTGGATTTAAGGGATGCCCCTTGAGGTAAACGCATTTCAACAACGACTTCCGGTCGGGTGGATGCCGGGAAGAATTCCTGCGAGACCAGTCCCATGAGAAACAGAGAGCCGATGAAACTTACGAGAGTAATGACCAGGACGCGCCGACGGTGGGTGAGGCACCAGGTCAGGACTGTCTTAAACCAGCGGTAAAACCGGGTGTCATAGATATCATGATCCTCGCCGCCATGGCCCGGTTTGATGTTGATCAGAGCATGTCCTAAAAGGGGTGTGGCCGTGCCGGCAACGACCCAGGAAATGAGCAGTGCTATGGTGACCACGGAAAAGATAGCGCCGGTAAATTCCGCGGAGGCGCCTGCGGAAAAACCGACCGGAATGAAGCCGGCGCAGGTGATAAGCGCTCCCGTCAGGCGCGGATAGGCTGTGGACGTATAGGCATAACAGGCCGCATCAAAACGTTGCCAGCCCTGTTCGAGCTTGACGGTCATCATTTCGATGGCGATAATCGCATCATCAACCAAAAGGCCCAACGCGATTATCAGCGCGCCCAGGGAAATCTTGTGCAGGGGGATTCCGAGAATTTTCATAAAAATAAAAACGCCCATGATCACCAGCGGAATGGTGAAAGCAACAATGCTGCCGGAACGGGCCCCCAGACTTAAAAAACATACCAGCAAAACCACGCCGACGGCCAGCGCCAAGTGGAACAGGAATTCATTAATTGAATCTTTCACGATTTTGGGCTGATTGGAAACGGTATTAATTTCCATGCCCAGAGGCAGATCTTTTTGAATTTCGGCAATCGTTTTGGTCAGATTTTTGCCCAGGGTCAGGATGTTTCCGCCTTCTTCCATCGATGCGGCAAGACCTACGGCCGGTTTTCCGTTGTAAAACATCCTGGCTTCGGGCGGTTCCGAATAACTGCGTTTAATCGTGGCGATATCTCCCAGTCGGAAAGACCGGCCGCCTGTGGAAATCGCCAGATTCCGGATGTCATCCATGTTTTCGAACATGCCGGTGACGCGCAAATGAACGTTATCCGAAGTGGTTTCCAGCATCCCGGAGGGCGACATTGCATTCTGGGCCTCGATGGCGCGCATAATGACGACCGGATCGATGTTCAACCTGGAAAGCTTGCTTGATTCAATTTCGACGTATATCTTTTCGGACTGCACGCCGACCAGCTCAACCTTTTTAATGTTCGGCACCAGAAGCAGGCTGCGGCGAATGTTTTCCGCCCTTACCCGCAGTTCTTCATAGGAGAAGCCGTTACCGGTCAACGCATAGATATTGCCGAAGACGTCATCAAAACGGTCGTTAAAGAAAGGTCCGACAACCCCCTGAGGCAAGGTCCATTTTATGTCATTGACCATGTTGCGCACTTCCAGCCACGTCGGCCGAATTTTATGGGCGGAGACTGTTTCGTCCTTCAAAAAGACATAGATGATGGATTGCCCCGGCGTGGAATAACTTTTCAGGTAGTCCAGCCCTGGTGTTTCCTGGAGTTTCTTCTCGATCTTGTCCGTGACCTGCTCTTCGACCTGCCTGGCTGTCGCACCCGGCCAGGCCACGGAAACAATCATGACGCGCATGGTGAAGTCCGGATCTTCCATTCGTCCGAGGTTCGGATAAGAGACGATGCCTGCCAGAAAAATGACGATAATGAAATAATAGATCAGTTGTTTGCGTTTGAGCGCCCATTCAGTCAGGTTAAAAGTTTTCATTATTGGCACCCGTCATCACTTTAACTTTTTCACCTTCACGAAGTTTGTGCACGCCGGCCGTTACAATAATATCGCCTGCATTCAATCCGGAGAGAACCTGAACCTGATCATTGCCGAACACGCCGGTCCGGATCGTGCGAAGGTGAACGGTGATCTGATCGATTACCCAAACCTGCGGCGAGGTTCCCGTCTGATACAGAGCCGAAAGGGGAATAAAAAGGGCGGTGGATTCGCCGCCTGCTTCATGGATCTGGACGGAGGCCGTCATTCCCAGGCGGACCTGGGCGGAAGCTTGCGCGAGCGCGACCCGCACTTTGTATGTTCGTGAAACGGCGTCAGCCATCGGCGCAATCTCACGGATTTTTCCTTCAATCGTTACACCGGGTAGCGCCCAGAAGGTAATTTTGGCCTTAGACGATGCCCGAACGGCGTTAATGCGGTTTTCCGGAACATTGATTTCGATTTCCCGTTCGCCGTCTTGCACCACGGTCACAACAATCTGTCCGGGGCCAACCACCTGTCCGACTTCGGCTGTAATGGCGGAGACGACACCCGCTTTGTCGGATTGAAGTCGGGTATAGTCCATCTGGTGCGTGCCCTGTGTCTTCATGGCCAGGGCTTGTTCGTGGGTGGCCCGGGCAATATCGTAAGCCGCTTGATATTGCTCCAGCTGGGAGCGGCTGATGACGTCTTCCAGGAAAAGCTGATGGTAGCGCTTGAGGTTTTGTTCGGCCAGTTGCAGTTGTGATTTGGCCTGCGCCACCTGGGCCCGCTGGCTTGCGACGCTTTGCTCGATGTCTCTGGCGTCAATCTGCATGAGCGTTTGACCCGGTTTGACCGCGCTTCCCAGTTTAACATTGCGCGCAATAACCTTGCCGCCAACCTGAAAGGCCAGCTGGCTTTCGTGACGGCTCTTCACTTCGCCTGCATAAGCATACTGTTCGCCAGCATCGACCGGAGATACGATCATGGCGCGCACCAGCGGCGGCGTTTCAACCTCTGCGTTTGTGCGATTGGCGCTGCCTGAATATAAAAACCAGACGAGCAGACAAAGACATGCGGCCAGGACGGTAAATCCGTAAATCAGAATTTTCCTTTTCTTGCCGGGGGTGATCAATTATTTTCTCCTTTTTGCTTGGTTAATGGTTATGGGTTGCGCGGTTGCTATCCTGGATGATCTTTCTTAACGGTAAATATCCAGCAGATTCCTGCCCGTGGCATAATGGAGCGCGGCTTCGGCTCTGCGATAATCATAAACGGCCTGAATTTGATTGGTTTCAGCCAGCGTCAGAAGCGTCACGGCATCGAGCACTTCCGTCGCAGTTCCTATGCCCTGTTCATAACGTTTTTTATTGATCCGCAGATTCTCCTGGGCTTGACCGGCCGCGTCCTGGCTTACCTGAATGCGTGCATAAGCGTTTTGCAGATGGAGGCTGTGGTATTGCAATTCCATCCGGATTTCATCAGCCAGTCTGGCCCGCTGTTCCAGCAGTTGTTTCTTCTGGCTTTGGGACTTCTGAACATTGGCCAGGGCGCGGCCTCCTTCAAACAGATTGATATTGACGCCGAACATCAACGACCAGTTATTTTCATAACGCTGGTGGGGATTTTCCATATAATCGTTGGAGCCGCGGACATAAAACTTGGGAAGGAATTCTGCCTTGTACATCTTGGTCTCAAAGTCAACGGCGTCGAGGGTGTGATCCACAATCAGGATTTCAGCACGAAGCGTTGACGCCTGCTTCCAGAATTCTTCAGCATCGTAAGGGGCGGGTGCGGCGATGATTGCACCCGTGTCCACGGCCAAAACGGAAGCGTAAATCGGGCGGCTAAGAAGATTGTTTAATTTTGCCGCGCAAAGAGCCTGGCCGTTTTTGGCCGAAAGATGCTTCTGGCGGGCGTCGGAGAGCCGGACTTGCACCTGCAACAGATCATTGCGTGTAATCACGCCGCCTTCGTAAAGACGGGCTGCGTTTTGTAAATGCGCTTCGAGACGTTCAATTTCTTTGGCCGTGGTTTCGACCAGACGTTGGGATTCCAGGTAATCGTAAAAGAACCGGGTGAAGTCAAGCGCCATGGCATTGCGGATTCGGGTTGTGTCGTGCTTTTTCGCTTCCAGCATCATGCGGCTTGCATCATAACGGGAGAGGTTGCCCCGGAAATCGAAGAGGATCTGCTGAATACTGATGCTGTACGCATAATAATCGGCCACGGCCGTTTCGACTTCCGCGCCGTTGAGGACGGAGGTCGGTGTGTGGGCCAGGCTCGTATGCGAGGCGGACGCACTGATGGTTGGAAGCAGCGCTGCGCGGGCTATTTTCATGTCGGATTCGGCCATGGCTTCACTTAGCCTGGCGATTTTTACGACCCGGCTGTCTTCTGTGACGATTCTTAAACCCTCCTGAAGTGTCAAGGGGAGGTTCTGTGCCATTGCCGGACAGGCAGTGCCCATGACGTTGATCAGTGCAAACACCAGCCAAAGGTTAGGTTTCATGAGTGCCTGTCTTTTGTTTGGAATGGGAATGAAGTGTTTATGCATGACCCTCCATGAGCCAGCAGTTATAATCCACAAGTCCGAATTGTTTTAATACTTCAGTGATGTAAATCCCCACTTCCGTACCCCGGACTTTACCGTCATCGCTTTGTGATATGATGACAATCGCCAGATCTCCGGGTATGGAATCGTGAACGCAGAAATGTGCCTGGGATAAATTGTACTTTTTGACGATCAGGCAAATTTTCTTCATGTACCCGCGGGCTTTTTTCTCAAAAGGTGCCGACGTTCTGAGGGATATGATTTCCATATATTTCATATTTTATTCTCCTTTATGCGGATTCATTTGCTAAAAGGATGCCAATAGATAATATATAATAAAATCAATGATATATGGAATTAGTTGTTTTAAAAGTGTGCGATTGCGCACACATAACTATCTTATTACATATATAGTGCGTTTAAGTGTGGAATGAGATATCAATCATCAAGTTAGTAAACGGATGACCTCATGGTCGATGAAAGAGATATTTTTCGGGAAGCCACGCTGCGAATATGCAGCAGTCCTGGAAATAAATAATGAAAAGGCACTTCACACTGCTTGATATATTCTTTCTTGTAGTAGGGCTGCCTATTCATCGATAACCCGGAGATTTATCTTCAACCAGCAAAATTTTTACATGAGGATCAGCAAGCAGTTTGCTTTGCCTCAATTTCAAGGCAAAGGGATTGTCTGAAAAGTGCCATAGAAGAATGTCAAAACCACGGAGATATTTTGTTATTAACTCATATTGTGTCTGATTCGCAGACACCGCGTTTACCTTGCTTCGGGAAAGATTGTCGATGATTTCCGCCATGTGTTGCTTGATCTCCCTTTTGCTATGTGAACCGGGTGGCAGGGTTGGAAGATAGTAACTTGTATAAAAGCCATGACTGGAAAACACCCCAAGGTGTTCCGATTGTGACGATTCGATGATGATATTCGGCAAAATATTATATTTTTCAGAAATTATGGAAAGTTCTTTCACTGCGGCATTCTTGTTTCTGCTGTTAAGGTTTTTCAAATCAAGCCAGTAAAAAAGCTTTTCGGGATGGTCGACTTCTGCCAAAAGCGTGTCAAGGGACAAAGCGATGGAGTGCGTCGATGGATGACGGACGTCAAAGAAACCTTCTTCATGATAGAACACGTCGATTTCCACACCAGCATACCGGGATTTGGCATACCGGATTCGTTCAAGGCTGTTGACACGATGCAAAAATATTTTTTCAGGAAAGTTTTTTTCGGACAACGCATCAGGTGATGGCGTGAAATGAACATCCGGCAGCGTGAAGAAGTTGGATGGACGCCAGATTTCCTCGATAGTAAACAACAGATAAAAAAGCACCATGATGCCAGCTGACCAGATAATTATGCGAACGATCAACAAATGATATGGTTTTGGCAGATAAAAAGGTTTATGCGGCTTCTTGCCGGTTGATATGCTTGATTCTTGACTTTCCCCATGCGGAGTTCTGAATCCGTTATCGCACATGGTGTTGTATGTCCTCTTTTCTACAGATTCTATCCTGTTTAATGGCTGTGGTCGCTTCCTGGAGATAGGATAACAGCTGTTTTTTGAATTGCAAGGTTCGATCAGGCCAGTCATTCACAAGGTTTATGCTCAGCATTTCATCGGTCCGATAGGCAAAAAGGCCATCGGAATCTTTCAGATCGCTGAGGAAAAGATAATCGTCCGTGATGAGACCATACTGTGTTCCATATTTAACCACGGCGAAACGTTTTTCACCTGGATGGAGGAGCGATCGGCCCATGCTGGCATGTATATCCGGAAACTGAAGCAGGTCCAGGAGCGTGGGCAGGATATCGACCTGTGAAGCAATGCGGTCATCGCGTCCCGATTTTACAAATCCCGGGGAATAGATCAACAATGGGACATGATAAGTGGAGCGAAAATGATTATGTGTTGCGTCATATGGATGATCTCCAACAATAATGAACACAGTATTGTCGAACCAGGCTTGCCGGCGTGCCTGATCAAAGAATTGCTCCAGGCTGTAGTCTGAGTAGCGTAAGACCTGGCGGTATTTGCTTTCGTGTGCGAAAGGTACGAATATGGATTGCAGATCAATGGGGATCGTAAGCGGGTCGTGGGGTGACAGAGAGTAAATTACCGATAAAAAAGGCGTTTGAAAACGGTTTAAACGTTTTAGCGCATCGAGAAAAAATTTGTGATCATAGACGCCCCAGGTGCCGTCCCAGTCTGCTTTTGTTAAATGCGGAAAATTTTCCATGCCATAATAATGATGGAAACCGGCCAGGCGTGAATAGGCGTCAAAACCCATCGATCCGGTTTTCGCCCCATGATGAAAGGATGTCGTATAGCCATGCCGGGAGAATATTGTTCCAATACCGAGAAATGTGTTCAACTCTGAAAGTGAACCGATCAGCGGCGCATTGAGTACATGGGGTAACGACGCCAGAATAGCCGGTATCGCTTCAAGGGAGCGCTGTCCGCAGGACATGAAGTTTGTGAAAAGCAACCCTTCAGAAGCCAGATGATCAAAAAAAGGGGTTGCGGAAGAAGCACCAAGGTCCCCAACGTGTCCTGCACTCCAACTCTCCATAACAAGAATCACGACATTGTGATTTTGCGGTGAACCCTGCACCAGAGACGCACGTAAAAAAGGATAGTTGGGATCTATGTTGTGTTCATTCGGCCGGTACAACATTGCCTGTAGTCTCTGTCGCGCCAGTGTTTCGTCCAGGAAAGTAAGCTCTTGCAGGCTTTGCTGGTTTAAACTCAGAATGACGTTGAATGGTGTATTGAGCGCGATATAGCCCAGTGCATAATTGTTGGAAAAGAAGGCATGGCTTTGTCGAATTGGCTGACTTTGCAGACCTCCCCGAATTCCGAGCACAATGAGACCGATCAGCAGAATCAGGAAAGTTAAATCCCGGAAGAAATTGAAACGATATGTCATGCGCGCCGCGAAAAAGGAAAAGAATCTCTTCCTTGTCCGGATTAGTACCACACTAAATGCGGCAAACAACAGCAATAGATCCCAGTATTCGTATGCTATGTTGGGAAGCATAGTTGTGATTTCACAGCTCATCATCAGCGGCTCGTAGGTCATCCGGCGAAAAACGAGTCGATAGTATGGATAATCCGCTATGGTCAGGAATATTCCTGTCAGATTGATCATGCAGAAAATCAAAAACAGACCATTGCCGAACCAGTGCATCCGTGCTGGATAACCCGGCAGGTTGTATAAACTAAATATGACAGCATTGAGCATAAAAATGGCCGAAAGATCAAATCTCAGCCCATGGACAAAGGCCCTCATCATCAGTTCGATAGGGACGTCGTTGAAATATGGCTGGTTGTATACTAGGAATCCGAAACGCAGCAGGGTATAAACAATTAATAGAAAGACAGTTGCCAATACAGTGATTTGAAATTGTTTGGGCAATAAATAATTAATTATTTCAACTTTTGAGATCTGTCGATAATGTTTCATTTCATCCGGTAGTCATCTAAGCCGTGCAGGGTTAATGGAGGCGAATAATCACTTGATTCTTATGTTCTTTTTCGAAGATGAAGATGTTTTTAACGATCCAGTAAAATATCCTCATGTGCCTTCGAGCCTTTTCGCAAAAGGTGCCGACGTTCTAAGGGATATCATTTCCAACCATTTCATGGTTTGCCCTCCTCGAAGGCTTTTCATGTGCTTGAAACGTGCCAAGGCAATTCTTTTGTAATTACATGTAAATATAATATAATATATTTGGTGGTATTTTATTCAGCATAAAATAGTGTTGAATAAAACATTAAATGTGATAAAGTGCGGAATAAAACATTGCGATGAGTTTACTGGGGGAGCGAAGATAGTGGTCGATGAAAAAGATTTTTTTAGAGAAGCTACGTTGAGAATTTGCGGCAGTCTGGAAATTGAAAAAGCGCTCTGGGACTGTTTGATGTATCTGCGCCAGTATATCCCCGCCGATTTCATCATGATGAGTACGTATGATCCCGCTACGGGCGTTGGTGAAGTCCTTGCAGAAGCGGATGTGAAAGGCGGAAAGATTACCGCTCATAAGTCGACGCCGCTTCAAGATGAGCGCAGCGCCATCATGAAAATTATCAACAGTACCCAGTCGACGCCGATGATTGTGGTGGCAGATCGTGTGGGTGACCACCCAATTATGCGCTCGTTTTCCCAATTCGGCATCAAACCGGATGCGGCGGTGATGGCCATAGGGCCAAAGCCGGAATGGAACATGTTCGGCGGCATTGCCGTGGGGAACCATGCGGGAGAAAAATTTACCGAGGAACATCAGCGACTCTTCACGCTTTTAAACGAACCGTTTGCCATTGCCTTTATCAACTATGTTCGCTATCGGGAGGTTTTGCGTCTCAAAGATATTCTTGTCGACGATAACAAGTATTTGCAAGATGAGCTGCGTCAGCAGGCCGGTGAAGAAATTGTCGGCGCTAATTACGGTTTAAAGCAGGTCATGGAAATGGTGCGCCAGGTATCACCGCTTACCAGTCCTGTGCTTCTCCTGGGTGAGACGGGAACGGGGAAGGAAGTGATTGCGACCGCGATCCACAATTTGTCGCCGCGTCATAACGGACCTTTCATCAAGGTCAATTGTGGGGCGATTCCGGAATCGCTCATGGACACTGAACTCTTCGGACACGAAAAAGGCGCGTTCACGGGAGCGTTTTTTCAGAAGCGCGGACGGTTTGAGCGGGCTGATGGCGGTACGATCTTCCTGGATGAAATAGGCGAACTGACACCCGGCGCACAGATTCGCCTCCTGCGTGTCATTCAGGAGAAGGAAATCGAACGGGTGGGCGGATCGGGACCGATAGCGCTCGACATCCGCGTGATTGCAGCGACACACCGCAATCTGGATATTATGCTGACGGAGGGGAAATTTCGTGAAGACCTGTATTTTCGCTTGAAAGTCTTTCCCATTTTGATTCCGCCACTACGCGAGCGGTGCGCCGATATTCCCGCGTTGGTGCAGCATTTCATCATGAAGAAAACCCGTGAAATGGGGCTGGTGGAAATCCCCACTCTTGCTTCGGTCGCCATCTCCCGCCTGATGCAATACGGCTGGCCGGGTAATGTCCGCGAACTGCAAAATGCCGTGGAGCGTGCCATCATTCTTGGTCAGGGCAGGCCGCTGATCTTCGATGATATCGGTGAAGCCGCAAAGAAAATAGTATCCTTGACGCTTCCCATCAATATTGGAGAAGTCGGTGGTCTTGATCAAACGATCGCGCAGCATATTATGCGGGCGCTGGAAATGACAGACGGCCGCGTAGGCGGTGAAAAGGGTGCCGCAAAGCTCCTGAAAATAAACCCCTCCACCCTGCGCACTAAAATGAGAAAGCTAAATATTCCATTCGGTCGAAACACAGGTGAAGGATACTTATAAGCTGACCCCGAAAGATAACCCCGCTTGCATTTCTCCATGAGCGTTGAAGTGATTGCCCAAAGGACGGATTGAATTTCTACAATTGTATATATGCATGAGAAAGAGGCCCATAATCAGGAAACGGATACTTTCAGCGCCCCGAGAAGATGAAAAAGATTTGTTGAATAAAAAACGTAAATGATTTAGCAAAAGAAAACCCGGCAACAAAGATCGATCAGCAAAAAACCGGATGGAACGGAAAAAGAGCCTGCGTCGTAATGAGTTATTCTACAGGCTCGTTAAACATTTCAAACGCAAATCATTAAAATATTTATTCACTGTTCTTGACTCGTAGATGCAAGAGATAAAAGTACGCTTCAGCCGGATGAATCTATCTATTATCCAGACAGCAATATTTCCCTTACATCTTAATCATCCAAAATCCTGAAAGAATTTGACGACCATATTTCTGCCGTCTAAATCTCAATTATTTTGTAAACAAAAGCATTGATAATGATTTGAGCTCAAGTATTCACCAACGTTATCTGTGGAGAATCTGCTGCAAGAAGCTACCCGATTCCGCTGCAAGACGGCAGGTTTTTGCGATGTGGCGGAGTGACCCATGGCCCATCACCTTAAACTAAAAATATCCCCCTTAGTTCCGTGATATGGAATGAGTCCATGGTAGAAAGGAGCTGTTCGGAAGAATGAAAAACAGGGGAGGTTTAGAAAGTATGGCAAATGAGAGCAAAAAGCGTGAAGAAACAGGGCTCAAGGAGTACGGCATCATCTATCTCACAGGCGACGTCGACAACGGTTCCGCCGAGAATGTCAGCAGGGAAATCATCGAGCATAACATCAAGGCCGACGTGGGCCAGATCCAGCTTATCATCAACTCTCACGGCGGATCCTGCGCCGCCGGGTTTTCCATCATCGACATCATGGAATGGTCCCGCATTCCAGTTTACACCACCGGCATCGGCATGATCGCCTCCATGGGGCTTCTCATCTTCATGGCCGGAGAGCCGGGCCGCCGGGTGATCACCTCGCGCACCTCCGTCCTTTCCCATCGCTTCTTCTCCATGAGCGTCGGCAGCCACAGCGAGCTTATTGCCCGGCGTAAAGAGGAAGACATGATGCACGAACGCGTCATCCAGCACTATCTGGCTTATTCCAAAGTCAAAGACCGCGCCGGGCTGGAAAACTACCTGCTTCGGGATGTGGACACCTGGCTGACACCGGAAGAAACCGTTGAATACGGCCTGGCCGACATCGTCGAGCCGGCACGCAAACGCTCATAAGGAGGTTTACGATGCAAGATACGACCGCGTCCATGACGATCCAGGACATAACGGCGCAAGCGGGGCAGGTGGTGTCCCTTGCGCCCTGCCGCGAACGGGCATTATCCGAAACCGCGCGGATAGACAACCCGGAGTACCTGCAGGGACTCGAACAGGAAGGCGTGCTGCTTGTGGCCAATGCCTGGTTTCGGCGGCATGGCGAACATTGCGCGGGCCACCCGGATTATTTCCGGGTTCTGGAACTGGCGGGACTGACGCCCGCGGACACCCATCCGGACAAACTGGCCGGGATAATTGCCGCGACTGAAAAACATAACCAGGCGCGGGGCTCCGCACCCGGGCAGGCCGTCAGCCGGATCAGCTTTCCCCGTTTCTGCCGTGAACACAAACTCGACGGGTTTCACCGCAGGATCCTGCTGATCCTGCTTTTAGCCGCCACAAGCCGGCGGTTTACGGAAATCTTTGACCTGTGCCGGTTTGAGGGCGAAGCCAGAAACGGCAATCGAATCAAAGCCGGCATCGTCCTCGACATCATTTGCCGCGACTACCGTGAACAGCTCGCCTGCCGCAAGAGCTTCAGCCAGGACTCTCCGCTGATGAGCCGCGAGATCGTTTGCCTTTCCGGCTATTACGATGAAGCATCCAGCATCTTCGAAAAAAAGATCAGCCTCTATGAACGGTTCGTGAACAAACTGATCGGTGACGAAAGCCTCTATAAGAATTCAGCGGGAATGATCCGGCGCGAAACCGGAACCATCCGCCTCGACCAGGTTGTCCTTCCGGAAGATACCAAAACCGAAATTGTCTCGCGCCTGGAAAATTACATTGTCTTTCGAAGCAGCCCCTCGGCAAAAGACCTGGATGAATTTTATGGCTACGGAACCGGCCTGGTCATGCTCTTTTACGGCCCGTCGGGATCGGGAAAAACCATGATGGCCCAGGCCCTGTCCTCGCATTTCAACCGGCCGCTGTTTTCTCTGCGGATGAGTGAATTCCGGCGCAGGGACATTTACATTCCGGCGGAAGAGGTCATCGGCAGCCTTTTTATGGAAGCGGCCATCAATTCAGGCATTGCCTTTTTCGATGAGGCGGACGACTTCTTTGAAAATGACTCGTATCTGGGCAGTCACCTGCTCACCCACATCGAACAGGCGCGCTGTGTTGTCATCCTGTCCACCAACAAGCCGGTGGATCTCGATCCGGCCATGGACCGCCGCCTTTCGCTCAAAGTCCACTTTGACATTCCCGACGAGCCGCTTCGCAGAAAAATGTGGCAGGCCCTGATGCCCGATTTCGTGAAACCCGCCCCCGATGTCGATTTTGACAAACTTGCGAAGAGGTATCACTTTACCGGCGGCCTCATCAAAAACAGCATCTTCATGGCAATTGGCGAAGCATGCATGCCCGATCATCAAGGCAGCCGTGTCATTACGATGGATATGATCGAACAGGCGGCCGACCTGCAAAACACCCCGATGGTGGACATGAGCGACCTGGTTGAAATCAGTGCGCCCCGGTGCGGCATCGAAGACCTACAGATTCTTCCCGAACAGAAGGCCGGGTTGGCCAACGCGGCGAAGGCCTATCGCGCCATTGACGAGCAGCAGCTCGGGCTCAATATCCTGATTACATCCTCCGACGCGGATACCGGCATCAACGTTGCCCACGCGCTGGCCTGCGCCTGCGACATGAAAGTCAGAAAGTTCGACTTCATGGACCTGTACCTCAAAAACGGCAAAGAAGACAAAATTCTCGACCCCGTCACGCAAAAGAAAATTGCCCCCATGGAATATGCGTTTGCCGAATGTACGGGGGATGCCTCCCTGCTGCTCATCGTGGACTATCTCGGCGCGGTAAAATGGAACAGGAAGGGCAAATCCTCCTCGCAGGACGATTTCGACCGTCGCGGCATGCAAGTCGAACTGCGAAGCAGGCTTCGGGATTATCGGGGGCTTTTCTGCCTGGTCACCGTCGAGCCGCTGGGCGGCCTCCTGCCGGTGGAATTCAACATGCACTTTCACATCGAATACCCGCCTGCCGAAGAACAGCTTCAGTGCTGGAGAAAACATCTGCCGGATTCGGCAACACAGGATTCGGAATTGGACGCGCTGGTGAGAAAACATCCCATGCACATTGCCGAAATCGACTTCATTGCCAGGCAGGCCGCCATCCAGTCTACCATCCGGACCGGATCGGGCTGTCCGGGCCTTGAAGACATTCAAACCGTCATCGCCCGTTACCGGCCCGAAAACCGGGAAGGATTCCTGTTCGGAAGGCAACAGCCCCAGGGGCAGGCGGTGTGATGCAGGGCAAATCACCCGCAACGCACCGGAAACACGTTGCCGGTACGAAAATCCGGAGTATGGTTGTGGCAGGGTGGATAGGAAAGAGTGCTCACGTTGCATGGAATGGTTGCGACTGTTCCGGAATATCTTACCCGAACGACCATGATAGCCATATATGCCATGCAAAGGGTCCGACACCAGACGCATGCACCCGTCGACTTTTACTCTTACTCTGCAAACGACACCATAACCCAATAATATTTATTGACATACTGGATTCGTCTGGTAGAATAGCGTTGTATTAATGAAGTGCGAATGTACCGATAATGAGTATATATGAAAAACAATAATACAATAAGCTCGCTGACCCGCAGAGAAGCCGAACTGGTTGCCCGCATGACTTATGAGCAAAAGGACATTGTCACATCCGATGACATCGACGACTATTTATCCCCCGGTTTTGCTTACAGGCGTAAGCTGGTTTCAAGCCTGAGAAAAAAGAATATCCTGCTTCCCGTCAAAAATGGCGTCTATGTTTTTGTTCCCCTGGAAGCCGTGCCGACGGGCCGCCGCGTCAGTGAGTTTCTGATTCCTGCGACATTCTTCCCCCGTGATGATTACTATATCGGCTATTCCACCATGTACAATTACTATAATTTTACCACCCAACAGTTTCAGGTGGTTTATGTACTCAATCCGCGATTATCACTCACCAGGGTCATTACCGGCATATCCTTCAAATTCATCAAAGTCCCCGCGGAAAGAATGTATGGTCTGGAACGCATTGAAATCCGCGGGAAGGCGGTTATGGTCAGCTCGAAAGAAAGAACACTGGTTGATCTGCTTTATTACAGCAACCCGGTGGGCGGGCCGGAGGCGGCGGCCGACATTCTTATCCGTTTGATTCAGACGGGGACGTGCGATACGAAAAAATTGATTGAATACGCCGTTAGATTCCCCGTCATTAAAACCCGTAAGCTGATCGGACTGACCCTTGAAAGAGCAGGTCTGAATGACAGGCTTCTTGCGCCGCTGCAACAGAGCGTAAAACAAACATCCCTGATTTCATTTACGGACAATCGAAAAGGACGCATCAATGAAAAATGGCGAGTCATCGTTTCTGCTCCATCAGGATAAAGAAAGATTCCGGAACCTGGTTGACTCAACGGCAATGCGGGCGGGGTTCTACGCGCCGTTGATGGAAAAAGATTATTATTTGACTTTTATTCTTTCCCGGATTTCCGAACTCAGTCCGGATTTAGTGTTTAAAGGCGGTACTTGTCTCAATAAAATCTATTACTCCTACTACAGGCTGAGCGAAGATCTGGATTTCAGCCTGCGTTTGCCGGATGCACCGGTGACAAGGGGTAGCCGCCGCAGGGCGATCCAGACGATCAAGGACAAAATATCAGACTTTGCCGATCGCCTCGGTTTGAAACTGGAAGGTGTAGAGAATGCAGGCAGGAATGAATCGAAGCAGTACATCTATTATTTTTTGTACGACGCGGTGACTCTTCCGTCGCGGCAGTCCATCAAACTGGAAATCAGCCTTCGTTTCAATCCGCTCCGGCCTCCTGAGTCGCACAAAATTCAGCATCAATATACACACCCTTTTACAGGGAAACCGCTATTTGAAGCAGGCAGGGTCAACTGTCTGGCCCTTGATGAAATCGTCAGCGAAAAAATGCGGGCGGCAGTCCTGAGGAAAGACATCGCACCGCGGGATTTTTATGACCTCGATTTCATCCTGCGGCGTAAATTCAAGACATGCGATCGCGCATTCAAGAGGAACTAATTGATGTTCTCACTGAAAAAGAACAGAGAAAATTCAACCTGGATGCGGCCCTGAAACGAATCAATCAAGCAATGGATTTGATGGTAAGCGATTCAGGTAGGACATTCCGGTGACCTTCCCCCCGAAAACTGATCCATTTTCAATTTGAGTTCTTCCTGATAATAAAGAAAGAAGAAAGGGAGGACGATTGGATGAAGAGGAAAAGATTTACACCGGAGCAGTTAGAAAAGAAATGATTTGCGGAGAGTATTTCTCCTGGCACAAAAAGTCGCATTTGCGACTTTTTGTGCCAGGAGATCACCCGTTCTTCGAAAAATCACGAAAAAAAGACAAAATCTGGTCAGCCTCGAACAGATTCAACGACACCATTGGGACGCTCGCCCCTTACTGCTTCCCCTACATGGTGATCCTTTGGATGATGATACTGCCCTTGCTGCGTCCCGGAGCCTACAACCTTTATTTTTTCCTGCTGGGTGCCCCTGTGTCGCTGCACCTCATGGCCGCGATTACAGATTTCATTTCGCAATCGCGTATTCGGGAAGGGACGGACATTCACATCGTAGGTTTTGGCTTTTCGCTCATTGTCGTTCATGAACATCCTGATATACGGGACAGTGCTGGCAACCGTCCTGGGGGGCTGGGCGGGGACGAAAGATTTTGTGGTGTTTGGTCCGTGGGCGCTCTGGTGGGCGGCGGGGGTTCTTTGGGTGCTGGGTTATGGATAGCGTTTTCCTTGGCCATAAAGTGTCAAATGACACTTTATGGCCAAGGAAAATCGGAGTCACCCATTCTTCGAAAAATCACGGAAAGATAAAATCCGGTCCGCCAGAAAGATTTCTATCACAAAATTCACGAACTTAGTCCTCAATGCGGGGCTTTCCTTGATTGCTTCGAACTTGATTCCTGGCTCCGCCCCGTTTGCCCACTTCTGCCCCCTCTCGAACTGCCCCAATGTGAAAGTGGCCCCAAAATCCGTTATCAGGGCACTTACTTCTTCTTTGTCCAGGCAGTCCACATACTCGAACACCTTGTCTTCCTTGTATTTGTAGTAATGATTGGCGGCGATCTGCTTTTCTTTTTCCTCTGCCTCCGTGGTTTCCTTGGCCTTTGAAGCCGCGTTGTCTTTTTCAAGTTTCTGTTTCAGCGAGCTAACGGGCCGATAATCCTCCTCCAGGGCCTTCACGATGTATCCGCCTACATTCAGCACCGTCATGATCTTCGCGTCGAAACTGGCGCCTTGGCCTACTTCGCATCCGATGGAGGCGATGGCCAGTTTCTGAATATCGTCTAACCGCTTTTTCTTCATCAGGGTCTGCCTTCCGGAGGTGGACACCATGTCTTTAAACTGGTCCTTTTCAAATCCGGCAATCTGTGAAGGGTCCAAACACCAGCGGACGATGGATTCGGTCTCAGAGTAACCGCTGTATGAATCCAGCTCCGGAAAATACTGCGCAATCAGCTGATTGCGAATCCTTACCCGGTATCCGTGTTCTAGTTTCTTAAGCTTACGCTTCAATGACAATAAATTGCGAAGATCGCGTATTTCGATTGCCGGATATTCATAAAACAAGCATTTGCCCTGCGAAATCAAATCCGCAACATTGGCGGCATCTTTATCGTCGTGTTTGTCCCATCGGCCATCCAGAAGCTCCCTGTTGCGCTTGACGGCTAACCCGCCAACCAGAACCAGCGTCTTCCCGCATCGAATTAAATGCTCTCCTAATGGCTTATGGTAGTTGGCCGTCGGTTCCATTCCGAAGACAACGCTCTTCAGCTTATGGGTTGCTTGAATTGTTTCCGTTTGATCCAGCAGCTTCCTGAAGCCTTCTATCGTATTGTCAAAGATCAATCGCTTAAACAGCGTCTTTCCCGTTGCCGTGCCAAAGAATGCATGGTGCTTTTCCTTGGCAATATCTATTCCTACGATCAGGTATTCCTTCGATCCTCGTATCTCTTTTCGAAATTGACGAAATGCTTCGAGCCTGCTATCTTCTTCATGACGCATAGGGAGACCTCCTTTTTTGAGTTTGGGTTTCTGGACAAAACTTTCTTTCTCATTAACAGGAGGTTACTTTTTTTGTAATCTTCTATCTTTTTCCGACCTGTGCGCGCGCTCGTGAGCCTAGACACAAGTGATATGGACATATAACATTTTAAGAAGTCTGATCGGAAACCCGCTGAGTGGGTGTTTTGTCTTCCTTTTGTAAAAAATACAATATCCCTTGACTTTCCATTAAGTTATGTTCTTTAATTTTGCGGCCTAGATGTTCACTGAAACATAGTATTCCGCGAATACCACAGTAACCCTAACACTCTGGGGGCAGCATGTCATCTAAAGTTATTTACGAGCGTTTCCTCTGGTTTCATAAAAGAATTAAAGAAGAAAAATATCCCAATACAAAAACCCTGTCTGAAGAATTCGATATATCCCGAAAGACAGCTCAGCGTGACATTGAATTCCTTAGCGAGAGATTTAGAGCTCCGCTCGTATACGTGCATGGACGGCGCGGCTATTCTTACGAAGACAACACATGGGAAATTCCCGGTTTGTGGCTGAATGAGGGAGAGCTCATCTCGCTTGTACTCTCCTCACGGTTGGCCTCCGCCGTCCCAGACAGTGGTGTGAAGACGTCCCTCAAAACACTTCTCAACCAGATCATCGCCCATCATTCTTCAGGTACCCTGTCCATTGATGAATTGAGTGAGAGGATATCCGTTAAAAACATCGCATATGCTCAGACCAATGAAGCCATTTTCCACAGACTGCTGGAGGCGTTGCTTCGGATGAAAGCCTTGCGGATTGAGTACTTCTCGCCGCATAGCAACCAGAACACAACGCGCGACATCCTGCCTTTACACCTTCTCAACTACATGGGCACTTGGCACATTATAGCTTAT
Source organism: Syntrophaceae bacterium UBA2280 (assembly GCA_002347685.1). Classification (GTDB taxonomy): domain Bacteria; phylum Desulfobacterota; class Syntrophia; order Syntrophales; family Smithellaceae; genus UBA8904. The sequence goes on from DDWS01000063.1 coordinate 68,479, forward strand.
TGCAACGTTAAAAAAGAACTGCGCGATTTTGTCTTGTCGCGGATTCGCTCCGCCGCCGCCTGCGAAACACCAGTGGATGTCAGCGTCCCCGCAGCTAAGGTAAAGAATTACATACGTGATACATTCGGCATTTTTCGCGGCGAAAAGTCGCGCGATGTCTGTTTACGCTTTACTGCCGAAATCGCCCCTTGGATCGCCGAACAGAGCTGGCATCCAAAACAGATAATTAGGATAGAGAAAAACGGAAGACTATTACTCACCATACCTGTGGCCGATTTCAGAGAAATCAAGCGTGAAATATTGCGTTACGGCGCGCAGGTGGAAGTTGTTTCCCCCAAAGCCCTACGAGAGGAGGTTAAAAAAGAAATCCAAAAAATGAAAATAATTTACTCGTAGGACGCAGAATGTCCGACCAAGTCTGCTATGATAAGACCTAGTAAATATCATGATAAGGAATAATCGGATTGTTTTTATTGATGTGGAAACGACCGGACTTGATCCTGGAAAGGGACATAGAATTATTGAGATTGGCGCAATAGCTATGGAAAATGATCAAATACGCGGTGAAATTCAAAGTCTTATTCAAGTCAATAATTCGATCCCCCGGCATATTTCTAAAATACATGGTATTACAAATAATATGCTTACCGGTAGGCCAACACCTCAGCAAATCTATCCAGAAGTCAAAGATTTCATATCCGACAGTATACTTATTGCCCATAACGCCAAATTTGATATAGGATTTTTGCGATCGGAATTTAACCGGTTGAAATTAAGCTTCAACAACAAAATCTTTTGCACACTGGAACTAAGTCGCAGGCGCTACCCACACCTGCCGAATTATAAATTGAGCACAATTTACGCGCATCTTACAGGGGAACAGCCCGCAGATGCCAAACGACACCGCGCTCTGGACGACGCCCGCATGGTCGCTGCCATCTGGCTGGCAATGGAAGGAAATAGATGAATGAACAACATCTAAAAAAAGAACTGTCAAATCTCTGGGCGAAGGCAAGAAAGAATGGTGAAGCCGGGTGGCATCCTCTGATTCTTCACATGCTGGACGTAGCCGCGAGTGCGGACGCTATTCTCGAGCGTGAACCGAAATCCACGCGTATGAGGATGGCTGCAATCTTGGGTATGCAGTGGGAAGATGCACGTTTGTGGATTTTAATCGTTTTGGCCTGTCACGATCTGGGAAAGTCAAGCCCTGGTTTTCAGTACAAATGGCCGGAGGCACCCGAGTCGGGTCTGCAATTTCCGCGAAGCCCGGATATGGATATGAATCACGCTTTCGTCAGTCAAATCGCTCTTTCGGAGTTTTTACAGGGAAGCGGCTGGCCTGCTGAGCTGGCGGTCTTAGCTGCTGATGCCATTGGGTGTCACCACGGGGCACGGGCAGCTTCAACTACCCTCGATCATCTTATGGGTAACAGACGCGCTATTGGCAATGACGACTGGACGCAAGCACGTATTGGACTTGTGGCGGTTTTGCAAGATATTTTTAACCCCACGCGGATTCCAACCAAAGAAACACTTTCCGGCCCCGACTTCATGCTGTTGTCAGGACTCACGAGCTTTGCTGACTGGATCGGCTCCAACGAAGATTGGTTTCCTTTTGGTACGCCGGAAGATTGTGCGGATCTGCCGGGATGGTTTCAAAAGCGAAGAGCCTGTGCAGTCCAGGAATTAGATGCAATCGGTTGGGGATTTCGAACCCCGCTATCTAAAGAGCCAAAAACCTTCAAGCAGGTGTTCAGTTTTACACCCCGTCCGCTGCAGCAGGCTGTCGTTGACGCTCTGTCTGATATAACGGAGCCAGCCATTCTTTTGGTTGAAGCACCTATGGGTGAGGGAAAGACTGAGGCGGCTTTCTTCGCACATCTTGAGTTACAGCGCCGCTTCGGGCATCGCGGCCTGTATGTGGCCTTGCCGACTAAAGCAACCGGCAATGCCATGTTTAAACGCACATTGGAATTCATTCGCGCACAGGGAGATAACCGAAAGCTCGACCTGCAACTGTTGCATGGCGGGACTGTTCTCAACGACACCTTCCAGGATTTGCGGATTTCTGGAATCCACGATCCCGAAATAGGTGGTGAGGTGCGCGCGGGAGAATGGTTCACCAACAAAAAAAGGGCGCTACTGTCGGAATACGGCGTCGGAACCGTGGACCAAGCGATTCTTCCTATTCTGCCGGTACGTCATAACTTCGTGCGGCTTTGGGGCCTTGCAAACCGTGTTGTGGTCTTCGATGAGATCCACGCGTACGACGCTTACACGGGTACGCTTCTGGTTCATCTACTACGCTGGCTTCTGTTGCTGGGTTCGTCGGTGGTGCTGCTCTCGGCGACGCTGCCACCTAATATTCGTCGCCAGTTAGCTAAAGTGGTAAATGCCGACATGCCGGAGCATGAGGTAGAATATCCCCGTCTTTCCGTCTTCCGACCTGGGGCAGTGGCGCAAACACATTTCGATGCCGACCCAACGCGTCGCCTGATTCTAAGTTTACAGGGGATTCCCCACGACCTGCCAAGTATGTATTCAGCCCTAAAGGAACATCTAGTAAACGGCGGTATGGGAATGGCGCTTGTTAATACGGTGCAACGGGCACAAGACCTGTACCGGCTTTTCCCGAAAGGTGACCCATTAGAGTGCGAAGGTCATCGTGTCGGCAAGCGGCTACCCGATGGTACGGAAGTATTCCTCTTTCATGCGCGGTTTCCGGCTGATCGACGACAGAAACGTGAAGATCATGTTTTGGCGAACTTCGGTGTTGGCGGCAACCGATGCGGGCGTAAAATACTCATAGCCACGCAAGTTGCTGAACAGAGTCTTGATTTGGATTTTGACGTAATCGCAACTGATCTTGCACCCATTGACCTCATCCTGCAGCGTGCGGGGCGCTTATGGCGGCATGCGCGAGAATTCCGGCCAGTTTCCGGCCCACCGACACTCCTAGTGGCGGGTCTTTCCGGTGATGAGCCACCGTCATTCGAAAAACCCTTGTGGTGGGGAAAGGTATATCGTGCAGACATCCTGTTGCGCACCTGGTGCCTTCTTCGGGAAGGGCAAAGGGTGAACTTGGTGCTGCCGGATGAGATAGATGTCCTAGTACAAGCGGTTTACGAAGAACAGGTCGAAATACCTGAAATGCTGCAAGAGAGATCAAATAGCGCGTTGTTGAATGGGGAAGCAGAAGCAATAACGAAGCATGGTCAGGCAAATCTGGCGATCATTGGATTTCCCGACGATGCATCATGGAACGATCCAGCAAGGTTTGTTCTTTTTGATGAAGATGAACCTGGCGTGCATCGAACGCTTATGGCCCAGACCAGGCTTGGTGAAGACTCAGTCGTTGCTATTCCGTTGTGGCGGGAAGACGGATTCAGCACTGAAGCTACGCCTGACTTTATCCAGGCCAAACAGTGGTTCCTGCGGGCAATCAGTCTTTCACGCAAAGGCGTGGTCAAGAAACTCAAAACGCTCGGGGTACCGAGAGGCTGGAAAAAATCGCCACTCTTACGAAATTGCTTTCCCCTGATGCTGGATGTCCATGGATGCTGGGCTGAAGATTCAAAAGTGCGATTGTATGACGATCTGGGTTTAGTTTACGAATCAAAGGAGGAGGAATGAGACGGTTTAACCTGATTGATGAAAAGTGGATACCCCTACGGTTTCGTGACGGAACTCGTGACGAGCTGGGTATTCGCGACACCGTGATAAAATCAAAAATAATCGAGGCCATCGAAGATCCGTCGCCGCTGGTGGTAGCGGCCCTGCATCGCTTTTTACTGGCGGTGTTGTACCGAGCATTAGAAGGACCAACCGACATTGATCAAGCTAAAGAGTACTTCAAAACAGGATTGCCAGATGAAAAAATTACGGCATACCTGGAGAAATGGCGGGATCGTTTCTGGTTATTTGATGAGAAGTATCCGTTCGGGCAAATTCCAACATTTGAGCCGAAGGTTTGGCGAGCCTGGACGGTACTTGCTGCGGAGCATAATGCCGATAATGCCAAGGTTCTTTTTGACCATGTGGACGTCGAAACGCCAGGTACCATTTCTGAGGCCGCGGCGACCCGTTGGATTCTGGCGACTCAAACATTTTCCGTAAGCTGCGGTAAAAGTGAATTATCTCATACCGGCACGGCGCCTTCTGCAACGGCTGCAATGGTTCTACCTCTGGGGCGTGATCTTCACGACACATTGCTGCTTTCTCTGGTTCCGCAGAATAGGGAAATAGCCGCTGCCGACCGGCCTCTGTGGGAAAGGACCCCGGAATCGTTGGCTAGTTTAAAAGAAGGTTTAGAGCGCACTATTGGCGGCCTTGCTGATCGTTACACATGGAGGATCCGTTCAATTCGACTGAATGCAGATGATTCATGCCGGATTGGGAAACTGGCTTTCGCCTCTGGAGTTGGCAATTCTTCTATCGATCAAATCGACCCCATGCATGGCTACAGGGTAGACGAAAAAAGGGGTAAACTTCCTATACAATTTCGTGACCGAGGTTTTTGGCGTGACTTTGATTCTCTGCTTCCAGACGAATCACATCTGGCACCGCAAGTCATTGAGCATGCAGCGGCATTGACTCGGTTAAACCGCGAGCGATTTCCACGATCCGTCATGGTGCTCGGACAGGCAAACAATAAAGCGAAGATTGAGTATTGGCGAATGGAACGCTTCGCGCTTCCTGAAGCACTGGTCGGAGATCGATTCATCAGAACTGAGATTCGACAGTTTCTTATCGATGCAGAGGATGCCCAAAAAGCTCTTTGGGCAGCATGTAGTTCGTTTGCATGTGATTTAATATGTCGAGGGAACAAAAGGCCCGTTAAAAAGAAGGATATCAGCAGCTTTGTGGATCAGATGCCGGTGAATGCCTGGTATTGGTCTACGCTTGAATCCCGCTTTCACGAAGTCTTGCAAGCGTACACGCTTAACTGTGACCTTGATGATATACGCTGTCAGTGGCTTGAGTCTGTATGGGATACGCTGCTGTCCGCTTGGAATCAACACAGTGCATCAGTATCCATAGGTGATGCATGGGCTATCCGGGCACTGGTGAAAGCAGAAAGGCCGGTCCGGCGTAAAGTAAAGGAACTAAAAGATGAAATTTTAAAACTCGAAAGACATAAGGAGGTCGTATGAACGGATTCATTGAATGGCTGGAAAATATGAATGAGAAAGATAGCAAGGTGCGGGCGGTATTGCGACGCAGCCTCGCTTTTGATCCGGGGCAATTCGCGCCCGCCTACCCATATGTTGAACCGTTTCTTAAAGATGAGGAAAACTTCTGGAGGAGAGATATGTTCTATCTGGTAGCCGGTCTTTGGGCCAGTCATTGGCGGTTCGGAAGGGGGGGGGTGCCATTGAAATTCGGAAAGTCATGTGCTGTTTACCAGGTTGCAAGCGGTTCCACAAGCATGGAGAGACGCTTTATCACACTTCTGGATGCTGACACCGATCAATTGCCGCATCGCTTGCGCCAGATGGTTGCCCTTCTCAAAGAGCAGACCATCGATTTCGGCGACCTGTTGAACAGTCTTCTATACTGGAATGACGACCATAAACGGACACAGAACAGCTGGGCGCGCGACTTTTATCGCACTCTGGACCTTGAAATGACAACCAACCCCAATAACGATAAGGAGATCAGCAAATGAAAACAATTATTGAAATACATGCCCTGCAAAACTTTGCCCCGTCAAATTTAAATCGTGACGACACAGGCGCGCCTAAAGATGCCCTATTCGGTGGCACCCGCCGTGCCCGCGTATCCAGCCAGTGCCTCAAACGATCGATTCGGAAGTATTTTGGGGGATTGGTGGAACAAAACAAAATAGGATCGGACGATGTGGCTTTCCGTACTAAAAGGGTTCTGGACGCTCTCGTCAAGTCCCTAGTTGAGAAGGGGCATCTCGAAACTGAAGCAATAGGAAAATCGCGCTTGGCATTGGCAGCCATGGAACTTACGGTAAAGGATGACGGAAAGAGTGAGTATCTACTTTTTTTGGGACAACGTGAAATTTCCGACATTGTCGACATTATCGACGAAAAGTGGGATACCATCACCGTGTCCGATACAGTACCGACAGAGGGGAAAAAACCTGGCAAGGCCAAAAAGCAGGCTGCTCAGAGCGCTGATCCCGAATTAAAGAAAGCCCTTGAGAAAGTATTTAACGGCGGAAAGGCTCTTGATGTTGCGCTTTTCGGGCGAATGCTTGCTGATATGCCTGAGAAGAACCAGAACGCCGCGTGCCAAGTTGCCCATGCTATTTCAACGCATTCTGTTGAGCGTGAATTCGATTTTTATACCGCCGTGGACGATCTCAAGCCCGAGGACACTGCTGGCGCTGATATGATGGGGACGGTCGAGTTCAATTCGGCTTGTTTCTATCGTTATGCCGTTGTGGATTGGAGAAAACTTGTGGAAAATCTCCAGAATGACCGGGAATTGGCAACCAAGGGACTACGGGCTTTTCTGGAAGGTTTTGTAGTAGCTGAACCCACCGGCAAGCAGAATACCTTTGCAGCGCACAATCCACCGGAATTTGTGGTTGTTTCGGTGCGTCACAATGCGGCACCCCGTAATCTGGCTAATGCTTTTGAGTTAGCCATACGAGCCAAAAAGGACGAGTCACTGACCAGAAAATCGGCGGAAGAGCTTGTCCAAAAAGCAAAGTCGCTGAAAGTTGCATTTGGGGGGGAGGAGCAAACATTTGTTCTCAATCTCATTGATGCCAAGTTGGATGGGTTGGGAACATCTTTGCCAACATTGAAAGATCTTCTTGATAAAACTATCATGGCCATACAGGAGTGACCTATGCCTACATTGTTGCTTCGCTTGGTGGGTCCCATGCAATCATGGGGTACCACCAGTCGTTTTGACCAACGTGATACCGGTAAAGAGCCTAGCAAATCAGGAGTTGTTGGACTGCTGGCTGCCGCTTTGGGGATTGATCGAGAAAACTGGATAGATTTGGAACCGTTGACGAATCTATCTATGGGTGTGCGCCACGACCGATCGGGAGTACCAAAGCGAGACTACCAGACAGCTGGTTGTGCTACAACTGACACTATCATCAAGGCAGATGGGACAAAGGCCAAGGATGGGGGTATCGTTTCACAACGATTCTATGTTGCGGATGCCTGCTTTTTAGTGGGACTTGAAAGCAGTGATAACACAATGCTAAAAGCGATTCACGCTGCTCTGCGAAACCCCGTCTGGCCACTTGCTTTAGGCCGTAGGTCCTATGTACCAACCGAGTCGGTCTGGATGAATGCCGGACTTCAGGAAGCGCCATTAATGGAAGTATTGCGTTGTTGGCCTTGGATTGCAAAACAACGGAAATGGGAGGACTTGCCGGAGAAACTCTTGGTCTCCACTGAGTCTGTAGATGGCTCAGGTGTGCTCAAGATGGACCAACCACTCTCTTCATTTGCCGAACGACGCTTCGGATCACGGTTCGTAAATTCGGAATGGATTCCCTTCCCAATGGAGGTGGCCCATGTTCCTACATAGGATACATATTGATCCGCGTTGCCGAGAGGTTCGCCGCGATCTCTCCGATCCCTACCAGCTCCATGCAACATTGTGTCGGGCATTCAGTGAACCCCATCAGAAGTGCTCTGAGGGTGAATTCCTGTGGCGGCTAGAGCCAGAGGCTAATTACGCCGGGTGTCCTTACATCCTTGTGCAAAGCAAAACAATGCCGTGCTGGTCAAATATTAGCGTAAAGGGGTGGCTTGCACAGGCCGATCCTGCTATCAATCTGAAGGCACGCCTCAAACTTGATTCGCTCAAAGTTGGGCAGCGGTTTCGTTTCAGGTTGCAAGCTAATCCATGTACGACTAAAAATGGCAAACGTTTGGGGTTGCTAAAATTGACAGAGCAAGAAACATGGATAAGACGGAAAGGAACACGGCATGGGTTTTCACTGCCCCAATTGGCACCCTTCGATTTTTCAGAGCCAGTGCAGGAACGCGTTGATGTGCAGATTACCCAAGCGCATATGCTTCGCGGTAAAAAACATACAGGTGATGATGTGCGGATATTTTCGGTTCTTTATGACGAGAGACTAACAGTGACCGACACGAAAAAATTCGTAGATGCATTGCAAACTGGTATCGGCCATGGAAAAGTCATGGGTCTAGGACTTTTATCAGTAGCGCCAATATCTTAAATAATTTTCAAAGAACTTGCCCAGTCTGTTTTTTGTTGCAGACTGAGAATTGTTTTGCAGGTATAAGTAAATGTTTAGGCTGAGAACACTGGAGCAAAGAAACGCTTGGAGAAAAAATGACTGAACCCATCCTTCCTCCGCTTAGGCCGATCCCGATGAAAGACCGCGTTTCCGTGATCTTTATTAACAAGGGCAATCTTGATGTCCTTGATGGCGCTTTTGTTGTTGTCGATAAGAACGGTATCCGTACGCATATACCCGTGGGTGGTGTCGCCTGCCTGATGCTGGAGCCCGGATCAAGAGTTTCACATGCCGCCGTCGTGCTGGCGTCGCGTGTTGGCTGCCTGTTGGTCTGGGTTGGTGACGGTGGTGTTCGGCTTTACGCATCCGGCCAACCGGGTGGCGCACGAGCGGACAGGCTTTTGTATCAGGCTAAACTTGCTTTAGACGACACAGCACGTCTGAAAGTTGTCCGTAAAATGTATACAATCAGATTCAAAGAAGAGCCGCCGGAAAGACGTAGTGTGGAGCAACTGCGCGGGATTGAAGGTGTGCGAGTCAGAAAAATGTATGAACTGCTGGCACGTCAGTGTGGTGTTACATGGAAAAGCCGCAACTATGATTATTCTGAATGGGAAAGCGGCGACATGCCCAACCGTTGTCTGAGTTCAGCCACTGCCTGTCTTTATGGTATATGCGAAGCAGCTATTTTGGCCGCAGGATATGCTCCTGCCGTGGGTTTCATTCATACAGGGAAACCGCAATCATTTGTTTATGACATAGCGGACATATTCAAGTTTGAAACCGTGGTCCCCGTGGCCTTTCGCGTTGCTGCAAAAAATCCAAATCAACCGGAACGCGAAGTCCGTATCGCCTGCCGAGATGCCTTCCGACAATCGAAAATTCTGAGTCGAATAATTCCGACAATTGAAGAAATCCTTCATGCAGGTGATCTGGAAAAACCGAGACCCCACGAAGAAGCGATGGAGATCGCCATTCCGAATAAGGAGGGTATCGGCGATGCTGGTCACCGTGGTTGAAAACGCCCCAACTCGACTGAGAGGCAGATTGGCGATTTGGCTTCTAGAAGTGCGCGCCGGTGTTTATGTCGGCAAGGTATCACGGCGTGTACGAGAAATGATATGGGCGCAGATTGAGAAAGGCATAGAAGGCGGTAATGCTGTCATAGTGTGGAGCACAAATACCGAATCAGGTTTTGATTTTATGACTTTGGGTTCAAACCGCAGAATACCAAAGGTAATCGATGGTATCAAGTTAGTTTCCTTCCTGCCGGAAGAAGAGAATAAGAAGGTATTGGGAAATTGAAAAGAAGTGCCAAATCTTCGGTGAAATTTTGTTCTTTGATAATTTAATATAGAATCAATAAGATAGAAGAAGTATGTTCCCCACGGGCGTGGGGATGAACCGACTTCAACAGGATGTGCGACGAAGAAGAGCTAATGTTCCCCACGGGCGTGGGGATGAACCGGCTGAAATGAACTTGACCAAAACCGCAAATAAATGTTCCCCACGGGCGTGGGGATGAACCGCCGTTGCAGATTGCCGCGTCCTGTTTCCAGCAATGTTCCCCACGGGCGTGGGGATGAACCGTATAGGTGAAATGTCCCCCTTCTTCTAATTCGATGTTCCCCACGGGCGTGGGGATGAACCGACGGAATAAACCTTCTCGATTAACTCCTCGTGATGTTCCCCACGGGCGTGGGGATGAACCGTGCGTAAGCTAAATCTGCCTCTATACCCTTTCATGTTCCCCACGGGCGTGGGGATGAACCGGTCGATAATGGTTTCTGCTACATGGGCGGCATATGTTCCCCACGGGCGTGGGGATGAACCGAACATGGTCGATCACAGATTTGAACTGAAAAAATGTTCCCCACGGGCGTGGGGATGAACCGCTCAAGGTTCACCTGCCTGTAGATCTTCAGGCATGTTCCCCACGGGCGTGGGGATGAACCGATATTTCCACGCAGTTGGAGACGTACAAAAAAATGTTCCCCACGGGCGTGGGGATGAACCGGTAAAATATAATTCTGTCCGTTAAAACTACACATGTTCCCCACGGGCGTGGGGATGAACCGGCAAGACGCATTTCTTGATTTGCGACAATCGCATGTTCCCCACGGGCGTGGGGATGAACCGGCTGCGCTGGGCATACGGCGTGGGACGATCAAATGTTCCCCACGGGCGTGGGGATGAACCGCCGAAAGTGTTTGCAATCTGGAATGACTTGTTATGTTCCCCACGGGCGTGGGGATGAACCGTTTTACCTCTACACCGTGACGGCTCTCCCCACATGTTCCCCACGGGCGTGGGGATGAACCGGCTGCGCGACATCCTGGCGGACATCTATTCCGATGTTCCCCACGGGCGTGGGGATGAACCGCTGGAGTCGGTGATTCGGAAGAACATTGGCGCATGTTCCCCACGGGCGTGGGGATGAACCGTTTCCGCTTTCAGCGTTCCGGATATCACAGATATGTTCCCCACGGGCGTGGGGATGAACCGCACCGGATTCCCGCCGGATCGCAGGAAAAACTATGTTCCCCACGGGCGTGGGGATGAACCGCTGGCCGAAAGCGAGCTGGTTGAGTTCAGTGAATGTTCCCCACGGGCGTGGGGAT
>DDWS01000001.1 GCA_002347685.1 Syntrophaceae bacterium UBA2280
GCTGCGCCCGCCGCTGCGTATTGGGCGAATCCGAAGGTTGCCGTCAAAAGAACCACTGCCGCTGCCGCTACCATTGTTCCTAATGTCTTTTTCATGATCTGTTACCTCCTTAGGTATTTGTCTCATTTGCCTTTATACTAATGAAATTATCGTGCCAGAAAGCCAGCGCCTGCATATTATCTGCATAACCAAATGAATATATTGAATATTTAATAAAACATTCCGAATGATTTTTTCAGCATCCCCTTTTCTTTTCCCTCATTTTTTCATGAAATGTTCAAGCGGCTTGAACGAAATATCGAAGAGCCCTCCCGACTCAGTGCCTGCGCCTCAATTTTGATGCTTCATTTTTGATTGACAAGCCCTCGCCAAAAAAGTAATTTATTTTATCGGAATATCAATTATTTGGATCAATAAATCATGGCGGAGAACCTGAAATAAATATCATGATAAGTGAATCTCCCGCACCAGACTGGTCGAAACGCTATAAGATAGAGGTTGTCCGCAACGGCACGGATCTTTCTTTGCGTCTTGCAGGAGAATTCCGCCTGCAAAATCTGACAGCCTTCAAAAGGGAGTTCGATCAGTATTTTCGGGAAAAAGGCGTTCTCTACGTGGTCATTGATTTTTCCGAAATTACCTATATAGACAGCGCAGCTGCGCTGGCCTTCATCCAGATCAAAAAAAGAGCCGCCACTCAAAATATCGACTGCTCGCTGATCAATCTGAATGATGAATCCAAAGGCATTCTCAGCGTTATTCACGATGACGCACTCACCCGCCCGCCGATCAAGCACCCGGACACAGACAACAGCGTTTTCAGCCAGATCGGACAGTCCTCGCTTTTTATCGCAAGGGATTTTATCAGTTTCATGGCTTTCATCGGTGAACTGGTTGTCGCCATGGCTTACACGATTCGGCATCCCCAATCCCTTCGGGTCAAGGATATTTTTTTCTATATGAGGCGCGCCGGCGTGGACGGTCTGCCGATCGTCGGCCTGATTGGCCTTTTGACCGGCCTGATCATCGCATTCATGTCCTTCCTGCAGCTCAAGCAGCTCGGCGCCAACATCTACGTTCCCGCCCTGGTCAGCTTCGCGATGCTTAAGGAACTCGGCCCCCTGATGACAGCCATCCTGGTGGCCGGGCGTTCGGGTTCCGCCTACGCGGCGGAAATCGGCACCATGGTGGTCAACGAAGAGGTGGATGCGCTGGCCACCATGGGGTTTGATCCGATCCGGTTTCTGGCGATCCCGAAGATTCTGGCAACGGTGGTAGTCGTGCCGATCCTCACCATTTACTCCGTTTGCTTCGGCATTCTGGGAGGAATGATTATCGGGGTCACCAGCCTGGATCTGACGGTGAGCACTTACTTCACCCAATCGATCAAAACCATTAAAGTATTTGATATCGCGACCAGCCTGGTCAAGGCCGGCGTTTTTGCCGCCCTGATCGCCGCCATCGGCTGCCAGAGAGGCTTCCAGGTACGCGCGGGTGCCCAGGATGTCGGCAAATTCACGACATCCGCTGTGGTGACGGCCATATTCCTGATCGTGGTGGCGGATTCCGTTTTTGCCATCATGTTCTATTACATGAAGTAATCGCACGGGGGTGGCTTTTGAACGGAGAAAATGACGACACCATCATCGCCGTGGAAAACCTTTCGGCGCGCTTCGGAAGCAATATCATTTTTGAAAATGTCAGCTTCGAGGTGCGCAAAGGAGAGATTCTCGTCATCGTGGGCGAGTCGGGCTGCGGAAAATCGACTTTGATGAAAATTATGATCGGCCTGCTTCATCCACACGCAGGTAAGGTTTTGTTCCAGGGAACCGACATCATTTCGTCAGGAGAAAGTCAGCTGAAGCATTACCGGCAGAATATCGGCGTCCTGTTTCAATCCGGCGCCTTGTTCAGCTCGATGACGCTGCGGGAAAACATTGAACTGCCGCTTCAGGAATACACGGATCTGGCCCCGGAAGACATCGCAATGATCATTAAAATGAAACTGGGCATGGTCAATCTGGCGGGCTATGAAAACCATCACCCGTCCGAACTCTCCGGCGGGATGAAAAAAAGGGCCGGGATCGCCCGGGCAATGGCCCTGGACCCTCAGGTGCTTTTCCTCGATGAACTCTCCGCGGGCCTCGATCCGGTCACCGCAGCCGAACTCGACGACCTGATCATCAAAACCAATGAAGCCCTGGGGACATCCATGGTCATTGTCACCCACGAACTGGAATCTATTTACAAAATAGCCGATAGAGTGTTAATGTTGGACAAGAATGCCGGCGGCATCATCGCGGAAGGCAAACCGCTGGACTTAAAACATCAGACAACCGACCCGCGGGTCAAGAGTTTCTTCTGGCGGCTAAAGCCGGATGAATCCTCTGAACAGAGGTTCTATGTCAGCTAGAAGTTCAAAATTTTTAATCGGCCTTTTTGTGGTCACAGGAGTGACCATAGTCGCGGTGGCCATCATCTGGGTCGGCGCGTCCAGAATTTTCATGAAAGGCTCTTTTTACGCGACCTATTTTGACGAATCAGTTCAGGGGCTTCAGGCGGATTCCGCCATTAAATACCGCGGCGTCGATATCGGAAAGGTGCAAGACATCCGTGTGGCGCCCGATTACCGCCTGATTGAAGTGATCATGAAAATCGATCTGGACGGTCCGTTACAGCACAGCACGGTGGCCAGCCTCAAGACGGCGGGCATCACCGGTATCGTTTTCATCGAACTCGACCAGAAGGCGCCGGACGCAAGATCCACATCCCCCGACATCTCCTTTACGCCGCCCTACCCCGTCATTCCTTCACGCCGTTCGGATCTCAGCCAGTTTATGGGAGACGCAACGGTGATCATGCAGAGTATCAAGGAGATTGATTTCCGCGGCATTTCGGATCAACTCAAAAACACCACCAGGGCTGTCTCGGATTTTCTGGAAGGCAGGCAGATGAAAAGTGTCATGGCGCATCTGGAGTCCAGCGCCGCCAACCTTGATTCGGCCATGGCCGCCATCAACAAAACCCTTGCCGCAGGCAGGATGGACGCGGCCATGAATGAAGCCATGGCTGTATTATCCGACGCACGCGGCCTGATCGACCGGGCCAGGGCGGAAATCGACGCGCTGAATCTGGCACAAAAGTCTGCGCAGGCGGACAACATGCTCGGATTGCTCAATCAAACAGCGCAGTCCATGGCCAACGATCTTCAGGACACGTCGGAACATTTGCGGATCACCTCGGCAAATCTTCAGAAACTTTCAGAGAATCTGACCCAAAACCCGTCGGATCTTCTTTTCGCCCCGTCACCCCCGCCACGTAAACCGATGGAATAACGAGAGAGGCAAAAATCTATGGAATATTCTTTATCGGCAAGTAGATATGCAAAAATGGCAACCCGTTTTTTGTGCGTCCTTTTGATCCTCGTTTTCTCATTAACGGCCGGGTGCGCCAATCGGGGGAAACCGCAATACCAGGTGAACCAGTACCTGCTGGATTACCCCGCGCCGGTGATCGAACCGGCGGACCCGGTGGATGAAACGCTCCGCCTTCAGCGCTTTGCGATCGCTGCAGCCTACAACAACACGAACATGGTCTTTCGTTCCGACGGCGTTTCTATCGACGCCTTCAACTATTCGCGCTGGGCGGTCAATCCGGCCGACATGACCGCCGACATGCTTCTGCGCGATTTAAGAGCAGGGGGGCTTTTTGCCGCGGTTTTCTCGCGCTACGAAACCGATGACGGCCCCTTTGTTATTCAGGGCGGCCTTGAGGAATTTTACTTACGCGCGGACCCATCCGGTAAAAAAGCCGTTTTGGGATTAAACATCACACTCAAAGACACGCGGCCCGGTCAGACCCGGCATCGGATTGTTTTTCAGAAGAAATATTCCCGCGAAGAGGCGCTTTCCCAGGAGTCACCGCAGGGATTCGCCGAAGCCATGAGCCGGGCCATGCTCAATCTATCGGAGCAGATTGTCCGGGATGTTTACAAAGGCGCAAAAAGCGCGCTAAACCCGGCGCAGGTCAAACGCTGATGAAAGAAATCGAAATACGCACCCATGCGCGCGCAGAAATGATCGACATCACCCCTGCAGTTCGATCCGCCCTGGCCGAAGAAACGATTTCCAACGGCCTGTGTCTGGTGTATGTCCCCCATACCACCGCGGGTCTTACCATTAACGAAAACGCCGATCCGGATGTACCCCGTGATATTCTCGCGGCACTGGACCGGGCGGTTCCATTCAACGCCGACTACCGGCACGCGGAAGGCAATTCCGCGGCGCACGTCAAATCGTCGCTTGTCGGTTCATCCGTCATGGTCATCATCGAAAACGGACACCTGCTTTTGGGAACCTGGCAATCGGTCTTCTTTTGCGAATTCGACGGCCCCCGCACACGCAAGTGCCTGATCAAGACGGTGAAAGGATAGTTTTGTTTAAAAATTTCCTGGAAGGGATTTTCCCCGGAGACACACGGCCGTAAACAGACCTCTTCTTCGTGCCTCAGGATTCCAGAACCTCCCGTATCTTCTGAGAAAGCACGTCAAACGTGAAGGGTTTCTGAAGGAACGCCCTGGCGCCTCCGCGGTCCATGATGTGCTTGGCTTCCCCGTTCAAACTGTACCCGCTGGATAAAATAATTTTGACGCCCGGATTGACGACAAGCATCTTATCGATGGCCACTCCCCCGCCGTCTCCGGGCATGATCATATCCATGATGACCAGATCGATTTGAGCGTGTCTGTCCTCAAAGACCGCACAGGCCTCTTCACAGCTGTTGGCAATGATCACCTGATACCCCAGCCCCTCGATCAGGGCACCTGTTACATCCGTGATCATGCGCTCATCATCGACCAGAAGAACGGTTTCATGACCCCGAACCACCCTGCTGTCATGCGGGTCTTGAATGACGGCATTCTTTTCAGATGCGGGCAGATAAAGATTGAAGGATGAACCCTGCCCCTTTTCACTGTAAACGTGGATCGCTCCCTTATGACCGCGGACAATCCCGTACACGGACGCCAGACCCAGCCCCGCGCCCCTGCCCATCGACTTGGTCGTGAAGAAGGGTTCAAAGATCCGGCCTTTTGTCAATTCATCCATCCCCATCCCCGTATCCGTGACGGATATTTTGACATAAGGACCGGACGAAACATCGTACGTTTCTGCATTCGTCTCGTTGAGCAGGATGTTCTCTGTTTCCAGATACAGCGCGCCTCCACCGGGCATGGCCTGCCATGCGTTGACGAAAAGATTGAGCAGGACCTGCTCCATTTGTCCCCTGTCAGCCTCCACGCTCCATAGATCCGGCGTAAAATTCTGATGAATACGCAATTCCTTTTTCGTCCTGCTGAACATGGCGGCTGTCTGGCCGATCAAATCGTTCATGTCAATGGGTTTGACTTCATAGCGACCGCCACGGGCGTATCCCAGAAGTTGCCTGGTCAAATCCGCGCCGCTTTTTACCTGAGACTCGATCGCCTTGAGCTTCTCATAGTTCGGTTGGAAAGGTTCGGTCTCCAGGAGCACCAGGGAAACATAGCCCTGGATCCCCATGAGCAGATTGTTAAAATCATGGGCAAGGCCTCCGGCCAGTGTTCCGACGGCCTCGAGCTTCTGGGCCTGGTTCAATTGTTCCGTCAGCCTCCTGCGCTCCGTGATATCCCGGGATATGCCGCGAAACCCTACCGGCCGCTCTTGGGCGTTGCGGATTAAGGACACGGACAGTTCCAGATAACGGGCTTCCCTACCTTCTGCGGTAACCTCCAGATCGAAGACCTTGGCCGGCTCTCCCGTCTGATAGACGTCATGGAAGATTTTATAGACTTTTTTGCTTTCCGCCTGGCTCATGTACTGGCGATTGTTAATGCCGATAATCTCTCTTTTTTCGTAACCGAATCGCCGGGCAGCCGCCTCATTGGCAAAGGTGAAGTTTCCCGACAGATCCACCTCGAAACAGCCATCCTCGATGTTTTCGAGAAAGTCCCGGTACCTTGACTGTTCCTCGTCCGCTTTGATCCGATCCGTCACATCCCGCGATATTCCCCGAAAACCTGAGGGGTTCCCTTCGTCATCACGGGTCAGCGATACGCTCATTTCCAGAATCCGAGGCTCGCCTGCCTTGTTCAGATGCCGGACAAGAATGCCGGTGCGGGGGATGCCCGTCCGGTAGATATTATTGAAAATCTTAAATATTCGATCATTTTCCTGGGGTGTTGCCCCGCGCTGCTTCCTTTTCAGCGCCATGAATTCTTCCGGGGAATAGCCGAGCATTCGATAGGTCGATTCATTGGCGAAGATGTAATCACCTGCCAGATTCATCTCCCAGCAGGAATCCTCCACATTTTCCAGAAATGCCCGAAACCTTGCCTGTTCCCTCTCCACCGCTTTTCTTTCCGTCACATCTCTGCCGATCCCGCGAAAACCGACAGGGCTGCCTTTATGATCCCGGATGAGGGAAACCGAGACCTGAACATTGCGCACGATTCCATCCTTACGCAAAAGTTCATAATCGAAGATTCCCGACGGAATCCCTGTCTGATACGTTTTTGCATAGACTCTCCGGAGCATTTCAGCATCTTTCGGGTGCAGATCCCGGGGGCGGAGTCGCGAAAGTTCCCCGAGAGAGTAACCGGTCAATTTCTGAAGAACCTCGTTGCCAAAGGAGATATTCCCGGACAGGTCCGACTCAAAGCAGGCATCCTCCACATTTTCGAAGAACTCCCGATATTTTTCCCGTTCTTCCTCCATTCTCTTGCGCTCCGTCACATCCCGGCCAATACCCCGAAAACCGACAGGACGGCCTTCAGCGTCACGAATCAGGCTCACGGTGACTTCCGCGGTTCTGACTTCACCGCTTTTCAGGCTTAGCTGATATTCAAAGGCCTTTAAAGGCCTTCCTGTTTTATACACCTCCTGAAACGCGTGAAAAACGCGTGCGGCCTCTTCCTTTGTCGGGTGGCGTTTTTCATAGGATATTGTCTTGTACTCATCCGGTGTGTATCCGACGAAATCATAAGCCTTTTTGTTGCCGAATAAAAATTGGCCCTGCAGAGTAATTTCGAAACACCCGTCTTCAATGTTGTCGAAATATTCCTGATACCTTTCGGCTATTTGCCGATAGGACCGCTCGGATGCCTCAAGATTTCGGATTCGCTCCCGGCACGCGTCCAACTCCTCATTGGGCTGTGACTTCGATTGACTGACCTTGCGCATGGCATCCCCCCTGAACTGCATACACCCACGATGTACCCGATTTCATGAAGACATCGCCTCTAATGGACAAAGGCTCTGACCAATAACCAATCAACCACCTTCCCTGCTTTTTTGACTCTTTCCGGAGGGGCAAAGACAAAAAACACCGTGATATCCTCGCCTGTTTGTCTTCCTTTTCCGAGCCTGCCGGACAGGATATGGCTCTGCCTATGATGTTATCGGTTATGATTCGCGATTTCTGAACATACGTGAAAGTTTTTTTGGATGGGATGGATGGGGAAAACAGGGCTGCGGGGATTGTTCCGGGGACAATCATTAAACATATGATCAACCGCCGGCACTGACGTCACAGCACTTCGCATACCCTGGAAGCCTTTCGGGACCTTCTTGAAGGGCGCCTTTCATCGTTCACATCAGATCATCAAATATCTGATTGATGACATCCGTATAATGATACCGGTTATGTGTTTTATTTATTTGTTTGCGAATTCTTTCTTTGTTTTCAAAAAATCCTGCCATGTATGTCCAGACTTCTTTCATTTTGCTGGTTATGTGCGAGGGACCGGACAAGCGTTTGAGGTATTCATCGAATAAATGATCATGAAAGGCCCTGACGATTCTTATTTTTTCGGCATAAGGCTTTTGGATGCCGAACTGAATTCTTTCGGCAAGGAAAGGGTCTGCCAGCAGCCCCCGGCCGATCATCCACCGATCGACCGTGCTAAAGCGTTTCGACAGCATCGCATATTTTTCGAAGGAATCGATATCCCCGTTATAGACGACCCGGTGTTTCGACAGCCCGAGACATTGCTCGAACCTGTCGAGATCCACCTCGCCTTCATACATCTGCGCGCCCGTTCTCGAATGGATGATCAGTTCATCGAGCGGGTATTGATTGAAAATCGGAAGGATCTCTAATATTTCGTCGGAATACTTTAACCCGAGCCTAAGCTTGATGGACAGTCGCGGCTTCATGGCCGGCACGGCTTTTTCAAGAAAAGAGGCGATCCGGTCCGGATAGCAAAGCATGCCCGCCCCTCTGCCTTTTTTCACCACCATGGGAAACGGACAGCCGAGATTCCAGTTAACCGTGCCGAAACCGCTGTCGAAAAGCGCATTGGCCAGCAGGGCGAAATCCTCCGGCCGGGCGCTCATGATCTGCGGGATGAAGGGAAGCCCTGTATTATTTTCGGGATAAAATTCCCTCAAAAGGTTATTGGCCGGCTTTATTTTTTTCGACGAGGAAATAAAAGGCGCAATCGCCATATCCACGCCTTTGAAATAGATCGGAAACAGGTTGCGGTATATCCGGTCCGTCATCCCCTGAAGGGGGGCCAGGTAGATCATGGGCTCAATCTCATTTTTTTAAACATTCACAGACCGGCCTTCGCGTTCATTTTTCCAGCGGCTGCTTAGCTTGCCCAAGACCTGGTGAAATTTTTTTCCGGGCGGGGGCGCAAGGTTGTCGAAGATTCGACGGAATGAGAATAGCGCCTGCGGACTCATTTGGACTATCCTGGATTAGGGTTTGGTGGAGATGAGGGGGATCGAACCCCTGGCCTCGGCATTGCGAACGCCGCGCTCTCCCAGCTGAGCTACATCCCCAGACCCTGAAAAACTGCGCGAGCATATATTACTGACCGCGCCGGTGTCAAGAATTATTAGGATTTCCGTATGGGTATGTTTTCAATATGGCCCGGCATTTCGCGAAAAAGGTCACAAAGAATGATCAAACCGGCCAGTCAGGAGCGGGTTTCTTCGTTCCGAACCACCTGATCGTCGTGTAGAGCATATTGAAGTGGCGAAGACCGGTTTTCAGACGGACAAATCTGCTTTTAGCCGTCACGCCGCGAAGCAGCCGGTCAAACTGATTAAAGTTCAGCGTCCGCATTTTACCGATGGTCACATCCTCCAGGGCGTTTCTTTCGCGCAGGTAATCTTTCAATTTCTGCTGGTAGCCGCCAACGCCGCTTTGTCCTTCACAAACAGCCGAAGCAGCCAGAACGCCGCTCAAACACGCCAGGTCAATGCCGCCGCCATGCAGCGCCGAGGTCAAACCGGCCGCGTCCCCGGCAAGCAGGACGTTGTCATAAACCAGCCTGGCCGGCATCCGGCCGGTCGCGATGCCGCCCCCTTTTTCCAGCACAACTGCATCCGTCAAACCTTCCGCGCGCAGAAAATCCGAAAGCAGCCCCTTCACATCGACTTTATCCCGACCGAGGGTTCCCCGGACAGTGCAGACGACACCGGCGTTGGCCGTGTACGGGTCCTTGGGAAAAATCCAGGCGTAGGCAGGCTGATATTCCGCGGGCAGTTCCGGAAGGAACGAAATGAAAAGGCGCGGCCAAATCTCTCTGAAATCGCTGCGGACCACAACCTGATAGCCCAGAAGACATTCTTTGAGGTAATCGCCGGCAAACCGATACAGCCTGGCTGTCACCGATGGCGCCCCGCTGGCGTCGATGACCCAATCATATTCTTTTTGCAGCCGGCTGAGTCCGGCGGGCGTTATTTTCGTGTTTTCATAAACGGTAACCCCCCGGCTTCTGGCCTGCGCGGCGAGATCCTGCTGCCAGGTTTTGCGGTCAAGCATCCACAGGGGCCGGTGTTTGGAAAGCGCAAACGGATAGGATCCGCGCCCCCGAAAAATGATCTCATCGACGGGACGCAGCAGGCCGCGGCCGGGTCTGGGCATGACACACAATGAATCGAAGATGCACTCTCCACAGACAATCCCTTCCCCGATCCGGCGTTTTTCAAACAGCACAACCTTGCCGGCTTCGTTCGCGGCGGCAAGTGCGGCGTAAAGACCGCCGGGACCTCCTCCGATCACGGCAATTTTCATTTTTTCACCACATTGGTTTTTTTGAATTTTTTCAGCAGGTGACCCAAAGCCAAAAGCGGATGCGATCGCATCATCCGCGGCCCGGCATAACGCATCACTTTTCGGATTTGCTCGCGCTCAAGCGGCTTGTAACAGTGCGTGGGGCAGTCCGAGCAGGCCGGTTTGTTCCGGGAATAAGGACAACGCTCGAGCCTTGCTGCGGCATATGCCAGGAGGTCTCTGCACGCAGGGCACAACCCGCCCGGGGAGGCCTCATGCCGCCCGCAACAATACAGACGAACCATCGCCTCAATGGTTTGATATTCATTTTTCATCGACCCGGGCAACACCATCCCCCTGTAAAAACCGGTCGGCGCGACGGATCTCCTCTACAAACCGCCCGACTTTTTGAGTATCTTTCTTGAAACGTATCGGACGGCCATCTTTGTCTTGCGCGTTGGTTTTCGTGCAGCTGTCCACGCCCGCCGGCTTTAGGGTTGTAACGGCTTCAAATACATTTTCATCCGACAGGCCGCCGGCCAGAATCACCGGAATGGGGCTCGCCTCAATAATGGCCCGGGCAATATTCCAGTCGCAAACCGCGCCGGTAATGCCGACAAAACCCTCCACCGGCTGATTATCCCCGTTGAGCAGCGTGTCGATGAGAAAGTAGTCGGAAAACGGCGCGAGGCGCTCGGCAAAGCGCAGAACGTTTTTCCGAATATCCGCGTCGTCGGCTGAGCCGGGCTGAGGAACGGAAAGCGAACGCATGATGTCCATGTGTGGAAAGCGGTCCTTGATGTCGATTTGCAGTGACATCAGCGCGTCGAACTCGCGTACCATGATTTGCTGCACATCTGGAAGCGGCGAGAGCGTGTCGCACAGATGAATAAAATCCGGCTCATAGTATTCCAACGCCGCAAAAATTCTGACCGGGTCTTTAAACAGGGGAATCAGGCCGCTTCGGGCGCCGGCCAGACGGATCAGCTCAACGGTTTTACGGATCGTCGCGTTTTTGCGTTTGTCCGAATCCGCAAGCACGCTGCCGATATGATCGATGCCCAGCGCAACTAAAGCTTCAGCTTCCTTCGGTTTTTGCACTTCATAGATCTGGATGATTGTTTTTCGCATGCTCAGACCTTATCACTTCAGGAAGCGATGATCAAGATGCCGGTTGAATATGTTTTCTCTGCATATTTCAAATCCTGCTTGATTTTCCCGGCGATTCACTTAATAATCACTCGAAATTTTCGCGATAAGCGACACGAAAGAAGGGTTGGCACAATGACCGCTTTACAAAATATTGAAGAAATTTACGAAAACAGGGGGGGACGCGCCCGCGAACTGCGTGACGCAGGCAAAAAGGTGATCGGATATTTCTGCTGTTTTGTGCCCGACGAGATCATCACGGCATTCGACATGATCCCCTACCGCATCCAGGGATCGCAAAGCGATCCCATTGATGAGGCCGACGCGTTTTTGGAACCGATGGCCTGTCCGTTCGCCCGCAGCTGTTTTAACATGGCGCTCAAAGGCGAATATGATTTTCTCGACGGCTTTGTCGCACCGCACAGCTGCGACACCATCGAGCGGATGTATCACATCTGGAACAGCAACAAACCCTCCCCTTTCAACCATATGATCAATGTGCCGCATATGATGGGACCGTCGTCCGATGCGTTTTACAAAAAAGAACTGCAATATTTTATTGTCCGCCTTGAGGAATTCTCAGGCAAAAAACTGGAAGCGGACAAACTGCGAGACGCTGTAAACCTTTATAACCGCAGACGCGCGCTGCTCCGGGAGCTCTATGAATTGCGCAGGGAAAACCCTCCGCGCGTGTCTGGCACGGAAATCACCAAGGTTCTGGTGGCGGGCATGGGCATCCCCGCTATAGAACATATCGAGCTCGTTCTGGCCTTTATTGAGGAAGTCAAACAGCGTCCGCAGCCGAAGCCCGACGGCCTGCCGCGCATTTTTTTATGGGGTAACGAAATTGATGACATTGCCTTCATCAAACTGGTCGAAGAATGCGGCGCGCATGTCATCATGGACGATCTGTGTACCGGCTCGCGCTTTTTCTGGGAGGACGTCGGCCAGACGGATGATCCTCTCGACGGCATAACCCGGCGCTATCTTTGCACGCACTGCCCCAGGAGCCTCGAGCCACAGGCAGGCAACCGGAAAGAGGATCTGGAAAACCGCTTCGGCTACATGAAAGATTTTATCAGCCGCTGGCAGGCGGGAGGCGCGATCTTTTATATAGTCCGCTACTGCGACACATGCGAACTCGAAGGCCCGGATCTGCGGGAATATTTAAACAGCCTGAACGTGCCCGTACTGATGATTGAAGATGACTACTCAACCTCAACGATGGGACAGTTGCGAACACGAATTCAGGCCTTCTTGGAAATGATAGGGTAGGTAAACGATATGGAAGCCAATGGGCAGGTCAAAACCACCGCCGTAAAAGGCACGGATACGGCGCGAGAGGTGCGCGCGCTGGTGAAAAAGATTTATTCTGCCGCGCATGAGGCGAAAGCCGAAGGCAGAAAAGTCGCCTACATCATGGTGGCCTCGCAGTATGACGAGATCATCCGGGCGATGGACATTGTCCCTCTGCCGACGGAAAATTACGCGGGGCTGTGCGCAGCCAAGCGGGACATGGACCGCTTCCTGCTCAAAGCCGAAGCCGATGGTTATTCGCAGGTGCTTTGCAGCTACGCCAGAATCGGCCTGGGGTTTGACTCCATGCGCAAGGAACTGGGGCACATTCCCGATGGAAGCCCCGACGGCGGCATGCCCGTTCCGGACATGATGCTGGGGAGCTCCGCCGTGTGTGACCCCCGCTTCAAATGGTTTCAGGCGACAAGCCGGTACCTTGCGGCGCCCACGTTCGGCATTGACGTCGTCGCCCCGCCGCCGCAGGCGGATTTGAGCGAGGTGCGCGATTACTACATCAAGTACCAGCGCGATCAATTGCAGGCGCTTGTCGTTTTTCTGGAAAAGCAAACCGGCAAAAAACTGGATAAGGAACGCCTCTGGGAAGCTATCCGCCTGGGCGACCGCGCCTGGCAGCTCTGGTACGACATCGACCGGCTGCGCGTGGCCGTGCCCTGCCCGATGCCCTCGCAGGATCATTTCAGCATCATGGTGGCCGGCCACTACTATACGGGCACGCAAATCGCCGTGGATTTTTACCAGAAGCTCTACGATGAGGTAAAATACAAAGTGGATCATAAAATCGGCGTGGTCGCCGAAGAGAAGAACCGGATTCTCTATGGCGGCGGCCTGCCACCGTGGCACACCCTTTGGATATTCAACTACTTTGAAAGTTTCGGCGCGGTGTTTGTCATTGAAAATGTCTATCGCGGCTTCGATCCGGTCGAGGTGCCCTCGCATGTCAAAGACCCAATCGATTACCTGGCCTGGCGCGCGTTTTTGCGATTCACACGCTATCACGATCAGGCACGCGCGCGCAGCGGCAACCCCACGGTGGAAAAACTGCTGGACATGATCGAAGACTATAAAATAGACGGCGTGGTTTTTCATGCCTGCCGGTCATGCCGCGCGACCACCATCGGCCAGACACATATGAAAAACGAACTGGGCAAATACTCGGATCTCCCGATGATGCAGCTCGTCTCCGATATGGTGGATTTGAGGGATTATTCGGAAGCCCAGTGGAAGGCCCAGATCAGCGCGTTTATCGAAGCGCTCGCCGCCCGGAACAGACAGTAAGCTTCCGGCGCCTCACGCCTCACACACCAAAGGTGAATGTATGCCGTTTGCCGGTATTGATATCGGGTCCACCATGACGAAGGTGGTGATTGTGGATGAAAAAGAAAAGATGCTCGCCTCGCACATCGGGCCGACAGGTGCGGAGCATCGTCATCTGGCGCTGAAGGTCACGGAAGAAACCATCAGCCGGACGGGACTTCGTTTTGACGATCTTGATTTCATCGTTGCGACCGGCTACGGCCGCATCAACGTACCGTTTGCCGACAAACAGATCACGGAAATCACCTGTCACGCGCGTGGTATCCGTGCTTTATTTCCCGGTGCGAAAATCATCATCGACATCGGCGGCCAGGATTCCAAGGGCATCAAACTGGATGCCGAAGGCAAAGTGGCCAACTTCGTCATGAACGACAAATGCGCCGCCGGAACAGGCCGTTTTCTGGAAGTGATCGCCGAGACGCTGGGAATCAATCTTGTGGATATGGGCGAGATCGGCATGAAAGCCGACGGCTTCGTGCAGATTTCCAACATGTGTACGGTCTTCGCCGAGCATGAAGTGACATCGCGCCTGGCCGAAGGCGCGGGGGTGGCAGAAATCGTGGCGGGGCTTCATGAAGCCATCGCGGGGCGTGTCGTCAACATGACGCGCCATCTCGGCATTGAAAAAGATGTGATCGTGACAGGCGGCGGCGCGAAAAATGCGGGGCTGGTCCTGGCCATCGCGGGGAAGGTCGGCTTTGACGTACTCGTGCCGCCGGAACCGTTTATCACGGGCGCCCTGGGGGCGGCGCTGGTCGGCAAGGATTTTTACGGCCGCGGCGTAAGACCGGCAGGTGAAAGAAAATTCGAAGAAGTTAAATTCTTTTCATAGGATCCCATCCCCCCCCCCTTCGCCGCACAGGGCATACGCCCCGAAAGCGAAGAGGCGAAAGCGAATGGATCGTTGGTGAACCAATAGATGAGCAACGAAAAAAGATACTACGCAGGCCTGGATATGGGGTCTGTCTCCATCAAAGCCGTGCTTGTGTGCGATTCAAAGATGATCGCATCGAGCCTGATTCCCTCAGGCGGGCATTACAAAAGCGGCGCGACAAAGGTCATCGACGATATCCTGGCGCAGGCCGGTATCTCCATGGATCAGGTTTCCGGCATGGTGGTCACGGGGCTCGGGGCGGAAAGCACGCCTTTCCCTGCCCGCCAGGTGTCTGATATTTCCTGCCAGGCCAAAGGCTGTCACGCTTTATTTCCTTTTGCGCGCACCATTATCGATATCGGAGGCCAGTTTACCAAGGCGGCAAAGATCACGCCGGGGGGGCGGATTGCCGACTTCCTGATGAGCGAGAAGTGCGCCACCGGCTCAGGACGGTTTCTGCAGGTGATCGCCCGCATCCTCCACGTGCCGCTCGACGAGATCGGTCCGCTGTCGATGCAGTCGGAAAACCCTGTCGAGTTTTCCACCAATTGCGCGGTATTTGCCGAATCGGAGACGATCTCCCGCATCGCCGAAGGCGCGAAACCCGCAGACATCCTGGCAGGCGTCCACAAGGCCATGGCCTCCAAAGTGAGCATGCTGGTGAAAAGGTTGAAGTACGAACCGGAAGTGGTGCTCACCGGCGGCGGGGGTGAAGATGAAGGCCTGGCCGGCGCCATCGGTAAAGCGCTGCGCCTGCCGATTTCGGTTCCTGAAAAACCACGCCTGACAGCGGCTTACGGCGCAGCTTGCCTGGCAGCGGAAGATTAATGCACAAACAGTTTTTTATTCCGCTATTCATCCGGATTGGCTTCTTTTAAGACCTTCATCCTCTGTTGCTTTATCTCGTTTACCGACCAGAACCACAGGTAAAACGTAAAATCAATCTCCTTCCAGAACACGGTTTGCCTGTATCCTTTTGAGCGCAAACCGGACACGCTCAACGCCTTCTGTAAAAACAGCTGAAATTGATTCAGGTAATGGCTGAAATAGACAAAACCGGGGTTGATTCCGTAATGCTTCTTCAGATGCCGAAAAAAACGTTTTCGGAGAATTTTATTGTATGGATAGCGATTAGATAGTGTTGTCGCTGCGCCTTTCTTTTTGAAAGCAAACATACCTCGTTTCACACCGGCAGTTTCGGCAATGCGTCTGGGCACAGGCCGATCGTAATGATTATTGAGCCGCCATGCCGCCATTTCTTCAGAACGCCCCACATGGACAATGTCCCTGATGTTCCTGATCAAAATAAAAGGAACGGGAATATTGATCAGACCGCTTTTCAGCCTTACCTCTGACAGGTTTTGATCGATTGTATCACGAAGGATATGCTCATTTTGCAACCTGTCGTGTGTATGGATGTCCCATACTTTATCACCGGAAAGACCCGTGAAAACAACAGCTGCCTCACAATTTTCCTGGATATGCGAAAACATGGAATGGTAGAAAATTTCTCTCAAGCATATTTGATTGGCGTGCCTGGCGTAATTTGCGGCGTTAAAAAGCAGCTCATCTTCTGCGGAGATATTGCTCTTGCGACTGTCTAAATATATAATATCCAGCCCCAGAATTCTGGCGGCCGGTGTCCCGTCATCATCACTTTTATTTTTAAAAAATGACGGCCACCATGAATTTGACTTCCTGGACATAAAACAGGTGGTGACACCAATATCCTTAACAAGCGCGGACACAGCGGTGGAATCGTATCCCGATGATAAAGTAGTGAACGGATCAATGCGGTGTTTTCTCAGCAGGCTTTGATAATTATGGCTGATTTTTTTCAGAATGCCTGTCAGCTTTTTATGATATTCATCAAATGAACTGATTTCCTGAAGGGGCTTGCTTCTCGACTCAAAGGATATTCCACCGTCTGCATAAACAATATTTTCATAAAACACCTGATAGAAGCATTTCAGCTCCGGATGAATGACCCTATATTCCTTTTGATATTTTTTCTCGCCTTGAAAAATGGAAGTGGCTTCCTGCCAGTAATCATGGGTTTCATCCAACATTGCGCCCGTGTGGGCCAGCAGACTCATCAGACTGTTGGCAACAAGAAGTTGATCCCTGTTGCAGCAATAGAATATCCGGTCAACCACTGCGGAGGAAGCCGAAAAAAATATCCTGTCATTGTCTATCCGGATACCGCTTCCGAAAAAGTTTTCACTGCGATGGAAGTTTCCCGCGGTGAAATCACCATCCCAGACCCCCTCAACAACCCAGGAGTCATGAATTTCGACGGAGCGACCATGAAGCACACGCATACTCAGACGATCGCGATCAACAATTGCGATCCAGGCAAGTTTCGGCAAATCCTCGACACAGAAGCAATGGAGTTGAACATCCATAGGGGTATGACCTTCACTGATAGTATGGGTTGAGTATCACAGATCCATCTTGTAATGCAAAGATTTTAAGACGTGAACGAAAATGAATATTCAACTCCAGAACTACTCGTTTGTGTTGAAAATGCTCTTTGAAATATGTATAGTACGGCAACAAAAAGACAAAAAGAAAGGCATGATCCAATCCATCTTTCAGGATGTCTCTGCCTTTACTTCGACGTCAATACCTGCATGATAAAAGAGGAGATGGATTAATTTTGGTGAAACATACAACCCATACAAAACGCAACACCTCTGTTCAAAATATTCTTAGCAGATTGAGAACTGCATTCAATATTACTACTTTATTTTTTCAAGAGCTGCGACGGCGCGTCTATTCGAATAGAGTTTATCAGGTTCTGCGTCGCGATTTTTCCGTGGATGTTGTAGCGCCGGAACCCCGTATCCCCCTTTTTCTGAAGAAGTTGCGCCCGCAGGACATACCTGTATTCATAGACATCTGGAAACCGGATTTATCCAAAGAGGAAGTATGGGAAAGAATTCGTATTCGAAACATGATCCATTCAGGTATTCAAACTCCCTACGTGGTTGTGACGGACAACGATGAACCCTGCCATATTGCCTGGCTGATCGATTCTCGTGAAAATGAAAAAGTGAAGTCATTTTTTAAAAAGCGAATCCCGCCGCTCAACGCCGATGAAGTTCTGTTTGAATTGGTTTTTACGCTGAAAGAATATCGGGGGTTAGGCATCCAACCCTGGAGGATCAGGGAGTTCATCGAAAAAAGTGTCCAGTCTGGCGCACGATGGGCCTGGGTTTATATAAAAAGCACCAATGACGTGTCCTTAAAGAACGTCGCCATCAATGCCTTTGAGCTCTGTATGATCAGAACGGACAAGTGGCGTTTCTTCCGCTGTCAATCTGAATTCATCCTTTTGCCGGAAGATACAGGGAATCATTGAAGGCCCGGAAAAAGAACGCACCGAAAAGAAGCCAGGAACGCATGACCTATTGATATCCGACCCTGCCTTTGCTAAGATCGCCTGTCCACCGGGGAACCGCCGGGGGCTGTTTCCCTTTTTAAACCGCTCGCAGGGCATCTACAATCTTCAGGCGTGATGCGCGAAGCGCCGGCAGGACGCCGCCGATCAAACCCATCAGCAGCGCAAAAACCATCGCCTCGACAACAATGCCGGAGGTGAGCGTGAATTGAAACGCCAGCTCTGAAAACGTCTGGAAGTTGACCGTTGAAATCGTCATGAACTGCATAAACGACGCAAAGAAAAGCCCGACGCCGCCGCCGATAAACCCCAGAAGAAGCGATTCGGTCAGAAACGCCAGCAGGATATTGCGGCGGCGGAAACCCAGCGCGCGCAGTGTGCCGATTTCCGCTGTGCGGTTGGCAACGGCGGAATACATGGTGATCATGGCGCCAATGATCGCGCCGACGGAAAAGATAATCGTGAGCGATGTGCCGAGAATCCGTAAAAACATGGCCATCATCTCCGACTGATCCGCATAATACCGGGTCTCACGCTTGGCCTCAAGGGCAAAGCGCGGATCACTTTCAACAGCCTTTTTCACCGCATCAAAGGCATCGGGACTGCGCAGTTTGAAAATCAGCGAGGAATAAACCGGCCGGCGGAAAGCCTGCATGACCTGATCGACATCCCCCCAGATCTCCGAACCAAACCCCGTGTTGCCCGCATCAAAAATGCCGACGACTGTCCAGGTGCGCGCGCCCCAGCTCAAGGTCTGCTGCAACCCCACGCCCTGGAAGCGCTTCGCGATGCTGTTGCCGACAATGACCTCCGACGAACCCATCCGCAGCATACGGCCCGCCACCAGCTTCACCTGGGGACGCAGTGGCAGGGATTCGGCCCCAATCCCGCGCACCAGAACATTGGAATGACTGGAGGCCTGCTTTTCACCTCTTTTTTTAAGAGCGATGAGCACGACCGATTCCCTGGCCAGCATCGGCTGCCCGCGGTTACCGGCAGCCACCTGGGGCAGCATCTCGACGATCGAGGCGGAGTTGCGCTCAATGCTGCTCATCACTTCGGAAGAGGACCCCTTGCGAACCACCACTACGTTATGGGGCGAACCGGTTTCCACCAGCGTTTTTTGCAGGCCTGCGGCCATCATGAGCACAGCGGCAAAAACAAACACCACCAATGCCATACCGGCTACCGTTAAAATCGTGGTCAGGCGGCGCTTCCAGAGATTGCGAAAACTGTAGGACACAGGCACCGTCATCAGCCGATCCTCCTTAGCCCGTCGGCAATGCGGATCCGAATTGCGTAACGGGCAGGAATAACCGCCGCGAGAAATGCGATGATAAGCGCGGCGGCCACATCCAGATAAATCGTTTCGGCGGAAACCAGAAAAACGGGGAAATACGTCGCCAGCTTTTTCCCGAAGATGCCGGCTGCGGGAAAGGTCAGGAGGATCCCGATGAGGCAACCGGTAAGCGAGATGACCACAGCTTCCCCGAAAATCAGAATGGAGATGTCCTTCGCGCCGAATCCCAGCGTTTTCATGATCGCATAATCGCCGGTGCGTTCGCGCGTGGTCATGGCCATCGTATTGGCCACCACCGCCATAATGATGAAGATGACGATAAACGACACCATCTGAATGGCGGCGACAATCGCCTCGCTCATGGCGATGAATCCCAGATTGAAGGCTTTTTCCGTTTCCGTAAGCGTTTCGGCCAGCGAGTTTTTGAAAGCCTTATCGATGGCCATTGCCGTATCGGCGGCAATATCCGGCCGCGTCACACCGACCATATAAAAACCGGCCTGATCGGCATAGCCCGGCGCCGCTTTTTTCACCGCTTCATTGAGATACGTCCAGTGAAAGAAAAACTGTGTTTCGTCGATCGTCTGGTCGCGGCCTGTATAAATCGCCCTGAGGACGAAATCCCAGTCCCCGGGATAGATGGTCCCCCGGAGCGTAATTGTATCACCGATGACCCAGCCGTACTTCTGTGCAAGCTTCCGGCCCGCCACCGCGCCCTTGCGGTCGGTCAAAAAAGCTTTTTTTTCCTGTTCGTCCAAAACAAATTCAGAGTAGAGGTCAAAGTAGGTACGGGGATCCACGCAGAAATTCGGAAAGAAGTTTTTTTCATCAATATAAATGCCGCCAAACCAATTGCCCCAGGAAACCATCCTGACACCGTCCACCTGCCGTATTTTTTCCGCGTAGGAAATGGGCAGCGTGAAGATGATGGAGATGGCGTTGCGCGTAACCAGGCGCGTGGTGGATGCCGATTCCACGCTCGCATAAAAGGAGCTGACAACCGTTCGTAAAAGACCGAAGGCGAGAATAGCCACCGCAATGCCCAAGATGGTGAGCGCACTGCGCAGCTTGCTGTGGAAAGCATTTCTAAAGAGGATTTTCAGAAGCATCATCGTTGAGATACCCCTTATCCAGATGCCTAAGCGAATGCGCACGTGCTGCGGCACGAGGATCGTGCGTGACCATGATAATTGTTTTGCCCATATCCTGATTGAGACGCTCCATCATCGAGAGGATTTCTTCGGCGGAGACGCGGTCGAGATCGCCTGTCGGTTCGTCGGCCACCAGGATCGTCGGGTCCGTGACAATGGCGCGGGCGATGGCCACGCGCTGTTGTTCGCCGCCGGACATTTCGCCGGGATAATGGTCCATCCGGTGACTCAAGCCCACCATCGACAAAGCTGTTTCGGCGTGTTCGCGGCGGGCTTTCTTGGACAGCGACGTCAGATGCAGCGGCAGCTCGACGTTTTCCAAGGCCTTGAGCACCGGGATCAGATTATAGAACTGAAAGATGAAGCCCACGGAATTGGCCCGCCATGCGGCCAGTTCGGTTTCGGATAAATTCGTGATGTCGACATCGCCTACGAGGATGATGCCTTCGTCGGCCTTGTCAATGCCCGCGATCAGATTCAGAAGCGTTGTCTTTCCGGAACCGGAAGGCCCCATCAGTGCCAGGAACTCGCCTTCGGCAATGTCGAAGGTGATATCATAGAGCACGGGAACCACCAGGTTTTCCCGGTGATAACACTTGTAAAGATGCTTGATTTCGACAATCGGCTTTCTTTTTTCAGTCATAGTTCGCGTATTGAAGACGTTTCACCGCTCAACGGACAGCCAGTGACGCGGGCAATTACCCGGATGATTTAAAAAAACAGTAAAGCAAATCAACCGGCAAGTCAATATGGATTCATCCTCTACGGGCGGACAAAATTATTTCTTGACATCCTCCTTAAACTATTTAACTATTCGGTTAAACTGTTCGGTTAAATCAGAAATCCGACAGGCCCTTTGCGGCATGGACTAAAAAAACGGTCAGTATCGGGGAGAAACATTGAAAAAGAGGAACACACATCCGGACAAACCCGATAATACAGCGGACAAGATTCTGAAGGCGGCACGTGCCGTGTTTGCTCAAAACGGCTACAGCGGGACGCATATGGATGAAATCGCGCGCCGGGCGGGTGTCAACAAGGCCACGCTATACTACCAGATCGGCGACAAAGACACGCTTTATGCCAACGTCATCCATCAGGTTTTAGGCAATATCGCACAGGGTATTGCCGAAACCGTGGCACAAGCGGAAAAACCGGAAGACAAGCTCCAGGCTTACATCAACTGCCTTGTGGCCGCCGTCGATAAAAACCCGGAAATGCCTTCGATCATGATGCGGGAAGTGGCCGCGGACGGCGCACATCTGCCGCAGGTTGTCGCCCATGACATTGCTTCGGTCCTGAGCGTTCTGATCAATGTCCTCGACGACGGCAGAAAGAAAGGGGTATTTACGGACACCACGCCTTTTCTGGTTCATTCCATGATCATGGGAACGATTCTTTTTTATAAGAAGGTCTCTCCGATCAAAGACAGGCAGGCGTTTATCCCCGCTTCCCTGATAGCCAGGGACAGGAAACTCAAAGGGGATCTGGCCGTTGAGGTGGGGAAACTGGTTTTGAAGGCCATTGACAAGGAGCGATCATCTTGAAGAAGAAAATCATCATTGTTGCCTTTGCAGTCCTGTTTGTGACAGTGGGTCTGTTTGTGTATTTCGGTCAGCATAAGCGAAACGGAAACGACCTGTTTTATTCCGGCACCATCGAAACCACACAGGCGAAGCTGTCCTTTCAGATTCCGGGACGCGTCGCCACGGTGCATGTTCAGGAAGGCCAGGCTGTGGAGAAAAATCAGGTCGTCGCGTCACTCGACGGGGCGGAATTCGAAGCGCGCCTTGCACAGGCCCGGGCCAATTTTGAGCGCTCAAGGAAAGTGAAACTGCAGGCCGAGGCTACCTACTCGGTGATGCAAAAAACCCTGCCCGCGGAGGTAGACCGCGCCCGGGCGGGACTGAAAAGTGCGCGCGATGTACTTGCCGACGCGCAAAGAAATTACCGCCGCTTTGAAGACCTTTTCGGCCAGGGCGTGGTAACGGAAAAGGAACGCGACACTTTGAGACTCCAATACGAAGTCGCACAGTCGCGTCTGGCCGAAAGCGAATCGCTTCTAAACCTCGCAAAGGGCAATCTCAGCCGTCTGGAGGCGGCCAGGCAGGATATCGCGGCGGCCGAGGCGCAGATTGATGTCGCAAAGGCCTCGGTTCAGCAATCAGAAATTCAGCTTGCCTACAGTGAACTGATATCGCCGCAACAGGGTATCGTTACCAGCCGTAACATCGAACCGGGTGAGACGGTCAATGCCGGCCGCGAAGTCCTGACGATTTCGGACCTTTCGCGCGTGGATCTGAAAATCTACGTGGAGCAGACACAGATCGGCAGGATCCGGGCCGGACAATCCGCCCGGGTCAGTATCGACACGTTCCCGGACAGATTTTTTGAAGGCACGATTTCCTTTATCTCACCCGAAGGGGAATTCACACCGAAAATTATCCAGACGCAAAAAGAAAGGGTCAAGCTGGTCTATCTGGTCAAAGTGTCCATCCCCAATCCCGGCTTTGAACTGAAAGCCGGAATGCCCGCGGACGCGCGGCTGACCGAGTAACGGAGGTTCCCATGACGGCCGCGCAGCAAGACATTCCGCCGCAGGTCCGTGTCCAGAATGTTTCCCTGTTTTTCAAACAGGTGAAAGCGTTGAGCGATGTTTCTTTTGACGTGACCCGCGGCTGTATCTTTGGACTGATCGGTTCCGACGGCGCCGGGAAATCCAGCATGCTGCGCCTGATGGCCGGCATGCTTAAGCCGTCGACAGGCGACATCTTCATCGAAGGGCTGCACAATGTCCGCCAGCGCAAACAAATCAAACCCCTCATCGGTTATATGCCGCAGCGCTTCGGGCTGTATAGGGATTTGACGGTCGAGGAGAATATCGACTTCTTCATGGATGTTTTCGGTATTGCCCGCACCGAAAGGAAAAAACGCAAGGAAAAATACCTGGGGTTTTCCAACCTCCTGCCTTTTGTGAACCGTCCCGCGGGGAACCTCTCCGGCGGCATGAAGCAAAAGCTGGGGCTGGCCTGCGTATTGTCGCATGAGCCGAAGCTGCTGATTCTGGATGAGCCGACCAACGGGGTCGATCCGGTATCGCGCGGTGAGTTCTGGGAGATTCTGACGCAGATGCGGCAAGAAGGCATGACGCTGATCGTCTCTACCGCTTATCTGGATGAGGGCGAGAAATGCGACAGGCTGGCATTGATGCATGGGGGCGTCATCCTCCAGACAGCATCACCGGCAGTCATGAAAACGGGCCACGCGACGCTGGAGGCCGCGTTGATCGCGCGGATTCAAGAGGTGGACAGGGAGCTTGCCGATGACACATTCAGCCTCTGACGCCATTTCCGTGCAGGATCTGGAAAAAAAATTCGGCGATTTCGTCGCGGTCAACAAAATATCCTTCCGCGTTCTCAAGGGCGAAATTTTCGGGTTTCTGGGCGCGAACGGATCCGGAAAATCCACGACCATCCGGATGTTGTGCGGTATTTTATCGCCCACCTCCGGAACAGCCAATGTGGCCGGCTATGATATTGTTTCCCGGCCCGAGGAGGTCAAGCACGCCATCGGGTACATGTCGCAGAAGTTTTCTCTGTATGAAGATTTAACCCCTTATGAAAACATCCGTTTTTACCTGGGTGTGTACAGTGTCCCTAAAAACAAGTGGCCGGACCGCATGGACTGGGTGTTAAATCTCACGCGGCTTAGCGATGTCAGAAACCGCATCACGGGCGAACTGCCGCCGGGTTGGCGCCAGCGCCTCGCGCTGGGCTGCGCGCTTTTGCATGAACCGCAGATACTTTTTCTCGACGAACCGACGTCCGGCGTCGATCCCATCACCCGGGGGCATTTTTGGGCATTCATCCGCCGGATCGCCGCCGACGGCATCACCGTGTTTGTCACCACACACTACATGGATGAAGCGCGTTTCTGCGAACGCATCGTGATGATTAACGCGGGCAACATCGTCGCGTCCGGGACACCCTTTGAAATTATCGCCGCCGCCTGCCCCGAAAAACCGGACGCCGACCTCAACGACGCGTTTATCAAACTGATGGCAAGGGGCGCGCCATGAACCCGAAGCGTCTTTCAGCCGTCATCCGCAAGGAATTCTACCATATTATCCGCGACTATCGCAGCCTCTCTTTGGCCTTTGCCATTCCTCTTTTTCTGATCATCATGTTCGGCTACGCGCTGAGCCTGGATGTGGACCACGTCCGGACCGTTGTCGTTGACTACGACCGCTCACCTTCAAGCAGGGATTTTATCGAAAAGCTTTCCGCATCCGCGTATTTCGATCTGCTGGCGATCCTGGATTCCACCGATTCGGTCAATGAGTGGCTCGATGGCGACCGCGCGTCTGTGGCCGTCATCATCGCCCCCGGCTTTGCCGCAAACATCGGGGCTGAACGCGAGGCCATTGTGCAGATACTCGTTGACGGCAGCGATCCCGTTTTCGCAGGTGCCGTCCGCAGCTATCTCACGGCGTTTACCGAACACTACAACGCGCGTCTCCTTTTTAACTTTCTCAACCGCCAGGGTCTCGAAGCGATCCATCCACCCGTGGAAGGTCGGATTCGCATCTGGTTTAATGAAGATCTGGAAAGCCGCAATTTTATCATTCCGGGCATTATCGCCATCATTATCATGATTGTGGGCGCGATGCTCACATCGCTCGTCATCGCCAGAGAATATGAAGAGGGCACGATGGAAACGATCAAATCCATGCCGATCACCTCAGGCGAGATTCTTTTAGGCAAAGCCATCCCCTATTTCTTCATCGCGTTTGCCGACGTTCTGCTTGCCATGCTGCTGGGACAGGCGCTCTTCGGCGTGGTTATGAAAGGCAATTTCTGGCTGATGCTGGCCGGAACCTCCCTTTACCTGATTTGCGCGCTTTCCCTGGGGCTGCTGATCTCCACCATCACCAAATCTCAGCTGATGGCCAACCAGGGGGCACTGCTGTTTACCTACCTGCCTTCGATGCTGCTTTCCAACTTTGTTTTTCCGATCGTCAATATGCCGCAGGTGCTCCAGTGGATCACGTATGCCGTTCCGGCGCGCTACTACATTGACATTCTCGTGGGCGTCTACCTTCGCGACACGGGACTGGCCTATCTTTGGCCGAGCCTCGCCGTTCTGGCCGGCATGGGCGCGTTTCTGACTGCCGTAAACTACCTGCTGCTCAGGAGGGAAGGCCTGTGAACCTTTTGAGAATCCGCGAACTCGTGCGCAAGGAATTTCTCCAGTTGTTTCGGGACCGCCAAAACCGCGCCATGCTGATCGTCGCGCCGCTGATTCAGATGCTGGTGTTCGGCTATGTCGTCAACTACGACATCAGCCACATCCGGGTGGCGCTCGCGGATCATTCCCACACCGTGGAGAGCCGCGCACTGGCAGATACATTCACCGGCAGTAACATTTTCGAAATAACACATCGCGTCACCGATGAGCGTGCACTGGACGATCTGCTGCTGCGGGGCAGAATCGATATGGCCATTAAGATCAATCCGGATTTCGCGCCAAGGATTCGCGAGGGAAAGACTGCTTCCATCCTGATTCTCGCGGACGGCTCGATGAGCAATATGGCATCCATGCGGATGGCCTACACAGCCAGCGTTATTGATACATTCAACCGGCGGATGCTTCGCGAGCTCTACCCGATGGAGATGAGCTACGGCCGGATCGACGCGCGGATACGCACCTGGTACAACCCCAATATTGAAAGCCGTTATTTCTTTGTGCCGGGCATCGCGGCGTTCGTCATCATGCTGATTTCACTGCAACTGACGTCGATTGCCGTGATTCGTGAAAAAGAGGCGGGCACGATGGAACAGCTTCTGGTCACGCCGGTAAGGCCCTACGAAATGATTCTGGGGAAAACGATCCCCTATATCATCATCTCTCTGGTTCAGCTGACGGCTGTGATCATCGTCGCGATTTACTGGTTTGACATTCCACTGGCCGGAAGCATCCCTTTACTTTTTTTCACCGCCTGCCTGTTTCTGCTGAGCACCCTGGGCATCGGCCTTTTTATCTCGACGATCTCCTCCACTCAGCAGCAGGCCATGATGGCCATGTTTTTCTTTATGCTGCCGTTTTTTATGCTCAGCGGCTTTGTTTTTCCCATCTCCAATATGCCGCCGGTCATTCAATGGTTGACGTATCTCAATCCGCTGAGGTACTTTCTCGTCATTGTCCGGGGTGTCTTTCTCAAGGGCGTCGGTTTTGAGATGCTTTGGCCCCAGATCCTTGCGCTGACCGTTTTGGGAGGCATCGTCTTTGCCGGAGCAATTGCCCGCTTTAAAAAACGCCTGGATTAGTATAAGTAAGGCTATGGGCTATGGGATATCGACCGGAGGCTGAAGGGGACTGAGATGCTCAGGGTGATTGAGGACGAAAAACTGATCAGGAAATACGCCGGGCGGTTTGTTAAAAGCTTAAAGCGCCTGTCGGATGAAAAGATCCGGGTGAAACTGGGGCACCAGGGAGCAAGTTTTCAGGCCGGGGTTTTATGGTCAAAGAAACTGGGCATCTGGTTTTTTTCGCAAACGGTGAAAAATGTCCGCTATGCCAACGCCTTCGGCATCGGCAAACCCCTGGAGGGAAGCCACCTGCCGATTACCGCCGAAATCAACTTCCCCGCAGGCGGCATTGACCGCAGAACCGGCGGGGCGTTTGCCCGCGATCACCTGGACAACGTTTTTGCCGTTCACCGCGGCGTGATCGGCGGCGGAAGGAAGGGCATCGGCAAATCGTTTTTTGAGGAAAACCATCGAGGTGTCTGGTCGGAAATGGAAGACGCCGGCGTCATCAGCCGGGTTGCCGTCATCGGCGCGCTGACCTCCAGCCGCTTTCCCTTGCAGGCTGCCTTGTTTATCCGAAAAATCGAGCAGTTGAAAGCCACTGTCGAAAGATCCTCACAAACCCGTTTCGATTTCCCTCAAACTGCCTTTCGGGAGGATCTTCTGGGCAGCCCCCCTCCTCCCGAGGCGGATGATTTATCCGCCCTGTGCGAGCGGGACCTGGTTGTTTGCCACCTGGCCTCGCTTCTGGCGCGCTGGAAATTTAAAGCGGGCAACGACATTCATCATGATCTTTTCATCATGGATGCATCCGAAAATAAAATGACTCATGTTTTCGCCGTTTCTGCCGATGGAAAAGAACAAAGCACGCTGGCGGCGGCGGGAAAACTTCTGTTACAGACGGCAAACACCCATGGAAAGCCTTCTGCCTTCCTGGTCGTCCCGGAGAATGCCGTCAACCGCATCACTCAGGATCTCGAAAAACTGGCTGTCTGCACAATTGGTTTCCGGCTGGAGGAAGACAGAATCATTTTCCCGGATTTAGGGAAAATCAGGCTTGACCTAAATACACAGTTATGAAAATATGACGAAAGACGTGAAACGGCCGGGTGACATCAAAGCAACTCATTTTCCGACACCGTCGAGGAATGAACCATGATCGAAGAAAGAAGAAAAAGAACGAGAGTCCCTGTAGGTTTTGAGCTGACGGTGGTTGTTCAAGGCATGGAAATCAAGGTTCAGACGATCAACCTCAGTCTGACAGGCGTCAGTTTCTTCAGTGACCATGCGTTTTTAGTTCAGGAGCCGTGCGAAGTGCATTTGAATCTACATCAGGATGTCAACCTGACCATTGAGGGCAGGGTCCTGCGTTCCTCCGGAAATGAAATTATTGTTTCTTTTGTGTCGATGGATGAGGAATCCTTTTATCATCTCAAAAGGCTCATGCAGTTCAACGCGGCAAACCCCGATCAGATCGAAAAAGAAATCAATGACCCTGCTTTTTCATAAATCACAGCGCCAGCAGCGCAGGGGGTTTCGACACAATCAGGCGCTAATCGAACATCACGACCAGGGAGTTTGAGTATGCCAAAATTTTCCGTCAATCAACTTGAGCCGGGCATGAAACTGGCTAAACCCGTTATGGCGAAAAACGGCATGGTCATGCTCGGGGAAGGCACGGAGCTTACGGAAATCTGGATTGAAAGAATTCAGGATATGGACATTCATACCGTCTTTATTGACGGCCCTACCGTTCAGACCCTGTCTATGGAAGAGGCGCTGTCCGCACTCGACGAGCGGTTCGCCCTGGTGGAAGACAAACCCTATATGAAGAATATCAAAAAAATTGTCAAACAGCATATTGAAGGCCTCTATGAGTAATATTGACCCCAAAGTGCTTCGCCATCGAGTGGAAAGCATCAACACGCTGCCGACAGTGCCCTCCGTGTTGAAGCGCCTGTCCGCCGTGATTGAAAAACCACGGATCACCATTGTAGAAATCAGTGCGTTTATCTCCAATGATCCGGCCCTGACCACCAAAGTCCTGAAAATGGTCAATTCCGCAATTTACGGATTCCCCGGACGCATTGCCTCCGTTTCTCATGCGACCATGCTTTTGGGACTCAATGTCATCAAGGGCCTGCTGCTCGGCGTGTCCGTTTTTGAGCTGATGCAGAAAACCATGAGCGGCCTGTATGAGCATTCGCTGGCCTGCGCGATCGCGTCGCGCGTCATCGCCCAGAAAAAGGGAATGAAGGAACCGGAGGAAGTCTCCGTGGCCGGACTGCTCCATGATATCGGCAAGGTCATTCTGACGTTGGAGTTCGCGAAAGAATATGAAGCCGCCATGGGCGAGGCGCAGGAAAAACGGATATCCATCTTTGAGGCGGAAAAAAATCAGTTTAATGCCACGCACGCGGATGTCGGAAGCTGGCTTGCCGAAAAATGGCGTTTTCCGCGCAACCTGGTCGAAGTCATCGAATTCCATCACCGCCCCGCGTTGGCTAAAAACGCGCCGATGGAGGCGGCCATTGTGCACATGGCTGATCTGCTCGCACGGGCAAGGGGTTTCGGTTTTGCCGGAGAAA
This sequence comes from Syntrophaceae bacterium UBA2280, assembly GCA_002347685.1. Taxonomy (GTDB): domain Bacteria; phylum Desulfobacterota; class Syntrophia; order Syntrophales; family Smithellaceae; genus UBA8904. The sequence goes on from DDWS01000001.1 coordinate 29,446, forward strand.
ACTTTGTCCCCGAAATCAACCCCATGGCCTTTGAGCTGCTCAAGCTGTCCGATCAGGATATCCAAGACGTGCTGCAGGAGATGGAAGACAATATGGAATCCGCAGAAGACCTCTCCTGACCTTGAAAGAAAGTAACCATTGCCGATATGAAAACCGTCGTAGTCGTCTGTCAGGATATTGTCCTAAATAACGCAATCAACCGCAGCCTGAAAGATATCTATCAGGTGGCCGCTTTCAACAGCATGCCGGCCGCGCTGGACTACATCTACAACGCCATTCCCAACCTGATCGTGATGAATATCCCTGACGATGATCGGATGTGCATCAATATTTTAAACGATTTAAAATCCGATCCGATGTTCCACCCTCTGCCGGTTTTAGCCATACTGCCGGAAGATTTCGAAATTAACGACTGGAAGAATCTCCTGGTGGAGGATTATATCCGCCGGGCCGATTTTGAGACGGATTTCGCCGCCCGCGTCCACCTGTGCGTGCTGCGTTCCGAACGCAACGTGGAAATCAATCCCCTGACAAGGCTTCCGGGCAATATTTCCATCAACCGTGAAATACAGGAGCGTATCGACGCCAAAAACGAGTTCGCGTTCGGCTATGCCGATCTTGATTACTTCAAGCCGTTCAATGACCGTTATGGTTTCAGTCGAGGGGATGAGGTCATCAAGATGACCGCAAGGATTATCCTGGGTGTGGTCAAAAGCCAGCAGCCGCAGTGCAGCTTTGTCGGTCATATCGGCGGCGATGATTTTGTGTTTATCATCGACATGGCGCTGGTGGAGGAAGCGGCCCAGGACATCATCAAGGCCTTTGACAGCCTGATCACCGGCATGTATGATCCCGTCGATATAAAACAGGGGTTCATCAAATCATTCGACCGCAAGGGAAACGCGTCGCAATTCCCGGTCATGAGCATTTCCATCGGTGTCACGGAAACACGCAGCCGCGCTTTCACCCACTACGGGGAAATCACCGAAATTGCATCCGAAATGAAAAAGTTCGCCAAAACATTCACCGGAAGTTGCTTCAAAACGGATAAACGGCAAAACGGTTCAGCGGCAAAATAATTCAAAACCCTTAAGCGAATCCTTGATCAACAAAGCATCTTGACCGGGCTCTTTCTTTCGCTTTATCACCCGCATCAATGGTGACGGCTTTTTCCCCTTGACTTGGATACTTTGGCAATGCAAAAATGTTTTTATCCAAAAGCAACTATCGGAAAAGAGGAAACGGACGGATGGACGATATGCTCGCAATGGGGAAACAGATTCTGGCCATGCAGCCCTTCAGCGTTCTTCTCGGCGCGGAGTTGACGGATTTTTCCGAAAAGACAGCCGAGCTGAGGGTGCCCATCCGGAAGGATTTGATGCAGCAGCATGGCTTCCTGCATGGCGGTGTCGTCAGTTATGCGGCGGATAACGCGTTGACTTACGCAGGCGGCGGCGCGCTGAAATCAGCCGTGCTGACGTCGGAATTCAAGATTAACTATGTGAGGCCGGCCCTGGGCGAATACATCGTCGCCCGCGCGAAGGTGGTCTATGCGGGAAAAACGCAGGCAGTATGCCGCTGCGACGTCTTTACAATCAAAGATGCCGAGGAACGTCTCTGCGCCACAGCCCAGGGGACCATCACAAAAATCGGCAAGTCCGGGATAAACGGCATGGACTGATCCCCGGCGGGTAAAGTTTTGATCCATCTGAAGGAAAATAATAATGGCCGATACGATACAACTCTCGGAGCTGGACGATAGCGTCATGAAGCACGCCGCGGATGACTTTGTGGCTCTCCGGGCACGAAGCTCCGTCGACGAGGCACTCGCCTGCATCCGATCCTCTCCGACGCAAAGTACGATTCTCTATTTTTATGTCGTGGATGACGATGACCGTCTGATCGGCGTTGTCCAGACCCGCCGGCTGCTGACGTCTGCACTGGAAGAAACCGTGGAATCGATTATGACAAAAAGCATCGTTACCATTCCCGACAACGCGAATCTGATGGAGGCGATGGAATTTTTTATTCTCTACAAGTTTCTGGCCTTTCCCGTCGTCGATCGCGACCACAGAATCCTGGGCGTGATCGACATCAATGTCTTTACCCAGGAAATGCTGGATATGGAAGAGCGCGAACAGGTGCACAGCATTTTCGACACGCTGGGCGTGAGCATCTCCGAGATGAAGGACCGCTCCCCTTGGAGCGTCTTTCGCAGCCGGTTCCCCTGGCTTCTGGCCACCATCATCAGCGGCACGGTCTGCGCGCTTTTGGTCGGCCTGTTTCAGGCAACGCTGGCGCAAAGCCTGATTCTGGCTTTTTTTCTGACACTGGTTTTGGGCCTGGGGGAAAGCGTGTCCATGCAGGCCATGGCGATCACCGTTCATCTCATGCATCACCAGAGCTCATCGGCCGTCTGGTATCTGTCGACCCTGAAACGCGAGATGCTGCGCGTTTTTCTTCTGGCGATCGCCTGCGCCGGCATCGTCGGCTTGATCGCCATTTTGTGGAAAGGGGACCTGCGCGCGGGTGCGGTGATCGCAGGCGGGATTTTCGGATCACTGATGGCGGCATGTTTTCTCGGCGTCAGCGTCCCGGCGTTTTTTCACCGCCTGCGCCTCGATGTCCGCGTCGCATCCGGTCCTTTAACGCTGGCACTTGCGGATATCTGCACCGTGGTTGTCTATTTTTCACTGGCCGCGTTCATTCTGGGCCGTTAGCCGAAAGATACGTAAAAAAAGGCCGATGCGTTGCATCGGCTTTTTCTTTCTCATCAGTCTTTGAACACAGCGCCGGTGGAAGCCGACGTCACCATTTTTGCGTAGCGCGCCAGGTAGCCGCTGGTAATGGCAGGCTTTCGCGGCTTGAGGGATTTGCGGCGCAAGTCGAGCTCCGCGTTGCTGATTTTCAGGTTCAGCGTCTTTTTCGGAATATCAATGGCAATCATGTCGCCTTCTTTGACCAGCGCGATGGGTCCGCCCTCAGCCGCTTCCGGCGAAATATGCCCGATGGCCGCACCCTGCGTGCCGCCGCTGAAACGTCCGTCAGTCAGAAGCGCGACGGATTTATCCAACCCCATGCCGACAATGGCCGAGGTGGGCGAGAGCATCTCACGCATGCCCGGACCTCCCTTGGGGCCTTCGTAGCGGATCACCACAATATCCCCGCCTTTGATTTTGCCGCCCAGAATTGCGGCGATGGCGTCGTCTTCGCGGTCAAACACCCTGGCCTTGCCCTCGTTGACCTGCATGGCCGGGGCGACCGCCGACTGCTTGACCACCGCCCCGTCCGGCGCGAGATTGCCGCGTAAAACGGCAATGCCGCCCTGCTTCGAGTAGGGATTGGTCAGCGGCCGGATGACATCGTCATTCAACACGCGGGCCGTCTTTAAATTGGCCCCCACGGTTTTCCCCGATACGGTCATGGCCTTTTCATCGATCACACCCAGTTTGCTGATCACTTTCATCACCGCCTGAATGCCGCCTGCGGCATCGAGGTCTTCGATATGGTGGTGCCCTGCGGGACTGAGCTTGCAGATATTGGCGGTCTGCCCGCTGATTTTATTGAACAGCTCAAGGTCGAGTTTGATGCCGGCTTCATGAGCAATGGCCGGAATGTGCAAAACGGTATTGGTGGAACAGCCCAGCGCCATGTCCACGGCAATGGCGTTTTTAAAAGCGGCAAGCGTTGCGATGTCCCGGGGCTTCACGTTCTTTTTGAGCAGATCCATGATTTTCATGCCTGCGTGTTTGGCCAGACGATGACGGGCCGCAAGCACCGCCGGAATGGTGCCATGCCCGGGCAGCCCCAGGCCGAGGGCTTCGGTGACGCAGTTCATGGAGTTGGCCGTGAACATGCCGGAACACGAGCCGCAGCCGGGGCAGGCGCAGTCTTCGAGTTCCTTCAATCCCGCGGCGCTCATCTTTTTGGCCTTCACCGCACCAACGCCTTCAAATACCGAAATGAGGTCAACCGGCCTGTCTTTAATTTTTCCGGCCAGCATCGGGCCGCCGCTGATGAAAATGGACGGAATGTTGATTCTGAGCGCCGCCATCAGCATGCCGGGAACAATCTTGTCGCAATTGGTCACAAAAACCAGCGCATCAAACGGATGCGCCGTCGCCATGATTTCGATCGAATCCGCAATCAACTCGCGGCTGGCGAGCGAATATTTCATACCCGCATGCCCCATCGCGATGCCGTCACACACACCGATGACCGGAAATTCCACAGGCGTTCCTCCGGCCATGCGGATGCCCGCTTTCACATCCTGTGCAATCAGATCCAGATGGATATGCCCGGGGATAATTTCATTGGCGGAATTCACAACACCGATCAGCGGACGCGCAATTTCTTCATCCGTATAGCCCATCGCCTTGAAGAGCGAGCGGTGCGGCGCGCGCTCTAAGCCTTTTTTCATGAGATCACTTCTCATTGTTTTTCTCCCTATGCGCGGGGGAACGGTCTAAACCGTTCCCCGCGACGTGCGCTATTTCTTTCTTTCCGGCCTCAAGGCCCGAACCGCCATGCCCGCCTGCCACAATTCGGATTCACGCATTTCCTTGAGTTCCTCGTTGAGCTTTTCCTTGTAGTCCGGCGCGCTGTTGACACGAAGCACCACTTCGGTCTCCTTGCCGGTGGCAACGGAATTATACAGTTCGGCAAATACCGGCTCCACCGCCTTGCGGAATTTATGACGCCAGTCGAGCGCGCCGCGCTGCGCGGTGGCGGAACAGTTGGCGTACATCCAGTCCATCCCGTTTTCGCCCACCAGACGGATCAGGCTCTGGGTCAGCTCTTCCACGGTCTCATTGAACGCTTCGCTGGGGGTGTGGCCGTGACGGCGGAGCTCCGCGTACTGCGCCTCCATCATGCCGGCCAGCGCTCCCATCAGCACGCCGCGTTCGCCCGTCAGATCGCTGTAGACTTCCATCTGGAACGTCGTCGGGAAAAGGAAGCCCGAACCGATGGCGATGCCCAAAGCCAGGGTGCGCTCCATCGCGCGTCCCGTTGCGTCCTGGTGCACGGCGAAACTGGAGTTGATCCCGCTGCCGTCAACGAAATTACGCCGCACGCTGGTCCCGGAACCCTTGGGTGCAACCAGGATCACATCGACAAAGTCCGGCGGAATGACGCCGGTCTGATCTTTATAAACAATGGAAAACCCGTGAGAAAAATACAGCGCATCGCCTTTTTTCAGATGCGGTTTGACTTTCGGCCACAGGATCATCTGCGCCGCATCGGAGACCAGATACTGAATGATGGTGGCTTTCTCAACGGCTTCCTCAATCGGGAAAAGCGTTTCACCGGGCACCCAGCCGTCGGCAATCGCCTTATCCCAGTAGGACTTGTCTTCCGGAGACTGCCCGATGATGACACTGACACCATTGTCTTTCATATTAAACGCCTGCGCGGGCCCCTGGACGCCGTAGCCCAGCACTGCAATCACTTCCTTTTTCAAGACCTCCTGCGCCTTTTTAACCGGAAACTCCTCCGCGGTCACGACATCTTCCACCACACCGCCAAAATTAATTTTCGCCATAAAACCCCCTGTTCTTCCTAATGAAATAAGTTATTGTTTGGTCATGCCCATTAATTAATCATCCAATTTCAGCGCGACCAGTCCGGTTCGCGTGATATCGGTCATACCCAGCGGCTCGAGTCGCGCCAAAGCGAAATCAATTTGAGTCTGATCCCCCGTAATCTCAATGATGACATACGTATCGCCGGACACTATGATTTTCCATTTGTTTGTGTCAATCGCTATTTTTACCGCTTCCGTATTCTGCGCGTTCAGATTCAGCCGGACGAGCACCATCTCCCGATGAATGGATTCGACATTGGTCAAGTCATCCACCGAGATCACATCAACGAGCCTCTGGAGCTGATTTTCTATTCTCGTAATGGTCGCCTGCGCGCCGGCGGTGGTCATGACGATCTTCGAGATGTCCTTTTGCGTGGTGGTATTCACGCAAAGACTGTCGATGTTGTAGCCCTTTCCGCCAAGCGTTCCGGCGATCCTGGCGAGCACGTCGGGCTTGTTATAGACCAGAATTGAAATAATATGATTTTTTCTTTCCATGCTGTTTAACCTCATCCCCTTATCTTTAATTGATCATTTCCCTTGACCCCAGCGTCATCTGACTGATCGATTCTCCCGGACGCACCATGGGATAGACGCATTCCTCGCGCGCTACGCGGAAATCCATCAGCACCGGGCGGTTGACGGCCAACCCCTGCTTTAACACCGCTTCCACTTCATCGGGTTTTGTCGCGCGCAGTCCGACCACGCCGAAAGCCTCCGCGAGTTTCACGAAATCCGGCGCGTACGTCATGTCGGTATGAGAATACCGCTTTTCGTAGAACAATTCCTGCCACTGACGCACCATTCCCAAAAAACCGTTGTTGAGCAGAACCACTTTCACGGCAATGTTATACTGAGCGGCGGTAGCCAGCTCCTGGATATTCATCTGAATGCTGCCGTCGCCCGCAATGTCCACCACGTGCTTGTCGGGAAAAGCGCATTTGACGCCGATGGCCGCAGGCAGACCGAAACCCATGGTTCCCAGACCGCCGGATGAAATAAAGGAATTGGGACGGTCAAATCCGAAAAACTGCGCCGTCCACATCTGGTTCTGGCCGACTTCCGTCGTGATCAGGGCATCACCTTCGGTGAGCCTGTGCAGCGTTTCGATCACATATTGCGGCTTGATGACTTCGCTGCTTGGGCAGTAAGTCAGGGGAACTTTTTCACGCCAGTCGGCAATTTCGGAAAGCCAAACGCCGCGCGAGGCCTGATCGGGCGCGTAGTGATGTTCTTCCAGGTAATGCAGGATATCCCTGAGCGTGGCTTTCGTGTCTCCGATAATCGGCAGATCGACAGTGACATTCTTATTGATGGACGAAGGATCGATGTCAATATGGACAATCTTCGCATTGGGTGCAAAGGTTTCAATGGTACCGGTCACGCGGTCGTCAAAACGCACACCCACGGCCAGCATAAAATCGCAGTGACTGACCGCCATATTCGCGTAATAGGTACCGTGCATGCCGAGCATGCCGAGCCACAGCGGATCACTGGCGGGAAACGATCCCAGCCCCATGAGCGTGCCGGTCACGGGCATCTGGTATTGCCGGGCCAGGCGGGTCAATTCATCGGCCGCTTTGCCGAGGATGACACCGCCACCGGTCATGATCATGGGTCTTTTGGCCGCATTGAGCATGTCGAGGACATTGGCCATTTTCTTGGGCGCCGGCTTGTACGCCACTTCGTGATTGCGGGATTTCACGCAGGCCGGATCGTAATCCGTTTCCATGGCCATCACGTTTTTGGGAAGGTCCACCAGCACCGGCCCCGGCCTGCCGGACCGCGCAATATGAAACGCCTCCTTGATCGTTGAGGCAAGGTCTTCAATGTCGCGAACCAGAAAATTATGCTTGGTGCAGGGGCGCGTGATGCCGGTGATGTCGCATTCCTGAAACGCGTCATTACCGATCAGGCCGGTGGGCACCTGCCCGGTAAAAACCACCAGCGGAATCGAATCCATGTTGGCCGTGGCAATGCCGGTGACGGTATTGGTGGCGCCGGGACCGGATGTCACCAGGCAGACGCCGACCCTCCCGGTCGCCCGGGCGTATCCGTCGGCGGCATGGACCGCGCCTTGTTCATGACGGACTAAGATATGATGAAAATTGCTTTTGAAGAACTGATCGTAGATATCCAGAACGGTTCCCCCCGGATACCCGAAGATAATATCCACTTTTTCTTCTTTGAGCGCTTCGAGAAATATTTGTGTGCCTTTTAGCTTCATAGACTGTTGATCCCTCCGTCGGATGATCTGCGTTCATCTGGGTTAAAACTAAAAAAGCCGCCAGTTTCTTTTGGGAAAAAGCGGCTTTGCTTCCACAAAACAAAGCCGCGGGCTTTTCGGGGCCCGCGGCTGATATCTCTAACTCTTAAAGATACCGGGCGGCAGACCCCATGCGTACGACTACTACGACGAGTAATCTAACGATGGCCGGTATCCCGATGCTGCCGCTGTCAAAATCTTTAAGAAACATCTTCATTTCCTGAATGAATTTGAACTTCTTTTAGCGAAAAAAATATAACTTGTCAAGTGTCTTTTACGGCCGCATTGCTCACCGGAACAAGTCCTCTTTATCTTCAAATGAATATTCCGTTCTCTCCTGCGGCAGGGCGTTTTCCCGGAAACATTCATAGATGGTCCCCTTGGCGGATGGACTGGCCATCATGCCTGTTATCGGATCCACCTTGACAAACACAATGCCTTCCGGCGTCGGAAAAGCTTCTACAGGCTTATTCTGCATGGCCTGTTCCATAAAATACAGCCAGATGGGGGCCGCCGCCCGACCACCGACTTCATGCTTGCCCAAAGAGGCCTCCTGATCAAACCCTACCCAGACACCGGCGATCAGAGAAGGCGTAAAGCCGATAAACCAGGCGTCGCGGATGTCGTTGGTGGTTCCGGTCTTACCGGCCACCGGCCGCCCGATGCTTTTAACACGGCGGCCCGTTCCGCTTTCAACCACGTCGCGCAATAGATAGGACGTCATAAACGCGATGCGCGGATCAATGACCTGCTCAGACTGCGGCCTGCTTTCTTCAAAGACGTTTCCGGTTCGATCGACAATTTTCCGGATGAAATACGGCGTGACTTTTTTGCCCTGATTGGCCAAAACGCCGTAAGCGCGCACCAGCTCCTGAAGCGTGACGCCGGAGGCGCCGAGCGCCAGGGAAAGATTTCTCGCCTGCGGCGAGGCAATGCCCATATTCATCGCGTAGGACACGGCGTAATCTATACCTATTTCCTGAAGGATTTTAATGGTGACAATATTGCGGGACTGAACCAGCGCGGTTCTCATGGTGATCGGCCCCAGAAATTTTTCATCGAAATTTTTGGGTTTCCACAGACCGTCGTCCTGTGTTGGATCTTCAAAAACAAGGGGGGAATCCACAAAACGGGTGGACGGATTCATGCCCTTGTCAAATGCCGCAGTATAAATCAGCGGTTTAAACGCGGAACCCGGCTGCCTTCTGGACTGTGTCGTCCGGTTGAACTCGCTTTTGCCGAAATCGCGGCCGCCGACCATGGCGCGTATCGCACCGCTCTTAACATCCATCGCGTACAGCGCGCCCTGTACCAGACCCGCGTCAAGCTCGTTTCTTTCCTCCATTTCGGAAAGCCCTCTTTCCACGGCATCGCGCGCCGCGGTCTGAGCGGCTAAATTCAACGTCGTGTATATGGTCAGTCCTTCCTTATAGAGAACATCCGCGCCGTATTTCTCCTGCACATACCGGCGGACATGCTCGACAAAATAAGCGGCAACCTTGTCCCTGGGCTTCATCGGCCTCAAAACCAAAGGCGCGGCCACGGCGGCCGCCATCTGTTCTTGCGTAATATCGCCGTCCTCCATCATCCGCGTGAGAACGTAAACCTGCCTTTCTTTCGCACGATCGAAGTAAAGGTAAGGAGAATATGAGCTGGGGGCTTTGGGAAGTCCCGCCAGCAGTGCGGCTTCAGGCAGATTGATTTCCCGGGCGCTCTTGCCGAAGTAAGCGATCGCGGCGGATTCCACACCGTAGGTGCCGTGCCCCAGATAAATCTGATTGAGGTACAGGTTGAGGATCTCTTCTTTGGTCAGGTACTTATCGATTCTATAGGAAAGGATCGCCTCTTTAAACTTCCTTAAGTACTTTCTTTCCGGCGAAAGATACATCATCTTGGCAACCTGCTGGGTAATCGTGCTGCCGCCCTGAACGATTCTCCCCGCCTCCATGTTTTTAAACAGCGCGCGGAAAATGCTCTTCATGTCAAATCCCTTGTGCTGATAAAAGCGGGAGTCCTCCGACGCGATAAAAGCCTGCGATAAAACCTTCGGGGTATCTTTGATGTCGATCAGCTTTCTATCTTCCAGAAAAAATTCGTCAATGAGTTCATCATTTTCATCGAGAACCTGAGACGCAATACTGGGGCGGTAGTCCTTGAGGGTGTCAATGCCCGGAAGATCCATCGTCAGCGCATAGTAGGCCACGGTGCCGCCCACGGTGACCAGCAGAATCAGGAATACCAGCCCGAATAAAAAAGCCAGCAGCTTATGCTGTTTGATTGAAGATCCTTCGTTTTTAGTGTTATTTTTCGCCATATCATTACCCGTTATTCTTCAGGTTGGTTTTCAGAAGGTTTTTTCTTTTTACCGACAAATCTCGCAATGACTATACTCACTTCGTACAAAAACATCAAGGGGATCGCCATCAGGATCTGACTTAAGGCGTCCGGTGAGGGTGTCAGGATCGCCGCAGCGATAAAAATCATCAAAATGGCGTATTTGCGCTGCTTAGACAGCATCCGGGCATTCACAATCCCGAGCTTCGCCAGAAAGAACATCAGAATCGGAAGCTGGAAGGAGATACCGAAGCCGAGAAGAAATCGGATAAACAGCGACAGATAATCGGCAAAGGAAATCATCGCCTGCAGGTGCAAGTTATTAAAGCTGACAAAAAATCCGAAGGCGGGAGGCAGGACGACAAAATACCCGAACAGGATCCCGCCGACAAAAAGGACTGTGGAGGATATCACAAAGGGGAAGACATACTTCTTTTCCGTTGGCAGAAGTGCCGGGGATATGAATTTCCATAACTGATAGAAAATAAACGGGCTGGTTAAAATCAGCGAAGCGAAAAAAGAGATTTTCATGAATGTGAACAGCGGCTGCGTCAGACCTGTGAAAATGAGATAGTCCCGATTTTCAGGCAAAGCGTCCATTAATGGAATCGTGATAATTGTAAAAAAAAAGTCCCGGAAAAACCAGCAGCCGAGAAAACCGATTCCTACCGCGATGAGCGAACGGGTGAGACGCTTGCGCAGCTCGATCAAATGTTCAGTCAGAGACATCTTGTTTTCTTCTTCGGTTTCCATCATGGGCGGTTGGGTGCGAAAAGAGTTTCTGGTCAATGGTTGTCGGAGGCGTCGTCTCTGGTATCCTTTTGAGGCTCGTCTCCGTTGTTTTTCTTAATTAAAAGCGAATCTTTCAATCCGTCATCCTTCTGTGGCACGTCGTCTTCCTTAAACGCACCTTTGATATCATCGGTGACGCCGTCCGTCGCTTTACGGAACTCGCTGAACCCTTTGCCGAGTGATTTAGCCAGATCGGGCAGCTTCTTCGGCCCGACGATGAGCAGCGCAATCACCGCGATAATAATGAGTTCCTGCATTCCAATACCAAACATCGAATCGCTTCTCCTTTGATCTGAGCTTAACCTATATATTGATTGACGCTTTTGTCAATGTTTTTCGCTTGACACCACCATCCGTTCTTTCTATACTCGCGACCATTAGAAATGAGTGAATGTATTCATCAAAAGCATCATAAAAAAATATAGAATTTAAGGAGGAATAAAAATGGCTTTCAGTTACGAGAAATTAACAGTGGAACAAGACGGCATGGTCGTTGTGGCCGCGATCAATCATCCACCCGCAAACTCCATGGGGCAGGGTGTTTTGAGAGACCTGGACGATCTCCTGAATAAATGCGAAAAAGACGACTCCGTGCGGGTGATCATCATTACCGGCTCCGGTTCAAAATTATTTTCCGCAGGCGCCGACATTACCGAATTTGCCAATCTCCAGGCCGGCAACGTTCCGGAATATGACGGCAACAAGATTTATTTCAAAATCGAAAACTATCCCAAGGTCATCATCGCGGCGATGCAGGGCGGGGCATACGGCGGCGGCCTGGAACTGGCCTGCTGCTGTCATTTGAGAATCATGGCGGAGGAAGCAACCCTGGGCCTTCCCGAAGTCAAATTGGGTTTGAATCCCGGCTGGGGCGGAACCCAGCGCCTGCCTCGCTTTATCGGCAAAACCAAGGCACTGGAGCTGATGCTGACAGGCGATTTCATGCCGGCCAAAGACGCTCTGGCGCTGGGCCTTCTGAACAAAGTCGTTCCCGCCGCCGAAGTCCTGGAAGCAGCCAAAAAGCTGGGTAAGAAACTGGCAAACGGCGCGCCGGTCGCTCAGCGTGAAATCATGAAAGCAGTCCGTCTGGGTCTGGAAACCAACCTCTATGACGGCGTCACCAAAATCGAGTTTGAAGCCAGCAAAGCATTGCAATTTACGGAAGACTTCAAAGAAGGCGCCAAGGCCTTTTTGGAGAAAAGAGCACCGAATTTCAAAGGCCGTTAATTCCCGTCCGGACGGCTTGTATGTAACCTGCCAAAATGGCGGCTCGATATTGAGCCGCCATTTTTATTCTTTTGTCGCTGATGGATGAAATAGCGGGCGATTTTCTCATTCACTCCATGTATGCCGCCATCGTTGCCGGCAAGGGGATGTCGCTGATGTGTCTGCCGTAATGAGCATGCATTATGATTTTCCCGGCGCTTACGGTGAACACGGCAGGAAGTTGTGTTTCCCTGCCTTCAAACTTGCCGTGCCTGAAACCCTGACGGACCGATTTGACGGCCGCAACCAGGCCTGCCGGATGAAGATATTTCAAAATGCCGCCGGACTCCACCGAATACATCCGGAAGATATTTCCCTGAGGGTCACAAACAACAAAAAAAGGCCAGTCTCTCTCCTTCGCGGCTGAGGCAACCGTTGCGGGCGCGCTTTGCAGGAAAACAAAAACCCCGGTTTCCTTTTGAGTGAACAACCCGATCTCTCGCTTGAGACGCGCCATCTCCATCTGACAAACCGGACAACCCAGATAGCGCAGAAACACCAGAATCGCCGGATTATTTCCGGCAGTTTCATAAAAGCTATGCCGTGATGACCACGGCGTCTGGAAGAAAAAATCAGGCGCCTTATCCCCTGCTTGCATTTTTTTATGACTCAGCATAGATTGCCCCTCATTTTAAAAATGTGTGATCCTTCACAAAATAGTTTGCATACGGCGCAGAAGTCCCGGCTTCGGCGAATCGTGCAAAAAGGATATTTTGCAATGCTATAGCCTTTCATAGATCCGCCCAGGCACGGCCTTCAGCAGCCAGGCGATGACACGCCAGCGTCTCGTGACATAGGCGCAAGACCGCTTTCGCTTTATCGCGTGATAGATTTGCGCGGCCGCCTTGTCCGCCGGCGCAGCCCAAAATATGCCCTCTCCTTTAGCCATGTCCGTTTTGACAAAGCCGGGTTTTATATCTGTCACTGTGATCGGCAGCCCCAGTCCTGCAATCTTCTGCCTTAACCCTTCCATGTAATTGGATTCAAAAGCCTTTGATGCATTGTACGCCGGTGACTCCCTGCCCCCCCGCAGTGCGGCGATCGATGAAATGCCGACGAGATGTCCGGAACCTTTTTCAATAAAGTGGTGAATGGCGACATTGGCCAGCGCGGCAAAGCCTATGACATTCGTCTGGATGGTTTTATGCTCCAGATCCCAGTCGAAACGATCGTTAACGTCACCTGTGCCGGCGCTGATGATGATCAGATCCACGCCCCCCATTGTCTTTATGAAATTTGCCAGGACCCCCATCGCTGCTTCGGTATCTGTCACATCGATTCCCTCGACAAAAACCTCACCTTTGATTTCGTCACGCAGCTCGTGGAGCAAATCCGTCCTTCTGGCCATGACGCCGACAACATATCCGTTTCCGGCCAGTATCCCGGCCAACTCACGACCGATTCCGGAACTTGCTCCAATCACAATGGCTTTGGGCATCATCTTCCTCATCCTCAAAAATCAAAAGGTTTTTCGGCATTCGTGCTTCGCACTCCACCTTCAAATTGAGCCTGCCTGAACACTTCCTGCATCTGCTCATGAATCCGTCCGTTGGAAGCCAGAAGGCCGGGGGAATCCAAACACCATTTTGAGCCTGTCATGTCCGAAATAACGCCGCCGGCTTCCTCCACCAGCAGACAGCCCGCCGCCGTGTCCCAGGGTTTGAGTCTAAGTTCCCAAAAACCGTCAAATCGTCCGGCGGCCAGATACGCCAGATCCAGCGCCGCGGCACCGGCGCGTCTGATGGCCTGAACCTTCGTGGCCATCGCATTGAAGTAGTTGAGGTTGTTGTCCCGGCTCACCCGGATGTCATAAGGAAATCCTGTGGCCAGAAGGCTGCCCGAAAGATCACCTGTAACCGAGACTTGTAACTTCCTGCCGTTGAGGGACGCGCCACCGGAACGCACGGCGCAAAACATGTCATCCCGGGTGGGATCGTAAATGACGCCCAGGATGACGGTTCCATCTTTTTCCAGCGCGATGGAAACACAAAAAAAGGGAAAGCCATGCGCGTAGTTCGTCGTTCCGTCCAGAGGGTCGATGATCCAGCGCGTCCGGGCATGCTCATTTTTTGCCGCCGATTCTTCGGAAACGATTCCATGATCGGGATATTGGCGACTGATCGCGTCAATGATCAGTTCCTCCGACATCCTGTCGGCTTCAGTGACCAGATCGACGGCGCCCTTGTATTGAATGTGATGATGACAGTTCAATCTTTCCATCAGCAGCACGCCCGCTTTGCGGGCAAGATTTTCGGCAAACTCTTTCAATTCCGACATGATTGTTCATCTCCTCCGGTAAATCGATGAACCTTTTTAATCACAACCTTGTGAAAAAAGGTAGCCCCATCTTAAACTTGCACTGCCCTGAATTAAATGTTAAGCAACAGAAAAATGGTTAATATGTGATGGGTTAATGACGGCAGAGCAAAGCATGGAAGCAGGCGGAGTCGACTTGAAGGCGGCGCGGGAAAATGCGGGTCTGACGCTGAAGGATATGTTTGAGCGCACCCGGATCAGCGTGGTCAATCTTGAGGCGATTGAAAACGGCGACTTTCATTTGCTGCCCGTTCCCATTTACACAAGAAATTTCATCAAGACCTACGCGGAGGCGCTGAACATCGACGGCGCCCTGATTCTGAAGAGCTACGAAGACTACCTCCATTCGCTGCGGATCCGGGAAAAAGAAGCGATACAGAAAGACGCGAAGGAGAAAGAAACCATACTTTCCCGGGTGGCCCCCTATCGATCCTATCTGTGGGTCGCGGGTTTTGTCATCACGTTCGCAGCGATTGCCCTGTTCGTTTCGATTTACTACAACCCCGAACCGGATCTGCTGCAAACCGGCTCGCAAATAGCATCAGAGGCAGGAGAAAGTCAGACACCGTCAGAAGAGGCAACCCCGTCCCAAGCCGATGACGCAACCGATGTTCAGCTTCCTGCCCCGGACGCGGCGGATGCGTCCGTTGACCCGGCAGCTTCGAAAGCAGCCAGCCCGCCGGAAATGACGGTTGATGCCGCGGCCGGCGACGATATGTCGACTCTGATCATCACCGCGGTCGAGGAAACATGGATCCGCATTGCGGCGGATCAGCAGCCCCCCTTCGAGGCGCTGCTGCAGCCGGGAGAAATCATTTCACGCAAAGCGTCAAAATTTCAAATGGACATCGGCAACGCGGGCGGCATAAAAATTTCGTTTCAAGGAAAGATGATCGAGAATCTGGGCCAGTCAGGGCAAGTCATCCGCTTGCGCCTGCCGTCAATACAATAAAACAAAAAAAGAGGGTGAATTATGTTTGGAAGTTTAGGAATGCCGGAATTACTGATTATCCTGGTCATCATTGTCATTATTTTCGGTGTCGGAAAACTGCCGGAAATCGGCTCCGCCATCGGCAAGGGTATTAAAAATTTCAAGAAATCCGTCAATGAAAATGAGGACACCGGCAATACACCGACGAAAAAAGAGCAGGATAAATAGACTGACCGGAAATAATAAACAAAGGCCCGACAGAATCTAATCTGCCGAGCCTTTGTTTACAAAATTCATCTAGGTAAACGTCAAAATGGTTATGTATACCTGAAAATTGTAAACAGACCTTTATGGCTTTAATTTTATTAATAAAAGTAGAAAAAAATTATAAGCCATAATAATATTTGTTAATTAGTAGCTTCAAAATTCGATTTTTAAGCTATTTAGTTTACATTTCTGAATACGAAGTATTGCGAGTTTTTTCCCCTTACCCAACGATGTTGTTTGTGTAAGAAGCAAATGATTTGTCCGGTTCTGTAGCACATAAACTGTCCGGTTGTTAAGTTGCCTCTATGGAGGTGACGGATGAGACGGACGGAGATACTAAGATTCGGAAGATGCGATTTGAGGAGATGTATTCAGGATGGCGTGAAGGTCGGCTGAGCGGCGCTAGTTTGGGGGGTTGCCCCCGGACGTTTCGTCGTCAGAAGAATCGGGCTGGATGGGCTAAACGATAAGCGACTGACAACAATCAGAAAACGGGCAAAGTTCGTGACCGTGGCATAGATCCGGTGGACTGTGCCAATCGCATATTCCTTTTCCAGGGCCGTTATGAAGGAATTCGAGAATGCCCTGTCCCAGGAGGACACGGAAGGGATATTAGCATGCCGGCTGAAGGCGAGGAGCTTGTGGACATCATAGGTCTTCGCCCTGGCGGTGTGAGGAGACTCGATGCCGATGACCTCTTTGTAGAGATAGAAAGACATCCAGTCCTGCAGATCGCCGGGGTCCGGCATGGACAGGGGAGAAGTAGGACCGGTTGGAGCAGCACTAAAGAACAGGGGCTTGTCTTTGCCGTGGAGCTTTTTAAACAGGAATCTGGCTGTCTGTTTTTATTTCAAGGTATCACAAGCCGTTCGTCATAGGAAAAATCTTCGGTACTGACTATGGTAATGTTTTTCATGTTGGCATGGACCGTATTAATCACGAAGTTGAATTCGTGTGGTACGAGAGTAGATGGAACCTGAATAACCATATTGCCAGACTTAAAGAGATCAGCGCCGATAGATTGCACCTCCGGCGGAAACGGATATTCGTCCCAGTATTCGGGCAGAGCAGAAAGACTGACAACGAACGGCTTTATGGTTGCTGGTATATCAATAGTTATGAGTTTAAGCCTGCCAGGCGTGAATTCTCGGGAAATATGGACATAGAACTCCAGTGCTGCGAGTGCCCGATTTTGAGCAGCATAAAGCGACGGTACTCCAGCGGGAATCCATCGGCTACCATAAAGTCGGTTTCCTTCTCCGGAAAGGTCATTTGCAAATTGGACTCGTGTGATTCGATAGACGAGCATATTTATGAAACAAGCCCATGTTCAATGCGACCGAGTTCATTCATAACAAGATCTATTCCGAGATTGAAGGGAATAATATCAACAGGAGCACGCCAGCCCAAGGCAACAGAAGGTGATTGGAGCCAACCAATAGCCTTAACGTCGTCATCAAAAACCTCCAGAGCACGTTCTTTGAGCGTGGCAATGCGCATGATGCGTTCCGAAATGGTCGGGCTTAGTTTTTTACGGGTGTCGGCCTTGTACCGCTCAAGCGTTTTAGGACTGACACCGAGAATGCGCGCCATTTGAGCGGGCTTAATATCAAGACTTTTTTCAAGCGTAGCAATAGACCTTGCCCCTATACCCCCTTGGAGGATATCAAGAAGATCATAAGGGGAATGTGTCGGCTTGTCCCCTAGATCTAGCATTTTCATTACGTTTGCGATACCCATGATGCGTTTTCCTTTCTCTTAATAGTCATTTGACTACATGATATAGACAAATGACTATTTTGTCAAGGGACTTTACCACAACGATGTCGTTTGTTGAAGTAAAGCCGTTCACATGCTACTTTATTTCGATGGACACTTCGAATAGATAGATTTTTTTAGTCGGTTAATTCATCCTCAGCACGGGTCAATAAAGTATCTGTGTATTTTTTTCCGTTACTGCAACATACATAGACGATTACCTGCCATTTATGTGGCTACAATTAATAACGACCCGTATTGGTACTATGTCAAGACCATATAATGGACCATATCATGATCTGTCCCGACTTATATTTAACCTGACAAACATTGTCCATTAATTCTCATCCTTAGCTATCTTCTTTCATCTACAAACAAGTGATTGTGAATATTCCGGCTGTTGATGATTACTGTTTGAAGGCGCAACGTGGAGCTCACACTGGTGTCTATGGAGCGCAGTGGAATAGCCATCAAGTGCAGTGGGTTCGTTGGACGACAGCCTCACCTATATTCGATTCTTCGCTACCAATCTCCGGTAGTGCTCTCCCAGGGCTGTAAGTCTGCAAGACTTGCCCTCCATGGCAGCGTTCCACATGTGTGTGGCACCAACTGGAACGAGTAGGTTCAGGCGGTTGTAGCGTTGCAACACCCCAAAAATGCGCGTATTTTCAGGGATTGGTATCGGCATTCCTGGGTCTCGACCTTTCATCTCAGGCTCATAAGTGGGATCAAGGCTATACTCAAAGCCAGGATCGGGAAAAAACTCGGCTAATCGGCGTAAATCAGAAATATCTATCGGAGGGGATGACTTTCGCAACGAAACGAACTGTTTGACGTTAGTCTTAAATACTGGTCGCTGCTCCCATGCACCTAAGGATTGATCAATGTGCGCGTATACGCTTCCTGGAGTAATGTCTCCGGTAAGGTTAGCCGCACTTCCACTCAGCGCATCCACAAAGAGAGAGGTAAATACCCCCCGCCCGTTTTCTTCCGTTGCATATTGATCTTTTGTAGATGCGGTTAGAACAGTGAGGCCCTCTGATAAAGTGGCCAACTGGTCGCTGGTTGATGGCGTACCTGCGATACCCGAGTGACAGCTGTCTAATACGATGACTTTGTTTTTTGCTGGCGAAGCGTTCGCGCAATTCAGAATCTCAGAAAGAGATACTCCTTCATCACCGCGTTTCGAGTCTGTCGCAAGTAGATAGCCTCCAGACGCTTCAATATGGCCATGACCTGCGAAGTAAAACAAGGCGATATTTGCGTCGGTTTTGAAAAGCTCCTCAATTCGATCTTTTAGCTCACTGCGATCTACTCGGTCACTCGGACCAGTGCCGGTGAGTAATCGACAATCGAAGTTTACCGCGCCACCATCGTGCCGTTCAAGAATTGCCTTAACAGCATGAGCATCATCAACACATCCGAATAGTGGGCTACCGTGTGCGTAATAGTTAATGCCAACAATAAGTGCTATTCGCATAATAGTTACCTTCCTGTGCTAGAGACTATCAATAAATTTCTCGATTGCGGGCCATGTCCATACAACGGTATTTACACCGGATAGATTTGCTCGGTCATCTGTGTATGCCCATATGCCGAGAATCTTCTTTTTCTCTTCTCGCGCGCAGGCAATCTCCCATTTCTGACCACTTGAGGTAAAGGAGTTCTTACTTACAAGGGCGATGACACCATCCGAGCGAAGGATCCGCGTGCGAACTCGATCCTTCCAGTTAGAATCGTATGGCTCCTTCACTGACATATCGACGTACTCAAACGGTGAGTTCGTGTTTAGAGATTGGCCCTTGAGGAAGTCTCTTTGTCTCTCATCTTCGATAGCGAACGCCACAAAAATCACTTTCTTGTCTGCCATTTTCCTCTCCTTTTTATACACAGTTATTTTTTACAGCACTTCCGAGCAAGTTCGCGCCAATTTCGAGAAGCCGAACACCTTGTCATTCGTGAAGTCGAGTGGTGTCATATCGGCAATTGCCACTTCTATTTAACCTGACAGACATTGTCCATTATTCTCATCCTTAGCTATCTTCTTTCACCTACCTATACGCAGCATAATCCGATTTTTATATTGATATTGTTATGTTACGTTGTTTTTTAATCATAATTCTAAATCTGTCAAGTTAATTTTATTCCCAGCCACGACTTGTACGGAGTCGGCTGCAGCAATTTGTTTCGGCCTGTTCCGCGATCATCCATGGCCCTTCCTATACGCCACTATTCCGGTTGCTGCTGTGGTTGACTTTCTGACCGTTCCATCAGCTTCCTTTCTGCCTCCGTTTGTTCTTCGTGCCACTTTGACCACTGTGCGTCTTCGTCTTTCAGTAGGTCTGCACTAACTGTTCTCGGTCTCAGACTTGCCATGTTCGCATCGGGTTTTGCCGCAAAGATAAATCTATGGGCGTGCTCGGCGATGCAGCGTCGTATTATTTCTGCCTGCTCTGAGCTAAACTGTGTTCCACGTTGCGGCGGTCGTGATCCAACTTGCGTATAAAGGAGGTGGGTTGGACTGATCGGCATGAATATTTCTGTTCCTTTACTTCCCCAACCACCACCGAAATCGTATTTGCTATGATTGTGAAAATTCAGGCGGACTACGGGATCATCGCTCGTAAACCATTCAGTTCCTTTCGGCGGAGCCATGATTGTCCACCGATGCTGCTGCAGAACTTCGGCGGTTTTGGTAAGGAGATGCTTAATGCTAAAAAGCCACAAAGCGCGTCCGACAATGCTCTCCGCTTTTATCGTTCCGAACTCCTGGCCTCGTTGAATCTCGGTAGTAACACGTATTGGGAAATAGTTTGCCTGAGGAAATGGCGCAATGCGAATTTCTTCTCCACAAGCCTTCATGGACTCCAATTTCTCGACAGACTTCTCCAAAGTCATTTGAAAGAAGCCCGGGAAAGACTCATACCAACGCCGGAGAAACTCCACCAGTCTTGCTGGAGTTCTCACGTCCTGAGCGGATAGAAAACGTATCAAGACCCGCCAGTCGGATGGCTGGAGGCGACTGTCTGAAATAACCTTTTGCAGAACCTCTGCGGCAGGCGTCTCGTATTCACGGTCGAACCATTTCTCTATCTCGTCAGTTGCGCCTCCCACTGCCAATCTCGTGTATAGATGTGCGTGATAGGCAACTCCTCGAATTGATTTCTCGTTCCATAGAGGTACCTTCCCGTGCGAAACAAGCACACGATATAAACACACACGCCCGGGAGAGGATTCCCAAGCTTTAAGGTATTCACAGGGAACGTAGTGGTTGTCATGATGAAAATCTGCTTGGGTCAAGAACGCCTCCGAGATCAAGTAATGCCTTGACGATTATGTATGGGCCGAACAGTAAAGCTCAACCGGTGCGCGCCACGTGCACGCAATCGGCTATAGCGAGGTTAGCAGTTTTTTGCCGTTACTTAATATCGATCCCATATGCTTCAACAAAATCGACTATCATTTGTTTTTATTCTCTTTTGAATTCATTGTTCAATAATCTGTATCTAAGCATTTATTTAAAATGTGCCTCATGCACTCGGCACTTACATGCTTACAATTTATTGTTAATTGATCTGAAACTTTATCAAATCTTTTAGTCCCATATATTATTCCAAGAGGTCGCCAATAATATTCAAGTTTATTTTGATGCACACACGTTCTGTCCGAACAATCGTCGTGTTTGGATGACTTTTTGATTAGTTTATTATCAATAGATTCAATCTTCATAGATGATTTATTAAATTTAATTAGGGCATTATGAGTTAATTTATTATCAAATGGTAATTTATCGCATAAGAATTCTGCGAAGTCATTTTCAATTATTTTCTGGGATGTGATATATTCATCGAGCATTTTATGATCTTTAAGCTTCCGAACTATCTCTTTGTGCTTTTGAATAATGTTAATAAATTCTTCATCGTAAATGTTATCCGGTAGTGAAATATGCCAGTTCAACCCCCCTTTACAGTAATAACGAAAATCATCTAAATATTCAGCCGCCTTGATTGGGTCTGTTTCTAATGCAATACTTTTTAGAATAAAACAAACATTCTCAATTTCTGTCAATGCTTTAGCTGCATTTTTTTTAGTTACATAAAACCCTTCTGGTACTTCACCCCAGTAATTATCTATCGGTATATTAAATTCTGGAAGCATATCATCATGTGAGACTTCAGAGGAGAATAAGTTCCAGTTGAGAAATTCTCTGTTTTTTGCAAAATCAGCTTTTATAAGCTGTGTCTCAATTTTATCCAGGGTCTCTCGCCGGGATGTAACCTTAAATTTATCAGTCTTTATCATTTTCCCTGGCATATAGAACTTTTCGTTTCCGTTATGAATAACTTTTTCACAATTGTCATCTATTTCAGTAGATGTTAAAAAATACATTAAGGGATTTTCTTCACTTCCTGTATGAACAATTAAAAAAAATTCATCTCTAGGTAGTCCTTGTTTATCAATGACATATTCGCAGTGTATATAATGTGAGGTGCTACTTGTTTCAATAAATTTAGCCTGAACAACTCCTAATTTAGGTGCATTCCTGTCCAATATGTTCCTGTTTGTCAGCCTCCTTTGGATAATAAAGTCAGCCCCATGAATATCGATAGACCTTTCTAATATCCAGAAACGATCCATTAAAAACGATCTGGTTCTGGCTTCTCCTATCGCTCCATTTTGAGCAATCTTGATCCAAGCTAGTTTTTTTTCCATAATACAATTCAGAAATATAAATTTGATTTATCCATTAAACATTGAGCAATATCGTGGTGTTTACGTAAATCAAAGCGGTTAGCTATTATCTTCGCGCCAATCATAGTTGGCTTTGATTTTCAATATCCCCTTCAATCCTGCCTGCAACGGCTCGGGGTCAAGGGCGTCAAGTGTGTCATAATATAACTGGTCCTTCCATCGTATCGTCTCGAGCTCATCCCGCAAAAGCGCCTCTCGCCCGGCCTCGTGCTTTGCCTTGAGGCCGGCCACCAACTCTCTGGCTCTCTTTTTGTCCTGCTCTGAGATTTTCTCAATCAACAATTATCCACTCACTCTAACTAACGTATCACACCGTGCTCGATCTGGCCCAACTCATTGAGTACGGCTTCTACTCCACCCGGCTTTAACAGCCACTCCCGGCGGGTGCAATATAGGTCGGGGATCCAAGTGTTAAGATAGGAATCCACTGCACGCTCAGCCTCAAATACATCCATGGCCCTCTTTTGAATAACAACATGTCTTGCTAGCTGTCGCTTCAGTAATTTTAGCCGGTCCGCAGCACGACTGCCCCGGGCAGGTCCGAGGGCCTGCTCAATCCGTTCAAGCTTGATAGTCGCAGAGCGGATTGTTTCCGCCATAGTCAGACGATGGTCAGCAGCTTTTTGAAAAAAGAGATACGTCCGGTGCAAATCTATGTCCGCCTTCTCCAATATTTTTTTACGTTTAGGATCCATGTTGAATACAATAGCCTAAATAGCAAAAAAAGGAAACTCCCAGATTCACGGACGCTAAGTTCAGTAAGCTAATCAGGCTAATCAAACTAATGGGCGGTCACACTTCCACCACGTTGATTAGCAAAATCATTTTTTTGATCACGTCTTCCAATGTTTCTTTTGGTGCCGCTGAAATATATTTTGCCTGCCTTTTCTCCCACTCCATACTTTTGATCTGATCGGAAAGAATGACACCGTCTATTTTATTTTTTACGGTGATTCTGACTTCAAACGGATAACCGTTCATTTTTGATGTTATGGGGCAACAAAGAGCCAGGCCAGCTTTCGCATTATACTCTTTTGGTGAAACAACAATTGCGGGGCGATGTCCAGATGGCTCATGCCCGCTTTGAGGGTTAAAAGATAGCCAGATAACATCACCTCGCGCGGGGATATATTTACCAGATTTCTTTTCCAACAGGCCCTTCGCTCAATTCTTCTTTATGAATATTTTCATCGTTGATTTGTTCCAACAAATCACTTAATTTTAAGCTGATTTTCTTCGGCACGATGACAATTTTATCTTTCTCATTAATCAAATCAACAACCGAACCCTGCTGAAGACCTCACGCGATTTTGCTAATCATATTCTCGTCGCGGGATATAAATCTGGAAAAAACCAACCAGCGGCATGAACAGGGAACCCCATTCGGACATTCCCCTTGGGGGAATCTGCTACCAGCAGTCCCTCGTCGATCAATTGGCCCAAAAGATTTCTTCCCGTGCGTTCCTTTAAACCAGATGCGGTTATAGCCAAACCCCTTGGGATCTCACCCTTCATCAGCACCTCCTGTATCATCGGTGCAGCTTCTAATCTTAAAGCGTATTTCCCGATAGGATTGGGGATTAAACCAGCGTCGCGAAACTCAATATATTTTCTCACTCGTTCAACCAACTCATCCAATTGCAGCAACCCGGCCATATATTCAGCTTGATCGAGGCATACCTCCAAGAAGAAGCGACAAAATACCATCAAACCATCATTGGACAGATTCCCTCTACCATCTAAATCATTTTTTCTAGCCACGTCAGCACCAGCCAGCCTTGACTTGTAATCGGTGCTTCTGCGTGCCAACCCACGGCTAACAGACCACAGCCCAAAACCTTTGACTGGTATCTGATGAAGGTATGCCTCCGTGAAAAGTCGCGCTACGCGACCATTGCCGTCCAAAAACGGATGTATCCACATCAATCGATGGTGGGCAGCCGCTGCAGCAACGAGCTTTAAAGCGCCATGATGAATACCCGGCGCATAAGCATCACTGAACCGATCCAAAAGAATTTGTACGGAATCATGATCCGGCGGGCGATGACGTCCAACAATGACAGGCTCGTTTCGCAACATTCCAGGAATAACCTGGCTTTCCCTTCCGGTTTTTTCGTCTTTTACAATCCGGAATCCTTCGGGCAGTTGGCGATAAAATTCCCGATGTAAAAAACAAAGAAATTCGCTTCCAGTGATATTTAATTCCGGGGACTCCCTCAACCTCGTCTCCATGCAATCCTGCACGAGGACGTGGGCTACGCTTTCCATCTGA
This sequence comes from Syntrophaceae bacterium UBA2280, assembly GCA_002347685.1. GTDB lineage: Bacteria > Desulfobacterota > Syntrophia > Syntrophales > Smithellaceae > UBA8904. Next base: position 53,984 of record DDWS01000001.1, read on the forward strand.
AGATCGCGTTTTGCAGGTTCCGAGTCATACTCTTCCTGCATAGCACGGACAATATCGTAAGGATGTATGTTATGGCCCTCAATGAGATTCGAATAATAACTGTTGATAATCCGAAGGAATATCTTTAGAGATTCAATGGTAATGTCATGCTGACGCCCGGCAATAGTCGCCGATCTCTGGATAACCTCTAGAGCAATATGCTGAAGCTCTTCCGCCCGCTCGGGCATCAATGGTGTGATTCGCTGCTGCATCTAGTCCGCCATATTAATATCATTTTTTGCCGATTTACATTTATTACAATTCATTAATAATTTGAGTATCATACTATCACAAATACAGTTGATGCGTTATGATTATTGCCGATTATTTTGCCGATCCCTACACCAGTCAGAATATTCCGAAAAAAGGAAGCAACTCTTAGTGAACACACCACGGTATCCTTGTTTTCCAGGGCGACTTTCGATTTACGCCAGGCGTCGTTGGTAAGGGTAAGCAGGGCGACCTGATCCCCATTGCTGTCGATCACAGCAAAACAAACCTCGCCGGTGTCCGCCATCTGGTATAATCGCTTACGGACATACCAGAAGGCGAGGGTTTCAAGGCTCATGACCGTTTGCTCCCGGTACTTGGCCAGGGCATCCCGGCACGCAAAATACGCCTCCTGACGGCCCCCTGATGCTCTATTATTTCTTGGTTCAATTTAATTTAATATTTCATTCATCAAAATCCGTTAATGCCGCAATTAAAAGTAAAAAAATAATATCTTAAAGATTGATGTTTTTAAGCGCATCTTATTGACGATTCTTCGGTTGATGTTTTGTGAAATAAGGATAGAGGGAAGAGTGGCGAATGTCAAAATAACAAGGCGGCTCGTCCGTTTGCATCTACAAGTCAGCACCCATGGTGGATGAAATATTTTACTGATTTGCAATTGTAATAACGAGTCTGTAGAATAACTCCAAAATAAGATATTCTTGCTATTTTTAGGGGTCTTTTTACCCCTCATCATCGCCAGATCGTCGCTTGTGGAGCATTCTCAGAAATTGATTTTTTAAGCATCGTTCCCTGAATGCTGCTTCCTGACTTATTCTACAAGCTCAACGAGTCTGTAGAATAACTCCAAAATAAAATATTCTTGCTATTTTTAGGGGTCTTTTTACCCCTCATCATCGCCAGATCGTCGCTTGTGGGGCATTCTCCGAAGTCGTTTTTTTAAGCATCGTGTCCTGAATACCGCTTCCTGACTTATTCTACAAGCTCAACGTAAAAATCAGCGGGAGCGTAGCGATCGGCTGGATTGCCTTTGTTATGCATTCATTGTCTTACCCGAATTTACCGCCCAAATACGTATAATTGTCCACATAGTTCTCTATTACTTTATGACCTTTGTCCAACTCGGCCTGAATAAATTCTTTAGACTGCCTCGGATGAAGTACGTTCTCCCTTGTAAGCTGCGGTGCCCGGAAATTGTCATTGCCGACGACTTGCTCCCGGCGGACTGCGTCAAAAGTATAATCGAGACCAGGCCATTCGAGTTCACTCTTGAAACCCTCTGCAAGCAGGACAGTAAAACGGTAGATGCCAAAGAGCGACACATAACCTACAAGAAGCCCCCGGTTCCTGTTAAGCGCGACGTGAATTTTATGAATAGGTCGAACATGGTCTGTCATGAATCCAGTATGGGCAAAATTGGCACAGGCAAGAGCAGGCTTGTCAGATGCCTTTATGTATTTCCGAACCGCTTCGAACGCCGCTGAGAATATGACACTCTCAGGAAGTTTTATACACGTAAAGCCATATGCGATTTTTGAGACTGCTCTGCGCAGCAATGCATTGTCTATCATCATTACGCGTTCAGCTTCGGTCGGACCTTGGTGCACGTCCTGAAAGGTCTTCATGTCGCCTGGTACCTCATAGCGCCTCTGAATAGATGTACATATTTTCTTCAGTTCTTGCTCGGAGCGAGCTGTGACGTCCGCAAAATCAAGTTTCTTCCCGTCTTTGGAAACCACCTTGACCACTGGGTTCTTTCGCTTCATACTCTTTCCATCAAGGAGAAGCGTGGTTCCGGATTTCAATTCTTTGACTTCATAGGGCTGCGCCTTACTCCGCTCCCTCTTAATATTAAGCAGCGTACCGATCCACCCAAACTGCTTCGATATCTCATCGTCTATGCTGTCCCCAAAGGCTTCGTTGCACACCTTGCAGTACAGTTTTGCCTTCAACCTACCCCCAATTGCTTGTGGGATTATGTGTTCCACCGTCAGCGATCGTGGTTCAGTACAGACAAAGCAGTGAGTTTTCATTAGTTTGTTGTTCCATGCATAACAACATGCTCACCGGCGTGGCGCGCTGTTCAGCCACGTCCGGTGCAGCTATTCGTTATGCAGCTACGTTTTGACCCTGGTGTTGTATTTACATTTCGGGCATTCATGAGTCGCGTTCATTATCTCTACAAAATCAGTCGGCACAGGTCTCATATAGAATGGTCTACCAACTGTCGAACAGTTGGGGCAGGTTGGGACTCCAGAGGGTCCGGTCGCTGTTGCCGAAAGCTCCTGAATCCGGTGCTCCAGGCTCCTAATCTTGTCTTTTAGCTCCTGTCGCTCCTCCCGTAGTGCTATGTTTGCTTCATGCAGTGCGGCCTGCTCCGACTGAAGTGTTAAGGCAAGATTTTGAACTTCACGAAGTTCGGCGGCAACTTTCCTATCAGCGATGCTTGTTGATAATTGCGTCACAAGGTCAACCAAATCTTTGATGGTCCCCACCTACGGCCTCCTTTCTCATCCCTCAAGTTCATGCCTAAAGTCTGTCTTGATTCTGTCAAGCAATTCGTTGCGCGTATTCGTGTTACCCTTGAGCTCAGCAACGTAGCGATGCAAAGCGTCGTTAACCTCATCTGCCAAATACTTTGGGTTGATAGAAAGGCATCTTGAAACAATGACAACCGTCTCGGGCTGATCAAGTGCGAATTGTCCTCCATTTTTGATACGGCCTTCGTGAACCAAGCCATTTCTGAATTCATCATAGAACCGGTGAGCAATGTCGTTGCTGGCAAAGCTTTGCAGTTGGGCCTTTACCCATGAACGGAATCGGTCGCCCACGCCAGTAGACAGGTGCAACCGTGCAAGGGCATCGATGCAACTCACTAACAGAAGTCCGCAGGCGAAGGCATGGCCGTTTCTTATCATTGCAGCGGCGGGCTCCAAGTAGAAGCCTTTCATTCGTTTCTCAAACTGCTCTGGCAGTATCTGGCCGGAAAGGTCCAGCTCTGCGAACTTGATACCCGGAGCAAAATAGAGGATGTCAGCAATTCTCATTTTTCCTTCCACTGCATAACGAGTCTGTAGAATAACTCCAAAATAAAATATTCTTGCTATTTTTAGGGGTCTTTTTACCCCTCATCATCGCCAGATCGTCGCTTGTGGGGCATTCTCCGAAGTCGTTTTTTTAAGCATCGTGTCCTGAATACCGCTTCCTGACTTATTCTACAAGCTCAACGTAAAAATCAGCGGGAGCCTGATTTTTAGGCGATCCGCTGGATTGATTTTGTTATGCGTGTTCTAATATTTTTTCAATTTCTTCCTTTAATGATCCAATAACATCTGAATGGCTTTCCATATGAAAACCGATAATGCAGACGGCGTCGTGTTTGGTGTGTTCGCGACTGTCTGGCAACCTCAAAATGTCGTAACCCATAATGTGGCCGTTCAAGTTATTACAATAATTAACAGCCCTAATGGTTGCCAACTCCTCTTTAGTTGGAGCAAACATTCTTGACGGAGGCGTAAAGATGGCTTCAAAACAAGGAGCGACCACTTCCCTGATAAAATTATCGACATCCTTGAGATTAATATTGTTCTTTGGCTTATAAAAAACACTCAAGATAATTGGACCATAAAGAGCGCTAAATAATGGATATTGCTTTTTAAAAGCAGATAGTTTCTTTGTAATTACTTCTTTCTGGGAAACGATTTCCTCTGTGTTTCTTGGAATGGTTACGCTTACGCGAATAGGATATTTCAAAACAGTCATCAGAATGTCTACGAACGAAGTGCCTCTACGTTTGTATTTGTTGTGATTATAAAGCAAGTCCAAGTAAAAAGGTTGCACTTCATTGATTCTTAGAATGTCTTGTTGTCTTTGATACATTTCAATCTTATACCCAAGTGAGTTAACGGGATAGTTAATCGGTTCAGTGAGGTCAACGTCTCTTTCCCGCTCTCGGCCGGCAACACGGTTTTCGTCTTTAAGTCTTTTAAAAATGTTAGCGTATTCAAGAACTGCGTTAAAACTCTCTATAAGAATATGCGCACCAGCGGACTGCATTTCTATGTTTTGACGAACGGAGAGAAAGGATACCTGCGAGTCATCATAGTATGGCAGGCGTGATCTTATCGCCCCGTCATTTTCTCGTGGGTCTTGTTGATTGCGGTTTACATGCATTAAATCCAACATATTTTTAGACGCATTGACAACTGTCGGAGGACTGTTGTCGTTGTAGCAGTAGAGAATTCGCAGATAAACGTTACTTGTAAATGCTTTTCTTCCTAAATTTATAAAGCGTTGGTTGAGATCTCTCTTAACAATATTTCTCTTTTTTTGGCTCATACCTTGCTTCGACTTCACTTTGCCATCAATAGAGAAAAGAATTTGTCTTCTCTGCAACTGGCGGAATTTATGTTTTAAGAAATCCAAGGATTCAAGGTAGTCATTAAACATATGTCATTAATCTCAATGTGTATAACGACGAAATCAGCGGGGAGCGTAGCGAGTCCGCTGTATTGCCTGGTTATGCATTTTCACGTGTCCCTGTTTAAACGATACCACATAATATCATCATATTGCGTTGGAATAATATCATTATTGAATTCATTATTTATTTCCGTCTTAATTAAACATTGTAGCTTGTCGTACAATTTTTGGTCGATTTGTTCGACACTCTTTGCTTGAATAATCTCATCGGGGAATTTAATTTTAAGGTGATTCAATATCGGATTGTCGATTGCTGTGTTCATGAATGGTAAAATAACTACTGCCGTTTCACTGTCCGGTAGACTTGAATAGTAGACGTAAACTTTCAATACGACATCAAGTAATTTGGCTGCGTGTCCATAAAGCGCATATCCGGATTCTTTAATTATTCTATTATCTCTTTCCTTCTGTGCTGTTTTAATATTCTTTGTGAACCATATGCAAAAATTGCCATGCAACCTTTTGAATTCTTCTTCAGTTCTTATCTCTTTGAGTTTCTGAAATTCTTCATATAGTTTCTTTCCGATTATCGGTTTTGTACCTTTTTCAAAGAGTCGGATCATGGCTGTAAATGTCAAACCCATGTCTATAACACTCTTCTGTTTTATTTCGGAGGCGATCACTATATTCGCTGACTTCATATTATTTCATTCCTGCATAACGGCGAAATCACCCGGAACGTAGCGATCGGGTGTATTGCTTTTGTTAGGCTTTTTCATGCCAATGACTGAGAAATAAGTGGCCAAATTCCGATACGGCCATTCCATCGGTCAATAACTGAGGATGGAGGATCAAAGGTCTCGGTGGTGAATCTTCTTTAAAAGCGTGCAAAAAGGTGAAATTCGGACTGCCAAGCGCATCTTGCTCGGTCCACACCTGCTCCAAACGTTCCCAGTTACTGTTTTTTATGCATTCGGTCTTCTCCGCCTCTAGTTCATTGAAGCGTCGTCCTTCTTCCGGCACAAATTCTGCTGGAGGTATATACGGCGGAATCCGATGCGCAAGTGCATCTCTATAGGACTTTGCGTAGGACTTGTGCCACTCAGTTGTCAGTGGTGAAGTCAAATAGTTACGCAGCTGTTCTGGCAAGTGGTCGCGGGTTGCATCGATGAAGAGCCCAACCCGACGGCGATCTCCTATTATCGATTCCAGATTGTGGCGGAGCACATACGCCCAAGCCCAGTTATCGTATAGTCCATAAAGGTTTATTAAGAAAGCGTGCAAGTTGATTTGTACGTCAGTTAAAGTGTTCCTGTCAAGTGGACGTGTTGTGCTTGGGGGAAACAGAGTGAACACGTTCTCAATACTGCGCCGAATGACTCCAACGCGCCGGCCTGCCCCATGCAGCAAGTGCTCACGCGCGCGCGATGCAGGATCGAGTAGTTGCCCTTCGAGAACGATCTTTAATTGCAAGTCGTTCAACATGGCGAGTACTTCAACGCATTGCGATTCTAGTGTCTCAAGTGCTTCAGCGTAAAAGAACATCATGCCTCGATGCCGTCATGGCCTAACGACGAAATCACCCGGAGCGTAGCGATCGGGTGGATTGATTTTGTTATGTTAATATAATTATTTCATTATTTCAAAGACCGCTTTCCAGAATTGAATCACTTCAGGAAAATATTCATTTAACGTTAATTGGCAATAATATGATCCTCTTGCTAAAGCTTGGTCTCTATTTTGGATATCAAGGTATGGTATTAACTCGACTTCATCTTTAGTAATTGGTAACTCAAATCTGGCAACAATTTTATTAGTGACAAGTAGGAATTCTATGTTTGATATTTTATTTTTAAGCTCATTTCTAAATTTCCTTATATGAAAGATATATGTAATGTTTATCTTCAAGAAGATTAGAATTGGCAAATTATATTTATCATAATGGCCCTTCATTAATGCTTTGGCGAATGGTAGAAAACTTTTATTTGTATTATTCTTGGTCGCTTTGTTTATATAGAAGAGTAGAGAATCTAAAAGCTCTCTGCTGTTAAACAATAATTCCCTGAAACAGGAAATTAACTCTTTGTCATTTCCATGCCCCTTTATGAACAGCGTTGTATATTTGTCCACTTTATCTTTTACTTCGCTGTTTTTGGCTAGTGCTATTTTTGTAAAACGTCCATTGGCATATCCAAGCTGTTCAAAGCGCAATATGTGATCATCCTTGAATAATTCTGGCATGCCAAATTGGACCATCTTATTTTCTCTCTATCCACATAACAATTAATCTACCGTGTTTGGTTTTTCCGAAAAATCGATATTTTTATACTCCGATCGAAAAAGAAAGGAAAGCGAAAAAATGCTTAAAAAACAACGAACATTGAAAAGCTGCATTTGGCATTTCACGATAATAAGGACCAAAAGCCAAATTGGGTATTTTATGGGAAAAGTGTCCAACCTGTAGAATTCCGACATTAATGAATACTGCATGAAAGGGGATCAGCTCTGAAGAATTGGCGACCGCTCTGTCACAAGAAATTTTCCGGCGTGGTTACATGAATTGTATCACCGTCGGAACCTTCGTGACGGTTCCGGTTACGGGTGCGGATTAGGGCGCCCACAGCGGGTGTGTGTGGCAGAATTGCCGACGCTGATACAAATATAAACAAAATAGCCGTGATACGCGATAAATTATTCCGCATGGATAAAAAGGTTTTCGCCTCCTCTTTTTCGCTTCCGGCCGCTCCATGTTTATAGATAGAGACGGTTCGGTATCTGTCTTTTACATGTACCGCGTTATCTCCAACATGCTCACCAACCTTTTTCAAGTGAATAATATTCAACCGCGATTAACCGTTTGTTATTGTACCGGAGCGGATGACATGATGGTGGCAGATAGAAAAGTCCTATTTGCAAGCAACAATTAAAGAGGAAAGCGGCTGATGAAAACCCCCGTCATCCGTACGCAGCAAGGTATTATAGAGAACACGGCTCAGCATTGACTGTGGACGATCATAATTGCGCCGATAAGTCTTTACATTCCAGTTATTGGCAATTGCTTGTTCTAGCTGCCTTTCAATGTTTCCTACAACCGTCTTCGCTGCATGGTCTTTCGTTGAACGATTTCTTATATAAAATGCGGCAGCGTCTTTGGCCGCCCGCCAAGAGAAGTTGTAAACTTGGCCTACAGAGAATGTTTCTAACGCCTTCGAAATAATTAACTGTGTCTTTTTGCCATGACTGTATTGCAGATTATGCGCTGCCAAAACTCGGCTTAAATAGCTTAAACACTCTATCCTTGAGACCTCCTGGCACAGCGAAACAACCTCATTGTAATTGTTCTTAATAAGCGCTTGTGATCTTACAAAATCATCGAGTGCCTCATAGAATGACGCCAAGCTGGAGAATGTGCTCCCCATTGGAACACACCATTTTACTTGATGCATATTAAATGAAAAATTCCCATCTTCACTTATGGTTATTGCTTCCATGTTGGATTCAGGATCTATGGCAATAAGCTTAGCATCAAACAGTTCTTCGATAATCTTTAAATCGTAATTAATGTCAGGTGACAGCAAATCCGTTTTGTTCGTCGAATATTCGTTGATATGTGTCATGCTTTCATCGCCACAAAATTTTATTAAAGCCAGTAAGAATATCGAAAGACGTGCACCTAGTTTATCAATGGCAACAGGATTTTTAAGTCGTCGCTGGTAAGTTGAATTAACAAAATTTATTTTTGCTAATAACATTGAGTGACTCTCATCTTTTATGCATTCGTTACACGTCCACGAACAGCTAGTAGGCAATGATGGTAAGCTTGTTCTTGATTCCAGCAAACGTCGTTTGCTACATCTCGCACAAATAATATTATTTGAATAAGCCCTGCAGTGCTTTCTGACTATCTTTAGTATCTCATTATTAGATAACCCAGCCTCTTTGGCGATTTCAGCGACTGTCTTTTCAAACTTACCGCTATTGTTAAGCCGCCAGTAGCTATAACAAACATCCGAATACATACACTCGTCTTCATTAAGTATTACATTAATAGACATGATTTCCATTGAATCAGCTCCGAATAAATCCTGTTCAACCATTAATTACAACCAATACACGTAATTAGTCAATTTAATTCTATGCATTGGACTGTGTTTTACGCCCCTGAAATCTGGCAAAAGGTAGAGTAACTTAAGGGGGGGTGATAATGGAGCTGAAAAAGATGATAGGTGCTCGCATAGCGGAAACAAGGGCGTGCAAGGGTATGACCCAAGAGAAGTTGGCGGCTAAGATGGGGATCAGTAGCAAATATCTCAGCAGCATAGAACGTGGCAAAGAAAATCCCACCCTTGACACCCTTATAAATCTTGCCCAATCCCTTGGAATCGAATTAGCAGAAATGTTTACTCTTATTGAAGTGGAAGACCCTGCTCTGAAGAAGAAAGCATTAGCTGCCCTGTTAAACGAGGCAAGTTCGGAACAGATCAAGCTAGCGTTAAGAATCTTGTCAATGATAATACGACAAAGATAGTGGACAAACATAAATGAGTTGCTGCTACGGTGCTTTAATAGGGATTCACTTTTCAAACTGCGACAGATTATAAATTGATGGGATTTTTTAGTCTAATACGTTCAGGGAAAGCAATCGATATTGTTGCTGTAAAATGAGGTCGCGGATTAGTGATATTGCAAGCAGTTCTCATCTTCACTCATTTCCGCAGGCATAAACTCCCCACCAGCAGAGATATTTCTGAGCTGCCGGCAAATTGCACACTTATCCCCACGAATGCTTCGGCCATCCAGATCATCAATAATCCCTCGCCAAGGTTCCACTAAAGAGACTCGCCGCATCTCTGGCAACTGTAATAGCCTTGCGCACCTCGTCGCTCTTCAAATCAAGCACGCGCAGCTTTCCTAATGCCTCTGCAACAGACTCAATACGTCGATATGTGCTACCGTGTGTCTCAGCATATAAGGCAAGCCCCTGTAGTTTTGGCAGGGCATCTGCAAGGTGGAGACTATGCGGGTCAACAATGTCCGCTACCACCATTCCATCAGCCTGTGACGCAAAGAATATGAAATCTGGTCGAATGATGCCATATCTGTCGCCAGAAACATAAGCAATTCCCAGTGAAGATTGTCCCGGCTGTTGCGGGTTGCGATACCAGAAGATGAAGCCCTCACGCTTCATCTCGGTTTCGAGAACCTTTTCTTCCCAATTATTCAGTGCCGTCGGGTAAGTGCCCTGCGTGTCGCAGAGCAAATGGCTTAGGTAGGTCGGCAACGCCTTCTCAACGTTGTTTTCACGGACCTTAGTCAGCTCGAATCGGGCCTCCGGTTTTACCAAATCGACATCTTGGGGTTCGGTACTCATTTCAATGATCTGGCGGTAAGACTCCTGCCGGTCATGCGAAAGAGATTTAATGGCAGCTTTGTATGTTTGCAGCCATTTCCTAGCCAACTTATCAGCCTCGGCATCAAAGTAGGGCTGTAGTTCACTCACTAAACCAAGAGCTGCCACGGAAACGCGACCTTCGATAAGAGCCTCTTCAAATTCATCTGCATCTTCAGGGTCTGCCATCCGATAAGCGAGAGCATCGACATAGGTGCGTGAAATATCTGGGCTAAAGATTCGTGCCGCACGCCGGTATGCATCATCAATAACCGCCATGTCAGCGGCTTCCCAGAACTCATCAAAGCTCATGGATTTGCCTTTTATGTCAGCCAATACCGTCTTTCCATCTACGGTCAACACGTCCTTGCGCTTGGCTTCAATCTTTTCTGTTTCATTCTCCCGAAGCTTATCCAGCACGGCATGCATGGCTGCATGCGCCTGCCTACCTGCACCCGGCAGAATGTCGTCCGCGGCCAGCTCATGCGCCAGCGCTGTCAAGCGTTTTGCCGGTTTCGCTGCGCGGTGTGGGCGGGTCTGCGACGGCAGCGATTCGAACTTATCCCACACCGCATCCGTAGTTTGCGGATGGGGTTTCATCTCCACCGGGTTGATAAGCACACGTCCCGGCGGTGGCGGCGCAGTGTCATCCCCCCTCATCAAAGCATCTACGACTTCGCTAACTGTTTTTGTATTAAACTTAGGCAGCAAACAGTCCACCGCGTTAAGACGGTCATTACCGGGGATGCGCCGTGCCAACGGAGAACGCACCATCCGCCCTATCAACTGCGTGATATGGGTACGGTCCGTCGCGGCGCGGAAAGAAATCATCACTTCAGCACGCGGACAATCCCAGCCCGTGCTGATGGCGTCTTTAGCAATCAGAATACGCACCCAGGTCGATTCCTGAACGCGCTCAGGCTCTATGTACGGAACATAACGGTTTCCGAAATGCTGAGTGGTGTGATCACCAAATACGTGCGCCACACTGCCACTCGGCAAATCCGACCATTGCCGATAAATGGTGTCCAATGCACGACCGATATCGTTCGGATCTGGTGTATTGGGAACCTGTAATACCATTAGCGGAATGACGGGGCGGGCCTCCTCCTGCTGGTTCGCGTACTCAGTCCATGCATCAGTCGATGTCTTCAGCTTATCTGTGGCTCGACGCACAAGCACGGTATCGAAATCCCCGATTTCATCCGGCATATCCAGAATGATCGTGTCCTTAATCAAGCCAGATTCCTGCACTTTCGCCGAATCCACCACTACATCGGGCAAAATGATTCGCTGTTGTGCACCTTCCATCGCCTTTTTGAATCGTTCCACGGTTGCCGATATACCCCACACCACAGGAATACCTGGTACGCCAAAGGCGCCGTTAATCAGCCGTTGTACGATGGTGCTTTTCGCATTCACGCTTGCTGCATTGGGGTTGCCCATGCCGCGATGTGCCTCATCAAGCACTAAGTAGAGCGTCAGTTCCGGATCTTCAATGGTATTAAGAATAGTGTCCCAGATGGTATAAGAGCGCATATCAGGACGGGTTTCTGGAATTATTATGCCAAACTTGGCTTCCATCTCGTCTAAGTCATGGCCACGCACCAACAAGCTGTTCTTGCTCAGCTTTTGCGTATTCAGAAAATAGATCTTACCGGCTTCAAACTTGGATCGGTTAAAGGTGTTCTCTACCACTACCATGTCGGTGTGCTGAATACGATCACTGGCTTCCATCAATCGAAAGCGCGTCTGTTCATTCAAAGACGGGTCATCACTAAACCAGATCACCACTGCGCCGGGATCTGCGTCAAAATCATATTCGTCATCACCATGAAACAGAGCCTCAAAGGCAGCAGCGGCCATTACTGTCTTGCCCGCGCCGGTAACGGCTGTTAACGAAAATGCATGCTTATCGGCATCTTCACGCCACCTTTTGCGAGCCTTCTTAAGATTGGTCAACGCATCGCGCACTGCATCGGTCTGGTAGTCCTTCAGTGTAAATTTCATTCCTTGTTCCCCTGCTTATTCTCCATTGGTGAAACTGAAATTGGTAAGGTATGATTCATACAAACGTATCGGCTCCACCCCACTGGGCAGGCGGCGGGCAATGGCCTGAAAGCGGCGGTCGTCATCGGTCACGATGTAGGCCACCTGTAAGTCCCTGGCCTGATTAATGGCCTTTATAAATGGCGTGACAGCATCGACCTCCACCAACAAACCGTAAGCCTCTACCACAGCCCAGCCAGCGGCGGGCAGCTTGTCAATACACTGACCACGACTCCCTGCCCGCAGCCAAAGCATCGAAGCAATGCGTTCGAAGGCGCGGTTATGGTTGACGGAAACCGGCGTTTCGTAGGTCAGGGTGAAAAACTCAGCGTTTTCTTCGAAACCCTCAGCCATCGGGAATTCATCGGTGAACTTGTAATCGCCCTTGATTGGCATGCCATCCGGCGTTTTGCCCGTAATTGCGGCAGCAACGCGTGGCTTCGTGATGTAGTCGCAGATGCCCCACTTCTCCCAGTCCTCATCGCCGGGGCGCAGACCCTGCTTGCGCAGTTCCTTTTGTTCATCAGCAGCCACTTCGTTGTTGGTTACAGAGATGCACTGGCGGCGGCCACCGTCTTGATGATTGAGGCGCATCAGGGCATGGGCGGTAGTCCCAGAGCCGGAGAAAAAATCAAGGATGACGGCATTTGGCTTGTTTGCAACAAAGAAGCGCAGCGCGTCTTCAACGGCATAGAGTGATTTAGGGAATGGGAAGTTGCGACTTAGCAAAAATTTTGCTAAAAGCCGACTGCCATATTGGGTCGAATCATGAGCAGAGACTTTCCATTGCGTTCCTGGTATGGCCGTAACAACACTAGGATCGTTCTCTTCAACTAACAGAGAGCCATTAGGCGCGCAACCCATCTCTTTGAATTCCCCAGACTGAATTTTCTCATACTCTCCCGGTTTGAGAATATAGACCGTGAACCCTTTTTTTAGGCTTCCTCCAATACTGACCCGGCCCTCCTGCATCCTTTCTTTGAACGTCTCCGGAGACCACTGCCAGTTACCTTCTGACTTATCTTGCCGAATAGGTAAAATTGCAGTCAGACCAGGAATTTCTGGCGCTGAGCTGACACCTGGCTCAAGTGTGTCACCGACTTTCGCAACTATGTTGTTCTTAGGGTCAACATAGATTGGGTAGAAGCAGCCAGGCGAGTGACTCCTCTCAGCGTTAGTTCCCGAGCGTCTCAGCAAATCCCAACGAATCTTGCCGGTGTGTGTACGCCCCTTCCCCGAAACCCATTCCCGATCAAGCCGCAATTTCGTGGGCGCAGCCTCGCCAATCATAACGAAGAACAAATACTCATCGCTTCTTCCGAAACCACCGACTCTCGCTACCGCCGCTGGGTTGATCAAGGCACTTACCATCTGAATTCTGGCTTCAGGGAACGTCTGTTCCAGCAATAATCCAAGCCGCAGATATTCCTTCTCGTCGATAGTCACAATCAGTACCGAATTCGACGGATTCAGCAGTTCTCGCGCAACTAGCAATCGCCGCTCCATCATCGCGAGCCACTTGCTGTGCCGATAGAGGTCATCACCCTCGACGTAATCATTGTTGTATTTCCAATCCTTCGCCCCCGAGTTGTAAGGCGGGTCGATGTATATGGCATCCACCTTACCACGATGTGTAAAGGTCAGAGCCTTCAATACGTGGTAGTTCTCGCCGTTTATGACAGTATGGAAGGGTTTGTCACCACCACGCCTCACGTTGCCTGTGCTGACCAAGCCAGGGTAGATGGTGTCGCGAAACTCGGACACCACAACTAGGTCATCGAGCGCCACGGTTTGAGTTTCCGGCTCTGCGGCATCCAATAGTTCAAGTTCAGCAAACCTGGTCGCCCCTTCTTTGCGAATGGCCTTCACCAGCCAAAGGCGCGGATCTCCTTTTTTGGTCGAGCCTCGTGCTGGCAATACCCGAACTTTAGCGCCTTTGCGAATAGACCGCAGCGGCAGCTCCACCGCTTCCGGGCGATGACGTTCAAAATTCAGGCCGAAAGGCAGACGTGCCGACAGCACCTTAAATTCCCTATCGAGGTCTGCCCCTAGTTGTGAATCTTTGGCTTTCGCTTTGGCAATCAAGTCAGTTAATCGTGACACACAGGCTCCGTTTTCGTTAATGAGCGGCGCGTTACCGCAGAATTTTTACTGTTGTGCCCACCGCTTTGGGATGGTTAATCTTCTTTGTCCATTATCTTCGTAATAGCAAGATGCTCTTGCATCTTTTTAAACGATTTGATGCAGAAAGAAAAGTGGAAATCCTTTTAAAACCAGATTAATTTAAAAACAGGTTTTGGCTTTTCGCAACAATAAGGACCAAAGAAGAAGAAGGAAGTTTTTTCTGGAAAATTTGTCCAGTGTAAAGAAATCTGGTATGGCCTACAACTGATTCTAATGAAATAGCAAAGCTGAAATCCTCAGTGGTATAAAGCCTTATAAAGCTCAATAAACTAACAGCGTGCTAAAAAGAGAGTTTGCGTGGGTCTATCGCCGAACGCCTTACGGAACCAGATTCCAGACAGGCAACTACAGCATCACAATTCTGCATGACTAATTTAATCAATTGGCGAGACGGAATATTGTGATGACCTTACCCCGTGATAATCTGGAAAATGTGTATGCGAAAACATTCTCATCGTTGATTTCCCAGAAGTCCTCTTGCGGCCATCTAATTCGAATCAAGCTTTTTGCGCAAAATGGTCTGCCCGCGGTTAACATCAGGTAGAGGCTGACTCAGTAATTCGTAGTCGAAGCCATGAGCAGACGCATTGAAAGCCCATATGGTGAATTGTTCTAATAGGCGTTGATTTTCCGACTCTAATCGTCTGTTTTCCGCCTCGAACCGTTCGATACGCTGTCGCGCGATCTGTACCTCTGGTGACGAGGTAGGTCCGATCTGGCCGCCATCCCTCAATAGATTTTTCTTTGTAAGGAAATACGCATTGCGGATTCTTTCGTGCTTGAAGAGTGCTTGCCGTGTATAGCGGCCATAAATGCGAACCGCAATCTCATCAATCAGCAGATTCCACGTAAGCTTGGTAGACCAACCATCGAGGATTTCAACTATCCGCTTGATATCAACGTCTGATAAATTTTTAGCTCGCCTGTGCATCATCAGCCTCCATTGTTTCAATAGCATCTTGAGTTTTATATAATTTTAATGACTCGTTCAAAAGCTTTGCACTCTTTGGTGGAGTCAATTGTATGACAGAACCAACAGGGACTTTAGGATCATCCATAATCGAGACCACTTGCTGCAACCGCTCCAATGTTGAGCGGTGATGCTCAAACCATCTGTCGCTACCGGCATATCCTTCGCCTACTTTTTTTTCGGCACGTTCCGTAAGCTCTCTGGCTTCTGCTAGCCCTTTTCTCAATCGTTCAGCTTTCTCTTCGTCACCCTTTAAAAATACCAACTCGCCGCAATGTATGCAATCCCTGAAAATCTGGCAAGGTGACATTGTGTAATCATGCAGACAATAGCCAAGGTCTGTCGTATGCGCTGTAGGCGCTACAAGACGAGAGAATTCATCACGCGGGATTAAAATTCCTTTCGAAATTTCTGCCAGAGAGCCGAGAGGGCCGAAAAACTGGCTGTCGTCTCCTATGGCATCCCGTATTTTCATGAGCATCTGTTCAGCAGTTTCATGATCATAAGCTGCATTCTGGCGAACGTCCTGGCGGCCCGACCACTTTGCGATGTCAAGCTGACTCAAACCACCCATTTGCGCCAGAGTATTGAGATAGTGCCGAAACTGATGTGTGGTAATTCTTATAGGAGTACCATCCGGTTCACAAAAACCTGCGCGCGAATAAATTGATGATTTTCCTTGGGCAGATTGGCTACCGAGACCATTATTAATTTGATTGATGCTTATTGGTTCAATCATACAATTGTATGTCGCTTTGCTTTCGTCAATTTCATTTTTTCGGCAAATAAGCAAAGCCTCGCTATATTTGAGTCCCGTTTCAGCCTCCAAGATAGGAAACCTCCTTGGTAGCATGCTAAGTACGGCATTTTGGACATCTGCGAATTTCACCTGTTTTGATATATTCCTTTTGATTTTATGATCTGAACACCAATGGCTAGCGGAACTAATCCTTTTCATACCAATTACAGCTGCAACTTCAGTCAGGGATAGCCATTCCTGACCACGAAGATATTCCCTATCCTCTGAGAGATATATGCGTCCCGGATTAATCTCATACCAAATGGCTATACGCCGGGCCTCTGCTGTTATTTTTTTTATCCTGCTAATCGCTTCCTTTACGACGCTGGCCCAGGAAGGCAGGATCCATTTGACCGTGGGATTTGCAGCCTTTGCTGGCCACCACCGGAGGCCATAAGCATCAGCTTCGCCGTTTTCCCGTTTCAAGTCGACCTCACAATTCTCCGGCAACGTGAGGACTTCGCTTATACGGTCGGGGCATGAGATTAGAATTACCGCCACAGACGCGACTATCACATCCACTGGCTCCACAGCCAAAAGAAAAACCTTGGGCAGCGATTCCAGCGCGGCCTCTGACGGCAACTTAGATTGCCTTCGCTTGTCAAATTCTTTGCCAACCCGATCAGTGTCACAAGGCCGTTTCAAAAAATTTCGCCACGGAAAAGGCCGGATAGTAAGCCTGTTCGCGATTAGGAATTGGGAAAGAAATTGAAGATGACCGCCAACACGATATGCAACGACACCACTATATTTTTCGCGGACCATTTGTGAAGCCTTGTTTAGCACAAAGGAATCAATTTCGACAGGATCGGGAAAAACCGAATTTGAAGATAGCGCGTCACATACCGCTCTAAGGGCGACTAAACGTTTCTTGTAGTCGACAATTGGGTGAATTCCGTGCAGGTATCGCATATAAGACTTTGCAAAAATCAAGAACTTTTCAGGCATTGCTGTAGGGAATCTGTCGTTTACAGTTTTTAACGTGCTGAATACTATCCCATGCCGGACGTTTCCATGTCCTTTTATACCGATATAATCGGTTATATCCCAAGTGTTGGAATCAAATGGGAGGTCGGATCCAAAGACGGTCAATTCGTTCCGACATAGGGCAATAAACCCTTGCATATTGCACTCGGCATCAAGCTCAGCACGTGGCTTAAAATAAATAATGTCAGCCATTAAAACCCCTGATATCGCGAATGAGTTGGCACTGTCTTACAACCTCCGCAACTGCCAAAATCGTTCGGTCGCAAATCGAAGCAACGCGCAAGTCAGAGGACACCAGCAGCCGTTCGCGTTCGTTAATCAGATAATCCAACACCGCGCCGTGAGGACCGTCAAGCCATGGCCGAAAACCTCTGCACTGGTAGCAGGCAATAGGTGCCGACAAACCGCAGAAACCATTATTATCACAATTGCCCATCGGCTTCATCAAAGGGTCAAAGCGCGGATCACACACTCTACAAGCGGGATCTCCTGCATAAGCGGCTTCGGTTTCATCTTTAATAATGACACCGGCAAATGCTGCTGCAAGTGGCGCCAACTGAAGTGCCACAGCGCGATCGATTCTCTCTATAATCTCCGGCATGGCTTGAACATAGACGCTGACATTTTGAGTATCTGTGTGATCCAAAAGTTCGGCAATTATTAACTCACCGTGGCCTTCAACAGCGGCCCTGGTGCCAACGCTTCGTCGAAAGCGATACGCGTTCACATTAAGAGGCTTTCCGGTGCGCTCCGACCTTACTTCCAGTCTTCCCACAATTTCTGATAAAGCACGTGAAAGAGATCGACTTGTTTGATGATACTCAAAACCATTAGGCACTTTTTCGCGTATTCCTTTTGTTGGGAACAAGGGAGCTTGGCCTGGATCTTCCAGTCTCAGCATAAAGCTCTCTTGCACTTCCGATGCATGCCGCAGGAGATTTTCACCGAGCTTCGCAATCAAAAGACGATTTTTAAACTCTGACCTTGGAAGACTGTGCCGCAGCTTGGCACGGGGAACACGAATTGAATAGACCGTCATCCCGTTCTTTGTTTCTCCCGACTTCACGTCGCAAACTTTGAGAAGAGCATACTGTACCGGACGCAGTCCTAGTGCGAGAAAAAGCGAAACCAAAACATATTCGCCAAGATTAATGACCTCGTCCTTGAAAGCTGTTTCCAATGAAAATAGAATCGCCTGATTCTCAAGATCAGTGTAGGGACCATTCACCGGATCCATTGTCAAAACCGCCTCGCCCTTTTTATTACCTGTAAGTCGGAGTTGCTTGAGAATGGCTATTGCACCGTCTTCTATTCCCAAATACCTCATTTCATGCCATTTTTTCATTAAACCAGATATACTGCCTAGATAGTAATGATCCCTTTTTTTTAATGTTGCATAGTAATTAATTATTTGATGCGGAGAAATCGATGAAACAATCATTCCTGATTCTGAGACGGTGAAGCTTAAAAATTTTTTTAAATAAAAATACAGATTATCCAAGTAACCCAACGATTTATTCTGCGCGTACCAAACGAAAACTTTCTTGGCTGCCAATTTCATTTCCGGAGTTATTGGCAATTTTCCGAAATCAAGCTTTACAGTATTCGAACTTTCATGACAATTCCAGATATCCAATCTCGGATCAAATTCCGCGCCACCTCGGGTACTGACTATTGACGGCAAGGTTAAATCACAGATTTTTGATGATTCGCGGCGCAAAGCCAAACTATTTATCATGTTCCACTCCCATCATCTTTGTCTGCATTTCGAGGGACACGGCGTTTGCTTTTTCACGGATGTGGCGCTTAGTGTACGTAGCTGCTGTCTGCGATGTCGAACACCAGCCCATGATATATGCACGAGTCTTCTTTTCCGTCTCTTCCGATTCCTTATGTTTGTCCATTTCTTCCGAAAATCGATCATTCCATGTGTGCCGAAGGATGTGGGGGTATACCTTAGGTAATTCCGGACATTTCATGCTGAGAATTCTAAAAATCTTGTTCAATGATGAAATAGACAGAGGAGCACCAGAATCTGTGGAAACAAAAAGGAAATCATGCTTTTTTGCGCCGAGAAATGCTGCCCGATGACGCAGGATGTAAGTTTCAATCATATCCCTCAACCCAGAGGAAAACGAGATTTTACGTGCTTTGGTTTTGGTATTCGGTTGATTATGGCGTGGATCCTTGGGATCATCGGCACGCCTTACGATAATAACTGTATTTCCCCGAAAGTCGATATTAGGAATCCTGATACCCAGCAATTCCCCCCTGCGCAAACCAAGGTAATATAGCATATTTACGATCAGAACGTTTCGATGCTTCGAATGTTCCTCCTTCCACGGATTATTCTTCGAACTCGAATCAACTACCTGTAGTAATATTCCCCGGCTTTCCGAATCCAACCCTTCTCGATCGCCAAGGGATCCCCGAGAGCATTCAGGGATTCTAACGTTAATAGCCTCTATCATCATCTGGCGCGCCGCATAGAGAGAATCGTAATGGCTGCTTTGTTTATTTTGTCGCGATAATTGCACCAGTGAAAACCAGGAAAGAAAGTCGCGGATAGCACGAAGTCGGTTAGCCGCCGTCGCCGGCAAAACATCCTGCATCCTCTTTGGACGCGGTCTCGCTCTATACTTCTCACAAGCCATAACTTTCAACGGCAACACCTTGGCACCATTAACGTGCCGACATGGCATCTCAGCCATTGGCAGTCGGCAAAAACATATCAATGACTCTATCTCAACCAACGTCAGCAGCTCTCCATGTCGCCCTCTTTCGCGAATATTTATGTCACGCAAGTCAAGCCACAGGTAAAGAATCATTATACCCCGCAAAGAACTTTCAATCGTGTTCGTTGCAAGATTGCTCATTCGTAATTGTGTGAGGGAATAGACAGTAGGTTCAAATAATGGTATCCTCTTTGAATCCAAAAGCATCGGCAGGCGCTCCCCTGACCGCAACACAACCATTTTGATACGATATTGATGTTCCATGTCTTTATATACCTTTCACGTGCCATCTGTATGTACTGGCCAGTCTTGCGATAATGTTTTCCTCAAATGTTCATTTTCAAAAAAGTCTAAAAAAAAGGACGCAAGATAGCACTAAGTGCTATTTGGCGTCCTCCTTAAATAGTCCACAAATCTTATATAGCCGAGTTCTTCTCCTCTCAATTTATGAGAGAACCCTCAACTTTTGGAACATATTAACACAGATATTAATTGTTAACAATAAAAATTTTAAATCAATAGTTTACAAATTATTTTTGGTATTCATTAGGCGGCTAACAACGACACATATTTCAAACATGTAAACAATAAAAAACCTTGAAAGATTAAAATTATTCAGGCTTTTGTTAACAAAATGCTCCTAGGTACATTTCAAAATGGAACATCCTCTGCGGGCGCATCGCCGGGAATGTACCCGGTGCCGGAAGCTGCCTCGTCAGATTTGTTTTGTCCTTTTGAATCCAGCATCTGCATGTTATTGGCGACAATTTCCGTTGTATAACGTTTGACGCCCTCCTTGTCATCCCAGGCACGGGTTTGAATGCGCCCTTCAATATAAATCAGTTTCCCCTTCACCAGATAGTTGCCGCATATTTCGGCCAGCTTTCCGAACGTCACAATCCGGTGCCATTCCGTTTTCTGGACTTTTTCTCCGTTCTTATCTTTCCACGTTTCATCAGTGGCCATATTAAAGTTGGTCACCATGGTTCCGTCAGGTGTGTAACGGACTTCCGGATCCTTGCCCAACCTGCCAACCAAGATCGCCTTGTTGATCATTTTCATCCCCCCCGTAAAATAAAGTCCGGCGATCATACATAACAAAGGCTGTGGTGGCAAACAGTATTTTCAGGCCCGCCGGAGACAGGGTGGATATTGACAATGTGACTTGACTATTTACCGAAAAAAATATATCGGGATTGTCTTTAGAAAAGCGGGGAAATATGGAAGACAATGACCTGTTAAAGGTCCGGCTGGAAAAAATCGCGGCCCTGAAAGCCGCCGGGGTAAATTTATACCCCAACGACGTCAAACCACGGCATACCACGGCGGATATTACGTCCCGCTTTGGAGACACCGGCGGTGATGCGCTTGCGGCGTTGACCGATACGTTCTCTATTGCCGGTCGTCTGATGGCTGTGCGAAATTTCGGCAAGGCGGCCTTTGTGAAAATTCAGGACCGCAAAGGGCGGATGCAGTGTTATGTCGCCAAAAACATCCTGAGCGATGAAGACTTTTCCCTGTTTAAGAAACTCGACATCGGCGATGTCGTTTATGTTTCCGGAAAGCTTTTTCGTACCAAAACCGATGAACTGACAATTGAAACCAATGCGCTCCGACTCGTGGCCAAATCAATTCACCCGCTTCCGGAAAAGTGGCACGGCCTGACGGACATCGAAACCCGGTACCGCCAGCGGCATCTGGATTTAATCTCCAATGAGAACGTGAAGGATATTTTTTACCGGCGCAGCCTGATCATTAAACTCATGCGGCAGTTTATGGACCGGAACGATTTTCTTGAAGTGGAAACACCCATGATGCAGTCACGTGCCGGTGGTGCCGTAGCCCGTCCGTTCAAGACTCATCATAACGCGCTGGATCAGGACCTCTACCTCAGGATCGCCCCGGAGCTTTATTTAAAGCGTCTGGTCACCGGAGGGATGGAAAGGGTCTATGAAATCAACCGGAACTTCCGGAATGAAGGGATTTCCACCTTCCACAATCCAGAGTTCACGATGATGGAATTTTACCAAAGTTATGCAACTTACGAAGACTTAATGTCCTTCACGGAAGAACTCTTCGTGTTCATTGCAAAAAATCTGTTCGACGGACACAAATTCACCTATCAGGGAACCGAAATCGATCTCGCACCGCCCTGGCGCCGCCTCCCGGTCAGGGACGCGCTCATTGAAATTGCCGGCATGACTCCGCAGGATCTGGACGATCACGAAAAAACCATGGCGTTTGCAAAAAGAGTCGGCTGTGACATCAAACCCTCCGATCCTCCGGGGAAGATTCACATGGCCATTTTTGACGAAACGGTGGAAAAGACGCTCATTCAACCCACTTTTGTCACGGATTATCCTGTGGCCGTGTCGCCTCTGTCACGCCGGTCCGACACCAACCCGGACCTGGTGGATCGCTTCGAACTCTATATTTGCGGCCGGGAAATCGCCAACGCCTTTTCCGAATTAAACGACCCCGCTGATCAGCGCGAGCGTTTTATCCAGCAGCTCAAAGAAAGAGAAGCGGGCGATGACGAGGCTCACGAAATGGATGAAGACTACATCCGCGCACTGGAATACGGCATGCCGCCCACGGCCGGTGAAGGAATCGGCATCGACCGGTTGGTCATGCTGTTTACCGATTCCGCCTCCATTCGCGACGTCATTTTATTTCCGCTGCTTCGAACCAGGCAGGAATGATCCGGAAGCAATTCGCAAACCATCGCACCCCGGGCACATGTGCCCGAACAAGGATGATTTGAATGTCCTACGAGTTTTTTATCAGCAAACGGTACATGAGAGCAAAACGCAAACAGGTTTTTGTCTCCATCATTACCCTAATGTCCATCCTCGGCATCACACTGGGCGTAGCCGCGCTCATCATTGTACTGGCCGTGATGAACGGCTTTGAGGAGGACCTGCGCACAAAAATCCTGGGCATGCGGTCACACATCGAAGTCACGACAGACATGACCGGTCCGATGAAAAATTACCAAAATGTCCGTGAACAGATTGAACAAATCCCGGGTGTGGTGGCCACCACGCCCTTTATTTACACACAGGCGATGATGCGAAGCGGATCGGGCGTTACCGGCCTCATCATCCGCGGCCTGGATACCCAAAGCGCACTGAAGGTGTTCAACCTGGGGAAAATCCGCGAGGGCGCACTGGAGCACATAAACGGCCTGCCTCCGGACATTCAAAAAAAGTCTGCGGATGATCACGCAGGACTCGACGGCATGATGATCGGCAGGGAAATGGCCCGCAACCTAGGCATTTCGCTTTACGACTCCATTACAATCATCTCGGCTTCCGGCGGCATTGCCACCCCCATGGGTATGGTTCCCCGCATGCAACAATTCCTGGTTGTCGGCATCTTTGAATCCGGCTTTTATGAATACGATTCATCGCTGGCTTTTATTTCTCTCGCTGCCAGTCAAAAATTCACTCAGATGGGCGACGCGGTTACCGGGATCGACATCGTCGTCAACGATATCTATAAGGCGGACGTCATCAGCCGCAAAATACAAAGCCAGCTGGGCTTCCCGTTCTGGACACGCGACTGGATGCAGATGAATAAAAACCTGTTTTCGGCCCTGAAGCTGGAGAAGGTTGTCATGTTCATTATTCTGAGCCTGATTGTTCTGGTTGCCGCATTCAACATCATTTCCGCGCTCATCATGACCGTCATGGAAAAAAACAAGGATATCGCGATTCTAAAAACCATGGGCGCCACCTCCGCGTCGATCATGAAAGTTTTTATTTATCAGGGGCTGATTGTCGGTATGATCGGAACCTTTTTCGGCTGCGCAGGCGGTCTGGCCGTCGCTTTGAATTTACAAAAAATCACGCTTTTCGTGGAAAAAATCTTTAACTTTCAAATTTTACCCGGTGATGTCTACTACTTAAGCGAGCTGCCCTCCAAGGTCAATTACTCGGATGTCGGCATCATTGTGCTGGGAACACTAGTCATTTGTTTCCTGTCGACCATCTATCCGTCGCTGAGAGCATCCAAACTGGATCCGGCGGAAACACTCCGATATGAATAAGGATTGCAAATAGGAAGCCATGATCGTACTGGACAATTTATCCAAAACGTTTATAAAAGACGGAAATCGCATCGAGGTTCTCAAAAACCTGAACCTCGAGATCAAGAAGGGAGAATCGGTGGCGATTCTCGGTGTTTCCGGAGCAGGCAAAAGCACACTCATTCATATTCTGGGAACGCTGGATCATCCGACATCCGGGAGGTTTTCAATCAACGGACAGAACATCTTTGAGTGGAAAGAGGAGGAAATCTCCCGTTTCCGCAATACGCACATCGGTTTTATTTTTCAGTTCAACAATCTGCTATTGGAATTCAACGCACTGGAAAATACGATGATGCCCGCCCTGATATCCGGACTGCCGAAAAAACAGGCCGCTCAAAGGGCACGGGAACTGCTGGAGGACGTGGGCCTGGAGCACCGGCTGAATCACAAACCCGGAGAGCTCTCCGGTGGAGAGCAGCAGCGCGTGGCCATCGCCCGCGCCTTGATCATGGAACCGGATATTCTGCTGGCGGACGAACCGACGGGAAACCTTGACACGGAAACGGGAAAAAAGATAGAAGACATCCTGGTGAACCTGAATGCAACAAAAACGATCACGCTGGTTGTGGTAACCCATAATCAAATGCTGGCGGAAAGGATGAGCCGCAGAATCGGTCTGCGCGACGGGATAATACATGATTTTAACTAAACATTCGCTACGTGCCCTGATTATCATTCTCGGGGTGGTTCTCGGCTTTACAGGCGGGGTGGCCGAAGCGCAGACGGTCAAAAAGATCAGTGTGCTGCCTTTCGAGGTTCATAGCAGAGATGACAGTGCAAATCTCCAGGAATCCCTCTTCCTTCAGCTCACCGCTGAACTCAAAAAAGAGAGGCAACTCGATTGGGTCGATCCCGGGCCTTATCGCCTGAGCAAAACGCCGGCCGATCACAGCCAGGCAATTGCGGCGGGAAAAACGCTGGGCGCAGACTATGTCTTGACCGGATTTGTGACCCAGTTCGGTGAAACCATCAATATTGACGCACGCCTGACCGATGTTGCGTCCGGAACCGAACTTCTACCCATCTCCGTCTCAGGAAAAGCCGCAGTAGGCATTGGAGAACTGGCGGCACAGCTGAGGGTGGCGATCCTGAGCCGCACCGGACTGGTGCACACCATAGCCCGGGTGGACATCGCCGGCAACCTTAAAATCGGCGCGGCCGCCATTACCGAACAGATCAAAAGCAGGCCCGGCAGAATCTTCAGCGAAGCGGACGTGACCGCTGATATCCGGACGATCTTTAAAATGGGATTTTTTCTGGATGTGGCTGCATCGGTGTCCACAGAGGCTGCGGGAAAAGTCATCACCTTCACCGTGCAGGAAAAGGGTTTGGTTTCGGAAATACGCATCATCGGCAACAAGGCATTGAGCAAGGACGACATTCTCGATGCCATGACGGTGAAAACCCGCCAAAGCGTCCATCCGGAGCAGCTCAAAGCGGATATTCAGAAAATCAAAGCCCTCTATGACACCAAGGGTTATTATAATGCCGAAATCCGGGAAAAAATCGAACCGGACGGCGAAAAGGATTCCCGGGTGGTTCTGGAAATCAGGGAGAACGACCGGGTATACATCCGATCCATCACCTTTGAAGGCATCGAGGCCTACTCGAACAAAGAACTGGTCAACATGATGAGCACCAGCGAACGGACACTGCTGGGTTTCATTACCGACACCGGCGTGCTGCAACGCGACCAGCTCAGGCAGGACGTTCAGAAAATCAACGCTTTTTACTTCAACAACGGATTCATCAACGCGCAAATCGGAGAACCACAGGTCACCTATGACGCCAAAGGTATCTACATCCGGATTCCCGTCCGGGAAGGCAAAAGATTCAAAGTCGACAAGATCGGCATCTCCGGAGATGATCTGAAAATAACGCGGACGGAATTGCTGAATAAGCTTAAAACCAAATCCGGCAATCACTACGACCGCGAAGCCATCATGAAGGATATGGAGCTTTTGACCCAGACCGCCCAGGACGAAGGCTACGCCAATGTCGACATCAATCCGCGCATCCTCACGCGGGAACAAGAGCAACTCGTCGACGTCGATTTCCAGATTCGCAAGGGACAGCCGATTCACATCTCGCGTATCGGCATTTCCGGCAATACCATCACGCGCGACAAGGTGATCCGCCGTCAGCTGTCCATCGTTGAAGGCGATTTGTATTCCAGCACAAAACTGAAAAACAGCTATGAGCGATTAAACCAGCTGCGCTATTTCGAGGAAATTGACATTCAGACCGAAAAGGCGACAGATGACAAAATGGATGTCAATATTCGCGTCAAAGAGAAAAACACGGGCATGTTTATGGTTGGCGCAGGATACAGCGCCGTCGACCAGGCGATCATTATGGCCCAGGTCGTCCAGCAGAACTTCCTCGGTTACGGACAAATCCTGAGCCTGAAGGCTTCTTTGGGTTCCAAGACCAACAATTACGAGCTGTCCTTCACCGAACCGGCGCTTTTTGATCTGGCGCTGTGGTCCAAAGCGGACATCTGGAAATATAAGAAGGAATACGATTCCTATACGCTCGACACCCGCGGCGGCGGGCTGACTTTGGGCTACCCGCTGGTGGAGAGAATTACCGCCTATGCCGGCTACCGTTTGAGCATCGACAACATCCAGGATATCAATCAGCTGACAGCGACACAATACATCAAGGATCAGGCCGGCGAACGGACGATAAGCTCTCTCACATTCACCCTGATGCGCGACACGACCAACGATGCCATGTTCCCCTCGAAGGGCAGCAAGGCCAGCCTGTCCGTTCAGCAGGCGGGCGGACCACTGGGGGGCAACTCTCATTTTACAAAATACATCACCCACGCCGCCGCGTACTATCCCCTGTTTTGGGACGTGGTCTTCTGCGCGAAGGGCAGGCTCGGCTTCCTTCAGAACAATGACGATGATGATTCGAAGATTCCCATCTACGAGCGGTTTGTTCTGGGCGGCATCACCTCACTGCGCGGTCTGCGATATGTCGGCCCCACCAATCCCGGTACGAGCGACGTGATCGGCGGCACGCGGATGCTGAATTTCTCTCTGGAGCTGGTTTTTCCCTTTATCCGGGACGCGGGCATGAAAGGCGTTGTCTTTTATGACGCGGGCAATTCCTGGAACAGCGGCATTCATCTCAACGATCTGAGACAAACCGCCGGGGTCGGCCTGCGATGGTATTCGCCCATCGGACCGCTGCGCCTGGAGTACGGCTGGGTGCTGGATCGCGGAAATCTTCAAGACGACGCAACCGGACGGTGGGAATTTACCATCGGCATGTTTATGTAATGCAGGGATGAAGCAACCCTTCATCGAACGGATTCACAAAACCAATAAAAGGAGACATGAAATGAAGAAGAATATCGGTTTGATCGCAGGATGTATCCTGCTTGTGCTTGCGTACAGCAGCGTATCTTTCGCCCAGGATAAAATCGGGTTTATCAACGTCCGTGAAATTATCAGCAATTCGGCCGCCGGCAAAAAAGCCGCGGATGAATTCAAAAAAATCGCCGACAAGAAGCAGGCTGAAATCACCGCGGCGGAAAAAGAGCTCCAGACCCTGAAAGATGATCTCGAAAAGAAAAGCTCAATTATGACGGCGCAGGCCCGCAGGGAAAAGGAAACGGATTACCAGAAGAAAGTACGCGACTACCAGTTGCTCGTCAATGACGCGCGCGAGGATTTGGGAAAACGCGACCAGGAAATGTTCGAAAAACTCATTCCGGAGATCTGGAAGGCGGTGGCTGTCGTCGCGGAAAAAGAAAAGCTTACCTTAGTGATCGATATCGCCACCCTGCCGGTTCCCTACTATGATAAAACCAGGGAAATCAGCAAAAAAGTCATCGAGGAATTCAACAAGCTCTCAAGCGCCAAGAAATAGCGGACCGGCCGCGATGAAAAAAAGTCTTCAGGAAATAGCCGCCCTCATCGGCGGCCAGGTGATCGGAAACCCGGACGCGACCGTCCGGGATATCCGCCCCGTTGAGGAGGCGGGCGATGGCGATCTGACGTTCATCGCCAATAAGCGTTACGCGAAGCTGCTTAAAACCACCTCCGCGACTGCCATTCTCGCACCGCCGGGAACGGAGGCAACAGGGAAAAATCTCATCCTCTGCGGGGATCCCCATGCCGCTTTCGGGAAACTGCTGGGAATGTTTTACCCCCTGGATCACGGCGCTTCCGGCATCAGCCCGGAGGCATATATCGAGCAGGGCGCGCTGGTTTCCGATCAGGCGACCCTGTTCCCGCGGTGCGTGATCAGCCGCGGCGCGCGCATCGACCGGGGCGCGGTGATTTATCCCGGCGTGTTTATCGGCCAAAACGCCGTCATCGGCGAAGATTCCGTCCTCTACGCGAACGTGAGTGTTTACCAGCGCTGCGTGATCGGCAAAAGGGTCATCGTACACGCAGGCGCGGTCATCGGCGCGGACGGCTTCGGCTTTGCCGCACCCGGCGTATCCAATCTCAAGATTCCACAGGTCGGCATCGTCCAGATTGACGACGATGTGGAAATCGGCGCCAACACCACGGTGGATCGCGCGACCATGGGAAAAACCCGGATCGGGCGCAATGTCAAAATCGACAACCTCGTTCAGATCGCGCACAATGTCGTCATCGGAGAAAACTCGGCGATTGCCGCGCAGGCGGGCATTTCCGGCTCCACCCGGCTGGGCGTAAGCGTCATGGTGGGTGGACAGACCGGCATGGTCGGCCATCTGACCATCGGAGACCATGTGAGAGTCGCCGCCGCATCCGCCATTCACAAGGATGTCGCGTCAGGACAAACAGTTGGCGGAGCACCCCATCTGCCTTACCAGGAATGGCTGAAAGTGGAAGCCTGCCGATCGAAACTTCCGGATATGCGCGCGAAACTCGAACAAATGTCCCGGCAGATCGAGGAGCTCAAAAAGCAAATTCAGACATTAAGCGAAGGTTGATGAACATGAAAATACATCCCACAGCGATTGTCGCACCGGATGCCCGCCTGGAAGATGGCGTGGAAATCGGTCCCTATTCAGTTATCGGTCAGGACGTCACCATCGGACGAAACACCGTCATCGGTTCTCACACGGTCATCGACGATTACACGCAAATTGGAGAAGGTTGCCGCATCTTTCAATTCGCTTCGATCGGCGCACCCCCGCAGGACTTAAAATTCGGCGGCGAAAAAACGCGTGTGGTGATCGGCAATTTTAACACCATCCGTGAATTCGTCACGATTCACCGTCCCACCACTGCTGATATCGGGTTGACGGTCTTAGGCGATCACAACCTGATTATGGCGTACTGCCACATCGCGCACAACTGCATCCTTGGGAGCCACATTATCATGGCCAATGCGGCGATGCTTGCCGGTCATATCCCGGTGGAAGACTGGGCGATCATCAGCGGCCTCACAGGGATCCATCAGTTCACACGCATCGGCGCCCACTGCATGATCGGTGGCGCCTCCGCCGTTCTCAAGGACGTTCCTCCCTACACCATCGCTTCCGGCAATCACGCAAAACTGTTCGGACTGAACCTGATCGGACTGAAAAGACGCAACTTCCCCGAAAACGTGATCAATGCACTCAAAGACGCGTACCGGATTGTTTTCCGATCCGACATGATCCTGGAAGAGGCGCTGGAAAAGGCGCAAAATGAAGTGGAAGACTGCCCGGAGGTCCGTCACTTCATCCAGTTTATCAAAGAATCGAAAAGAAGCATCTGCCGCTGAGGACATGACCATGACTCAAAAAAAGAAACTCAAAATCGGCGTTGTCGGCATCGGGCACCTGGGAAGCTATCATCTCCAGAAATATGCCAAGATTGATTCCTGCGAAATCACTGCCGTGTCCGATACGCAGCCGGACAAGGCCATGAAAGCGGCCGAGCTTTATGCCTGCCCGGGATTTTCCGACCACCGCGCACTCATCGGCAAGGTCGACGCGGTCAGCATCGCCGTTCCCACAGGTTTTCACCATGCCGTCGCCCGTGATTTTCTGGCCGCCGGCATTGATGTGCTCATCGAAAAACCGATCTGTTCGACGGTGGAAGAGGCGGACGACCTGCTCGCGCTGGCCGAAAAGAACAAACTGGTTTTTCAGGTCGGTTTTGTCGAGCGATTCAATCCGGCCGTCATGGCGCTGGACAAAGTCATCACCCGACCGGTTTTCATCGAAGTGCACCGCCTGCACCCCTTCTTCGAGCGCGGCACCGACGTGGACGTGATTCTGGATTTAATGATTCACGATCTGGACATTATTTTGAAATTTGTCCATTCACCCCTGACGAATGTCGAGGCTGTCGGCGTTCCCATCCTCTCCGATAAAATCGATATCTCCAACGTGCGCCTGTCGTTTGCCTGCGGGTGTATCGCCAATATCACAGCCAGCCGCATCAGCGCCAAGACCATGCAGAAACTCCGTTTCTTCGGCCCGGAAGGCTACCATGCCGTCGACACGCGCAAACGGGAAATCCTGTCGCTGACCAAGATCACAAACGGCGAAGGCAAGCAGCAGATTGTTCAAAACAACATTGAAGTCGGCAGCCATGATCCCCTGGAAGAAGAAATCCGCGCGTTTGTCGAAGCGGTGCAGACACGCTGCGCTCCGCCGGTCACCGGCGAGGACGGCCGCCGTGCGCTTGCGCTGGCCGTAGAAATTCTGCAAAAAATGAAAACTCACGAGGATATTCAGCTATGATCCCGATGGTCGATTTAAAAAGACAATACCTGCTCCTGAAAAAAGAAATCGATGCCGCCGTCTCCGACGTCCTGGCGCAAACGCAGTTTATTTTAGGCCCGAACGTCAAGGCGCTGGAAAAGGAAGTGGCGGATTATCACAATCTTTCGCACGCTGTAGGCGTGGCCAACGGCACGGACGCGCTTTTGCTGGCGCTGCGCGCCTGCGATATCGGACCGGGCGACGAAGTCATCACGACACCCTTCACCTTTATCGCCACGGCGGAAGTGGTGGCGACCCTCGGCGCGAAACCGGTTTTTGTAGACATCCGGCCCGATACGTTCAATATCGATCCGGCTAAAATCGCCGCCGCCGTCGGGCCCAAAACTAAGGCCATCATCCCCGTTCATTTATTCGGCCATCCTGCGGACATGGCCCCGATTATGGATATTGCGCGCAAACATCACCTGAAAGTCATTGAAGACTGCGCGCAGGCATTCGGCGCAAAATACCAGGGTCAGACCGTGGGCACGTTCGGCGATGCGGGGTGCTTCAGTTTTTTCCCCAGCAAGAACCTGGGTTGCTACGGTGACGGCGGCATGGTTGTCACCGCCGCAGATGATATCGCGGAAAAAATCTCCATGCTGCGCAATCACGGCAGCCGCGAACGCTATTATCATGCCGAAATCGGCTACAACAGCCGTCTCGACGAGATGCAGGCCGCGATCCTGCGCGTGAAACTCAAAAACATCGACACGATGAATGAGGCGCGGCGACATAACGCGGCTCTGTATTGCTCGTCGATCCGCCGGGAAGGCGTCATCTTGCCTGTCGAAACGGCGGGCAACACGCATGTCTATCACCAGTTTACCCTCCGTGCGAAAAATCGTCAGGCGATCGCCCGGGCGCTGTCGGAAAAAGACATCGCCTCGGCCATTTATTACCCGGTTGCTCTGCATCAGCAGGAGATTTTCGTTCGGATGTATCCTGCATCAACCCCTCTGCCGGTCAGTGAAACCTGCTCGTCGGAAGTCCTGTCCCTTCCCATGTTTCCGGAAATGCAGCCTGATGAAGTCCGGCTGATTGCCGACGTGATCAATCATGTCTGATGAAAACAAAAAGAGCTTTCCTGTCCCCCGGGAAAGGCGCGTTCTGATCGTCGCAGGGGAAGCCTCGGGCGATCTTCACGGCGCCGGTCTGGTTGCGGAAATGCTCAACATTCATCCCGCGCTGCAATTTCGCGGCATCGGCGGCAATTGTATGCAGGCGGCAGGCGTTGAACTGCTGGCTCATGTCTCGGACATGGCCATCATCGGCATCAAGGAGATCCTTCCGAAACTGGGTTTTTTGCGCAAAACCATCCGGCAACTCAAGCAGGTTATGGACGAATGGAAGCCGGAGATGGTGGTTTTGATCGACTACCCCGACTTCAACCTCTACATCGCAGCCCGGGCCGCCAGAAAAAGAGGCATCAAGGTTTTTTACTATATCAGTCCCCAGGTCTGGGCCTGGCGGAAGGGCAGAATCCGTCAAATCAAGCGGCTGGTGGACCGGATGGCCGTCATTCTCCCTTTTGAAGTGGATGTTTACGCAAAGGAGGGGTTTCAGGTCGATTTCGTCGGCCACCCGCTTCTGGACATGGTGAAACCCGACCTCACAAAACCCCAAGCCAGGCGAAGTCTGGGGCTTGTCGAAAACCATACCACCGTCGGCCTTCTGCCGGGAAGCCGGTCGGCTGAAATCAGGAAACTTTTGGGCGATATGCTGGACGCGGCAAGGATCATCAAGTCGCGGATCCCCGACGTGCAATTTGTCTTGCCGCTGGCCCAGACGCTCGACGAAACAATCATCACCGGCCCCCTTGCCGCATCAGGGCTCACCGTAAAGATCGTATCGGGGAAAATCTATGACGTCATGGCCTGCTGCGATCTCGCCATCGTGACATCGGGCACGGCAACGCTGGAAACGGGACTGATGGGCGTGCCGACGGTGATCATTTACAAAATACCGCAAATCGAGTATTGGATTGGCAGAATGATTGTTTCCGCGCGCAACATCGGGCTTTGCAACATCATCGCCGGAAAAACCATTATGCCGGAACTGATCCAGAAAGACGCCTGCGGCCCGACGATTGCCAGAGAAGCGCTGGCGATATTGCACAATGAAGAAAGAAAACGCCGGATCATCGATGATCTGGCCAACATCCGCACTAGTTTAGGATCGCCCGGCGCCGCGTCGCGGGCCGCGGCCATTGCCTGCGATCTGCTTGACCGGGACATGCCCGGAACCTGATAAAAAGGACACCATACAATGCAAACCTTCAAACGCCTGTTACTCATGGCAAAATCCCACAGTATGCGCTTCGTCTTCGCGGCCATTTGCATGCTCGTGGTCGGCGCGATGCAGGCCTCGCTGGCGCTGGTTTCCAAACCGGCAATCGACGAAATCTTCATGAGCAAGAACATGGCGGCGCTGCAATGGATTCCCTTTGCGGTCATCGGCATTTTTCTTCTCAAAAGCGCCTGCACCTACGGCCAGGTCATTTTGATGAGCTCCATCGGCCTGCGCATTGTCGCGGATTTAAGAAAAAAACTCTACGAGCGCATCCAGGTGCAATCCCTGTCGTTTTTCACGCAGCATCCGACGGGTCTGTTAATGTCGCGCATCACCAATGACGTCATGTCGGTTCAATCCGCGTCGTCGGACGCGGTTACCGCGCTCATCAAAGACACCTTCACCCTCCTTTGCCTGATCGGCGTTATTTTCTACACCGACTGGCAGCTGGCCTTAATCGCCATGATCGTCTTTCCGGTTACGGTTTATCCGATTTCCCGCTTCGGCAAAAAAATGCGCAAGGTTACCACCTCCACGCAGATCACGATGGGCACGCTGAGCTCGCTTCTGCAGGAAACCATTTCCGGAACGCGCATCGTCAAGGCCTTCGGCATGGAAAAATACGAAACGGAGCGATTCGGCGCGGAAAACGAACGGCTCTTCAAGCTCAACATGCGCACGGTCTCCATCAATGCCATTGCCAGCCCCATGATGGAGTTTTTAGGCGGCCTGGGCATCGCCGCCGTTATTTTCTATGGCGGCTACAACGTCGTTGCGGGCACATCCACGCCGGGCACCTTCTTTTCGTTTCTGGCGGCCGTGCTGATGCTCTACGAGCCGGTGAAAAGGCTGACCAACGTGAACAACTCCATCAATCAGGGCATTGCCGGCGCCGACCGCATCTTCAGCATCATTGACCGCAAGCCGGACATTGAAGATTCACCCGGCGCCGTCGATCTGCCGCTGATCCGTGAAGGGATCACCCTGGAAAATGTCACGTTTTGCTATGAAGAAACCCCCGTGTTGAAAAATATTAACCTTTCCATCCGGTCAGGCGAAACGCTGGCCATTGTCGGCATGAGCGGCGGCGGCAAAACCACGCTGGTGAATCTGATTCCCCGATTCTATGATGTCACCGAGGGCCGGGTTCTGATTGACGGCTATGACGTCCGCGACGTGACCACGAAATCGCTTCGCGACCATATCGCCATTGTCACCCAGCAGACCATCCTGTTTAACGACTCGGTCCGCAACAACATCGCTTACGGCGATATCAAACGCACCGAAGAGGAAATCATCAACGCCGCGAAAGCGGCCAACGCCCACGACTTTATCATGAGACTGCCCAAAGGCTACGACTCGAACATCGGCGAGCTGGGCACCAAACTCTCCGGGGGCGAAAAACAGCGCATCTCGATTGCGCGCGCGCTGCTTAAGGACGCGCCGATTCTGATCCTGGACGAAGCGACCTCGTCTTTGGACACGGAGGCGGAAATTGAAGTCCAGGAGGCGCTCGACAATCTCATGAAGGGCCGCACCACGCTCGTCATCGCGCACCGTTTGTCCACGATCCGCAAAGCCGACCGCATCATCGCGATGGTCAGCGGGCAGATCGTCGAGGAGGGAACCCACGAAGCGCTGCTGGCGAAAAAAGGGGAGTATTACCGGCTCTACAATCTGCAGTTCAAAGACGAAGGAAGCAGCAATGATCGACTGGCAAAGGATGTGGAATGACGATGAAAAGCCCAGGATCAGCCCGACACGGGCGGCGCTTTTCATCTTGTCTTTGCCCTATCGGCTGATCGTCGGGCTGCGCAACCGGCTTTATGATCGGCAAATCCTGACGGGCGTGAAACTGCCCTGCCCGGTTATCAGCGTGGGCAACATCACTGTCGGCGGCACGGGGAAAACGCCCTGTGTCCTGATGATCGCGAAGATGCTTCAATCCGCTGACTTCCGGCCCGCCGTCATCAGCCGCGGCTACGGCGGAAACAGCCGTGCGTCCGTCAACATCGTTTCCGACGGACAAAGCATTCTGCTGGGTGCGGATGTCGCGGGCGACGAACCGCTGTTAATCGCTCGATCGCTGCCCGGCATTCCGGTGATCACCGGCCCGAAGCGGATGGAAACCGGACGGGCCGCCATCGAGCGCTTCGGCGCGGATGTGCTGGTCTGCGACGACGCGTTTCAGCATCGGCAGATATGCCGGGACATCAATGTCGTTCTGCTCGATGATCAAAAGCCTCTGGGAAACGGCCATCTGCTGCCCCGCGGCCCGTTGCGCGAATCGCCCGCGGGACTGTCCCGCGCGGATGTGTTGGTGCTGACGCGCGCGGATGTTGCAAGTCCGCCGCATCCCGGCATCACCGGCATCGCCCGAACCCTGGGCATCCCCGTCTTCCGCGCCGTCCACCGGGCCTGCGGCATCACACGCGGAAACGAATCCCTTCTTATGGATGCGCTTCGGGGGAAAAAAGTGTGTGCTTTTTGCGGCATCGCCAAACCCGACTCCTTTGAGCAAACCATTGTCGCGGCCGGAGCGGAGCTCGTGTCGTTTAATCCTTATCCTGACCACCACCCGTTTGGCCGCCGGGACATCGAGGATCTGCAACATGCATTTTCGGCGCACGGTGCCGAGTATCTGATCACCACCGAGAAGGACGCGATGCGTCTTGAGCGTTGCCCGGATTTCCTAAACATGGTATGGGTTCTATGCATGGATATGGAAATTTGCCAAAACGAAACCGCATTCGGGAAATGGCTGATGGAGCGTCTCGACGCGGCTCGGGAAGCGTGATCGAACCCATGGATCATCACGTGAAAAGAAACATCGCCAGGATCATCTTCCGCGTCGTGCCCCTCGCGGTCCGCCGGGCCGTTTTTTCGACGCTGGCAAAACTGGCTTATTACGTCTCCCTCAAGCACCGGCTCATCGCGCTTCACAACATCGCGCGATCGTTTCCGGAAAAATCCCGCGACGAAGTCATCCGCATCGCCAAGTCATCCTACAAGCTCTTCGCGCTCATCGCTGCGGAATTTTCCGACATCTACTATCTCAAAACGGAAACGCTGGCCGACTGGGTTACCATTGAGGGCCTCGACAAGTATCTGGCGGCGAAGAAAAAGGGGAAAGGTGTCATGCTTCTGAGCGGGCACTTCGGCAACTGGGAGATGGGCAACGCGGCGCTTGCCATCACCACGGGACCGATCGTTTTCGTCTACCGGGTGCTGGACAATGCCTTTGCCGAGGAAACGACCAGGTTTGTGCGGGCGTCACACGGTATCACGTCGCTTCCCAAGGAAAACGCCATGCGGCCGATCATCCGGGAATTAAAAAAAGGGGAAACCGTCGTTTTGCTCATCGACCAGAACGTGGCCTGGTACGACGGCATGTTCGTCGATTTCTTCGGGCGCCCGGCCGCCACCACTACAGGCGCGGCGCTTCTGGCAATGCACACCGGCGCGGCCGCTCTGCCCGCCTTCACCCGGCGGCTGAAAAACGGAAAATTTGTGCTCGAAATTGGCGACGAAGTTGAGCTGGCCGCCACCGGCAATCGCGACGCAGACGCGCTTGCCAATACACAGCGCTTCACGAAAATTGTTGAAGATAACATCCGCAAATACCCCGATCAGTGGTTCTGGGTGCATCAGCGATGGAAAACCAAGCGATGTCAGGCCAAACCCGGAAGGATCGACCTGTGAAACAAAACGCAAAGAAACTGCCGCACGATGGGCTCGAAAGAATTCTGATTCGGGGGACCAACTGGATCGGCGACGCCGTGATGACGCTGCCGGCATTGGCCTCCGTGCGCGCCGCTTATCCGCGGGCACGGATGACCATTTTGGCCAAACCGCTGGTCGCTGATGTCTACAGGCTTTTTTCTGAGGCAGACGTCATGATCTACGATAAGCGTTACGACAACCCCTGGGGTGTTTTCCGCCTGGCCCGGCAGTTGCGTCAAATGAAATTCGACGCTGCGATTCTTCTGCAAAACGCCATTGAGGCGGCCATCATGACACTCGCCGCCGGCATCCGGATTCGCGCCGGGTACGACTCTGACGGACGCGGCCTGCTTCTGACGCATGCCATCGGCAGAACCGACGCGATTTTCCATGTTCATCAGATCGATTACTACATGGAAATGGTCAAAGCACTGGGCTGCCCCCCCGTGGACCGCTCGCTCCATCTGGAAACGCGCATTTCACCCGCGACGGCGCAGGAGATCCTCAAAAAGCATGTGCCGGACGGCACGCCTATCCTTGGCATCGCGCCAGGAGCGACTTACGGTCCGGCAAAACGCTGGCTGCCGGAGCGGTTTGCCGCAGTCGCGGTCCGTCTTGCCGAAAAGCTCGGGGCGCGAATCGTTCTCTTCGGGGGACCGGATGATTTTGACCCTGCGGAAGAAGTCCGGCGTCTGGCTGCCGGCGACTGTCTGAACCTGGCCGGGAAAACGACGCTTCGCGAAGCAATCTATTTGATATCCCGGTGCCGGATCTTTGTGAGCAACGACTCGGGGCTGATGCATCTGGCAGGCGCGCTCAATGTGCCGACCGTCGCAATCTTCGGCTCCACCAATCCCGTCACGACATCACCCGCCGGAGAAAAGACCCGCATTGTCCGAAAACCCGTCGAATGCAGCCCCTGTCTGAAAAAAGTATGCCCCGAGGATTTTCGCTGCATGACGGACATCTCCGCAGATGACGTGTTTTCGGCCGCGTCTGAGTTACTTCAAAAAGGATGACTCCTATGCGCCAAAACAGCCCCGCCGTTTTCCTGGATCGCGACGGAACCATTAATGAAGAAGTCGGTTATCTTGATCACACGGACAAACTCGTCCTCATTCCCGCCGCCTTTGAGGCGGTCCGTTTGATTAACGAAAGTGGCATGAAGGCGGTCGTCGTCACGAATCAGGCGGGTGTCGCCAAGGGGCTCTTCACGGAAGATTTTGTCCGGGCCACCAACGACCGGATTCAAAGCCTTCTTTTGAAGCAGGGCGCGCGCATCGACCGGTTTTACTATTGTCCGCATCATCCCACTGACGGCGCGGATCCTTACCGGAAGCTTTGCGATTGCCGCAAACCAGAACCGGGGCTCCTGAAACAGGCGGCGGCCGATCTGGATATTGATCTGGGCCGCTCTTACATGATCGGTGACCGCTACCGCGATATCGAAACAGCCCACCGCGCCGGCGCCAAAGGCGCTCTTGTCATGACCGGCTACGGCCGGGATTCGATGCAGTCGGTCGGGCCGGACCGGGCCAATGATTTCAACCAGCCGGATTTCATCGCGACGGATGTTCTCGATGCGGTCCGCTGGATATTGAAGGATCGGGCATGAATATTCTCATCGTCAAGCTGAGCGCCATCGGCGACGTGATTCATACCCTGCCTTCACTGGCCGCGCTGCGCAAACATTATCCCGCAGCCCACATCACGTGGGTCGTGGAGGAAGCGGCGGCTGATCTGATTAAAAACCACCCTCTCCTCGATTGCGTGATCGTTTCCGAACGCAAAAACTGGGGCAGGAAACTCGCGGCGCGACGCGTTGGCGAGGCTTGGCGGGATTTCCACGCCTTTTATCAGACGCTACGCAGCCGCCCTTATGATCTGGCCATCGACTTTCACGGCCTTTTCAAAAGCGCGATGGTGGTGGGACTGTCCGGAGCAAAGCGCAAACTGGGCTACGATTCTCTCCAGGAACTAAGCGGCCTGTTTCTCAACGAGAAAATCCCCGAAGATATGCAAAAACACGCGGTGGATCGCTACCTGGACCTTCCCCGTTATCTAGGCGCGCTAGTCGATTCTGTGGACTTTATCTTGCCTCACGATGCGCGGGCCGAAGAAAATGCGTTGGCGCTCCTCCATCAGCATGGATTGAAAGACAAAGCATTTATTGCGATCAATCCGGTTGCCTACTGGGAGACGAAGCTCTGGGACAATGAAAAATTCGCCGCGCTCGCGGATATGATTTTTGAAAAATTGAACCTTCCGGTCGTTTTTACAGGAGTGGACGCCTCTTCAATCGATCCCATCATCGCGTCCATGAAAACATCCGGCATCAACTTCGCGGGAAAGACCTCGCTTCTGGAGCTGGCCTCGATTTACCGCAGGGCAAAGACCCTCATCACGACGGATTCCGGCCCCATGCACCTGGCCTGTGCGGTGCAGACGCCCGTCATCGCCCTTTTCGGCCCCACCGATCCGAAAAGAACCGGTCCTTACGGGACGGGTCACACCGTCATTCGGAGCGACCTGCCCTGCAGCCCCTGCCTGCTGAAAAAATGTGACACCACGCAGTGCATGAAAAACATCACAACAAAGCAGGTATACGCAGAGGTAGAAAGTAGAATAAAAGTTTAACGACAAGAATGTTCGTGCATGGAGAAAGCAATGGAAGATGTATACGAAAGACTGCGGCAGAAATTAGACAAGATGACGAAGGGCTATCCCAAAACGGAAGCCGGATACGAGATGGCCTTCCTGAAAAAAGTGTTCACTAAAGAAGACGCGGAGATTTTCATCAAGTTTAAAAGAGGCCTGCAAACGCCCGAACAGGCAGCCCGCGATCTGGGCATGAGCGTCGGGGATACCATCGGAAAGCTCGAATCCATGTCGAACAGAGGCCTGATGTATTGGGAACGAGATGGTCATGAGAAAAAATACCGGATCGTGCCGTTTATTCATGGCATATGGGAATTCAATGTTCATCACATTGATCAGAAAGATGCCATCAACATGGGACAGTATTACGCGCAGGCCTATGGAAAAGTGCTGATGGATTATCATATCCCCATCGCGAGAATTGTTCCGATCCGCGCCGACACGGTAAAAGACGGGAAGCTGCTCCCGGATGATGATATTGAAGCTATTATCAAAAAGCAGAAATTGATTGTTGCGAGCGACTGCGCCTGCAGAAAGGTCGCCACATTTTCCAAAAGGCACTGCCCGTGTACGGATGAAATGAATGTCTGTATCGCTTTCGGCCAGATGGCGGAATACCTCCTGGAGACAAGCATCGCAAACCCGCGCGTGATCACCATTGAACAAACCCTTGAAATCCTGCACCATGACGACAGCGCTGGATTGTTTGTGCAGATGGCCCACGCCAAAGACTGCTCCGGTTTTTGCAACTGTTCCAAATGCCATTGTGGTTTCCTGATGGCCGCCAAGATTCATCACGGCACGGGGTATGAATCCTGGGGCAACTACAAGTGCGTCAAAGATGAGGAAAGCTGCGTTGACTGCGGGAAATGCGTCGAACGCTGTCCGGTAAAAGCGATGACGGTGAATGCGGATGACCGGACTGTCTATAACAAGGAGTACTGTGTCGGCTGCGGGCTGTGCGTGACCACCTGCCCTGCCGATTCCCTGATCCTGGAGCGAAAACCCGATAATCAGCTGACCCTTCCCCGGGAAGAAAAGTTTTTTGATAATCAGGATCTCATGGGACTTGAAAAAGCGCAGATTGATCAAGCCAGGCTTGCGGCAGCCAAAGCAGGACAATAGAGCCCTCATGCACGAGCTCCCACTGACAAAGAATATACTGGACACAGCGTTGAAGTATGCCCGTCAAACCAATTCTCAAAAGGTGGTAACCATTGTATTGCGCCTGGGGGCGCTTCGGGACATCAAGAAAGAATGGATTCAGCACTATTTCAACTACATCAGCAAAGGAACCATCGCCGAGGGTGCCGAAATCCTGGTTCTTGCCGACCCTGTCATCTGCCACTGCCGTGACTGCGCAAAGGACTTTGAAATCAACCGGGAGGACTATACCGGAGAAGACATTTTCTGTCCGACCTGCTCCACGCGGAATTACACGCTCATTTCAGGAACAAAATTCCAGATAGAAGGCATTGAAGTTCTTTAGCACCCTGCAGGAAGAATCCTTCATTATAATCCGAGAAACTGTATCGCCATCCCGCAAAGACAGATGGAACCGCCGGCCAGCGCATGGGCATACCTTTCCATCTTTTTCAGGGGAAGACGCTTTAACCCCCACGTGGAAGCGACCACAATGCCGAGCATGGTCGAAATAGTAACCGTGCCGAATATCAGGGTCACCAGCAGCACCCCTCCGAAGTTTTCTTTGGCCGCCGGATACATCAGGATGGGAATCAGCGGTTCACACGGCCCCAGCACAAAAATTGTAAAAAGCACCCAGGGGGTCATGTTGCCGGCGTTCTTTCCGTCATGAACATGCGCATGTTCTTCGGCGTGAACATGTTCATGCGTATGGGGATGTCCGTCGGCATGGACGTGGAGGTGCTGATGCGGTTTGTTCTTCCAAGCCCTCCGCATCCCCCAGACAAAATACACCAATCCGAAGGCAATCAGCGCCCACGCAGCGAGATTGCCGCGAAACGATTCCACCGCCACCAGGCTGGTGAGCGCCACGCCCAATGCAATCCCGATGAAACCCAGCAAAACGGAACTGGCCACATGCCCGACACCGCACAACACAGTTATCCATGCCGTCTTGGCCATGGACCATTTTCTGGCCTTCCCCATGACAATGAAAGGCAGGTAGTGGTCGGGACCCAAAAGCGTGTGAAAGAAAGCGATGAATGCGGCTGTGCCCATTAAAAGGGTCATCTCATAGGACATGATCATTTACTCCTTCGGGCGAACTGAAAAAGCATCAACTTCATTTTTAAGCCACGCAATCCACTCCCCGATACCTGCGCCCGTTTTACAGGACACTTCGATCATTCGAATATCGGGGTTCAAAGCGAGAACCCTTTCGCGCAAGGCATCCATGTTAAAATCGCTAAGCGGCATGTAATCTATCTTATTGACCAGCAGAACATCGCAAAGCGAAAACATCAGCGGGTATTTGAGCGGTTTGTCATCGCCTTCGGGGACGCTTAAGATCATCACATTTTTATGCGCACCCGTATCGAATTCGGCAGGGCACACCAGGTTGCCGACATTTTCGATGATAATCAGATCGAAATCCTTCGCAACCAGCGCATCGAGGCCCTGCGTGACCATCGTCGCGTCCAGATGACAAAACCCGCCCGTCCGGAGCTGAATGGCCGGAATTCCCGTGGCTGCAACCTTTGCGGCATCCACCGTGGAGTCAATGTCCGCTTCGATGACACCCAGCCTGACAGACCCTTTCAGGCCTTCGATGGTCTTAAGAATAAGACTGGTCTTCCCCGAACCCGGCGAAGACATCAGATTCAGAAGCAGGGTATTTGAAACACCCAGCTTCTTGCGAACGCCTGCGGCGACCTGGTTGTTATCGGCAAGGATTTCTTCTTTCACTTCAATGAGCCTGACATCTTCCACTACCGCACCTCCATGTTCTCGATATAATATTCCCGTCCGGAAATCAATTTGCCATCCTTCTGTCCGCAGGCGGGACAGGCCGCATCTCCCATTTCGGCGAGTTCCACCGGATAGGACGCGGCGCAGCTGTTGCATTGCAGCATGATTGGCGTTCGTTCGATTTTGAGTACAGCCCCCTGGGCGACGGTGCCCTTGCTTAAGTAATCAAAATAACGCTGAATCCATTCATCTTCCAGATCACTGAGCTTGCCGACCCGGAGATGAATATTCACGACCTGCCGGACATCGTTTTTTGCAGCGTGCGTCAGCACAATCTTTAAGATGCTCTCCGTGATGGGCAATTCATGCATGGCTTTTGTGGTCCCCTGCCAGGTAGACATGGAGGTATCGGCGAAATGTGCGGATAGGCTCGGTGCTCTTGACCACTTTCATGTGCATGATCGCGCCTTCCAATCCATGGAAGATGAAGCGCGCCGTATCCTCCGTACTGAGTTCAAAGGGAACTTGCCCGCTTGATTTGGCCTCTTCCAGGCATGATTCAATCTGTGCGATAAAACCTTCAACAGCGTCCTGCAGACGCTGGCGCAATTCTTCATTGGTATCGGCCAGCTCCAGCGACAGATTGCCGATGGGGCAACCCAAAGTGGCTTTGCTTTTTTTGAAGGCGGACTCATAATAGTCCAAAAGCCCATTCAAGCGCTCAAGGGGCTCGATGCCGTCATCACGCAAGTATCTGTCAAAAATTCCATCAATCGAACCCGTGAAGTGGTCGATTACCGCGCAGGCGAAATCGTCCTTGCTTGTGAAATAAAAATAAAACGAACCTTTGGGAATGCCCGCAGCACCGAGAATCTGTTTCAGGCCCGTTGCCTTGTACCCCTGTGCATGAATTAACCGGGCGCCTTTGCTAAGGATCTGATCGCGGGTTTTCATCTTCGTTGTTTTCATCGTCAATCCGGCCTTTTTCAACTTTGCTTTACTTTCATGAAGGCCTCGAGCCTTCCTTTTTCCCGCAAAAACCATCAGCATTGACTTTTCACTTTCAATAATAGACCGGTCGTCTAGTTGTCAAGTGCTTTTTTTCACTAGGAGAATAAAGCATGAATGATTCTATCTGCTGCATTTCATACTCCACAAGCCAGGACTTTTCCCGTTTTTATATAAATCATTAAAGTTCTCCAGGGAAATGCCGAATATTTAGATAAGGTGTAAGATTTTCTCATCACAATATGGGCGAAGTCAAAACAAACAACGAAGCAGATTAAACAGGAGAAAACGATGGAACAAACGACGAAAATCATGGATCAGGCGATAAAGTCGGTAGCCGACAGGGAAGGGAAATACCTGACCTTCGCGCTGGCCGGAGAGGAATACGGCATCGGGATTCTCAAGGTGAAAGAAATCATCGGAATCATGACGATTACGCCGGTGCCTCAAACGCCCGGATACATCAAAGGGGTGATCAACCTGCGAGGGAAAGTCATTCCCGTCATTGATCTGCGCTTGAAGTTCAATATGGAATCAGCGGCTTATACTGAAAGAACCTGTATTATCGTTGTGGAGATCAGCAACAATGAGCATAAAATCATGATGGGCATCGTCGTGGATTCCGTCTCCGAGGTGCTCAACATCAGGCAAGGCGAGATTGCGGACACACCCGCTTTCGGCTCCAGAGTCGATACAGCCTACATCCTGGGGATGGCAAAGATGGGCGGAGGCGTAAAAATTCTGCTGGATATCGACCGTGTCCTGAGCGACCATGAATTTCAGAATGTTACCCGCGCGGCATAGTCAATCAATGCATAAAAAGGATGGGGAGGAAAATATGCTGAACAAATTAAAACTTTCTACGAAAATTATAATGCTTGGGACTGTCATTATTATTGCCTTTGCCCTGGTTTTTGTCTGGGTGGTTCCTAGGGTAAATAAAAACATGTATGATGCAAAATATTTAATGACAAAAAATGTGGTGGAAGCGGCGTGGGGGGTTTTGGATTATTATTCAAAGCAGACCAAAACGAATGCCATGACTCCAGAAGAAGCCAAACAAAGGGCCATGGAGGCGATTAAAAATCTACGCTATGCCGATAATGAGTATTTCTGGATCAATGACACGGCACCCAAGATGGTAATGCATCCGATTAACGCGGCATTGGACGGCAAGGATTTGTCGGATTACAAAGATCCCAATGGCAAACTGCTTTTTGTCGCGATGGTTAATGTCTGCAAGAAGGATGGAGAAGGCTTCGTCGATTATGAATGGCCGAAACCAGGAGAAACAAAGCCTGTGCCGAAGATCTCCTACGTTAAATCTTTTCCGGAATGGGGATGGATTATTGGTTCCGGGATCTATCTCGATGATGTACAAAAGGAGATATCCACGATCATCTATGCTATTTCCGGTGTTGCTTGCTTCATTGCCTTTATCGGTTTGGGGCTGGCATTTTTCATGGCTCGTTCCATCACCAGACCTATCAACCGGGTAGTCTCCGGCCTGACGGA
This sequence comes from Syntrophaceae bacterium UBA2280, assembly GCA_002347685.1. Lineage (GTDB taxonomy): Bacteria > Desulfobacterota > Syntrophia > Syntrophales > Smithellaceae > UBA8904. Next base: position 98,679 of record DDWS01000001.1, read on the forward strand.
CGGAGCCGATCAGGTTGCTTCAGCCGCATCTCAAGTCTCTTCGTCAAGCCAGGCCCTGGCGGAAGGAGCGTCCGAACAGGCCGCGTCTCTCGAGGAAACCTCCTCATCCATGGAAGAAATGTCTTCCATCACCAGGCAGAACGCCGATAACGCCGGCCAAGCCAAAGCGATGATGGAGGATGCCAAAAACATTGTTGATAAAGTCAGCGGGCATATGAATGAAATGAGCAAGGCCATTGTGGAAATTACCAAAACCAGCGAAGAGACCTCCAAGATCATCAAAACCATTGATGAAATCGCTTTCCAGACCAATCTTCTGGCACTCAATGCGGCCGTGGAAGCAGCCCGCGCGGGAGAAGCCGGAGCAGGTTTTGCCGTGGTGGCCAATGAGGTGAGGAATCTGGCCGGGCGGGCAGCCGATGCGGCCAAGAACACGAACAGTCTCATTGAGAATACCATCAAGGCGGTGAAGAACGGAAATGAACTGACCTTAAAGACCCAGGACGCCTTTAAGGAAAACATCGCTATTTCCGGCAAGATCAGCCAGCTCATTGATGAAATCGCCGTGGCCTCCCAGGAACAGGCCAAAGGCATCTCGGAAGTGGGCACCGCCATCAGCGAAATGAACGGCGTCACCCAGCAGACGGCGGCCAGCGCCGAAGAATCGGCAAGCGCCTCCGAAGAGCTCAATGCCCAGGCGGAACAAATGAAAAGCTACGTGGCAGATTTAAGCGCGGTTGTAGGCGGGCATCGTCCGGTCAGTCCAATCAGCCGGGTGAGCCTGACGACGACAGACCAAAGGCATCCGGGACACCGCCGAAGAAGAAATCCCTGAAAGCCATCGCCGCCCCGCTAAAACAGGCGGGAGCGACATTTGCCAGGACGAAGGCTGTCGACCCGAAACAGGTCATTCCCCTGGAGGACGGGGATTTAAGGATTTCTGATTCCAATGCCGAATCAAAGCATCCGGGAATCATCAAGCGGCTGATTGCCATCACAACCGCGCCACATCAGATCGGCAGGGGGGTGACAACATCATGACCCAAATGGTTTGTTGAAGCTTTTGTCCAAAACACCATTCGCTTCCAACTGCGCATCCCACAGCGCCTGATTGATAAAAGGGATGACCTGCGCCATATTTTCGGATGTCAGATGTTCGGGCCGGGCAAGTTTCTCGAGAATTGCCGCATCGAATGCTCCCGTCTTCCCGAATTCCAAACCGAGCAGGTTATAATACTGATAGTACTTGTCGGTCAGGAAGGTGGGTTGAATGTCGAGCCCCTCGCAACCGCCTTTCAAAATGGCGCCCAAATAGCGGCAACCCATTCTGCGCGAGAATTTTTCGCAGTACCTTTCAACGTATCGGTTGTGCGACGTTTCCGGAAAGCCGCACTGGATGACAAATCCAAGGGCAGGGTTGTCTGATCTGCCGACGTAAGGCTGCAACTTTTCGAGAAACGCCTTGACGCTGCCGGGCATGGCGTCGACATACAGCGGAAAGCCGATGATGACGGTTTGTGCTGCGGCAAATTTTTCCGCAAGGTCCGCGAGGCTGCGCCTGTTCTTCGTGAGGTATTCCATATCACAGGTATTGCCTTCGGTCTGAAGGAATCCTCTGATAAAATGACCCATAAGCCTTCCAGTGTTGCTCTGAGTGCCCCGCGGGGAACCGTTAATGAACATCAAGCGCATTTTGAACCTCATCCACGGGTGTGTCGATGAACTTTACAAAGCCCAATGACGATCTCACATTGATGGCCTCTCTGCGGAAAAGATCGGTTACGATGGCGATATCTTCAGCATCGGTGAAGGGTTCCTTCTCCAGCAAAAATGAAACGACCGGATAGTTTTCATAACGCTTTTTATGATGTACTTCTTTGTCGATCGCCTCAAGATGGGGGTGAACCAGCGGGATATTTCTGTCCATGGCGTTTTTGAGCGTTGCGCTTAAAAACCCCATCACCAGAGGGGAGGCAAGAATCACATGGTCTGACGCAATGTATTGCCTGCTGACTTCACGTCCGTCATCCTCAATGATGCAGGTACCCGGATCTTTGACCCAGCAGTGAAAACAGCCCGTGCAGGGCCTTATTTTCATATCCCTGAGGACAAGGACCCGGACCTCGTTTCCGGCTGACTCAAGCCCGGCCGCAAGACGAATGACATACCGGTCGATCTCGTCGTGATCGTGGTATGGATTTCCGTTGATCAACAAATACTTCAATGGCGGCTCCTCCTTATCATCACCATGGCCTCTTCCAGCTCAATCAAGAGACGGCACAAACACAATCTCACGGGGAACTTTATAGGAAGAAAGGTATACCCGGCAATGCCGTATGATTTCCTTTTCATCGGCGTCAAAACCCGGCTTTGTCACAATGAGCGCCTTGACAATCTCCCCGCGCATGAGGTCTGTCCGGCCGACCACTTTCGATGCAGCCAGGGCGGGATGCATATTCAGCACCAGCTCCACATCTCCGGGATAAACGTTAAAACCGCTGGTAATGATCATCCTTTTTTTCAAACCGACCAGAAAAACGTATCCTTCTCCATCCATATAGGCAAGATCGCCCGAGTGGAGCCATCCCCCGCGCATCACCCGGGCAGTGGCCTCCTGATCTTTATAATAACCCTGCATCACCACATCACCGCGAATGACAAGCTCACCTGTGACACCGGCTTGAACCTCCCTGCCGGCTTCGTCGAAGACCTTTGCTTCGACACCGGGAAGGCTTGTGCCGATGGAGCCTGGTTTCTGCTTGATTGAGGGCATCGTGAAAACACAGCAAGGCGAGGTTTCCGTTAATCCGTATCCTTCCAGCACCCGGATGCCCAAATGTTTTTCCAGCTCGGGGAAATATTCCGGCGGCATGGCCGACCCGCCGGTAATCCCAAAACGCAACGAGGAAAGATCGTACTCGGCGCGTCTCGAGTAAAACAGCATGCCCATAAACAGTCGCGGAACGGCGGCCAGATAGGTCACCTTCTCATTTTGAATCGAGGTGAACACCCCCTCCATCGTGGAACTCTCCATAAGGACGATGCCGGCTCCCACGTAGATCGGCGAAAGCATGTTTACGGAGGCCCCAAAGGAGTGAAAAAGGGGAATAACGGCCAGGCAGCGATCGTTTTGTGTTCCCTGAAAGACCTTTTGCAGCAAAACCGCCTGGGTTTTCAGGTTATCGAACGTTAAAACAGCCCCCAGAGCCTTGCCCGTCAGGCCCGATGAGTAGATCATCACAGCCGGGTCGCTGCCGGCGAAATCAGGGACGTCCATTGTCTCGGGGCCGTTTTCGACAATCTCTCCAAAAGGAGATCCGGCATCCAAACCGCTGGTGACAATCAGGTGCCGCAAGTTCGGAAGCCGGCCCTGAATTTCACGGAAACGTTTGGACAGGCTTTCCGTCGTGATCAGGACATACGCGTCACTGTCCTCGATGACGTGCAAAAGCTCGTAGGAGGTTGACATGGAATTCACCGTCACGGCAACGGCGCCCAACCGGATGGAGGCGAAATAGGATATGATGAATTCCGGACAGTTAGGAAGCATGATGGCGACTTTGTCGCCTTTTTGAATGCCGAGCCCCTTCAGATGGATGGCCAGGGCGTTGACAAACCGGTTGAGCTGTCTGTAGGATATTTCATTTCCCTTATAGAGGATGGCTGCATTTTCCGAATAATTCTGAGCTGTTTCTTGAAGCATGGATGCCACATTCATAACAGGCGGGTTTCTCCTTCCGATACATTGCCCCTCTTAACACGCCGCATCATCTTATTTCAATCGAATATCTGCGAATTTTTCCTGCCCCTCATTGTTTTTTACATCACCTTTCTGTCACACCGGCACGCCATTCTTGAATCATCCCTTCGATTTTTTTATGACCGTTCCATCCACCGCCGCGGGTTTTCCCTGATGGACCACCAGCGGGTTGATGTCAATTTGATCGATCTCAGGACACGCAGCCGCCAGATCGCCCAGAGCAACCAGAATATCCGCCATCGCCTTTATGTCCAGCGGCTTTAGGCCGCGAAAACCCTGCAGCAGTTTTTTTGCGGAAATGCGTCCCATCATCTCTTTGGCCGTAGCGACCGAAAGCGGCGCCGGGGCGAAGACAACATCCTTTTGCAGCTCGGAAAAAATGCCGCCCAGACCGAACATCACGCAGGGGCCAAACTGTTCATCGCGCAGAACGCCGGCAATAAGTTCGTATTCGACGGGCATCTGACGCTGCATCAGAATCCGTCCCTTCCCTTTCATACGCCGGGTCAAATCGGCAAATGACTTTTTGAGCGCGGCAGGCGAAGAAATCCCTAACATGACCAATCCCGCTTCCGTCTTGTGTACGGCGCCTTCCAGCAGGCCTTTGAGAACAAGGGGAAAGCCCATCTTGCGCGCGGCGGATACCGCGGCGGCGGCAGATTCGACAATTCTTTCTTCAACCACCGGAATACCGACGGCTTTGAAAAGCTGCTTGCTTGTAAATTCATCCCAGACACGCCGGGGATTTCCCGCCAGGAGGGATAAGGCCTTCGGCGGGATCTTCCGCGGCCGGCCGGCTACAATGAGCCTGGATGCTTTTTTGCGCGGCGTATAACGCGACGCGTAAGCCAGGCATTCGACCGCGCGGTAAAGCTCGCCGTGCACGGGGATCGCGGCATCCTGTGCCTCGCGCTTGAAGGCTTTCAGCGCGTCGCGCCGGCCGATAACCCACAGAATCAGAACCTTCCCCTCCCGGTCCGCCGCGTCCTTAAACGTCTTGAGCTGATCGTAATTGGGGTACAGACCGACAAAGAAGTGCAAAAAGATCACGTCCACCTTCGGATCTTTCACAACCGCGCGAAACGCGCTGTCGTAGGCGGCAGTGGGGCCTTTGAGGGCGAAGGCGGGAAACATGTCCACCGGATTGGAAGCGGGAAGCCAGTCGGGGAAAACCGACGCCAGATCCTTTTTCGTCGAATCCGACAGATCCGCTACGCGAAGCCCCTGCTGTTCGAGAAGATCGCAAGACAAAATCCCTGCGCCGCCGCTGAACGTCACAATGGCCGTCCTGCAATGCGCGGGCGTCTTCCCGATCATGGCCAGCGCGCGGGCGACTTCCATCATCTGCTGAAAATCGCGCGCGAGCGTCACGCCGGCAAGCGTAAAAAGGGAATCCTGCAGGCGGGCGTCGCCCGCGAGGCTCGAGGTGTGCGACAGGGCGGCTTTCGCGCCGGCCCGGCTCTTCCCGCCCTTGAGCAGCACAATCGGTTTTCGGGCAGAAGCTGCCAGTTCCAGAAATTTGCGCCCCCGGACAATTGATTCCAGATACAGGGCAACGGCGTCCGTATCGTCATCTTCGAGCAGATATTCCAGCACGTCGCATTCGTCGATATCCATTTTATTGCCGATCGAACAGGCCTTGCCCACGCCAACGGCGCGCTCGCTCATCAGGTCCGCCAGAAATCCGGCAGAGAGCATGCCGCTCTGGACGACCATGGAAATGCGGCCGTCCACCAAACCATCCTCATAGATCCTGGGGTGCATGAAGGTAAAAAAATACCTTTTCGGAATATCCACCAGCCCCATGCAGTTGGGCCCCCAGAGCCGGATGCCCCGGTCACGGGCCACAGCCAGGCAGCGCTGCTGAAGCGCACGGCCTTCCTGCCCGGTTTCGGCAAATCCCGCGCTCTCGATGATGACGCGCAAAATGCCTTTGCGGCCGCAGGACTCAATGGCCCCGGGCACCGCCGGGGCAGGCACAATGATGATGGCCAGATCCACCGGGCCGGGAATGGCTTCCACGGTCGGGTAGCAGGGCAGGCCGGCAATCTCCGCGTAACCGGGATTCACAGGATAGATGGGTCTCGTGAAGCCGTATTTGAGGTTGGTGATAATCTGTCCACCCAGGCTGCCTTCGCGGGGACTCGCACCGATGACGGCAATGGACCCGGGTGAGAAAAATGTTTTCATGCAGGCACGCTCCGGAATGAAAGAATCTATATAAACTAATCTGTTAGTTTGGTATCACATTGATGGAATCTGTCAATGCGTTTGTCATCCGCCCATCAATAAATTTGATATTTGAGAGGGAATATTGTAAACAAATAGATATGAAAAAGACAAGTTTCCCCTCGAACGCCTATGCCGGAATGGCGCTCATTGCCGACCCGATTCACTCGTATGCCTTCTTTACCGTGCCTGTGGACGGCGGCCCTGCCGAAACGACGGAAAAAGACATCATTGACTCTCCGTGGATGCAGCGGCTGCGCAGGATTTATCAGCTGCAGAGCGCCCGCTGGGTCTACCCGGCGGCGGAACATGCCCGGTTTCAGCATTCGCTGGGAACCATGCATGTCGCGGGAGAATTCGCAAGACACCTGTACCCGAGCCTCAAGGAGGTCTGCAGGGACACACCTTCTCTGAATTTCGTGGAAGAACTGCTCAGGCTCGCGGGACTGCTCCATGACGTCGGGCACGGACCGTTCGGCCATTTTTTTGATGAACATTATCTGAGCGCATGGGGGCTGACACACGAAGACATCGGTCAGCAGATCATCGTTAAAAAACTCGGCCCGGTCATCGCGCGCATCCGCCGCGGCCCATCGGGCGTTTTTGCCCCCAAAGAATGTCTGGACCCTCAGCAGGTGGCCTACCTCATCAAAATGCCCGGGCGCCAGGATGACACAAAGCAGCCACGCTGGCTTGTCTGGCTTCGCCAGCTGTTCTCCGGCATTTACACGGTCGACAACCTCGACTACGTTCAGCGTGACGCCTACATGACGGGTTTTTCTCTCGACATGGTGGATGTGCCGCGCCTGCGCTACTATACGTTTTTCACCAAAGACGGCCTGGCCCTGCATCAGTCCGGCATCTCTGCGCTGAGGCGTTTTCTCAACGCGCGGCTCAATCTCTACAGCAATGTTTATTTCCACCGCACCACGCGCGCACTCGATTTGCACCTGCAGGAAATATTCTCCGAAACGCTTCGGCTGATGTATCCGGACAGCCCGCTCAAAAATCTCGACGCGTACCTGCACTGCGACGAGTGGTCGCTCTTCAGCGAGGTACAGCGCTGGCTTTCAGTCAAGGACGTGCGCCGGCGCCGGCTGGCTCTGGAGTGGCAGAAGATCCACGCCCGTGAAGTAAAGTGGAAAATGTCTTTTGCCGCCGAAATCTCCATCGATCAGATTCAGCGCGGGACGGCATTTCTCGACGCGGAAAACTACGAAGCGAAGATCCGGAGCTTTCTGCCCGCGAAACTCAAAAAACTGCCGTTTCGCGTGGATGTGGCCACACAGGACCCGCGGCCGCTCAACCCGATTGCCGAACCGGGAAAACGCATCAATATTTTCAACCCGGTTACGGGGCTGACCTCGGCCGAGCCGCTGGCGGATATTTACCGTTTCATCCCCGCGCGTGTGCGTCATTTCCGGGTGTTCGCCCTCAGCCATGACCATGACAAAGAACTCGCCCGCGCGGCGGAGGCGGCACTGGGTAATATCGAAAAATCCATTCCGACGAATATATAACATGGTTAACGAATCCGAAACCACAGACCTGACACTGTTCATCCGAACCTCCGGCGAGGAAATCGCGCCGTGGAACCGGCAGCGCATTGTCGACGCGCTCTTGCGCGAGGCGGACATCGACTATCTGCTGGCGGCGGAAATTTCCAAGGACGTCGAAAAACAGATCATCGCCTCCGGCATCGGCATTCTGACCACGTCGCTTGTAAGAGAACTGGTCAACGCCAAGCTCATTGAACGCGGCCTGGAACGGGAACGCCGTCTGCACGGACGCCTGGGCTTCCCCCTCTATGACGTGCGTCAGCTCATCTTGCACCAGAACAAGGAAAACGCCAATACACCGCATTCCCCCGAGGGCACGAATCTGCTGTTCGCTGAAGGCATTAAAAAGGAATTTTCCCTTCACGACGTTTTCTCCGTCGAGATCGGCGAAGCCCACACGGCGGGCGATCTTCACGTTCACGGACTGGGTTATATCGACCGGCCTTACAGCTGCTGCCAGTCGCTGGAATACCTCAAGCTTTTCGGTTTGAAACTGCCGCACGCGATCAATTCCGCCAAACCCGCCAAGCACGCAGAGGTGCTGCTCGCGCACATGGTGCGCTTCAGCGCGATTCTGCAGGGGCATTTCACCGGCACGATCAGCTGGGACGCGCTCAATATTTCGTTTGCGCCGTATCTGGCCGGTAAAAGCGACAAGGAAATCCGTCAGTTCGCGCAAATGCTCGTCTATGAATTCTCGCAGCTGTCCGCCACGCGCGGCGGACAGGCCCTCTATACCGACATTCACCTCTATTATGATCTGCCCCCCTACTGGGCAGGGCTTCCCGCCATCGGGCCGGAAGGGAAACCCACCGGAAAAACATACCGGGACTATACAAGGGAAGCACAAAGGTTCGCGCGGGCGATTTTCGAGGTCTTTAAAAAAGGCGACGCCACCGGCAGGCCCTTCATTCTGCCCCGACCGCTTTTGCACATTACCGATGCATTCTGGAGCGAACCGGGCGCTGACGATCTGCTCGATCAGGCCTGCGATGTTGCAGCCTGCCAGGGCAACACCTGCTTCGTGTTTGACCGCGAGCGAGACGAAACAACCGTCGGCTGCTTCGACAAGGATTTACTCGCAGAGGCAACCGCAAAAGGAGAGCAGGACAAACCGTGGCTGATGCGCCAGGCGGCCGTACAAAGCGTGACACTGAACCTGCCGCGCCTGGGCTACAAATCCGAAGGGGACGACGAAAAGCTTTTCGGCCTTTTGAAGGAATTGATGGACAAGACCGCGCGGGCGCATGTCCAGAAAAAGGATTTCATCGAAAAGCTGCTGTCCTACGCGGAGCAAGGACCGCTGGCAGTGCTTGCGATGAATGCCGACGGATATCCTTTTTTAAGGATGAACCGCGCCCACTACATCATCGGCCTGGTCGGCTTAAACGAACTTTTACAGATCCATCAGGGCAGCCAGCTTAACGAATCAGCCGCCGCTATCGACTTCGGCTTGAAGCTGGTGGATTTTCTGCATCAGGAAGCCGGGCGTTTAACCGCAAAGACCGGTATGAAGTACATTTTGGAGCAGTCGCCGGCCGAAACCACCGCCTACCGATTCGCAAGGCTTGATTTAAAATATCATTCGCCCGCCGCCGGTCGCTTCGTGCGGGGCGACATCGCCAGCGGGTCCGTCTACTACACCAATTCCACGCACCTCAACACGACCGCTGATGTTTCACCGCTTGAGCGGGTCATCGAGGAAGGAAAATTTCATCCGCTTATGGAAGGCGAAGTCATCACGCATCTTCAAACGGGCGGCGTCACCCCCGACTCAGAAACGCTCGCCGGCTTCATTCGCGACGTCTTCGAGCAGTCCAGCTGCCGTCAGCTCGACCTGATGCCGGAGTTCACCTCCTGCATTTCGTGCGGAAAGACCGGGCCGGGACTCCACGACCATTGCAGTTTCTGCGGCTCGGCCGATGTTGAAGGCATCGCGCGGCTGACCAAATATTACAGCAATATCTCCGGCTGGAACAAAGGAAAGCTCGCGGAGCTGCGAAACCGGAAAGCCGGATTTTTCAAAGGATGACATTCGAAAGGGAGGTTGTCATGATTCGTTACGTGTCCATGTTCATCGGCCTCGCGCTCTTGAGCGGCATGTGCTTCAGTGCACCAGCCGAAGCACAAAAAACCATGACCATCCAGGTTCGGGAAGCGCAGCTGCGGGCGACACCTTCCCATCTGGGCAGGATTACGGCAAAGGCACCCTATGGCACGCGCGTCCATGTGATGGAGGAACGGGGCGACTGGAAACGGGTATCCACCGAGGCGGGAAAATCACTTGGATGGCTGCATGCCACAGCGCTCACCACCAAAAGGATTGCGCTTAAAACAGGACAGACCGGGACGGCGGCTTCGGTCAGCCGCGATGAAATCGCACTTGCGGGCAAGGGATTCAGTGAAGAGGTGGAAGCCGAATACCGCAAGGCCAACCGCAGGCTCGATTACACCTGGATCGACCGGATGGAAGCTCAGAGCGTGACATCCGAGCAGATACAAAGATTCATTGCCTCCGGAAATCTGCAAGGAGGCCAGCCATGAATAAGACCGGTTTTCGTTTTGCACTGATTGGCCTGGCTGCCTTTTTCTTATGCGGTTGCGCGGCGGTGGACACCGCGACGCAGGTGGCCACGGAAGCGGCTGTCATCACCGGCACGATCACCCGTGAGCAGGGCGACTCCATCCGCACCGGCACGGCGGCGGTGGTCAGAAGCCTGGAGGATTTCACCCCCGAGCAGGAATACTTCATCGGCCGCTCCGTCGGCGCTTCGATTCTCACGCAATATCAGATTCTCGATGACTCAAAGGTCAATTCCTACGTCAATCTGATGGGACAGACGCTCGCCCGGACGTCCGACATGCCGGAGCTCTTCGCCGGCTATTCCTTTCTGGTGCTTGATTCTGACGACATCAACGCCTTTGCCACACCCGGAGGCCATGTCTTCATTACGCGCGGCCTTCTTCGCTGCGCGCGCACGGAAGACGCGCTGGCCGCCGTGCTGGCCCACGAAATCGGCCACATCCAGTTGCGCCACGGCATGCAGGCGATTCAGAAAGCGCGGATGACCGAGGCACTGACCATCCTGGCGCAAGAAGGCGCAAAGAGCCTTGGCGGCCGGGAACTGGCGCAATTGACGCAGGTTTTCGGCGGCACAATTTCGGACATCACCAACACCATGGTGAACAAGGGCTACTCCCGCACCTATGAATATCAGGCCGACAAGGCAGCCATCAACATTTTGCGCCGCGCCGGATACTCTCCCGGTGCGCTTTCGGACATGCTCAACATCATGGCTAAACGGATCAAACCCGGCGGGTCGGACTTTGCTAAAACGCATCCTTCGCCGCTCAATCGCATTGCCGAACTGAAAAAAGATGGACAGCCGCTGGCGGCAGGCCAAATCCCGGGCGACCGCACAACAAGGTTTACTCAGGCAGTTGGACATCTCCTGTAGAAAACGGTTGCGACCGTTCTCTACAGGTCATCGTTTCATGACTTCAGGTGGCGGATCGTGGATTTTAAAAATCTGACACAAGGCAGGGCAAAATGGGTTCAGGGTCTGGCAGCCGGACTGATCGGCGCGCTTTTCGCGGCGGCTTTTTTTCTCCCCGGATGGCTGGATCGCTGGGAGGCAAAAACATGGGACGGCCGGGTTCATTGGATGGCCAAGCCCGCCGGAGAAACCGGGAAAATACGAATGATCCTGCTGGATCAGAACTCCCTGGACTGGGGCAGGGAGGAAAACGGCCTTTCCTGGCCCTGGCCGCGTGAAGTCTATGGCGCGGTCATTGAATTCTGCAGGCGCGCAGGCGTAAAATCGCTGGCCTTTGACGTGCTCTATACGGAACCCTCCAAGTACGGTGTGTCCGATGACGAGGCGTTTGGCCATGCCATGCGGGAAATGCCTGTAACAGGCGCCGTTTTTCTGGGCCGCGCGATTGGCAGCGAAACGATCTGGCCGCCCTTCGCGCCGGAGCCGCCGTGGCACATCCGCGGACTTGACGACTGGATAGCCCAAACCGGCTACGTACCCTTCTCGCGCGCCACCTTTCCCGTACCTGAAATATCAAACGCCGCAGGGTTTCTGGCCAATGTGCATTTGAGTCCCGATCCTGACGGCGTGTACCGACGCGCGGCCCTTTTCGAAGTCTTCGACGGGAAGGTCATCCCTTCGCTGGCGCTTGCCGCATATCTGGGGACACACCCTTCTTTGAAACTGGCTGTAGAACCGGGCAGGCTCATCCTGGGCGACCGGGTCATTCCCATCGATAAAAACGGGCAGGCCATATTGAATTTCCGGGGGCCTTCGGGAACACACAAAAGGTACAGCGCCGCGGCCGTCATTCAAAGCGAAGTCAACCTTCAAAGCGGCGAAAAGGCCATTATCGAAAACATCGAAGACTTTCGGGACACTCATGTTTTTTTCGGCTTTTCCGCACCGGGCCTTTATGATCTTCGTTCCACGCCGGTTTCCGGCATATATCCCGGCGTGGAAATATCCGCCACGATTCTTGACAATCTGCTGGCGGATGATTTTATCGCGCCTGTCCCCAAAGTGATTGTCCTGATCCTAACACTGTTTTTGGCAATGCTCGCGGGCCTGGCCACATCGTCTGCATCCGGCTTCATACGCAGCGCCCTGGTCTACCTGCTTTTCCTCGCCTTGCCGGTCGTGCTTTGCCTTGCCGCCTACCGTATGGGTTTCTGGCTTCCGCTGGTCGTGCAGGAAGCGGGCGTCGCCTTCACGCTGGTTTTCGCCGGTCTGATTTACTACACCACCGAGGGGCGCCAGAAAGCTTTTATCAAAAGCGCCTTCAAGCAGTATTTAAGCCACGACGTCATCGAACAGATCATCGCGCATCCCGAACGCCTGAAACTCGGCGGCGAGCGTAAAAACCTTTCCATCTTCTTTTCCGACCTGGAAGGGTTCACAAGCATCTCCGAAGGCCTTGATCCCGAGGCGCTCACCCGTCTGCTGAACACCTATCTTTCCGCCATGACCGACATTATCCATGAAGAGGGCGGCACCGTGGACAAATATGAAGGTGACGCGATCATCGCTTTCTGGAACGCGCCCATCGAGCAGCCGGACCATGCCATCCGCTGTATGCGTGCGGCGCTGCGCTGCCAGCAGAAACTCGCGCAGATGCGCCCGGAATTCCGCAAAAGCCTGAACCGGGATTTAAACATGCGCATCGGCGTCAATACCGGCCAGGCCGTGGTCGGAAATATGGGCTCTCATTCCCGCTTCGATTATACCATGATCGGCGACGCGGTGAACCTGGCGGCGCGCCTGGAAGGCATCAACAAACAGTTCGGCACGTACACGTTGATTTCGCAAACCACGAAAGACCAGATGGCGAATGCTTTCCCGGTGCGCGAAATCTCCCGCGTCGCGGTGGTGGGGCGCAAAGAACCGGTGGTCGTCTATGAGCCGATGCTGCCGGGTGATATCGATGAAATGAAGAAACAGCGGATGGAAACCTTTTCCGCGGCACTTGCACTTTTCTACCAGGGCGACTTTGCCGCCGCGCAAAAACTGTTTTTGACAATCGCCGACGAAGATGCCGCAGCCCGCGCCTACATGACCAAATGCGACGAACTTCTCGCTGTGCCGCCCGAATCCTGGCAGGGCGTCTGGGTGGTGACGACGAAGTAGGACGTACATTTGAAGTTTCAAGTTTCAAGTTTGACGTTACAGGTTTAATGTTTCATGTTTAAAGTCCAAGGGCAGTGCTCGCAGATGCACGCGGGAAGGCGGCCTAAAAGGAGACGGAGTACTTTACACCTGACACGTTTCCCATAAAAAACCTCGTTTGGCTTTTGGTCTTTATTATCAGGAAAAGCCAAATGCGGCTTTTCAATGTTTGTTGTTTTAAAAGCATTTTCCACTTTTCATTCAAATTCAAAAAGCGTATAAAGATAGCGAATTTTCGGAAAATACCACACATGGTATATTGATTGTTATATGTCCAACATAATAATATTATTAATAAATACACGAAGGAGCTGAATTGCTGAGTGTGACAGGGATGGTGAATTTCTTAAAAAGATGATAGCAGTGAAGCGGAGTTTCGCTGCAGCATAACTTCGTTGATGCTGACGCGAAACATAGCTTCACTGGTCGAGTTTTTAAAAATCCCCTTCCCTGTTTTAATAATTATAAATACGCAAATTAGGAGCCAGATTGATACGCCGGCATATAACAAGTCGCTACAGCAGATGTCACGGTTTGCAATGCCGCTTCGCGTCAACGCAAACCGCGCCACAGCTGAGCTCCAATGTTATGCTAAAGTGATAGGTGATGTATGAGTATTTCAGCACTTAAGTTTGCTTTACCACTTTTCGTATTGATCTCCATTTTCGGATGTATAAATACAAACACAACTTATAAGGAAATTCCTGATAATGAGATACCAGACGTTCCTGATAGAAATGAGATCGTAATGAGTAAAGGAATGAAAATTACAGCAACTACGCATGAAGGAACAATTATCATTACAGCAGGAAAGGGATTGAAAAGGTCATACACATGGGAAGGATCAACACGCTCTGTTGTTATGTGGCCAAGGAGTAAACGATGGTATGGTAGCCTGGGTATTTATTTCCCTGGGCCGGGAGATCATTGGGAAAAGCATAATGGAATTACACGAGGTGTCGTTCAAGAAGGACAGATGCATTTTGATACAATGGAAGATGCTTTAGAATGGTTAAAGCCACCGCATAGCACTTATAAGACTAATTATTGCGTATATAAAAATGACGGTCTTGTTATATGTTACTCGAAGGATCTAAGACGTCATCAATTAAATGTAGACCTCTGGCAAATATTTATTGGTGGTAAGATACTGTCAAAATATCAGGAAAGTGCGGCGATTGATGAATGTAAGCGCGGAGAGGGTTATGTATCGTGCACTTATTATCCCGCTCACATGAAGAAATCTTGTCATATTGGTGGTGAAAAACCAAAATCTTTACTTGGCAGTCAAGATGACAATATCAAGGTAGAATTTCTACAATAAAAAAGCATAACAAAATCAATCCACCCGATCGCTACGCTCCGGGTGATTTCGTCGTTATAAGAAAATATAAATGAAAATCACTGGAAAAATAATTACAGTAATACCTGCTCAAGAATCAGACCGAGAAAGGATCTATAATTGGCTTTGTAAATCAGACTTAACTTCTTCTATGATGGGATTACCCCACTACCCGGACCACCCGACACCTTCATTTGAAGATTTTTGTAAGGATTATAACCTCTCATTTTTTAATGAATCAGGTAACGGTAGAAATTTCATAATAACTGTAAATAATGAGGCCATAGGAACCATTGGATATGATCTTCTTGATAAAGAGAATGATAGGGTCGTACTAGATATATGGATGAGAGCAGAAACATATTGCGGACGCGGATATGGAAGCGACGCTTTAAAAGCTATTTGCAATTATTTACATGAAGAATACGGAATCACCAATTTTATAATAAGTCCTTCAGCAAGAAATATACGAGCAATAGCGGCATATAAAAAGGCTGGATTT
The DNA here is from genome assembly GCA_002347685.1 of Syntrophaceae bacterium UBA2280. Classification (GTDB taxonomy): domain Bacteria; phylum Desulfobacterota; class Syntrophia; order Syntrophales; family Smithellaceae; genus UBA8904. Next base: position 113,773 of record DDWS01000001.1, read on the forward strand.
GAATATATAAAAATCATGAATAAAGCAGAACAAGAAAAAGAATTTGGGCTATCCGAATACGATGATAATGTATTAATGATAAAAAGCTTATAACAAGGTCGCTCAAGCCGATCGCTACGCTCCGGCTTAGCTTTTCGTTATACGGGTCCTTCGGGCTAAGAAAAAGGGTACAACAATATGAATGATGAATCGGAAGTATTGAAGTTCTCAACTAGAGAAGAGTATAGGCATTGGCTTACTATAAACTATAAACAGAAGAATGGAATCTGGATTGTATTTAAAAAAGGGAGTAATGATTTTACGTCAAGAATTGCATTGGAAGAAGCAATATGCTTTGGTTGGATAGATGGAGTAGTAAAAGCCATTGATACCAAGTCATATAAGAAATACTTTTCAAGAAGAAAGAATAAGGAAAATTGGTCAGAAAAGAATATACGTCTATATGAGAGCTTGTTAAAAGACGGTAAGATAATCGAGGCTGGGAAAGAGGTCTATAAACCAACCCGAAACAAAAAAGGTTTAGACGTAAGTCCTAGTGATAAAATGGAATTACTACGTAGAGTATTGAGCGAAGAAAAAGAAGTATTAGACCTATATAATAGGAATTCATTATCAAGGCAAAAACAATTAGCAGGTTTCTATTGTGAAGCAAAAACTGAAGAAACGAAGAAGAAGAGGAAAAACAAAATAATCGAAGCCCTGAAGACTAATAATAAAGGAATGCTATATTAAGATTCGTATAACAACCGCTTCAACTTGGCAATTCCTTTGGGCAGGAATTGCAAGTTAAGCCCCGGATGGCCACTTGAAAATCCCC
>DDWS01000049.1 GCA_002347685.1 Syntrophaceae bacterium UBA2280
GGGGGATTTTGGGTGGCCGCCGGGGTTCAGTTAAAGAAAATTACAATATGACCTGAAATTGTCAGATGTGACGGATACCATACCATCAATATAGCTGTCACGCTGTAAACGATCATTTGTAACTGCATCCGTAGCTGTCACCGTTTTGAAAATTCCGATGATTGGAGTCGTGATCGGCTCTAGCGACTAGCGACTTGATGGGGGATTAAATTTTTTCAAATTGAAGTTGCATTACCTCCTGCACCCTTTTACGAATTCCATCAGCAGCCTTGTTTCGTGATAAACGGTTTCGGGAACTAATACCAATCTCAGAAGCCAAAGCGACAACATCTTCGTTCTTTAACTCACCAATTTTGTCTGCAAAAGCGCTATCACCGCCATTTTGAGTATAAGAAACTAAATCATTGAATATTGATTGAAGTTCTGCGGCATTTTTCGATGATACTATTTTTGCATTATATTTTTTTTCACGCGGTTGTTTATTTTTTGTAGGATATTTAGGAAAGGCAGCCTTCAAGCGCCGTTCAATACGGTTAAGCGCAGCAGACGCTGCCTGTATATCTTTTCGAAGGAGACAGATTTCCTCTGCAACTCGATTCACTTCCTCTTGTGGTTCAATGAATTCATTATTCATTTAAAAACTCCGTTATGCCCTTCCATAGATTTTTAAAGTCGTTAACAAATTCGGGTGGAACGCCCCCTGTAGTAACAGCTCTCTTTATAGCTACTCTATCATAAATTGGCGTATCGAGACATTTAACTTTTAGGGCAGCTTTATCTGCTGCTTGTGCACATACACGCTCTACTTGACTCCAATAAAATCTTGATTCCTTTGTCATGCCACCAGCATAGGGCTTGGCTTTATTCATGAACACGGCAATTTTGGGTATTGGAAAAGGCTCAATGCGCAATCGCAAAGTATTTAGTATTAAAGGTACGCCTCTAACAGCATAAAAATCAGGGTTAACAGGTATCAATATCAAGTCACAGACTGAAAGCACAGAATAAGAAAGAAGTGTAAACGATGGAGGACAATCAAAGAGGGCGTAGTGGTAATCAGGAACATTCCTTGACCATGTTACTTTCCCAAGAATATCTCGAATAAATCCTTGCATTTTTTCACGATCAATAACACCTAATTCAAGCCAGTACAGATCCTCGACGGATGGCACAAAATGATATCTATCTGTAATCTGATAAACGAAATCATAGTTAATGCCGAAATCAAAGCCTGGCTTCCCGGTATATGCTTCGATAGCCTTGAATATTGTTTTTCCCCTCTGTTCAGAACGCTCAGACCAATCACTAAATTTACGGAATAAGCTTCCATCCTCATTTAACGTGATTGATTGTGTCAAAGACATCTGCGCATCTAAATCAAATAATAGTACGTTTGAATTTCCGTAGGTGGAGATTAGATCACCCAAGCACCATGTTACCGTAGTTTTCCCCACACCGCCTTTAAAGTTAATTGTTGCAATAGTTTTTGGTGGTCTTGTTTCATTCATATTTTTCTCCCCATTGAAAAAACCACCCGAAACGTAGGGATCGGGTGTATTGCCTTTGCTAACTCTCAGATAGTCGATAAATCATAAAATATGCGAATTTTCCCTTCCGGAATTGCAATGCCACTATGGTAAGTTTCTGGGAGATCAAAAAGTTGTGGCAGTGGACTTAGTTCACCATCTTCTGCCTGATTCTTATAAAATAAAAACATCAGACTAAAAAGCCCCGCTACGGAATTTAAGCAATTCTTCAGCGTACCCATTGCAAAGTGTTGATCTCTGTGATGCTTGACTTTGTTATAAGCAGTCCACCAGTCAGGCGTTGTCTGAGGACGACTCCAATTACTCCATGGCACGAACTCCAATCCAAAACGAGGCATTGTGACTTTAAAGCTCTCAATTGTTCTAAAATGTCTTGTTATCACATCTTGATACTTAATAATATTATCAGCGCTTGATTCAGGCTCGGCAATCTTACATATGGCCTTAGCAATAACGTCAGCCTCTGATGCTGAGGCAAATAGAATTCTTGTGATCTCAATAGAATAACAATCGAAATTTGATGGAGAAAAATCAACATATTTCGACAAATTGAGTACGTCGGATTCAGTTGATAAGAAATAGTTCCAGTGCATAAGGGCATTGTTAACCGTAATCATCTTCCTGTTCCTCATTTACACGCTAACGCTTAAATTCAGCGGGCGCGGTAAGCGTTCCACTGGAATATTTTGTTATTCATGCCTTTTATTGCCTTACCTAATTAGAGCATTCGCCAAATGTTTTGCTATAAAATCCGGCACTACCGCATGAATAAACACATCGCGACCATGCCGTTCGATCTTTACCATAAACAAGACCCTTACATTTCTTTGGAGAATATTTGGACCAACAATTCAGATAGTCTATTCCATTTTCATCTTTGCACTCTTTTGCGAATTTCTCGATTGTTGCAAGGTATCAATACAATGACAATCTCAAATATCTTCACATTTCAGTTCCTCCTGAAAAAAATTAACGGTTTTCAGTTACATCGTTCCAACCGGCTGAGAACTCTTTGTCTTGCTCACACTCAACTTCATAGTAGCGAGCTATGGCAAACAATCAATATATCGTGTGTGTTCTTTCCGAAAAATCCTCAATTTTTATACTCTGATCGAGAAAGAAAGAAAAGTTAAAAAAATGCTTAAAAAATTAACATTGAACAGCCGCATTTGGCTTTCCGGATAATAAAGACCAAATACGTAGCTGGCTCTAATGAGCAAACTTGGTTTTTGACTACATGTTTATTGATCAGATAAATTATTTTGTTGTCCAATATTCAGCGTCTGTCATCGCTTTTATAACTGCATTAACTTGACCCGTTGAAGCCTCATTGTTCTCGGCAAATTCAACCGCATTTTTTTTAACTTTTCTGATTCCGTCCTTGTCTGTTTTTGATGGGAGTTTCCATTTATTCTTTTGACCACCTAAAAACTCAACCATTAAATAACCATCATCTGTGACTCGCGCTGACATTCTTCTTCTGGCTCTATCAATAGGTTCTTTTTTATGAGAAATAACATCATTATTCACAACGACTGGACTAATGTTAAATACTCTTCGGAGAACATCATCAGGTGTCTCCCCAAATTTACCTCGGTTTGCAATTTCTTTCCATACTCCTTCTGAAATTCTTATTGTTCTCATTGATGTTCCCCTTTCTGTATTAAAGTTACTTTAACACTATCACAAGTAAAAAGTAATATCAAGTAAATAGTTTTTGATTGATGTGGGGTAGGAACTTTTGGGAACAAATTCTTTTCCGTGATGATCTGGCGAAAGAATAGTTAAATTCATTGTCACTTTTATAGCTGTCACCGTATAGCTTTGTTGTAGGGATTGAAATCAGATGCTGCTGTAGTAAAAATGATCGACACTGAATTAAATCTCCACTATGGAGCTGTGATAAAATTGTGATAGAAACACTGGAAAATCACAGAAACAGATGGAATAGATGGAAATAGACGGAATTACATTTATCTTATAATTCTGGTAATTTACGGGAAATCAGACCTTAGATCAAGGGGTTAAATTTTTCATTATTTTGGACTTCAAATCCAGTGTGGGGCGCTAGAACCGTCCCAGGTGGGTTCGATTCCCATGCACTTCCGCCAATTCTTTCATAATATCAATTCTTGAAACCATTAAATGGCAATCCCATGGCAAGAATATCATTTGTCAGGGGATTGTTTTATTCAAAGAATTGGAAGGAGAGGGATAAAATGGAGTTCATTCAGGCGGCAATTCCAAAAAACTGTATCATGGAGCCATGTGTAAAACAGATATTGCCAATGTCTTCATTAGTACAGAACAGGAAAGATTATTATTGAAAATGATGCGACTGCATACGGCCCCTCTCACTTGGAGAATTATCATCGACTAGAAATTTGGTTCTTCCGGTTGTGCGTACTTCTTCACATGATTGCCGATGATTTTTACGGCGACCCCGAGTATACTTGGGATCATTACATACGGTCATAGCGTACTCACGAATATTAAAAAAAAGGACGTGACGAGTTCGTGTGCCTGATTTTCGGTTAAATTGTCCTTCTTTACTTCTGAACAGACCCAAAGGTGGGTAGATATCCATTCCAACGAATGATGCAAAATACCTTCAGCAAGTTTCACCGCTCTGCATCCCATATCTTGTGGTCAAAATCTTCTTGACACACAAGAGAACGCTTCTTATAGTGCCCAAGCAAAAAGCAAGTTCTTACCCATCAATTCCACCGCCACAGGTGGAAATGCCCCGCATCGCAAATGTAACTTTCACAGGAAAGGACGGATATGAAGCAAATCCAGAGAGCGTCACGCAAGGAACTGTTCGGATGGGCCATGTTCGATTTTGCCAACTCATCCTACACGACGGTCATCATCACGGTTGTTTTTTGCGTCATCTTCCCCAGAATTATTGTGGGTGACGGGCCCGAATTCCGTCTGGGCAATCTTCTGTGGAGCACCTCCCTGTCCATCAGTTACCTGCTGGTGCTTTTGTCCGCGCCTTTCTTCGGGGCGATTATGGATTACACTGGATCGAAAAAGAAATTCCTGCTGGCCAGTTGCCTGCTCACCGCACTGGCGACCGCAGCCCTGTACTTTGTTCATCCCGGATATATTTTTTTGGGCATGCTGCTGATCATTGTGTCCAATATCGGCTTTTCTTACAGTGAAGCTTTCATCTCCAGCTTTCTGCCCAGTCTGGGGCCGCCTGAAGATTTGGGAAAGATTTCCGGCTATGCCTGGGGGCTGGGCTACTTCGGCGGTCTGATGTCGACGGCGATCGTCATATTCGGCGTGGGAGCCGGCGTGTATACACTGGACAATTTCTCCAATCTGAGATGGGTCGGCCCTGTCACCGGTCTTTTTTTCCTCGTCGCCGCGATTCCGACTTTTCTTTGGGTAAAGGAAAGGACAAGCCCCAGAGCTCTTCCACCCGGTGAAAATTATTTTTCAATCGGATTGCAGCGCCTGAGAAAGACATTTCGAGACGTTCGAGACTATAAAGATCTGATGGTTCTGCTGGCGTCCTTTTTTTTCGCCTACGCCGGCCTCTCCATTGTAATCTCCTTTGCCTTTATCTACGGCGATCAGGTGATCCGATGGACCGGGACCACACAGATACTGATGTTCGTCATCACGCAGTTTACCGCGGCGGGCGGCGCGTTTCTTTTTGGTATTCTACAGGATAAATGGAAGGCCAAACAGACCTTCATCCTGACGCTCATTCTCTGGGTCGTCACCGTCAGCATGATTTACGGGGTAAGCCCGATTACAACATTTCTCAATGACCTTGCCGGACTTTCCCTCAAAGAGGAACATGTTTTCCTGATTGTCGGATCGATCGCTGGCCTGGGGCTGGGATCCACCCAGTCGGCCTGCCGCGCGATGGTGGGGCTTTTCTCTCCGAACACGAAAGCCGGCGAATTCTTCGGCCTGTGGAGCTTCACCAGCCGGCTTTCGGCCATTGTCGGACTGATGGGTCTGGGACTGCTTCAGACGATTCTGGGTCTGCAAAAAGCGATTCTGATGTGTTCGGTATTCTTCTTCGCGGCGATTGTGGTCGTTCTTTTCGTGAACGAAGAACGGGGCAAGGCAGCCGCTCTCCGGCATGCAGGAGATTAGACCGACTAAGCTGCTCCGTCGGTTTGTGTCCGTCCTCTGAGGCGCACGAGAACAGGGCATTTTTTTCATGCCTCGTTCAGACTGGCCGGTAAAACATGCCGGACAGGTCTGAAAAGAGAACACCGGCCGATCCACCTCCGAAGATAGGCTGGAGACGTTTGACCGGAAACCTTAAGGCTTTCTCCCGCCAAGCGGGAAGATGTAAAGAGGGACTTCCGTGCTTATTCGAAAACAAAACAGACAGCATCAGCAGCAATACAATCCATCTCATATAAAACACCTCTGCTTTTCAGAAGATATTGGTCCCGCTTAAAAACTGTTGAGGACGTCAATCATCTGACGAAGTCTTCCGTAATCCCGCCTGTTAAAGATAAAGGCGATGCGTGGATACTCAAGATCCGTTCCCTCTTCCAGCTCCTCCGGTGTCGGTTCGATTCTTTCCATCGTGCCGGAACTGATGATGTCTTGGAAATCGGTTCCGAGTCCGTGAAGTGCGTGCGCGGAAGGCGCATAACGCAGACGGATGACGAGCAGATCCCTAACGAATCGCATGGAGCGGTAATTTCTGTAAAAGCGGGTGATCCGCCGAACCGCTTCATCAGCGCTGTCCACCATTTCGAAGAGATAAAAATCGCTCTCCGAAATAAGCTTTTTCCTCAGCAGATGCTCCCGCGTGTGCTTATACCAGGTCTTCCAGTAGGTACCGCCAGGAACGTCCATAAAAACCAGCGGGATGAGGCGGCTTTTCCCTGTCTGCATTAGCGTAATCGCTTCGTAACCTTCGTCGAGTGTCCCGAAACCACCGGGGAAAAGGACGATGGCATCGGAATGTCGCAGAAACGTCAGCTTGCGAGTAAAAAAATACTTAAAAGTGATGAGTTTTTCATCTTTTTGCATGACCGGATTGGAATCCTGTTCCCAGGGCAGGCGAATATTGGCGCCAAAACTCCTTTCGCAACCGGCGCCTTCATGACCAGCCTGCATGATTCCCGGGCCGGCGCCCGTGATGACCATCCATCCCTCATCCGCGATTCGTCGGGCAAATTCAATCGCTTGTTTGTACTCCGGGTTGTCCGGCGTAGTGCGTGCCGACCCGAAAATCGTCACTTTACGGATGGCGGCATAAGGCGCGAACAGTTTAAAGGCGTATCGCAGTTCACGCAGGGCGGTTTGAATAACGCGGACATCACCCCGCGATTCCACATCGGAAAGAATTTTCAGCGCGTTTTCAATAATATCGGCAACAAGTGGAACGTTGCATCCACCGCCTTTTAAATCAATGAGGTCCTGAATTTTTCTTTTCAGTTCCAGTTCTTCCGGCGATCGGCTTTTCTTCCTCATATTTCCCGCCTTATAGCATGAAGGGATCGGAATATTGATAACGCGTTCGGAGTATGTGACATAGACTCTGGTGAGTCAAGAAGCAAGTGGATCAAGCAGCACTTGCGCATCAAAAGTTTTTTCGGCACTTTGGAGAACGCGGTGAAAACAAAAATCATATCTCTCTATTTGAAAGGGTGTCCATGTTTCAGGTACTTACTTCTATGACCCAGCTGAACTCATTCACGGATTGTTCCGGACAGTAGTGATTAGTAATAATGATATGTATTGGCTTCCCATGCACCAGCCAATTTTGTATTCTGGAAATCCAGTCTTTAAATTTGCTATACCATTTCAGGCAAATCCGGCACGGGAATGATTCCTCTTGATGTCGATAAGTTCCAGCAGAGCCTCGATGCGCAAAAAGGCATTTTCCTCCGTGTACTTTCGAGCATCGGCGTGATCCACATCAATCATCACGGCAGGCACGTCGAGTTTTTCCGTAACGCGTTTCAAAAGATCCATCTGCATAATCGAATACACCTTGCAGCTGCGGTTGCTGGCAAACACCACGCCGTCGATCCCGATGGACTCGATGGCTTTTTGCATCGACCGGTAGCGCAGCTCAAGGCCGTGGGGACAAACGGAAAAATTCTGCGCCCGCGCCAGGTAGCGGAGCGGATCGCCGCCGTCATAAGCATAGAGGTCAAATTCACCCTCCAGGCTCCCCATGCAATAGGTATAAGAGGCGGCAATAATATTGGCATTGAGTGCGGCCAGGCGTGTCGACATCTTGTTCAATTGGTGCCAGGGTGCGATATTGTCCCACAACAGCCTGTATTTTTCATTGGGCACGGGGAAAATGCCCTGTGCGACACACTCCTGAGTCTCATCGGCCAAAAGCCGGTAATGATCGGTCAGCGCTTTCGTTCCCCGCGAGGTGAGGAAGGGCGCCATCTGCACGAAGGAATCGAAAACCGTGAGACCCGACGGACGATGCGCCGCTGTCTTCAAAAAACGCTTCCAGTGCATCATGGCTTCCGCGCTGTACTGGACCGCTTCGCGGAAGCGTTCGGGATCAAACCGCTGACCGCTCATCGTTTCAATGGTGTGAATGAGATCCCGGAATTGCAGCAGAATATAGTCAAGATCCTGCTCCTTCTGCGACTCATAGCAAAACGGCACGTCCAGAATGAAGTGCGGCGTTCCCCATTCGCGATGGTAGACATCGAACCATTTCACCAGCAGTGAACAGTTATTGTTGTCGGAAACCAGCAGATGCGGTTTCGGCAGGCCGAAGGTTGGCGAATCTTTTCCTCCGTCAAAGGCCGTTCCGAGATCAATGCGAGCGTAAGAACAAAGATCCGGGGAAAAACCTTTCCCCTCCGCCTTTTCGCACTGCAGCGGACCGACGCCCTTTCCCGCGCTCATGGCCGCGTGACTCTCCGGAACCGCATAAACCACATTCTCGAAACCGCTGAATAATTCAGCGGGGACGACAATGGCAATCCACACGACAAAGGCGCCGTTTCCCGCCTTCTGGTGCAGCTGCATGTAGTCGTTGAGCATGATGTTGCTCAGCCGCTTGCCGGCACCCGTCTTTTGATGCCCGGTTTTTTCCTTTTGTTCCTCCGGCATATTCACCTCTCAGGCAGTCAGTTTTTCAACAACTCGGCAAAGGCTTCGATGCGCGTAAAAAAACCCTCGCTGTTTTCGTCATCGTCAATGGATATCTCCAGGGACAAAGTGGCAATACCCGACTCTTTTAATACTTTTTCCAGGTAGGGTATTTCAAAATATTCATTTTCACAGAACTTTTCGCCAATAAACACAAATCCTTTCGCCCCTGTCGCGGTCACAAGATTCTTGATGGTCGCTATCCGTTTATCCCCCGAAAAAAGCAGGGTCGGGCAGGGAAAGTGGTGAAGGTAGAAATCCTGATAATAAAGGCATGGATCATCCACCACATCCGGGGTGAAGGCATAGGACCGGCGCTGCGCGGCGATATCGTTTCCCGCAATCCGAAGCCCCGCATTTTCGAGAGCGTCGATCAGCGTGAACGGGGGCGGAAGTATTCCGCTGACAATCACGGCGGGACCCGATTCTGAGACGGATTCATCAGGCAAAGGGGTTTTTTCTTTGAGAACATCTTTCATCAATTCGATATGCTGCTCGACGGCGGTAAAGCAGCCTTCGCGGATGATCCGGGAATATCGGGCATAGCTCATGGCTCCGCGTGCCACCTGGCTTTCCAGCTCTTTGCACAAAGACCGGCTCTCCCGGTAAAGGGCAACACTGTGCCGGAACTTATCGAGTGAAAAAGCAACATCGAAAGCCTGTTCGATTTCGTTGATTAAGGCGAGCATTCTCGAACTGAAATAACCGGACGTTCGGGTCTGTTGCTCCGGCGCCATGGGAATGTGCATTTTGAAAATGCGCAAAGAGCGGCCGGTTTCTCCAAGACCACAGTGAAGGATTTCCGGAAGGTTGCGAAGCGTGTCACAGGCGTTGTACATAAACAATCCGTCCATGACTTGATCGCGGTCTGAAAGCACAAATTCCACCAGATGCCTCGCGACGGAGCAGGCATAACCCTGAATATGCCGGTTGGCGGAATCCACCGCCTTTACGGAATCCTTAAACCCCCATAACACAACCGGCGCCAGCCCCAGGGAATGGAAAAGCTCGAGCGGGGGATACAGCGGAAAACACCCGATCACCTTTGCGCTATTTTCCTTGAGAGATCTGATTTTGTGATTCGCATCCACCAATTCTAATCTTTCATTGATCGTCTCGGCGTCTTTCATTCGTCCCCCATCACTTATACCGGGTAAAATCGGCAATTACCTTTGCATAGAGGCTAAGTAGCGCTTTTGGTTAAATTTGTAAAGGGCTAGATATGTTCAGAAGTTCGTGCTTTACAGATTCGATGTTTTCATTTAACATGAGCAAGCATTTCGAACAAACGCTTTGGCAAGGCATAAAGAACGATATCCAAACTTCTCGAACATATTTGAACAAGCTATGATAGACTAAATAAGCAAGGAGCTGTTTTATGAAAAAAGCATGGATCATGCTCGTGGTTTTGTTGATCGCTTTTCCCGGTTGTTCATCGGCGGGAAAGGTATCACCGGAGCAGCAGTTTAAAAAAAGCTATCCTCAAAACACGTATGAATCTTTTGACGCAACATCGATGAAGGGTGTTTATGAAATCTACGACGGAAAGCATGTTTACTATTATCTGGCGGAAGGGGACGTTATCTTTTACGGGAGCATTGTCACGAAAGAGGGCATCAATCTGACCCGCGACAGCCACATGAAGAAAGTGGCGTTGAAGATGGCGAGCCTGCCTCTGGAAAAGGCCCTGAAGGTGGGTAAAGGGAAAAAGATCGTCGTCAAATTTACTGACCCGAACTGCCCGTATTGCCGCAGGGGTTTTGAATTTCTCGACCGCATGAAGAATGAAGTAACCACCTATGTTTTCTTCCTGCCTCTGTCCGCCGATTCGGAGCGGAAAGTCCGCCACATTCTCTGCGCCAGGGATCGCGTATCAACTTATGAAGAAGTATTCCGCGGGAAATTCGACCACAACGCTCCGCTGAATCTGTGCGATGATCAGGAAGTTCAGAACATCATGCAAACACATCGCGATCTCGCTTCGCAAATCGGCGTTCGCGCGACACCGCTGTTTTATATCAAGGGTCAGATTGTCGACGGCTTCGATCCACCCGTCATTGAAAAACTGCTCAACGAATAATTAAAAAGGAGGAGTTATGAGAAAAGCATTTGCGGTTTTATTAAGTCTGGGGATGTTTTGCGCATTGTCCGGCGGCCTGGCTTTGGCCCAGCCTGCGGGAAAGGCGATTGTGGATAACGCATGCTCAAAGTGTCACAACACGAAAAGAGTTGAAAGCGCGAGCAAAAGCCCCGCCGAGTGGGAAGCGACCCTCGACCGGATGATCGCAAAAGGGGCAAAAGTCAACCCGGCAGACAGAGAAAATGTACTGAAATACCTCAATACCCTCAACAAGTAATCGAAAAGCGACTGGCTGACGAAAGACAAGGCACGTGCTTTTCAACCAATACTGACGCGGGGAACGGTTTTAAACCGTTCCCCGCGAAGCATAAAGCGCTACCGGATTTTGCCGCCCGTCTTTGGTTCCCGGTCAAACCCCAAAAGGGTCAGTCCCTCCGGCGAATCCGTTGCCAGGAGCATGCCGTGCGATTCCACGCCCATGAGCCTGGCCGGTTTCAGATTGGCTACAATCACGATGGACTTGCCGACAAGTTCTTCGGGCTTATAATCCTTGCCGATGCCCGCGACGATCGTCCGTTCTTCTCCGATATCGATCCGGAGCCTGATAAGCTTAGAAGACTTGGGGACGGCCTCGGCAGCCAGAATTCTGGCCACGCGCAAATCCACTTTCGCGAAATCGTCATATTCAATTTCCGGCTTTAAATCGATGGCAGGTCTTTTTGCCTCAGGCGGCGTTTCTTTTTCAGGGGTCACGCGCGGGAAGAGCGACTCACCGCGGATCAGGGCGGCGCCCGTTGGCAGGGGGGCGTTTTGACGAATGACGTCCAGATCGCATTTTTGCGATACGTCCTGACCGATCCGGCTTAAAATTATCTCCGCCGCGTTTGGCATGAAAGGCGAAATTAAAATGGCGACGGCGCGCAGCGTTTCGATAAGCCGGTACATGATCGCCGCCAGTTTTTCCTGATTTGCCGGATCCCTGGCCAGCGTCCAGGGTTCTTTTTCGACAATGTACTTATTGGCAACGCTGATGAGTTCCCAGATCGCCATCAGCGCTTTATGCAGGGACAAATCTGCGAAACTCGCCTCGACTTCAGACAAGGTTTTTTGCGCCGCCACAGGCAGGCTGTTTTCCAGGCTGCTTGTGGGGGATGCCGGGATTTTCCCGTCGCAGTACTTGATGGCCATGGTGATCGAGCGGCTCACCAGATTGCCCAGGTCATTGGCCAAATCTGAATTGAGACGCGCGACAAACGCCTCTTCGGAAAAGTTGGAATCCAGGCCGAAAACCATGTCGCGCAGCAGAAAATAGCGGAACGCATCCAGACCGTACTTGTCTTTTAAATCCAGCGGACGGACGACATTGCCCAGGCTCTTGGACATTTTGCTGGCGTCTGAATTCCAGTAACCATGAACATTGAGGTGCAAAAAAGGCTCAATGCCGGCGGCCTTGAGCATGGTCGGCCAGTAGATGCCGTGTGGCTTCAAAATATCCTTGGCAATCAGATGCTGCGCCTGAGGCCAGAACTTTTTAAAATTTTCGCCATCCGGATAATTCAGCGCCGTGACGTAATTGATCAGCGCGTCAAACCACACATAGGTCACATATTGATCATCAAAGGGCAGGGAAATTCCCCATTCCAGACGCGTCTTCGGGCGGGAGATGCACAGATCCTCCAGCGGGTCGCGCAGAAAGGCCAGCACTTCATTGCGGTATCGCTCTGGGCGGATGAAATCCGGGTTCGACTGAATATGCCCGATCAGCCAGTCCTGGTATTTGCTCATCCGGAAGAAGTAATTGCTTTCCTTGCGGTGTTCAGGCGCCGTTTGATGGTCGGGACACTTGCCGTCTGCGAGTTCTTTTTCCATATAGAACCGCTCACAGCCGACGCAATAATAGCCTTCATAGGATCCGAAATAAATATCACCTGCGTCATAAACCTTCTGCAGGATGGCGCGCACGGTTTCCTCATGGTTTGTGTCGGTCGTCCGGATAAAGTAATCATTGGTTATCGCCAGTTTGGGCCATAGGTCTTTAAACTGGACACTGATAGAGTCGGCGTATGCTTTGGGCGTGATGCCCGCCTTTTGCGCGGCCTCGGCGATTTTATCGCCGTGCTCGTCCGTTCCGGTAACAAAAAAAGTATCCTGCTTTTCCATACGGGCCCAGCGGGCCAAAACATCGGCAACGATGGTGGTGTAGGCGTGCCCGATGTGCGGTGAGGCGTTAACGTAATAGATGGGGGTCGTAATGTAAAACGGTTTGGACATAACGATACTCTCCTGCCTACAGCTCATTGCCGTTATGGTTCTTGTTCGGGGAAGGGGTAATCCTGTGTCTGACCGGGGGCGGCGTTGCTGGCTCTTTAGCCGGCTCTTCGATCTTGACCGGCCTTACGCACTTTTTCTCCTTGGCGTAGCCTTCGTGCTCATAGGACAGGCAGCACATCAGGCGGCCGCATAAACCGGAGATTTTTTCCGGATTGAGCGACATACTTTGCTCCTTGGCCATCTTGACGGTGACGCGATCCAGATTCTGTAGAATGCCCGCACAGCAGACGATTCTCCCGCAGACCGCCAACCCTTTAATGATGCGGGCTTCCTGCCGTGCACCGATCTGCTTGAGTTCAATGCGCGTTTTGAATTTCGCGACGAGATCCTTGACCAGTTCGCGGAAATCCACACGGTTGTCCGCGGTAAAATAAAAGATCATCTTACTTTTATCAAACAGGGTATCCACGGCGATGAGTTTCATCGCCAGTCCCTTTTCCGAGATTTTCTCCGAGCAAAACGCCTTGGCCTGGGTTTCAAGAATCTCAATTTCTTCACGGACGCGCAGGTCACCTGGGGTTACCTGGCGAATAACTTTTTTCAGGTTCGGAGGCAGTTCTTCCGGCGGGACTCTCCGGACGTCGGTGACAACCACCCCGAGGGCGGGTCCGTTGTCCGTTTGAACGATGACCTGATCATCCTTATGAAGGATGAGATCGCACACATCGAAGTTGTAGATTCTGCCTTCTTTTTTAAATTTAACACCGATCATGTTGGTGAGCACGTTTTTTATCCTGTTTGCAATCAAATTAGATATGCAGCTTAAATGCCATCGCCTCTAATGTCAACGATTTGTTCACATTCATTTCAAGGGTTTCCATGGATCGGTCGACCCGCGCGATGTTTTGCAGCATATCATCGCCGCCCAGTCGCCCTGCCAGAGACGCGATGAGGCCAAGACAATCCGAGTTGGCGACCATTTGAACGCTGCCGGTTTCTTTATAGACCAGGGCATCCCGGAAAATGGATTTGAGCATCTCGAGGCCCTGACGAATATCATTTTTATCCTGCCCCAGAAACGACGCAAGCGCAATCAGGCTCATAGGGTCGGTTCGGGTCGTGGCCGCCAGTCTGGCCGTAAATTCCTCCCGGTAGACCGTCATCTCCTCGTTGTTCAAATCCAGCGCTTTCGCGATAGAACCGCCGGAAAGATTGGCCAGCAAAGAGGCCTGCTCTCCTGTCATTTGAGCGCGTTCGACAAGATACTTCTCGACGAGACCCGCGGACAGCGGGTTGAAACGAAGATGCCGGCAACGGGACAATATTGTCTGCGGCAGCCAGTAAGGTCGTGCGGAAATCAGAATCAAAATATTAGACGAGGTGGGTTCTTCCAGCGTTTTTAAGAGCGCATTGGCCGCCTGTTCATTCATTTTATCCGCGTCGTCAATAATCACAATCCGCAGGCGGCCGTCGAGCGGCCTGAAGGTCATCTGATTCTGGATCTCGCGCACGTCGTCGATGCGCAGAAACTGGCGCTCCGTTGAAACCTGAAGGACGTCCGGATGGCTGCCGGAAAGCATTTTCCGGCACGGGGGACACTGCCCGCAAGCATCTTTCGTTTCACCGGATCGTTCACAGTTGAGGGTTTGCGCGAAGGCCAGGGCAAGCGTTTTTTTTCCGATGCCCGCAAGCCCGCCAAACAGGTAGGCGTGCCCGACGCGACCCTGGGCGATGGACCGCTGCAACATGCTGATTTGTCGATGATGTCCGTAAATACTCGAAAAAGACATAACGATATTAACCCACGGGGTTAAAGCTGCCGATGCATTCCTGAATACAGGCGCGCACGTCTTGCTGGATGGAATGCTCATCGCGCGCGGCATCGATCAATCGGAAACGCGCGGGATCTTCCTGAGACAGCCGCAGATAGCCCTGGCGCACCCGGTTGTGAAATTCGACTTTTTCCCTTTCAAAGCGATCTGAAAAAGCCGGGTTTTCCAACTGATCGTCACGCTTTTTGGCTCTTTCCAGACCGATTTCCACGGGGCAATCAAAAAGAAGCGTCATCACCGGTTTGAGCTGCGGTGCGCAATAGTCATTGATCCGATTGAGAAAAGCGAGATCCAGTCCGCGTCCCGCGCCCTGATAAGCAAAGGTCGCGTCCGAAAAACGGTCGCACAAAACCCACTGACCTTCCGCAAGTGCCGGGATAATGACTTCCCGCACATGCTGCGCACGGGCCGCGAAGAACAAAAGAACTTCTGTTTCCGAACACATGGCATGATGGCCGCGGTTGAATAAAATGCCTCCTATTTTTCGTCCGATATCGGTTCCGGAGGGCTCCTGGGTCTGACGCATCGAGATGTTTTTTTCTATGAGATATTGCGCCGCAAGCCGGATTTGTGTAGATTTACCGCAGCCTTCGATCCCCTCAAAGGTAATGAATCGGTTCATTGGTTTTTTCTCCGCAGGTGATGAATCGGATGGATTCTTTCTGATACGCGACGCAAATGAAACCCGTCGAAGTAAAGGATGCCATGTCGGCTGACGGACCGGGGGATATCGGCCGGATCAAAAGGCGGATATCCCCCCATAGCCTGATTATCTATTTATTTGTCTTCGCCCGGAACAATCGCTTCCACCGGACATTGATCGCAGCAGGCGCCGCAGTCTGTGCAGAGTTTCGCATCAATCACGTACTTGTCTTCGCCTTCGGATATCGCTTCCACCGGACATTCGTCCTCACATGCGCCGCAAGCAATGCATTCATCAGTAATTACATACGCCATTTTTCTTAAATCTCCTTCAAGATAAAATTTATACGTCCGGCCCGAACCGGATCGGGTTTTAAACGGATACGACTTCTTTGACGGAAGGCACTTGCTGTTTAATGATCTTTTCAATTCCCATTTTCAGGGTCATCTGAGCCATCGGACAGCCATGGCAGGCACCCGTCAGTCTTACCTTGACGACACCGTCTTCCGTCACATCCACCAGCTCCACATCGCCGCCATCCGCCTGCAATCCCGGACGAACCTTTTCTATCGCTTTTTGCACCTGTTCTTTCATCGTCTCTCTCCGTTTCTTTTTACAGTGGCCCCCATGCCGTCTAGCGCGGCATATAATTCAACATGTTTGAAGCCAGCGCCCGGGCCACTTTGGCGAGCTCCGGTTTGAGCAACATGTAGCTCTCTTCGCGATGATGACCGGCTCTCCACATTATTTTTCCGGTCTGCGCGTCAATCAGGCTCATCCCCATACCAACTCTTGCAATCTTTTTGTCTTTTTCCGTCGTGTAGTTCCAGGAATCGACCGTCACCATCAGAAAGGCGTCTGTCTTTGTCAATTCACCGATCTTTTTGCTCAAAGCGGGGTCGGAAAAGTTGAGCGTTTTGAGCTTGGACAGATATTCCGTCATGGCTTTTTTCAACTCGTCGTTGGCCGAAACCTGACGGCTGAGATCCGGTGCGCCGATGACATCATCAAACCATTTTTTTTCCGCGAGGACGCCCGGCACAATCTGATCGATATGCACCCTTGCTTCTTCGTATGTGCCGATCTCCGAAGGAAATACAGCGATCCGCCGGGGATGGTAGTCTTTGGCCGACGGGTCCAGTTGGGAAAAGCGCAGCCCTCCGCAGGCGGCAAGACTCAAAAGCAGCATCAACAGAATTACTCTGGCGCATATCTTACCCTTCATGCTTGTCCCCCCTTCGCGTTTGAAAATTAGCCCCGGCCCAGAATATACCAGCAGAAAACACCTAAACCAGCAATAATATAGCTTGTTTCCAGAAGACCTTCGATCAGGGCACCCGAAAGCCCCGCCCTTCT
The DNA here is from genome assembly GCA_002347685.1 of Syntrophaceae bacterium UBA2280. Classification (GTDB taxonomy): domain Bacteria; phylum Desulfobacterota; class Syntrophia; order Syntrophales; family Smithellaceae; genus UBA8904. The sequence goes on from DDWS01000049.1 coordinate 16,846, forward strand.
ATCACAAAGCTGGCAACAAATCCATAGATATAATAAACTGCCGATGAGGAAAAAACTCAAAGACGGACTGAAACCCGCCGGATAGGATATGACTAAAATCATGAACAATATTAAAAGAATGATCTCCAGCAGCCTTTGTGTCTTGTCCCTGCCGAAAACAACCGGAATCGTTTCCCGGCCGATGAGTTTGTCGCTTTGCATCTCCAGAATATCGGACAGGGCCGAGCGGACGAAAACCATACCGAACACAAAGACAAACGCCACCCCGAGCGCCGCGTCTATGGAATGATGACTCTGCATGGCAGGCAGGACAGCCGCAACCAGTCCCCAGGCCACCGCCATGAAAATATTTTTCGATCCCGGAATATCCTTCAGCCGTCGAAAGCGCCAGCGCCGCGGCATGATTTTCAGATTGTAAAGCACGCCGGCCAGTGAAACGACGGATAAGAACAGGAAGGATGCCAGACCGCTTAGCAAAGCCAGCGCAAGCGCGGCAGCCAGTGAACAGATGGCGACAGCCCGGTATTGATTCTGATATTGCAAATAGGTGCTTTCCCTGAACGACCCGATATAGGCCGAAGGCTTGCGGCTGATCAGCCGGTTGAGCACATGCATGCCGTAAACAAAAAAAGACGCGATGGCGACAGCTGAAACACTGACGGGGATTTTCTGCAGCAGCATACTCGCAAGAGTCAGGCAGCCCGCACCCACGGCCGAATAAAGATCGGTTTTGACCGCCCAAAGCCATAACCTGTACATAAGCCCCGTTTTTTTCAAATGGCCGTCGGGTTTTTCGGCCAGAGCATCCATCACCCGGTCGATAATCCAGTTGGGCGTCGAGGCGCCGGCGGAGACACCGATTTTCTTAAACGGCGTCAGATCGATTGTTTTTAGTTCTTCAGCCGTCTCAATATGAAAAGTAGGCGTGTTTTGCTTTTGAGCAAGATCCGTCAGACGACAGGTATTGGCGCTGTTTTTACCGCCGACGACGAACATCGCGTCCATCTCACAGGCCAGAGCGATAACTTCCGCCTGCCTTTTTTCAGTCGAAGTGCAAATGGTATTGAAAATCAAGGCCTGTGGGCAGATTCCCTTAATTTTCCTCACAATTTTATCATAGTTTTCAACGTCCTGGGTGGTCTGGGCCACCACGCAGACTTTTTCCGTGCAGGGTATTTTTTGAGCCTCGTCAAGCGTCGAGACGATCACACCTTTTCCTTGAGTATAACCCAGAAGGCCGTCCACTTCGGGATGCGCGCGGTCCCCCACAATGATCACCCTGTAATCCATAGCGGCGTGTTTCTTAATGATGGCCTGCACGTAACCCACCTTCGGGCAGGTGGCATCGATAATTTTAATGCCGCTTTCCCTGATTTTTCTTCTTTCGTCGGGGGCGATGCCGTGCGCCCGGATGACAAGCACACTGTTTGATTGGTCAGGAATTTCATCGATACTCGAAATGGCTGTGATCCCGCGGCTCTGTAGAAGCTCGATCGTCTGCGGATTGTGGATCAGCGGGCCATAGGTATAGATGAGGCGGCTTGTTTCATGCTGCGCGACGTCCAGAACGGTGTCCACCGCCCGGCGCACACCCATGCAAAAACCCGCGGTTTTGGCCAGTTTAACCTCCATCGCCTCCACCCTTTCGCGCCAGAATAAAAAATTCTTTATTGCCGGCCGGTCCCGCAATCGGGGATGTGCAGGTCCCTTCCACGACCAGATGGATCGATTGACAAAAATCGCAAATCTCCTCCACAACGCGCTTGCGGATGGCTTCGTCGGCCACAACCCCGTCAGGACCGACTTCTTCGCGCCGGGCTTCAAACTGCGGCTTGATCAGAGCCAACACGCGCGCTTTGTCCGAAAGGAGTTCCAGCACGGCCGGCAACACCGTTTTGAGAGAGATAAAGGATACGTCGATGACCGCTATGGACGGCGCCTCATCAATATCGCGACCATCATAATGGCGGATGTTCATTCTTTCAATGACCGTGACGCGCTTATCCTGCCGCAGTTTCCAGGCCAGCTGTCCATAACCGACATCCACCGCGAACACCCTGCGCGCGCCTGCCTGTAAAAGACAGTCGGTGAAACCGCCGGTGGACGCGCCAACATCGAGAGCACATTCCCCGTTGACGTCAAGCGAAAAGTGCGCAAGCGCGCCTTGTAATTTCAAACCACCGCGGCTGACGTACGGATGCTCTTCGCTCTTCATGTGTATTTCGGCATCAACAGGCACCAGAATATCGGCCTTGTCCAGGCAGGCTCCATTTACTCTTACGGCCCGGGCCAGAATAAACGCCCGTGCTTTCTGGACAGTCGGCGCGAAGCCGCGTGACACGAGCAGCTTATCTAAACGATTTTTCTCCATGCGCATATTTGGAGACATTGATTCAGCCTTTTTGTTTCTTCTTGGGTCCGGGCTTTTCCCGCCGCAGCAAACGGCCTGTCAGTTTTTCAATCTTTTTTACAAAAACGTAATCCCCTGCCGGACGACCGGTTTTCGTCGCCCGGATCACGCTCTGGACGTCCTTTGTTGCCCCGGTCTGCTCATCCAGATAAGCCCGCCAATTTTTTACCAGGCCATATAAACTTCTGCTTTTCACCAGAGCATCTTTCTTAATATCGCCGACATGATAAGCCGCACTGGACCACTTGTACTGCCATGCATGATTCGACATGCCGACAAAAACAGGATTATTCTCAACATACCGCACGGCGGCAAGCAAATGACGATCGTCCAGCACACAGGAGCCGAATCGACCCTGAAATAAGTACCCGCGGACATTGTCATTGAAATTCTTCATACGGGTGTATCGTTTATGAGCTTCACCAAATCCCCGGGCAAATGATGTTTCAGTCTGCGGAACGGCAATAAAATGAACATGATTGGTCATCAGGCACCAGGCAAGAATTTCCATTTCATGTTTTAAGGATTCTTCTTTTATGAACTGCAGATACTGATTCCTGTCGTGGTCGCTATGAAAGATATCCATAGCTCGAACACCACGTTGCGTGATGTGATGCGGATAATCGACGGCAACTATTCTTGATATTCTAGGCATGAAAGCGTCTAAAGCATTTTCATGTATTGGTCAAGATAATTAAGTGTTATGTCCCCCGAATCACACCTCACTCGGTAATAAAACGCCTTATGAATTTGTCAAAGAACACTAAACTATGCTACAGGAGCAAGGACTCAATTTGAACCTGGTACATATTTCGGGGTAAGGTCACTCCCGCATAATAATCATCGATGCTTATGGTAAACAAGTCGCTTAAGTCTTTTTGTATAAGAACATCACTGTCCAAATACAGTATTTTATCCTGATCGGGGATCAAATCCGGTAAATCAAATTTAAAACAGGCCGTAGAGTTTACGTGCCCAAAATTTTGTATGTCTTTAAACTTGTTTGAAGTAACTTTTATGATATGAACATCTATCCCCTTTCCCCTGAATTGATCGAATATTTCCATTTCTGCTTTCGATAAATCAGCGGCTACTATATAAATTTCATAATACGTGTGCGGGTTCTTATTCCACGCAAGAGAAGTGATGGCAACGACTGTTGGAATGACGTAATGGCTATCGCAGATAAAAGCTACGGGGGACCTTTGTCAAACAAATAACCTCATTATGTGTCATGAATACATGTGGTGCATTCAACTTGCAAGTGCACCACCGGTGATTAAAGAGAGAACATGACGGGATTTTCTGGTCGTGTTTAAGCACGACCAACACGCACAGCAGAAAGGAGCCCGCCAATGTCCTACATGCATCTTGCAGAATACGACCGATATGTCATCAGCTATTTAATCCTTGCCGGATATTCCCTCAGAGAAATCGGTCGACGTATTGACAAACACAATACCACGATTAGCAGCGAAAACACCAGGTGATTCGGGGTAATTCGGGGGACATGGTAATTCTGGTAATTCGGGGGACATAACACTTAATTATCCTGACCACTATAAAAAAATACATTAGACGTTCTTCATGTCTGGAATATCACGAATCGCTACAATAGATTATCCTCAGCACATCACGCAGGTGGAGTTGCGCTCTTTACATGGTCTTGATGAAGAAGGCATTCAGCTTGATGCAAAAGAAATGTTGGAACAATCATGTTGATCGCCCTGCATTCCAGTTTCCACTGGAATGACGAACAGCAACGCCTGCAAGCCAACGGATGGCGTGCAGGCGTTGAATTTTCTTTGAATCAGTTCGTCAACCGGCCGCTTCTACTTCCTTCAAAGCCAGATCCTGGTAAGCGTGGAAGAACCTATGGCAGAAAGCATCCCAGCGCCGGCAGATGTCGATGGTCGCGTCGTCGAGCTGGAATAAATTAGGATGCGCAACAATTGCCTTGATTTCCGCAACAAACTCGTCAATCAGATGTTGATCAAGTCCCTGAAGAACACTGGCGACAAATTCCGCAGGCGGGTACCAGGCTGCCGCCTGCTGCAGGTCGCGATGGATTTGCGTGAGCAGCACATTGCGGGGGCCTTCCCACAGTTCGTTGATGGCTGAATCCCGGTACATACGGGGCAGCGAAGAGAAATCCTCCATCACTCCATGACCGCCGAAAATCGACATGGCTTCGCGGATCACATCGGTGCAGTCCCATGAGGCGGCAATCTTTTGCAGCATAATCAGTTCACGGATGTTGAAACGGTTCCGGCGCGCAGGCAATGGTTCATCGGCACCCTGGCTTCCCTTCAGACCACCTTCAAGTGAGAGAAAGTCGCGGTACAGCTTGAAGGCGCCGGCAGTTGTCCTCTGCGCCGCCTGTTTGATTCTGTCAATTTGCACAGCCACGAGTGGAAACTGGCCGATCGGCAGTTCGAAGGCCTTCCGGAAAGACGCATATTTTTCAGCCTCCCGCACAACCCGCGTCATGTAGGCTGCGGCAGAAAGTCCCACGGTCAGGCGGGAGTGGGCAAGTACGATGCCGACAACATTGGCGACGCCTCTATCCAGCGGACCGACGGGGTAGGCGACCGCGCCGTTGAATGTCAGCTCCGCCGTAGTCAGTTCGCTTGTGCCCATCTTCCATTTGATCCGGTCGATGGTGTAACCGTTGCGGATTTCTTTTTCCTTGTTGCCCGGGAGCCAGGAAGGAAGAACAAAAAGGCCGACTTTCTCCGAACCGACCGGTTTTGCCGTGACCACGGAATAATCTGCATGTGTTGCCGAACAGAAGAACTTGGTCCCGTAAAGTTTCCAGACACCGTTTTCATTGACCGCTTCCAGCACATTGGACGGCACGTCCGATCCACCCTGGATTTCCGAGAGATACTGGGCGCCGATCGCAAAATCACCGTCAACGCTTTCCTTGCAGTGCTGAAGGATCTGCTTCGTTTCCGGTGTGTCGGCGTATTTTGCAAGCAGTTCGACCAGGCCTTCCGTGCACGTGATGGGGCAGCCGATGCAGGCTTCGCCGTTCTGGTAAATCAGGTACATTTTAATCAGTTTGACCCACGGAGAGGTTCTGTCAGCGAACAACGCTTCGGAGAAAATCTCTTTTTCCATGATTTCCGTTTCATGGGGCCGCACGATCCGGTCAATCCGGTTGTGGTGGCCGTCATAATGCAGCATGAAGGGGCGAAGCTCAGGACGGGCAATCCGTTCGGCCATGTCCCGCCAGCGAAAAGAGGCTTTTAGAGAAACCGCGTGCGCTTCCGCATCGACCTGTTCCCAATTTTTGCCGGTAAAATGTTTTGCCAATTTCTGGATAAAGGGATCATCACGATAATAATCGACACCCTGACGCCACGCCAGAAATTCATTAAAGTCATACGGATTGTTTCTATCTGCAAACGACATTAGGACCCCCTCAGGTAAAATGTAATCATCATTCTTTTTTCAGAACCATTCCAAGAGAATTCCCGGGAATGGCTGCAATGAACTTAACTTCTTTGACGCATTAAAAGGTGTCCCGGACTTGCCGGTTGACTTTTCCACTTGCTGCCAGAATGTTAAAAAACCCTTCTTTGTGAAATCGCGATTTTCCCGTTTTGTGCCTGCGTATCATCGTCTCATTCCATGCCGCAGCCTGAGCCCCTGACGCGAATCCGGAAAAAGACACCTATTTTTTCTTCCACGTGGCAAGTTCGTTGGCTGTCCAATCCTTCAGAACTTTTTGAGATCCGCCGGGGCCGCATTGCGTGATCATGACAGAATCCGTCCCCTGACGCCGATTTTTATTCCATGTGATGGGAGCACCTACTCCTTTCCAGTTATCAAACTTGTTTAGCTCATTGATCACCTTTTCGGTGCTGAGGTCTCTTCCGGCGCGCTTCAGAGCTTCCACCAGAGGCTCCGAAAAAAATATACCGCCGATAAACAGCATGCCCCAACGATCTTCGGGAGCTAATCTCTTTGCCGCCTCCCTGTATTTCACCACCAGCGGATCGGTCGAATCATGCGCGGCAACAAAGGTCGATGTGATAACACCTTCAAAAAGACCATCCGTTATTTTATACATAAGCGGATACTCCGAAAGACCGTTAAAGGCGATCCATTGTGGTTTATAATCGATACTGGCGGCCGTTTTAAGCGCCATGACCGCAAGTGTCGGATTCACCCACATGAAGATGGTATCCACATCTGCTTTTCGAAGCCGCAGGATCTGCGACGAAAGGTCCGCTGCCGTCGCTTCCACGGGAAGTTCCGCGACCAGAGCAGCGTCCTTGTAAGTCGCGATCCGCTGTTTACAACCGGCTAACCCCGCCTTTCCGAAAGAGTCATTCTGGTAAAGGAATCCTATCTTCTTGAACCCCAGGTCCTCCACCGCAAACTTTGTCATAATGCTTGCTTCATCTTGAAACAGCGGGTATGCGTGAAATCGATAAAGACTGGGCGGATCATCAACAGGGTTCAACGCGGCGGAACCAAGGGTAACCCACAGTATCTTATTTTGCTCAATGTAGCCTTTAACGGCGTGGCAGCCGGCACCGGACACGCCTCCCGTAAAGGCAAAAATCCCCTGTCGGTCAACCAGTTCCCTTACCGCCGCCATTGCCTGCGAGGGACTGTAGTGGTCGTCCCGAATAAAGTAACGGATCTTTCTGCCATGAATTCCACCTTCCTCATTCACGAGGTCGAAAAGTAACTTGCTGCCCCGGGCTACGGCACCCCACGTTGCGGCTGGGCCTGTTTGCGGACCGAATTGTCCAATCCGAATTTCACGATCGTCAAAACCACGCTCAATGGAATAACCGTTACCCGCCGTTACAAAAAAACACACCATGAGTATGATTGCCGGAATACAGAAAACTTTTCTTAAATTCATGCGATTTCCTCCCTTTTTGTTGTTTTTTCTAAAATCGTGATTTTTTGGCAATGGTTTAACTAAGACGACGATTACCTTTTTGAGATACCGTCCCCGGAAAAAGCCGCCATATCGGGGCTAAGGTACGCCCGGTTTGCAAGCATCTTGACGATATTGATCTCCACCCTAAACCTGACCTCCTATAAAAAATGTTTTGACAAAACTGTAACCAGTGGTTATATAGCTAACCAGTGGTAATATTGTCAAGTATTTTTTTCAATCCTGAAAGATTTATGATACACAAAGTTCCCTATGAATCCGATAAAACAAAACAAAACATTTGCGCATGTCAAAAGCGAGGCAAAACTTGCGCGCCAGGCTGTGATCATCGAGGCCGCCGAACGCGTTTTTGCTGTCAAACCGTTTAATAAAGTCAGCATCCGGGATATTGCCAAAGAGGCGGGAATCTCTCACGCTTCCATCTACCGGTATTTTCCCGATCAGCAATCGCTCTTTGTGGAAGCATTTGTACAAGGGGCCGGGGAAATCGTTATCATCCTTGAAAAACTGATCGATAACGCAAAGACGCCCGACATCCTTAAGGTCAGCGACGCCTATGTCACCTATCTGATGGATAATGATCAATACTTCAGAATGATGACGCATTTCATGCTCGACGGGTCACTGTCGGCGGAAAAGATAGAAAAGCTCAACACCGCGGAGCGGCGCATTATCGATCTATTTGACAGGATGTTTCAAAAAATGAAAAAGCCGGAGCCTGTCCGGATGTTATCCCATGCTTTCTTTGCGGCGTTAAACGGCGTGCTCATCACATTTCGGAACTATCGCGGCCGCACGACCAAGGCGGTCCACCAGCACATGCTCAATATCTCTCAAGTTATCGCCCGGAGTTTCGGCAATACCTAAAAACACAAGGATAAGTCGGGGAACATAACACTTAATTATCCTGACCACTGCAAAAAAAATACATCAGACGTTCTTCATGTCTGGAATATCACGAATCGCTGCCGTAGATTATCCGCATCACATCACACAGGCGGAGTTGCGCTCTTTACATGGTCCTGATGAAGAAGGCATTCAGCTTGATGCAAAAGAAATGTTGGAACAATCATGTTGATCGCTCCGAATTGTGTCAGGTAGTTTAACCGACAAGGTTGAACGATTAAGCAGAGCTGAATTAAGTGTTAGGTCCCTTGAATTTACCTGATGATTCAATGTTCTTAAATAACAATCGGCAAACCATTAAGACGTCCTATTTTATCTCATCTCAACTGGGCTAAAAATCCATGAATCCATCCTTCTTAAAGGGGATAACATCTTCCGGTCGCTTTTGACGAGATAAAGCTCGGCCGGGAGTTTCCTTTTTTATAACGGCAGCCTTGTGAAACGAACGGGGGGCACGAACGTCTTTCCGTATCTGCACATGGCCCTTATAAGACGACGGTATCTCCTTTACCTCATCTGCTTGTCCCTGAATGATAACCACCAGTCGTCTGACGACCCCCTTCATTTGGGTCGACTGCGCGTTCATCTCTTCAGCGGCGCTGGCCGATTCCTCAGCCGTCGAGGCATTCTCTTGAATGACCCTGTCGAGATCGACAACCGCCTTATTAATCTGACTGATCCCCTGGGCCTGTTCCTGAGACGCCGCAGAAATCTCACTGACCAGTTCGCCTACCTTTGCGGTGCTAACTGACACTTCGGCAAATGCTTCACTTGTCTTACCTACCAGATCAGAACCATCCTTAATCTTCTTCACTGTACCCGCAATAAGGCTTGAAGTGTTTTTCGCCGCCTCGGCTGACCGCATCGCGAGATTCCGAACCTCATCAGCGACCACAGCAAAACCGGCGCCTGCCTCTCCTGCCCGTGCCGCTTCCACGGCAGCATTCAAGGCCAGCAGGTTGGTCTGGAAGGCAATCTCATCTATGGTCTTGATGATTTTAGATGTTTCCAGACTGGCTGCGGATATGTCTTGCATCGACTGCGTCAGTTCCTCCATGGATGCGTTGGCCTTCTGGATGACTTGATTGGTCTTTTTCATGAGACCGTCGGCCTGGCTCGCATTGTTGGCATTTCCCTTTGTCATGGCCGACATTTCTTCCAGGGATGATGATGTCTCCTCGATGGCCGACGCCTGGGAGGACGCACCCTCGGCCAGGGACTCGGTAGCTTGGGACACAAGGGTTGATGCGGCATTGATTTCATCGGTCGATTCATTGATCTCGTTGGCGATCTGCTGGATTTGCGCGATCAATCTTTTCCCTACGATAATAAAATTGGCGACCATAATCAGCATTCCGAAAAGGACCATAAACTTTGGCCATATGGCGTCTGTTCCTACCATCCGACCGCCAATGTAACCCGCCAGGATAACCATCATGATGCCCGGGACAAGCATTGTATATAATTTAAGGATCAGCGTTTTCCCAAAGAAATATCTGATAATGCCGGCAATAATTGCCGCCGCAACGGCATACATGACCAATCTGATAGGGACTTCAATCAACAGTTCCATGATGTTCTCCTTTTTGCAAAACGATGACGAAACAAAAGATTTGAGTTAATTTTACTCAATTACGCCGATCATTATTGTCGGCGTTAATAGCGCCAAACATTAGGGGTAATATTATGATCGGCCCGGGTGGCCACCCAAAATCACCCACCTGTTGGTAATTCGGGGGACATAACAATTAGTTATCCTGACCACTGTAAAAAAACATCAGACGTTCTTCATGTCTGGAATATCACGAATCGCTACCGTAGATTATCCGCATCACATTACACAGGCGGACTTGCGCTCTTTACGGGGAAACATTCTCAGGTCTCCTGGCCTGGCGTTCGTTTGGAAAAACGGTTCAGAGCATCGTAAGTCCGGCAGTAATTTCCCCTTTCGCACCGCCTTTTACAATCCAGGCCAGTTTGGAGGTTTCACCGGCCCCGGGCGTTCGGATGATACCGGCGGTCGAGTAGTCGAAGAATTCATCTTTGAGCGTGCCTTTGATACGATAGATATCCTCAGCGTGTTGGAGAATAAACTCTTCGAGCGCATCCCCTTTAAACGGCTGTTCGGTCACAAACACGGCATAGTTTGGATCGCTGCATCGGGCATATTCACCCTGCAGTCCGCGCGGGGTATGTTCTGCAAACAAATCAATCGCCGCTTCACAGCGAACGGTCTTCATCCGTTTTGCTCCGGGATTAATTTCCCTCACAAGTGCATCGGTCTTTTCGATTTTTTCAGGCCCGTTACAGTCCGTCTTATTGATCAGCACGACATCGGCAGCTTCAATCTGAGCAATGATATTGGGTAGTGTTTTGTGAAGTTTGAGAAAACTGTCAGGGTCTATTACGCTGATGACCGTTGCGAGCCGGTAGAGCCTGTCGAGCGCGGTTTCAGTGAGCATCTGCTCCATCACCCCGGGGTTGGCCATGCCGCTGGCCTCAATGACCATCCCTTGCGCATCAGGCCACCGCTTTGCTATCTTTTTGAGCTGCCCGATAAATTCAGTGACCAGGCATTTGCAAAAAATGCTTCCGCCGGGAATTGAAACCACGAAGGAATTTTCGGAAGATATGCAGGCTCCGTCTACATCGTGCACGGAAAATTCATTGACCAGGTAGACGATCTTCCGGTCACCGTTTCGTGCAACGATGTTTCGCAAAAACGTCGTTTTCCCTGTCCCGAGGAATCCCGTAACCAGACATATGGGTATCGTCATGATTCCCCCGCAGCCTCTTCGATGGCTGCGACCAGCGTTCTCTGATCGGGGATGATCGACGCAAATTTGACCTCCCCGTTAATGCAGATCGCCGGCAGGTTTTTTACGCCGAGCTTAACCATCATCCCGATACCCCGGCGCATCTTAATTTTATGCTCATGGATGTAACAGAGGGTATTTGCCTCTGCCGCCGCCTTCTGCACAGCTTCCATCATGTACTGACAGGGCGCGCAGGACGTCGAGTCGAGCGTGATCACATCAATCAGCACCGTGTTTGCGGATTTGTAATCAGGCAGTATGATGTCATCAAATGTATCGGCGATTTTAGCGGTCAGTGTTTTAGCAACCTCTCGCTTGTACTCCTCGTGCACCATGTCGGCGACAGCCTGGATGTTTTTCACCGGCACGGCATACGGCAGGTCGCAGCCCGGCGCCAGGATGAACCCTTTCGTTTTGCTCTTCTCCATGATGTCGAGCGCTTCCATCTTTGCGTCCGCTTCATCACCCAGAAGCAGTACCGAGGTCAATTTAATGTTGCCGCCGAACGATTTTCCTTCTGCCCGGCAGAGTTCCCGCAGCCTCGCCATATCAATCTGCTCATCGACACAGATACAATCCGCCGTGGTCTTCACCATCACTTCCAGGTTGCGGGTCACATCGCCGCAGACAAATATCGACGACAATCCTCCGCGGGCGCGGATATGGTCATAGACCGTGTTCATCGCGGATGTGACAAACTGCACAAAATGGTCCGGGGAGATCTGACTGGTCATTGGATCGACAACGGCGATTACATCCGCGCCGTGATCAAGATAAATGTCGGCCGACTTAATGCAAATGCCGGCGCAATAATCGATCACTGCCAGCACGCGGTCCTGATCGTCGTACATATCGAGGAAAATGTCGCTGCCAAGCAGATGCAGCGCCAGTGTGAACGGCCCACAGATGAGCCCGTAAAGCGCGGTATCCGCACCGATATCCTTTTTCAGCCTCTCCAATGCCTGCACAATCACTGGAAAACGCCCTCTGGTTTCATCCAGCATGGGCAGGTCTGCAATGTTCCCGCCTTCGGCCAACGGGTGGCCAAGCACGGCGGGCGGCACTTCATCGGCCCAGCGCAGCCGGCAGCCCAGAATTTCAGCCTCCACCTGTAAATCAAATATCACCGGCAGGCCGTCCGGCTTGTAGAGTTCCCTTGCTTTCTTTAAGCCGGCAACCAGCAAGTCGGCCGACTGAAGATACTCCGCCGCTGTTTTGCCGATCAGAAAACCTCCGTGGCAGCCGACAAACGGCAGCCATGCCGGGCGCGAGGTCGTCTCCCCTTTCAGGGCCTGCAATAAAAGTTCCTTACCGGTCATATCCATACTCCTTGATGAATCTCTCAGAACCGAACACGCCGTTTCTGGAAGATTTTCCGCAACCCCGGCATACGAGATGACCATCTCTCCTACCGGCCGAGCAACCCTCTGACGACATCCACCGCCGTGGAGGCATCGGCAGCATACCCGTGAGCACCAATCTCGTTTGCGTAAGCCTGAGTCACCGGAGCCCCTCCCACAATCACCTTGACCGTATCGTTCAGATCCGAGGCATGCAGTGCATTCATGACTTCCTGCATGTAAACCATCGTGGTCGTCAGCAGGGAAGAAAGTGCTATAATCTGCGCGCCCTCGGCTTTCGCGGCATCGATAAACGTTTCTTTCGGGACGTCAATTCCAACATCGATCACGTCGAAACCGGCACCCTGAAGCATGTAACAGACAATATTCTTCCCGATATCGTGCAGGTCACCCTTGACCGTACCCAGGACGATTTTACCTTTCGACGCAACCTTTTCCCTCAGGAGAACGGGTTTCAGTATCGCGAGTCCAGCCTTCATGGCGCGTGCGGCCATCAATACCTCCGGCACGAACACCTCGTTGTTCCTGAATTTTATGCCGATTGAGTTCATGCCTGCGACAAGACCTTTGTTCAGCATCTCGCTTACGGAAATGTTTTCCGCGATGCCCTTCTCAACCAGCGTCATGACCTCTTTATGTTGCCCATTTTCAACCTTTTCGGCCAGTTCACTGAATAGTTCCATATCCGATTCTCCGAGGGTGGTTTTTGTACTCGTTGATTGTGCTAAACGTTTCTGATTCCGTATTTTTTTGCCGCTTCAAACATCGCAATGCAGTTCAAAGGGTTAACACCCGGATGGAGCGAGTTGGAATCGCATACGATATACCCCCCTCCCTCCGCTGCATCGGTGATCGCCTGCCGTACGGCCTCGTCAACTTCTTCGGGAGTTCCGTTGGGAAGAAGCTCGACGCAATCGATGTTTCCGATCAGGCAGAGTCGCGCCCCGCAGTACTCCTTGAGTTTTTTTAAGTCCATACCCGCCTGCGGCTCCAGCGGGTTGAGTCCGTCATATCCCGTTTCAATCATTGTATCGAGCAAAGGCCAAAGATTGCCATCGCTGTGGGCAACGGCCTTCAGTCCCATCCTGTGGGCTTTTTCGACCAGTTCCATGTTATACGGTTTAATAAACTCCCGGAATTGCCGCGGTGATATCAGAGGAGAGTGCCTGTCCGCGATGTCGTCTTCCACCACCAGGACGTCCAGGCCGGCATCGACAAGCATGTCAAGCTGTTCCAGGCTATAGTCGGTGACCATACGGACGACGCGGTGAACGAATTCGGGATTATCATACATCTGGATCATCAGGTTTTCCATACCCATGAGTCGCCAGGATCGTACGAAGGCTCCGCGCATGAGCCAGAAAAGGGCTTTTTCGCCTTTAAAGCGCTCCCGCCCCAAGTCGAGCAGAAGGAGGTGCGCCCTGTTGGGGCGCGGAGGCGTGAAGCTGTCGATGTCACCGGGATCCCGCACGGGATGACCCGTGGCAACCGGAAGACCGTGTATGCTTCGGGTGTACACCACCCCCCAGTCGTCTGCAACATGCTCCGCATCCACGTTCTCTTCGTGGCCGATCTCGAAGGAGGTGAAGCCGTCTATACTGAAGTGCTCATGGATCAGGAAAAGCGTGTCCAGCAGTTTCCCCTTGTCCCGGTCGTTCATCTCCCGGAATTCCTTCGGATCCGGAAGACCGTCGGTGATGTGTCTGCCGATGCCAATGATCGGTGCCTCATTGATGCCGTGAATGTAAAGCGGAACCCGGTCGGGCTCATGTATGCTCAACGCGGCCTTGATGCGTTCCTTTCCGTTCATATGCCATGTCTCCGATTCAAATTAATTAAAAATATTATGAATAAAACAGGTTCGCGTTTTTTAGCAAGTCCATCAGATGTTCCCCCCGGCTTCATGCCCTGTGATTAAAAAAAGTGTTTGACAAAGACATGGATACCATGGTTTATGAACAATGTTCATAAATGAACATTGTTCGAATGTCAATGTTTTTTATGCTGTATCCTACTGAAAGGCTGCCTGACCGTTGAGGGTTGGAGCCGCGATCCCCGTGCCGGGAGACCCATGATGAACGCACAACACAAACGTACGGAAACCGGGAAACGGATGCAGAAAGTAAAGGATGAAAGGCGGCGGGCTATCCTTGAGGCGGCGCGGGGCCTGCTTCTTAAAAACGGCCTTGACGGCGTCTCCATCCGCCAGATCGCAGACATAAGCGGGCTGGGGCTCGGGACGATCTATTCATACTTCTCCGGCAAAACAGAGATATACGCTACCCTTTCCATGGAGGCATTCGACCTCATACACGAAAGCCTCGCAACCGCAGTTTCATCGGTCACATCGCCGCCGGAAAAGATCAGGGCGATCGGCAAATCTATCCTTGAGTTCAGCGTTAAACACAAGGCATATTTCGATTTTCTGGATTACTTCGTTTCATCATCCCGGAGGATCTTCCCCATGCAGATGAAGTCCCGCATAGATAAGCATGGCGAGAAAATTCTTGCGCCGCTTCACGAAGCGATCGAAGCGGGGATTGAACTCGGCGTGTTCAAACGGGTTGACGCCAAACAATACGCATTAATATTTCTTGGGATGCTCCATGGAATCACCCATCTCAGGAAGCTCCAGAAAACCATGCTGGAGGGATACCGTTTCGATACGCTCTACGATCAGGCTGTCGAGTGCATGATCGATTCCCTTCGTATCAGGCAGCAGTGATCCCGACGATTTTTAAAAAATTCGTTGACGAAGAGGTGTCTATGAACAACAAGGAATTATTTTCCGGCCCCCTTACGAAGCAGCAGACGTATTTCATCTTTACCCTTCTTTTCCTGCTCTACATGTTCGATTATATCGACAGGATGGTGATTGTTTCCCTTTTCCCCTATATCAAAAATGACTGGGGACTCTCGGACGCGCAATGCGGCCTGCTGGTGTCGGTTGTCTACTGGTCGATTCTCCTGTTCACCCTGCCCGCTTCCTTCGCTATCGACAGGTGGAGCAGGAAAAAAAGCATTGGTATCATGTCCGTGGTGTGGAGCCTGGCGACGCTGGCCTGCGCCGCAACGCGCAACTTCTGGCAGCTTTTCACGCTCCGTGCGATTGTCGGCATAGGGGAAGCGGGATACGCCCCGGGTGGAACGGCGATGATATCCGCCATCTTTCCCGCCGAACGACGGGCGCGGATGCTGGGGATATGGAACGCATCCATACCCCTGGGGAGCGCGCTTGGCATCGCCCTCGGGGGATTGATCGCACAGCATCTCGGCTGGCGCTACGCCCTCGGGATTGTCGCGATCCCGGGTATGATTGTGGCGCTCCTTTTCTTCAGGGTAAAAGATTATAAAACTGTCGAGCTGGACACGGAGGGCATCGCCTCTTCTCCTGAATACGGAAACCGCGTTCAATGGAAGATGATCGTCCTGCACCTCGTACGAATAAAATCACTGTTGCTCAATAATCTGGCTTTCGCGGGAAACGTGTTCGTCACCACCGCACTGATGAGCTGGCTACCGACATATTTCAACAGGACCCAGGGCCTCCCGATGGGGCAGGCGGGGATGAAGAGCAGTATCATCATGCTGATGGCCATCGTCGGTGCTCCGCTCGGCGGATTCCTGGCCGATCGCTGGCTTCGTTCGAGATCGAATGCGCGACTGATGTTCGCCGTGCTTTCATCGCTTGCGACCTCCGCCACGCTATTCCTGGCTTTCAGTGTTTTTTCGGGGAACGCGCAATATGCGGTGCTGATTGTAACGGGAATATGCGCCGTCGCCTTTGTACCGGCATCGGTCGCGGTCACTCAGGATGTGGTTCATCCGGGATTGCGCGCCACATCCCTGAGTATCTGCATCATCATACAGCATCTACTGGGAAGTTCGCTCGGTCCCCCCGTCATCGGTTATTTCTCAGATATCTACGGAATCCAAACCGCGATGCTGTTTCTCCCTGTCTTCACAATGGTGGCGGCGGCTCTCTTCTTTGCTTCATCATTCTATTACAATGCAGATGCCGCGAAGGTTAATGCGATGCAGGTTCAGGTAGAGGATTAGTGCGGCTGCAGCCGCCCGGGAAATCCGTTTCTCGTTCCATGAAGGTTGGATGCAGAAGGGTTTCGGAAATATCAGATGCTTGAAAAAAATGGAATTGCAGACGGTTTTTCATATCGGATCTCGTTTAACGAACTGGCGATTACGCGATCAACACTCTCATCCCTGATGGGATACAAGCCTGGCACCCTGCCCGAACCATTACCTGAAATGATTGATGAAGCGATTTCCCTTGCTGCCGATTACTGCGACATTAACGGCGGATTGATCATTAAGGATAAGCTTCGCTTTAACAAAGACGCTCACATTTTATCCGTTGACGGTGTTGCTTTTAACCTTCAAACCATTGTGTATAATCAGTTAAAAAAAGCCGAGAAAATTGCCGTGTTTGCGTGTACCGCCGGGCCTGCAATCAGCGATTTGTCTAAAAAACTCCTGGCGGAAGGCGACCTGACAACAGGATACATTATGGACATTATCGGCTCAGCAGTCGTTGAGACGGCCATGGACAGGATACAAATCAGACTCTCCAGCCGAATGACCGCTTTAGGATTAAACATCTCCAATCGGTATAGTCCCGGCTATTGTGACTGGGATGTATCCGAGCAACACAAACTGTTTTCTTTGCTGTCCGATCATTTCTGCGGAATAGAATTATCCGATGTCGCCCTTATGTACCCTATTAAATCGGTAAGCGGGTTTATAGGGATCGGGGGGAATATCCGATATCATGATTATCCCTGTAACCATTGCAAAAGACATAATTGCCTCTATCGTGATAGAAATCAAAAAGGCTTGTAGGTTAGGTGTTGAGTGCCAGGACTTCGT